>NZ_RBXL01000001.1:1142500-1742500 GCF_003634315.1 Thiocapsa rosea
TGGGGGCCTTGGATGCGGGCCAACATTGGGTGCTGGTGGTCTTGGCGGCGAGCAGCCTGCTCAATGCCGCCTATTTCCTGCCGATCCTCCATGCCGCCTGGTTCCGCGAGCCGCCCGCGACCTGGCCGGAGGAGCGGGAATTCGGGCGACGCGAGACCGCACGCGCGCTCTTGTGGCCGCCCCTGATCACGGCGCTGGCCGCCGTCCTGGCGGGGCTCTTCGCGGCGATGCCCTTCAGTCCGCTGGAGTGGGCACGCTTCATCGCGGAGCAGGAGTTCAGGCGACCGTGAGCGCGGGACTCCTTCAGTCGGCGGTGCTGTTCGCCCTGGCTTGGCCCTTCCTCGCCGCGTCGCTGTGGGCGATTCGCGCGGCACGGCCGTCGGCAATCCGGCTTCTGCCTTGGTCGGCCGCGCCCGCGCTGGCCGTTGCACTGCTTGTCCCCGACCTGACGCTGTCCCTACCCGAGACACTGCTGGGGAGCGGGCTGGCACTCGATGCGACCGGACGGGTCTTTTTGGCGACGACGGCGCTGCTGTGGCTGATCGCGGGCGCGCTGATGGTCGGTGGACGACCGGGCGATGTCGGCGAACGGCGTTCGGCCTTGCCGGCGCTGCTAGCGATGGGCTCCTGCTTTGCCCTCGCCTTGGCGGACGAGGGGCTCATGTGGTTCGCCGCCGGGACGCTGGCGGGCTATGCGGTTTACGCGCTGATCCTGCAGGCTGCACCGCGCGCGGCGCGCGCGGCCGGCCGACGGCTGGTCATCCTGCTCGTGCTCAGTGACCTGCTGCTGTTCGAGCTGTTCTTGATCCTCGCCCATGCGGCCGGCGGGACCTCCTTCGCCGATCTGCGCGGGGCGGTTGCGGCGCTCGACAACCCGACATTCGTCCTGGCCCTCATGACGCTCGGATTCGGGGTGAAGGCCGGCGTGCTCGGTGTGCATCCGTGGCTGTTGCCCGCGTTCGGGTCGACGACACCGGCCGTGCGCGTCGCGGTGATCGCCTTCGCGGCCGCAGCCGGTCTGCTCGGCTGGCTGCGTCTTCTGCCTTTGGGCGAGATTGCCTGGACGAGCATGGGGGTAGCGCTCCACTGGTTGGCATTCGCGACCGCAGCCTATGCCCTGATCACGGGCTTTTCGAGGACAGGGCAACGCGCGCTTGCGGGCAGTGTTCTGATGGCGTTGACGGCGCAATGGCTGTGGGCGCTCGCGGCCGCGCTGCAACGGCCCGAGTCGGGTGCCGCCATCGCGGCACTCTTGCCCATGGTCGCGCTGCAATCGGGTCTCGCGCTGGCCGCACTGGTGCTGCTCGATGACGCCGGCCGGACCCGCCATCGGGCGCTGCGCATGGCCATGGCCTGGCTCGCCATGGTGCTGATGGTGCTTGCCCCTCTGCCGGTCTTCGCGGTCTGGATGGATGTGGGATCCCCGACCGTCATTGATCTCTGGTGGCCGTCGATTACAGTCGCACTTCTGCTCGGTCGGCTTGCCGCGGGGATGGCGCTGCATGACGGTCACCCGAGTCGGTCAAGGCATCGGAGCAGCCGGATGGCCCTCGGCGCTTGCCTCCTTGTCGCTGCATCCGTCGGTGCGGCGACAAGCCTGCTCGGATACCCGCCGACCGGCCTGTGGTCGCCGATTCAGGCCGACCCGCCCCCTTGGTCCTTCAGCTCGGTTGTCGCGGCCGCAGCGCTCGCCGGAGCCATCTGGATCGGTTGGCTCGCGTCGCTGTCCTCGGTGCTTGAACGGATGCGCACCATGCGCACCATCCGCGGCGACCTGCGCCGAATCGCGCTGATACGACTGCCGGGTTGGCGCGACGCGATCCTGGACGCCCTCATGAGCGTCGCGTCGAACGCGTCTCCAAGCGCACTCGCGCGGCAGGCCGAGGCTAGGCTGATGCGGTGGGAGTCCGCCTTGGCGATACTGCTCCTGGTCGGTCTCGCCGTGGGGTGGTCGGCGTTTGGCGGTTGATCGGAAATGCATTCCGACCGGTCCTGTTGCCGCTCGTCCGGAAAGGCTCTAACCTCTGGCAATCCGAACCAACACCAAAGAGCACGCCATGGATTTCGTCGCCGACAAAGATGCGGATCTGATCCCCTTCGTGTTGTCGCAGATCCTCGATACCTCGATCAACGGGATCACACTCTCGGATCCGGATCAAGATGACAACCCGATCGTCTATGCCAACGAGGCATTCGAGCTGATCACGGGCTACAGCCGCGAGGAGATTGTCGGGCACAACTGCCGCATCCTCCAGGGCCAAGACCGCGACCAAGAAGGTTTGGAGAAGGTGCGCGAGGCGATCCGCGAGCACAAGCGGACCACGGTCACGCTGCGCAACTATCGCAAGGACGGGACGCTCTTCTACAACCGATTCTCCATTCGTCCCTTGTACGATCGGCAAGGCAAGCTGATCTATTTCCTCGGCGTTCAGTACGACGTGACCGAGCAGGTTCAGGCCCGGGAAGAATTGGAACGGCTCAAGGAGATGCTGCGCGTGGCCGACCGGCAAACCTGACGGGGGCTCGGCCCGTCCAGCATCGACTCTGCGGCGTCGCCGAACCGCCGATCACCGAAAGGCGGGGGCACACGCCCCTACTCCGGCTCCGCGTCCGGGTCGACTCCCAAGGCACGTAACCGCTCGGCCAAACGCTCGGCACGCGCCGCTTCCTTGTTCGCCCGCGCGTCGGCCTGTCGGGCGCGTTCCGCTTCCTGCTCCGCCCTCGCGGCTTCCTGCGCTGCACGCGCAGATTCCTCGAGGGCGCGTGCCTGCTCCGCATCGGCCCGTCGCACCAGCTCGATGGAGGTCAAAAACGGGCGTCCGGACGGATTGAACAACTCCAGCGTCTCGGGCGTGACGGCAAAGCGAACGCCCAGACGCGGGCTCGTCCAACCGCGCACATGGGATTGCGAGGCCAACCGCGACGCGCCATCGTCGATCCGACGCCGCATCCAGATCTCGAGCCGGTTCGTGTCGGGATCGTAGAGGTAATACTCCTCGACACCGTAGTGATCGTAGAAGGCCAGCTTGTCCGCCATCTCCTTGGCGCTGTTGGACGGCGAAAGGATCTCGAACACGACCTGAGGCGCGATCCCGTCCTCCTCCCACTGTCGGTAGGAGCCGCGCCGCCCTTTCGGACGGCCGAAGGCAACCAGCACGTCCGGGGCGATCGGCCCGGTCTCGCGCCGATCCGGCACCGGATACCAAAGCAGGTCGCCGGCGATGAAGACATCCGGGCGGTCGGCAAAGAGAATCTCCAGGTTTTCCTTGATCTTGACGATCCACTCGTACTGCTCGGTGTTGTCCGCCATCGGCTGTCCGTCGCTCTCGGGATAGGGGTCGTCCGGGTCGATATGCAGCAAGGGGTTCATCGGCCTGCTCCGGTTGTGCTTTCCAGGCTGGTGTCGTTGGATTCTACTGCGTCGTTGGTTGCAGGCAAGTGTACACGACGCGAGAAGAGCCGGGTTACATGCGCTCGATCCCGAGACGCCGCAGGATGCCCTTCTCGATCACCATCGCGAAGAAGGCGAAGACCGAGAGCCCAAGGATTAGCCCCCAGGCATCGAGATCCAAGCCGTCGGTGTGGAAGACGGCCTGCATGGGCGGGGCATAGGTGAAGAGCGTGATCTGGCGCGCGAACTGCTTGAGCCGACGCGTCAAGGGCCTCGTTCACCCGGAGATTCTTCACGCGCGTGAACCGCCGCTCGGCCCCGGGCAACCCGAGACTCGTGTGTCGGACCTGCTGGATCAATCCGAGCCTCGCCGCAATCGTGTGCGACCGCCTCGGCGATGCCGAGCGCACAGCGCACGTTGTTCTTCGGAAAGCAGGGTGCATCGGGACAAGGCGCGCCGGGGAGGCGCAACACCGGCCCGGCGTGTGCGGGGCGCGCAATGCTGCGGAAAACCGACGTGCGCTCGGTATATACTTCATCCGTCGGCGCGACCTGACCTCGGACATTGCAGGGTCGCCTTGAATCCCCCGTTGCGTCGATCGGGGCCTCTGAGCCGAGCTGGCCGGGGCATCCGCGACCCGGCCGCGCAGGAGCCATAGGAATCCATCATGTCGAAGGTGATCGAAGCCGAGCAGCCGCAGGGCGAGCCGGGGCGCACGGGGCAGTTCCACGGCTATGTGGTGGCCATCGGCGCGTCGGCCGGCGGTCTCGATGCCTTGGAGCGTTTTTTTCAGTCCTTGCCGACCGATCTCGGCGCCGCTTACGTGGTGATCCAGCATCTCTCGCCGGATCACAAGAGCATGATGGCCAATCTGCTCGGCCGCCACACCGCAATGCCCGTCGTGACGGTCGAGCACGAGATGCGCATCGAGCCCGACCGCGTCCATCTGATCCCGCCTGCGAGCATGATGAGCGTCTCGGGCGACGCCCTGCGCCTGACACCGAAGAACCCACGCGGACTCACCCTGCCGATCGACCTTTTTTTTACGTCCGTGGCCAAGGAGTTCGGCAAGCACGCCATCGGCGTGGTGCTCTCCGGAACCGGATCCGACGGCACACGCGGCGCCGTCGCCATCAACGACGCCGGAGGTCTGCTGCTCGCCCAAGAACCTGAGTCGGCCAAATTCGACGGCATGCCGCGCAGTGCGATCGCCACCGGCCTGGTCGACGCCATCCTTGCGCCGGACGCACTGGGTCCGCGCATCGTCGAGCACATCCATCAGATCCCCCGAGCCAAGGTCCAGCCCGACGGGCGCGCCTTGGGCATCGACAAGGACGACGCCTTCGAGGAGACGATGCACCTGCTGCAACACCAAGGCGGCATCAACTTCCGAGAATACAAACCGGCCACCGTGATGCGCCGGATCGAGCGGCGCATGCAGGTCCGGCACACCCCGGATCTGGCCAACTATGTCCGGCTGCTCGACAACGATCGCGGCGAGCTGGCGGTCCTGCGCCGCGAGATGCTAATCCCGGTGACCAGCTTCTTCCGCGATCCGGAGACCTTCGACATCCTGGCCGAGACGGTGGTGAAGACCATCGTTGCGGAACGCGGCGAGAACCAACCGATCCGGGTCTGGGTGGCGGGCGCGTCCACCGGGGAGGAGGCCTACAGTCTGGCGATCCTATTTGCCGAGGCCTTCGATCGCGCGCGCCGCTGGCCGAACTTCAAGCTCTTCGCGACCGACGTGGAGCAGCAGAACGTCGAGGTCGGCGGGGCCGGGGTCTTCTCCGAGGCAATCACGGCGGAGCTCTCCCCGGAACGGCTCGAACGCTTCTTCTACAAGCGCGGGAACCACTTCGTCGTCAAAAACGAGATCCGCCAAAGCATCGTCTTCGCCAAGCACAATCTGCTCGAAGATCCGCCCTTCACGCGGATGGATCTGGTCTCGTGCCGCAACCTCTTGATCTATTTCCGCACCCAGGCCCAGGAGCGCGCGCTGCGCCGCATCCAGTACGCGTTGGCGCCGGGCGGCTTCCTCTTCCTGGGGCCGAGCGAGACCCTGGCCGAGCTGCAGTCGGATTTCTCCGCCGTGAGCTCCAAGCACAAGATCTACCGGATTCTGCGCCATGTGTCGCTGCCCCTGGATCTGGCGAATACCCCGCTCGCCCCGCGTGCCGCCAGCGCCCCGGGGCGGCGGCTCGGCCGCCACGGTCATAAGCTCACCAGCGATGCCGCCGTCATCGATGCCGGACAATCGATCCTGCTGCGCGGCTATGCGCCGGCCAGCCTCTTGCTCAGCAATCGGTTCGAGCTGCTCCATGTCTTCGGCGAGGTCGGCGACTATCTGCGTATCTCCGAGGGCAGCGCCACCCTGGATGTCGCCAAGCTGCTCGCGGCCCCGCTCGCCTCGGTCGCCCAGGCACTGCTGCACAAGGCCACGCGCAGTGCCACACCCTTGCGCTCGGATATCCTGACCGTCGGACATCCGGACGGCACCTCGCGGCGGCTGCGTCTGGTGGTGAGACCGTTCGACGTGATCCAGGGCGAGTCGCATCTGCTGCTGTCGTTCGAGCCCGAGCCCGAGCCCGAGCCGATCGAGACGCTCGCGAATGCGGCCGGCATGGAGACGATCAACATCGATCGCGAGACCATCCAGCGCATGGAAACGCTCGAGCGCGAACTCGGCGCGACGCGCGAAAGCCTACAGGCGACGATCGAGGAGCTCGAGACCGCCAACGAAGAGCTGCAGGCCACCAACGAGGAGCTGATGGCCTCCAACGAAGAGTTGCAAAGCTCCAACGAGGAACTCCAATCGGTCAACGAGGAGCTCTATACCGTCAACGCCGAGAACCAAGAGAAGATCGAGATCCTCAATCGGCTCAATGCCGACCTCGACAGCATGGCGAAGGCTGCCGCCATCGCCACGGTCTTCGTGGATTCGGCGCTGCGTCTGACCCGCTTCACGCCCGAGGCGACCAGTCTGTTCAAGATCCGCAACGGGGATCTCGGGCGGCCGATCGACGATTTCGCGAACCTGCTGCAGTATCCGCCCTTCATCGACGAGCTGCATCGCACCGTCGACAGCGGCGAGATGCTCCAGCGCGAGATCCACGCCGCCAACGGGCGCGTCTATCTCGCGCGCGTCCTGCCTTACGCGGTGCGCCCGGGCGACGCGCGCGGCGCGGTCGCGACCTTTGTCGACATCACCACGCTCTACGATATCGAGCGCATGCAGGCCGTGCTCGACTCGCTGCCGGAGCATGTTGCCGTGCTCGATCCGAACGGTGTCATCACACTCGTGAATCGCGCCTGGCGCGAGTTCGCCGCCGCCAACGGCGACCCCGACCTTAAAGCCTCGGGCGTGGGATCCAACTATCTCGATGCGTGCGATGACGGCTCGGGCGTCGACAGCCCCGGAGGACGGACCGCACTGGATGGCATCCGTGCCGTGCTCGAGGGGCGGCGCGACGCGTTTGCGATGGAGTACCCCTGTCACTCTGCGCAGGAACGACGCTGGTTCTCCATGCATGTCGCGCCGATTAAGCACCCCGGCGGCGGGGTGATCGTCAGCCACATCAATGTCAGTCAGTGGTCCGACGCGGGCAACGAAGGCTAGCGGCGTGACGACGGCAGCCGATCAACCGGTCACCGATCTCGGGAGCCCGTTCGAGATTCCCGACGAGGAACTGCGCACGCGCGCGCTTCTGGCGCTGCGGCAGGGTCGCTTCGATTTGGCCGAAAAACTCCTTGTGGGCAAGGACGTCGACCAAGCCGCTCTGGTGGAAAGCCTGCGTATTTATCAGGCCGAGCTGGAGATCCAGAACGAGGAGCTGCAGCGCAGCTACCATCAGACCCAGGGCGCCCTGAGTCGCTTCATGGCCTTCTTCAACAGCCTGCCCATGCCCGAGCTCGTCGTGGACGGGCAGGGGCTCGTCAAAGAGGCCAACGAGGAGGCACGGCGGCTCTTCGGGCTGCGCGACACCGCCTTCCATCAGTATTTCTTTGTCCGTCTGATCGACGAGCCCCACCGCGGACCGGTCATTCAGGCGCTCTCGCAACTGCGCCCGGACGAGCCGATCGATCTGCACGAGCTGCGGTTTCGAACCAAGCGCAACGAGGTCTTCATCGGCGATCTCCACATGGTTGCGCTGCCGAGCGAGGAGGATGAAGGGCGTCGCCTCCTCTGTGCCGTCGTCGACCGCACCGAGGCCGTCCTGCAACGCGAGGCACTCCGCGAGAGTCGCGAGCGCTATCGCGTGATCGCCGAATTCAGCTCTGATTGGGAATACTGGATCGGGCCGGACGGGCGTTATCGCTATGTTTCGCCGGCCTGCACCCGCCTCACCGGCTATCCGTCGGCGGCATTCGTCGCGGATGCGGACCTCTTCCGCCGCCTGCTGCATCCGGACGATCGCCGCCACTGGGAGCGCCACCTCGAGGCCCATCTCGGCGACGAGTCGGGGGGTATCGCGCCGCTGGAGCTGCGGATCCGCCACCTTGATGGCCATGAACATTGGATCGAGCATTCCTGTACCCCCGTCTTCGGCGAATCGGGAGACTTCCTCGGGCGCAGAGGTGTGAATCGCGACATCACCGAGCTGAAGCGTTCGCGCGAGCAGCTCCACTTTCTCGCCCAGCACGACGCCCTCACGGGACTCCCGAATCGGAGTCTATTCCGCCAGCGCTTGGAGGAGGCGATCCCCCGCACGATTCGGCGCGGCGGCGAGACGGCACTGCTCTTCCTTGATCTGGACCGTTTCAAAACCGTCAACGACACCCTCGGGCACCCGGTCGGCGACCTCTTGCTCAAACAGGTCGCCGCGCGCTTGATGCAATCCGTGCGGGCAAGCGACACCGTCGCACGCTTGGGGGGCGACGAGTTCGTCGTCATCTCCGAGGACGTTCAAGAGCCCAACGACGCGGCGATCCTCGCAAAACGTCTGCTCGATCTCTTCGCCACACCCTTCGACGTGGAGGGTCGCGAACTCTTCCTCAGCTTGAGTATCGGAATCGGCATCTATCCGCTCGACGGAGCCGATGCCGACACCCTCATTCGTCACGCCGATATCGCCATGTACCGCGCCAAGGCGGCCGGCCGCAACGGTTTCCGATTCTTCGATCCGGAGATGTCGGAAGGGGCCGCGGAGCGCCTGCGCCTGGAGCAGGAGCTGCGAAACGCGCTCCTGCACAACGAGCTGATGCTCGAGTATCAGCCCCAAGTCAGCCTGCCCGGCGGCGAACTGTGCGGCGTCGAGGTCTTATGCCGCTGGGACCATCCGAGGCTCGGCCTGCTATCTCCCGGCCATTTTCTACCCTTGGCGCACGACATCGGGGTGATCGATCAATTGGATCTTTGGGTCCTCGAGCACGCCTGTGCACAGGTGGCCGCCTGGGATCGGGGTGGATTCACGGTACCCCGACTCGCCGTCAATCTTTCCGTGCACAGGATTCAGGGCGACGACGTGCCGGAGCAGATTGAGTCGATCCTGGCGCGAACGGATCTCGACCCACGACGTTTGGAGCTGGAGCTGACCGAGGCATCGCTCATGGGCAGCCCCACCGGCACGATCGCCAATCTGGAGCGGCTCGGCGGACTCGGCATCGGTCTGGCGGTGGACGACTTCGGTACCGGCTGCTCTTCGCTGGCCTGCATCAAGCACCTCGCGATTCGACGCCTGAAGATCGACCGCTCCTTCATCGAGCGGCTGATGACCCGGAGCGACGATGAAGCCATCGTACAAGCCGTCATCGGTCTGGCACGCAGTCTCGGTTTGGCCGTTCTCGCCGAAGGCGTCGAAACAGCCGCGCAAGCCGAGCTTCTGATTCGCGAGGGCTGCGACGAAGCGCAGGGCTATTTCTTCAGCAAAGCGGTCGGACCGGAGGAGCTCGCATCGCGTTACTGTTAATTTTCTTAATAACTTAAACCGCGCCAGCTCCGACAGTCGTCGGAGCTGGCGCGGCCAAGCCATTCCAACACATGACGCATACGGCACCGGGCGCGGTTTAACCGCGCACCGACACCGATCAAACTCCATCACCCGAACCGCTCGGTGCCTGCATCCCGTCACCGGTATCGCAGACCGAGCAGACCGATCCCTCCGTCACCGCAAGCCAAAGCGACTCCCCGTTCTTGCGCTTCATATCCAGTACCAGTGTCCGCGGTAACTGTCGGACATGCCGGGTGATCACATCCATGACCCACCCGTGGGTCATGGCAAGGACGCGCTCCCCCGGATGCCGTCGTGCAATCTCATGCAGGGCCGCGACGATGCGGTCGGCGAACTGGTCCGGCGACTCTCCTGCGTCGAAATGGCAAGCAGGGTCTCTGCGCATGATGTCCGCATGCAGGCCGGGGTGAAGGACGGACAAATCCTGCTTGGTCATCCCCTGAACGCGGCCGAAGTTCCGTTCCTTCAAACCTTCGGAGTGGACCGGGAAGGGGAGTTTCAAGACCTCGGCGACGATCCGCGCGGTCTCCGACGCCCTGCTCAGGGGACTGGTCCACACCTGCGAAAAGCCGGCGTCCTTGAAGGCATCGGCCATCTCGAAGGCCTGTTTCCGGCCGTTGTCGTTGAGTGGCACATCGATCCATCCCTGCAGGACACCGGTGATGTTCCAGTCCGTTTCCCCGTGACGGGTCACGCAGATCGTCGTCGAGGCGGGTGCGTCTTCTCTGTCGGTCATGAGGGTCCTACCGGGTGGCGCGTTGGATTTCAATCTAGGCGGGTCGGCGTCCTTATGTTATACCGAGCCCGCGCCGAAGCCGTCGAGCTTTCGACAGCATCAACACAAGAGACAGGGGACGACGAGATGAGCGAGAACATCAATCTGGTGCAGCGCCGGCGCGCGCAGCTTCAGACCGCGGTCGGCGACTTGGGCCAGATGGTCATCAACGCCTTGAACCAATCCGTGACCTGCCTGAGCCGACACGACCTCGAGCTGGCCGAGCGCATCATCGAAGGGGACACGCAGATCAATCAGCAGCGGCGTGTGCTCGAGCAGGAATGCCTGGTAACACTGGCGGCCTACAAGCCGGCCGGTGCGGATCTGCGCGCCATCGGGGCCTGCATGGAGCTGGTCTCGGAGCTCGAGCGTATCGGGGATTATGCCGCGGATGTCGCACGTATCCTGCGCAGAGCCGGGGAAACGCGGTTCCCGAGCGAATCGGTCGAGGCCATCGTCGAGGTCGCCGCGGATGCAATCGCCATGCTTGGCGAGACACTGGAAGCCTTTACCTGCGGAAGCGACGAGCAGAGCGCACGGGCGAGCATCGCGCGCGAGGATCAGGTCGACCGCAACGAGCAGGCGGTGATCGAGCGGGTGCTGACGATGATGCGTGCCGATCCTGATTTCGCCGCGACCGGGACCTATCTGCTGTGGATCGTCCACAACTACGAGCGGGTTGCGGATCGGGCAACCAACGTGGCCGAGCGGGCGGTCTATGTCGCCTCCGGCGAGACACCCGAGCTGGGCTAGGTCCGCGCGGCAGGGAACGCGAAGCCGCGGCCGGCACCCTGTGATCGGCGCCGGCTGTCGGGGTCACTTGATCGGGATCGTCATCGCCTCCTTGCCGTTGCGTTTGAGCAGATCACGAACCTTGTCGACGGCAGCCCGATCGGCATAGGGGCCGGTGCGGACACGATGAAAGGTCTCCCCGCTCGGGATGGTCGCCACCTCCACCCGACTGGAGATCCCGAGGAGCGCAAGCTCCGCCTTCAGTCGCTCGGCATCGCTCGCGCGCCTGAAGGATCCGACCTGAACCAGGAAGCCCTTGCCGGTCGTGGAGGTCGGCACTGCAGGGGCCGTGACCGGCGCGGGCTGCGCCGAATCGACCGCGGTCCGTGGCTCGACCGCGGTCCGTGGCTCGGGACGCGGGGCCGCGGGCGGGGGTGGCGGCGGGGGCGCGATATCGACCTCGGTGTCGCGCAACAGGTCGGGAAACTCGAAACTCGGAGGCGCCGCCGCCGGCCGCTCCACCTTGGCCGGCAAGGACGCGGGCGGTGTCTGCATGGCGTCCGGATTCTGGGTCCAATAGAGACCGACCCCGAAGGCGCCCAGCATGCCGCCGAGCAGGAACGACCACAGACAGGAAGAACCCTGTTTGCCGCGCCGCGGCGTCGCCCGCGCGAGGCTGGCCCGCCGATAATCCTTGCTCATCTCACATGGCCTCCGGGGCGGAGACGCCGAGCAGACCCAACCCGTTGCGCAGCACCTCGCGTACCGCCAAGATCAGCTTGATGCGTGCATCGCGCAGGGCCGCGTCCGCGACCAGGAACTGGTGGGCGTTGTAGTAGGTGTGCAGCTCGTTCGCCAGCTCGCGCAGATAATGCGTCAGCAGGTGCGGCTCGGCCTTGAGCGCCGCCGCCTCGACCACCTCGGGATAACGCGCCAGGGTGCGTTGCAGCGCCAGCTCATGCGACTCGGTCAAGCGCTCCAGATTCTCGACACCCGTGCTCGGCTCGACCGGCATGCCCTTCTCCGCGGCCTGCCGCAACACACTGCACACACGGGCGTGGGCGTATTGGACGTAATAGACCGGGTTATCGGAAGACTCGGACTTGGCCAGATCCAAGTCGAAATCCAGGTGCTGCTCGCAACGGCGCATGACGTAGAAGAAGCGCGCGGCATCGCGCCCGACCTCCTTGCGCAACTGGCGCAGGGTCACGAACTCGCCGGAACGGGTCGACATCTGCGCCTTCTCGCCGCCGCGATAGAGGATCGCGAACTGCACCAAGAGCACCTCGAGGCGCTCGACATCGTCGCCCATGGCCTGGAGCGCCGCCTTCACGCGCGGGACATAGCCGTGGTGATCCGCGCCCCAGATGTCGATGACGCGCTCGAAGCCACGCTCGAGCTTGTCCATGTGATAGGCGATGTCGGAGGCGAAATAGGTGCTCTGACCGTTCTCGCGCACCACCACCCGATCCTTCTCGTCGCCGAAGGCACTGGAGCGGAACCAGAGTGCGCCGTTTTGCTCGTAGACATGACCGGCTTCGCGCAGACGCTCGATGGCCCGGGTGACGGCCCCGCTCTCGGCGAGCGTGCGTTCCGAATACCACTCCTGATACTCGACACCGAATCCTGCAAGGTCATCGCGGATATCGTCGAGGATGGTGTTCAGCCCCAGCTCGAAGACATAACGGTAGCGGTTGTCGCCGAGTAGCCGTTTCGCCGCGGCGATGACCCCGTCGATATGGGCCTCTTTGTCGCCGCCGTCGTGTCCGTCAGGCAGCGCATCGGGCGGCAGGCCGGCAAAGACCGTGGCGGCATCCACCCGATAGGCGTCGCCATGCTCGCGATGCAGCGTCGCGGCGATGTCCCAAACATAGTCGCCTTTGTAGCCGTTGCTCGGGAAGGTCAGCTCCTCGCCGCACAGCTCGAGATATCTCAGCCAGACGGAGCTTGCGAGGATGTCCATCTGTCGCCCGGCGTCATTGACGTAATACTCGCGGTGGACATCGAAGCCGACCGCCGCGAGCAGATCGGCGACGACCGCCCCGTAGGCGGCCCCGCGGCCGTGCCCCACATGCAGGGGTCCGGTCGGATTGGCCGAGACGAACTCCACCTGCACGCGCCGCCCGGCACCGATTCGGCTCAGTCCGAAGGCGGGGCCAGCGCTCAGGATCTCGGGGATCAGCCGACGATAGGCGTCCTCGGCGAGGAAGAAGTTGATGAAGCCCGGCCCGGCGATCTCCACGCGCGCGATCAGCGGGGAGGCGGGCAAGGCATCCACCAGGCGTTGCGCGACCTCGCGCGGCTTCGCGCCGAGTCGCTTGGCGAGCACCATCGCGACGTTGGTGGCAAAGTCGCCGTGAGAGGTGTCCTTGGTCCGGTCCAGTTGGGGCTCGGGCAATCCGCCTGCGTCGCCCGTCGGCGCCTCGACGAGGCTCGCCAGAGCCGTGCGGATCAAATCGGTGATGGCCTGTTTCATAGGGACTTCATTGGAGTATCGGTCGGATCTGCAGGGGAAAAGCCGGCAAGGCAGGTGGCGCACGCGCGGGGACGCGTCGTCGGGACGATAGAATAACCGAATCAGACCCTCGGAGGGATGGACCGAGCGGGTGTTGTTTTTAAGACCGGCCCGTGGGGTGGACGAGCGAGAGCGAAGTCCACCTAATGCCGGCGCCGGCGCTGGTGGACTGCGCTGCGCTTGTCCACCCTACGGCGCTTGTCCACCCGACCGCTCCGATCGGAGGTGTCGCCGGGCGCACATGGACACCCTCGACGATGCGAGCGCCGGAGCGCATCAGGCTGAAACCGCGCCAGCGCCAGCGGTCGTCAAGTCTGCCGGGGCCAATCCCGTCCAAAAACATCGCATACCGCGCCGGGCGCGGTTTAAAACAAAAAGTATCGCTGAGCGAGCGGCAACACACCGGCAGGCTCGCAGGTCAACAGCTGGCCGTCGGCCCGAACCTGGTAGGTCTGCGGATCCACCTCGATGGTCGGCTGATAGTCGTTATGGATCATGTTGCACTTGCGTACCAGCCGACTGTCGCGGGTAACCCCGACCAAGCGCTTGAGATCCAGCCGCTGCGGCTCCCCGGCCTCCAAGGCCCATTGCGAGAGGAAGGTCATGCAGGTCGCGCCCAATGCGCCGCCGAAGGCACCGAACATGGGCCGATAATGGACCGGCTGGGGTGTCGGGATGGATGCATTGGGGTCGCCCATCGCGGCCGCCGCGATCAGGCCACCCTTGATGATGAGACTGGGTTTGGCCCCGAAGAAGGCGGGCCGCCAGAGCACCAGATCCGCGAGCTTGCCGACCTCCACCGAGCCGACCTCGTGCGCGATGCCGTGGGTGATCGCCGGGTTGATGGTGTACTTGGCGATGTAGCGTTTGGCCCGGAAGTTGTCGTGCTCGGCCGGATCGCCGGGGAGCGCGCCGCGCTGGACCTTCATCTTATGCGCCGTTTGCCAGGTGCGGCAGATGACCTCGCCGACGCGGCCCATCGCCTGGGAGTCCGAGGCGATCATGGAGAAGGCGCCCAGATCGTGCAGGATGTCCTCGGCCGCGATGGTCTCGCGACGGATGCGCGACTCGGCAAAGGCCACGTCCTCCGGGATCGACGGGGACAGGTGGTGGCAGACCATCAGCATGTCCAGATGTTCGTCGACCGTGTTGACGGTGTAGGGTCGGGTCGGATTGGTCGAAGAGGGCAGGACATTCGGCAAACCCGCCGCCTTGATGATGTCCGGGGCATGGCCGCCGCCCGCGCCCTCGGTGTGATAGGTGTGGATGCAGCGGTCCTTGAAGGCGGCGATGGTGTCCTCGACGAAGCCGGACTCGTTGAGCGTGTCGGTGTGGATCGCGACCTGCACGTCCATCTTCTCGGCAACCCCGAGACAGCAGTCGATCGCGGCCGGTGTCGTGCCCCAATCCTCGTGCAGTTTGAGCCCCATGGCACCGGCGCGCACCTGCTCCTCAAGGGCATTCGGCAAACTGCCGTTGCCTTTGCCGAGGAACCCGAGATTCACCGGCAGGGCCTCGGCGGCCTGGAGCATGCGCCGGATGTTCCAGGGCCCGGGCGTGCAGGTCGTGGCATTGGTGCCGGTCGCCGGTCCCGTGCCGCCGCCCAGCATGGTCGTCACACCCGACATCAGCGCCTCTTCGATCTGCTGAGGGCAGATGAAGTGGATGTGGGCGTCGATTCCCCCGGCTGTGATGATCTGCCCCTCGCCGGCAATGACCTCGGTCCCCGGCCCGATCAGGATGTCCACGCCCGCCTGGGTGTCCGGATTGCCGGCCTTTCCGATTCCGACGATACGGCCCTTTTTGATGCCGATATCGGCCTTCACAATGCCCCAATGATCCAGGATCAGGGCGTTGGTGATGACCAGATCCACCACCTCGTCGGCCTGACGCTGGCACTGACCCATCCCGTCGCGGATCACCTTGCCGCCGCCGAACGTCACCTCGTCGCCGTAACAGGTGCGATCCTCCTCGACCTGGATGAAGAGCTCGGTGTCGCCCAGACGCACCCGATCCCCGACGGTCGGGCCGTACATTGAGGCGTAGGCCGCCCTGCTGATCTTGCTCATGACTGATCTCCGTCGAGCACTCCCATCACTTGGGCGTTGAAGCCATACACGACACGGTCTCCGGCATAAGGGACCAGGGTCACGGTGCGGGACTGGCCGGGCTCGAAGCGCACGGCCGTGCCTGCGGGGATGTCGAGCCGCCGGCCTCGGGTCTGCTCCCGATCGAAGGCGAGTGCCGCATTGGTCTCGAAGAAGTGATAGTGCGAGCCGACCTGGATCGGACGGTCACCGGTGTTGGCGACCTGGATGGTCACTCCGGGCCTGCCGACGTTCAGCTCGATATCGCCCGGAACCGTGATGATCTCACCTGGAATCATGGGCCTACTCCTACCTAAACCGCGCCGGGCGCGGTATGCGATGTTTTTGGATGGGATCGGCCCCGGCAGACTTGATGACCGTTGGAGTCGGCGCGGTTTAGGACATTAAAAATATCAAGTCCAAAAACACATGAACCGCGTCAGCGACGACGGTCGTGAGTCGCTTCTAGGTCGATCCCGAACGCGGACAAGCCATGTCCTACCGGACGCGGTTCATCAGACGATCGGATCGTGGACCGTGACCAGCTTGGTTCCGTCCGGGAAGGTCGCCTCGACCTGGATGTCCTCGATCATCTCGGGGATGCCGTCCATCACATCTTCGCGGGTCAAGAGGGTGCGACCGTAATCCATCAACTCGGCCACCGTGCGGCCGTCGCGCGCACCCTCTAGGATGGCGCAACTGATGTAGGCGATCGCCTCGGGATAGTTCAGCCGCACACCTCGCGCCCTGCGGCGCTCGGCGAGCAGTCCGGCCGTAAAGAGCAGCAGCTTATCCTTCTCTCGGGGGCTAAGGTCCATGATCGGCTCCTGGTCGTCGCTGTCTGTAGACACAATGATAGACGGGCTTGGTCGCGGATTCAGCGCAACCCCATCATTCTATTCTAAAGCGCGTCGGGCGTTGCGTGGATCGACTCACGCAAGATCGAGCACAGGCCGAGGATTGCAGACCGTACCGGACGCGGTTCAGGTCGCCCAGATCCGGGGTATCGATGCATCCAAACCCAAAAGACCGGGGCGCAGATCGGACCAGAGATGTCTGAACAGACGACTGACCGGCTCAACCTCGGGCGCAAGCGCCCGGACTACCAAAAGGTCATCGATCAGGGTCGCACCGACCGGAGAAGGCGCGACCTCGCTCAGACGATGCCGAGCAGCGTCGAGCGCGTCGGCACGGGCTCCGGTGGCGACAAAGGTGGCGCAGACCGGGAACCCGCGCAAGCCGGCGGCCCCGTCGAGGCTCGACAGGCCCGCCACGCGCAGCCGATCGGTGAAAACCGGGCGATCGTCGCGCGACAGGTTCATGGCGATCTCGGCTCGCCCCACGACGAAGCGCTCCCCGATCGCCGGACGTCCGAGACAGTGGATCTCCCAACCGATAAAACGGGCGTCGCCCGCCAGCGCGATCTGCGTGCTCAGACCGCACAAGGCGCCGGGGAAGAAGATGTTCTCATGCGGAAACCATTCGAGAACGCCGCCCGCAGCCACGGCCAGATGCTGGTTCTGCAGCGCGAGTGGACCGGCACTGCGATAGAGTTTCGTGGCCCCCGGCGCCGTCACCAAGGCGTGCGCACCGCTCGCCACCCGGACCTGAAGCTCCAGCCGGTCGCCTCCGACCACGCCGCCCGGTGGATGCAGGAGATAGAGATGACAGGGGGCACCCTCGGGATAGAAGGGGCGCTGGATGGTCAAGGGGCCGACCCGTCGCCTGTCCACGACCCGGCTGCGCCCGGCACGCGGAGCGATTGCGAGCTCAAGTCGGGCGCGCCAACCGTCCGCCCGGCCGGCTGACGGCAAGCGCGAGACGGCAGGCTCCGTCACCCGGTCTCGCTCGGGGGCTGCAACGCCTGGCCTGCGACCGACGAGCCGCGTCGGGGCTGCGGCGCGACCGGGTCACCCCTCGATGACATAGACCTCGACCCGACGATTCTGCGCCCGCCCCGTGGGCGTTGTATTGTCCGCGATCGCGCGCGCCGGACCCAGTCCCTCGGCGCTCAGCCGCGCGCTGTCGACGCCGCGCTCGACGAGCGCCTGCTTGACGGCCTCGGCACGCTGCAGCGACAGGGCGAGGTTTGTCTCTTCGTCGCCCGAGCTGTCGGTATGACCCTCGATACGAATACGCAGGTCGGGGTGCTCGGCGAGCAGCCCGGCGATCCGATCCAGGCTCGGCAGATCGTCGTTCGGCAAGGTCGCCATGCCGGGCTGGAACCGCAGCTCGGTGTCGGCAAGCTTCAGCAACATGCCACGATCGGTGTGCGTGCCGCCCAGCTCGGAAAAACGCCGGTAGAGGTCACGCAAGCCGGCCACCGCTGCAGCGGCCTCTTCACGCGCGGCAGACTGCAACCGCTCCGAGGCGGTGCGCTCCTCCTCGATGGCCTTTTCCAAGATCGCGATCCGCGAGCGGGCCTCGGCCACGGCCTTCTCGCCGATATCCTCGGCAGCAGCACTCACGGCGCCGAGCTCGGCGCGAAGATCGGCCAGCTCGGTCTTGGCGCGGGCGAGCTCGGCCTCGAGCTCGGCAGCCGTGTTTTCCTTCTCGTTCGCAACGGTCGCCTTGGCGACCTGCTCGCGTGCAAGCTGCTCGGCCAGGGCGGCGATCCGAGTCTCTGCGTCGGCCAACTGATCCGCGGAGGCCGTTCCGGCCTCCTGCAATGTCGCGGCATCGGCCTTGACCTTTGCCAGCTCGGCCTCGGCCAGCGCCAAACGCTCCTGCATCTGCGTGACGGCATCTGCAGACGGGGCCTGTTGCGACTGCTCGGCAAGCGCAGTGCGTGCCTCCTTCAGCTCGCCCTCAAGGGCCGAGAGCTGCATCTCGTGGGCGCTGCGGGCGGCATCGGATTCGGCCTGCAGGGTATGGAGTGCGTCCTGGGCCTCGGCCAAACGCGCCGTCAGCGCACGCGTGTCTTCCCCGCCTCCGGGTGCCGCGGGCAACAGGCCGGCGGCCTGTGCAGCGCGCATCAGCTCCTCGTCCTTGGGAGTCGCCTTTGCCAGACTCACGCGCTCGTTGAGGTGGCGCTCAAGCAGCTCGATCTGCTCGCGATGCTCGGCGGTCGACTCGGCGATCACCCGTTGGAGGCCGGTCAAATCCTTCTTCAGGCTCTCGGCGTTGGCCAGCGCCGCGTCGTACTGAACCTGGAGCTCCTGATAGGCCGCAATGCCACGGTCACGCTCTTCGAGCGCCGCAGCCGTCTTCGCCTGCTCCTCGGCAAGCACGCTCGCATCGGTTTGGCGGAGCGTCTCGATCGCCTCCCTGAGTGCGGCCTTGTCCTGCTCGGCAGCGGAGATCAGCTCCTGCAACTGGCGGCGCTCCCCCGAATGCAGATCCGTCAGCTCCCGGATACGCTCTTGAAGTGCCGCAATCTCGCTTTCCAGCGGAACGATCCGCGCTTCCCGATCCTTGATCCGTGCATCCGCCTCGGCGATACGGACGTCCTTCTGATCCAACTGCGCCGACAATTGACCTGAGTACCAGTCGTACAGCAGATAGACACCGATCAAAGCGACCAACAAAACCCAGGCAATCGGACGCACCAACGCGGAATTGGAACCGGACATCGTCATCTCCCAAGGCGATCGTTGTTATAGGTATACGAGCCCGCGAGATTATCCCGGATTGGGGCGCGGGTCTCCAGCGCCCGCTTTGCGCCGCCTCTGCCGCCGGCGCCTTAGCCGCCGCCGGCTTCGACTGCCGCCTCGAGCGACTGCTGCGCGATCTCCAGCTCCTCGTTGGTGGGAATCACCAGCACCTGCACTGCACTCTCCGGCGTGCTGATGCAGCGCTCGCCGCGCTCTTCGGGCGCATAGTTGGCGATGTCGTCCATCTTGATCCCGAGGTTCTCCAGACCCTCGCAGGCACGACAGCGAATCTCCGCGGCGTTCTCACCGATACCGCCCGTGAAGACGACGGCGTCGACCCGGCCGAGTTCGGCGTAATAAGCGCCGATGTATTTCTTGATCCGATGGGCCGTGATGCCGATAGCAAGCTCCGCACCGTCGTTGCCTTCCTCGGCCAGACGATCGATCTCGCGCATGTCGTTCACCCCGCTGATTCCCAGCAGACCGCTCTGACGATTGAGCAGATCCTCGATCGCATCGATCTCCATGCCGAGGTTCTTGGCAAGATAAAAGAGCACGGCCGGATCGATGTCACCGCAGCGCGTGCCCATGACGAGACCCTCCAGCGGGGTGAGTCCCATCGAGGTATCCACGCTCTTGCCGTCGCGGATCGCCGTCGCGCTCGAGCCGTTGCCCAGATGCAACGTGATCAGGTTGCAGCTCTCCAAAGGCCGGCCGAGAAGAGCCGCGGCGCGCTTGGCGACATAGAAGTGCGAGGTGCCGTGAAAGCCGTAGCGGCGAATCCTGTGCTCCCGATACAGCCACTCCGGAATCGCGTAGCGATAGGACGTCCGCGGCATCGTCTGATGGTAGGCGGTATCGAAGACGGCGACTGAGGGGACCGTCGGGAAGAGCCGTCGGGCGACCTCGATGCCGGCGAGGTGGGCCGGATTGTGCAGCGGCGCGAGGGGCACCACGTCGCGAATGGCATCGACGACGGCATCATCGACGATGGTCGGGCGCTTGAAATGCTCCCCGCCGTGGACGACGCGATGACCGATGACGGCCAGCTCCGAGACGTCGCCCAGGACCCTCGTCTCGTGCAGGGCCTTGACGATGCGATCGATGCCGTCCTGATGGGTCGGGATCGGCACCCGGGCGCGACCCGACTGCCGGATCCCCGATGCATCCAACCACTCCTCCTTGATTTCGCCCTCGGGCTCTCCGATGCGCGAGACCGAGCCCGAGGCGAGGGCAACCCAATCCTCGCTGAGGAAGAGCTGATATTTGATCGACGAGCTGCCTGAATTGAGGACGAGTACCTTCACCTGAGTCTCCTGATCAGTCCCGAGTCACGTGGGCGTCGGCATCGGCTTGCGCCGCGGCGAGGGCGTGATCGTTCTGTGCCTGAATCGCGGTGATCGTCACCGTATTGACGATGTCTGTCACGGTGCAGCCGCGACTCAGATCGTTGACGGGCTTCTTCAGGCCCTGCAGCACCGGGCCGATCGCCACAGCATTGGCGCTGCGCTGGACCGCCTTGTAGGTGTTGTTGCCGGTATTGAGATCCGGAAAGACGAAGACGGTCGCGCGACCGGCGACCTCGCTCTCGGGCATCTTCGAGCGCGCCACCCCGATGTCGACCGCCGCATCGTACTGGATCGGACCTTCCAGCTTGAGATCGGGACGACGCTCGCGTGCGATCCGCACCGCCTCGCGCACCCGCTCCACATCCGCGCCCTTTCCCGAGCTGCCGCTGGAATAGGAGAGCATGGCCACACGCGGCTCGATCCCGAACGCGGCTGCCGTCCCGGCGGAGGTGATGGCGATGTCTGCCAGATCTTCCGATGTCGGGTTCGGGTTCACGGCACAGTCGCCGTAAACCAAGACCCGATCGGCGAGACACATGAAGAAGACGCTGGAGACAAGCTTCACCCCCGGCTTGGTCTTGATGATCTCGAACGCCGGTCGGATGGTGTGCTGGGTGGTGTGTACGGCGCCCGAAACCATGCCGTCGGCGTCGCCCGTGTGGACCATCATGGTGCCGAAATAGCTCACGTCCTCGAGTGCGTCGCGTGCCATCTGCTCGGAGATGCACTTGTGCTTGCGCAGCTCGAAATAGGTTTGCGCATAGCGCTCGCGATCCGGGGCGGTGATCGGGTCGATGATGGGGATGTCATCCAGCTTGAGCCCCAGCTCGCCGATCCGACGGCGGATCTTCTCGGGGTCGCCGAGCAAGGTAAGGTCCACGACCTGGCGCAGCGTGAGGATCTCCGCCGCCCGCAGGATCCTCTCGTCGGTGCCCTCGGGCAGCACAATGCGCTGACGACGCGACTTGGCGCGTCGCACCAGCTCGTACTCGAACATCAGCGGCGTGGTGCGGTCGGAGTGTCGCACCGCGATCCGAGCGCGAAGCTCTTCGATGTCCACATGGCCTTCGAAGAGACCGAGGCCGGCCGCGATCTTGCGTTCGTCACCGGGGAGGATGGTCGCCTCGATGCCGTTCACCCGCATGGCCGTCGTGAAGGTGTCGGTCGGCACCCGCAGGATCGAGACCTTGGTGCGGCGCAGACCCTCGAGCAGACGCTGGACGTTCTCCGCCGGCTGCAGTCCGCCGGTCAGGAGCAGCCCGGCCACACGCGGGAAGGACGAGGAGACGTCGGCCGCGAGACTCGCGAGGATGATGTCCGAGCGGTCGCCGGCGGTGATGATGAGACAGCCGTCCTCGATGTAGCTCAAGAAATCCGGGACCTCCATGGCCGCGATCTTGTAGTTGGAGACGACCTGGTTCATCGCGTCGCCGTCGCCGCAGAGACATTCGCAGTCCAGGGCCTGGCGGATCTCGCCGACGGTCGGCATGCCCAGTGCGGCCTGGCGCGGCAGCACGTAGACGTTCTCGCGCTCCGGCAAGAGCTTGCGGGCACGGGCCTTGACCGTCTCGACATGTTCCGGGTCGACCCCGTTGATGACGCTCGCAAGGAAGTCTCCGCCGCGATTACGCATCGACTCGTGGGCCATGTAGAGCGCCTCGAGCGCCTCCTCCGGGCTGCGCCCGAAGCCTTTCACCACGACCACGACGTTGCAGCCGAGGTTGTTGGCCAGGTCGGCGTTGAAGTCGAACTCCAGGGAGGGCACGAGGCCGTCGAAATCGGTTCCGGCGCAGACGACCAGTTCGCAGCTCTCTTCCAGCATCTTGAATTTATTCAAGATCATCTTGAGTAGTTCGTCATACTGACCGGCTGCAACCAGATGACTGGCGGTTTCCGCCGTACAGCCGTAGAGCATCTCCGGAGAGAAGGGAAGGTCGTAACGGCTGCGGATGAGTGTGGTCAGGTTGTCCTGCTCGACGCCCTTGGAGACGATCGGGCGAAAGAACCCCACCTTCCGATTGATGGCATAGAGCATCTCCATGAAGCCCAGAACAACCACGGACTTACCGCTGCCGGAACCGGCACCGGCGATGTAGACGCTTTGCATGGATCTTCCTCTTGCGCGAAACAGGCTGGACGGGGTCGAGCGACCCGATCGAGTGATTTGATGATTCGGCACGGCGAACGCCCCCGAATGCTGCACTGCGCAAAAATACCAGAAAACGGCGCTCGACGGCGACCTCGTATTAAGCCGCGTCCGAGCGATATGTTGATGTCCGGCTCAGGTCCGCACCCTCAAGTGCACCAAAGGTCTTATCCCTGACGCGGCTTAAGTCATTAAAATTTTTATCGTCTTGAACCGCGTCGACTCGGACGCCTGTCGGTATCCACAATATCCAGGCAAACCCCGCGCCGTCCATGTCGCACCGGACGCGGTTCAACCGCGGTTCAAAGGGCCTCGGACAGCCGCCACTCGCCGAAACTCTCGGTCAAGTACGCCTTGCTGCTGATGTAGTTCAAAACGTTGCGCAGTCGGTAGAAGCGCACGACCGAGTCGACCCGGATCAGTTCGTTGCCGCGCTCATCGAAGAAGAGGATCGACGGGGCATAGAAAAGTCCGAGCTGTTCGGCCCACGCGCGTGCCGTGGTGCGCTCCCCGGAGGGCGTAACGACGGGCGTCTCGGACCACATGTCGAGCTGGACGCTGTCGAAGTTACCGAAATAGCGCGTAATCGCGGGCTCCTTCAGGGCTTGGCCGTGCAGCACGTCGCAGGCATGGCAATCGCCTTGCTCGAAGAAGACGGCGAGCGGGCGCTCGCTCGGGAAGCGTCGATCCAGGTTGTACGGGGGCTTCGCGAAGAAGGGCTGCTCGTTCAGGTCCTCCGGCTCGAACACCATGCGGTTCTCGCCGCGGGCGAGATAATCCCGAAAGGTCTCGCGGGTGTAGTGCCCGTCGGCGACATACTCGAGCGCGGCACGGAACTGATAGGGCGGATAATAGCCGCGCAAGCGCAGGGCGAGCTTGCCTTCGGCGTCGTAGAAGAGCAGAGAGGGGGTGAAATTGGTGTCCTCGCGGATGGAGAACTCACGCTCGGTCATCACCGCGCCGTCGATCGTCGTGACCTCCTCTACGCCCCAAACGTCGATGGAGACCAGATCGAAATGACGCTGCGTGTACTCAAGGATATCGGAAAGACCGAAGTTCTCGTTCAGAAGTTTATGGCAGTAGGCACAATGTTTCTGGCCGAAATAGACGATCAGCCCCTGTTTGTCGTCGGCGATCGCCTCCTCGAGGTCGCTGGGAAGATCGAGGAAACCCGTTTTGAACCAATCCGGATGCTCGAGCAAATCCTCGCGCGGGAAGTCGTCGAAGCTGTAGGCCGAATCATCCGGCGGGGGCACGTCTTGGGCCTTCGCGCCGTCGATGACCGTCGGGGCGCCCGCGAGCAGGCCCAGTGTCAAGACGATCGCCGAGGCGGCGGAAAAACGAAACATGCGTGATCTCCGTTGGGGGTTCAAACCGCGTCCAGAGTGAAATGCGTCGTTTTCACGTTGTATCGGGCTCAGGGATTCTTCCGACCTTCTTGGAGACGCGGTTTAAAATTTAAAATTTTTTAGTATTTAAAATGCGCCCGCGCCGACAGTTGTCGGAGCCGGCGCGGCCGAGACAAATCAACACACGACCCATATCGCGTCGGGCGCGGTTTAGGGTCGAGGCTCGCGACCCATAACACGCAAGGCGATGAACAGGGCCGCGACCGACCGGGCCTCGTCGAAGTCCTCCCGAGCAAGCAACGCGTCGATCGCGTCGAGCCTCCAAGGCACCACCTCGATCGGCTCCGGCTCGTCGCCGGGGAGCGACTTGGGATAGAGGTCGCGCGCCAGCACGATGAGACTATGATGCTCGATATAGCCGGGCACCAGCGAGACGCGTTTGATGATGCGCAGGTCACGGGCGCCGTAGCCGATCTCCTCCTGGATCTCGCGATCGGCGGCGGCCAAGGGATCCTCGCCGGCCTCCACGACGCCCTTGGGCAGGCCGAGCTCGTAGCGGTCGCTGCCGGCACCGTACTCGCGGATCAGGAGCACGGTTTCGGCGTCGAGCATGGGGACGATCATCACCGAATCCGTGCCCCCGGGCACGCGCTCGAAGGTGCGGCGCGCGCCGTTCGCAAACTCGAGATCGACCTCCTCCACCCGGAACAAGCGGCTCTGGGCGACGATCCGCCGATCCAGTATTTTCGGTTTGCGCAGCATGAACGAAACTCCGATGGGTCAAGTCGCTGCGAAGCGACGCTGGAAACACGAGGCGACAAGGGGCATGGCATGATCGATTGGCATCGTATCGACTCCGTCTTCCTGGATATGGACGGCACCCTGCTCGACCTGCACTTCGACAATCATTTTTGGCTCGAGCATGTCCCCGCGCGCTACGCGCAAGCCCGTGGGCTCGCGCCCGAGGTCGCCAAGGCCGAGCTGCTCGCCCGCTATCGCGACGTCGAGGGTACACTCGAGTGGTACTGCGTCGATCACTGGAGCCGCGAGCTCGGTCTGGATATCGCCCTGCTCAAGCAGGAGGTCGAGCATCTGATTGCCGTCCATCCGCACGTGCTTGACTTTTTGGAGGCACTCGAACGGCGCGGCAAGCGCCGTGTCCTCGTCACCAACGCCCATCAGAAGGCGCTCGCGCTCAAGCTCTCGCGCACACGGCTCGGCGGGCACTTCGACCGGGTCATCTGCTCGCATGACTTGAAGGTCGCCAAGGAGACGCCGGGGTTTTGGCCGCTGGTTCAGGCGATCGAGCCCTTCGACGTGGAGCGGACCCTCTTCATCGACGACAGCACAAGCGTCCTGCGCGCAGCGCACGACTTCGGATTTCGCTGGTTGATCGCCGTCGTCGAGCCCGACTCGAAGGGTCCGAGGCGCGAGGTCGCCGATTTCCCGGCGATCGCTCACTTCGGCGATCTGCTTCCGGGTCTGCATTCGGACTGACCGAGTGACAAGGTGCGGTTTCGCCGCTCAATCGACCGGCTCGGGCGCCGGAGCAGGCGTCGGCGGATTCGTGCCGTCTGCGCTCGGTTTCTTGGCCCGACGCCGCCGACGTCGCTTCTTCGGCTCACCCGTCGAGGTCTCCGTCTGCGGCGCGCCCGCCTCCGGGCTATCGATCACCGGCGCGTCGCTGACCGCCAACCGGGCCGCCGCCGACGGATCCGTAAGCGCAGCGATCTCGGGCTGTCTGCGAGGTGCCGCGACAGGGGTCTCGGCCGGAGTCTCCGCGGACGGCGCCCTCGGCTGCGCCTCCTCCGACCGCGATGGCGACCGGGACGGCGACCGACGCTCCCCGCCCGAGCGTGGACGGCGCTCGCCGCGCCCGGCACCGGCTCCGCCGCCACGGGGCGCGCGTGCAGGCCGCGCCTCGCACCGATCCTCTCGGTCCGGGCGCATCCGGCTGCGCGGATTCACCTCGGCGAGCAGCGCCGGATCGACCGGCTCGACGGGGATCTTCGCGCCGATGAATGCCTCGATGTCCGGCAGGCAGAAGGCATAGGTCTCGCAGACGAAGCCGATGGCGTCGCCCGCGGCACCGGCACGCGCGGTTCGCCCGATGCGGTGGACATAGTCCTCCGGATCCTCGGGCAGATCGTAGTTCACGACATGGGTCACGTCCGGGATGTGCAGGCCGCGCGCGGCCACATCCGTGCCGACCAGCACCGGGAGCGTGCCGTCGGTGAAGTCCTTCAGGAGCTTCAGACGCTTTTTCTGGGGCACGTCCCCGGAGAGCACCGCGGTGTTGATCCCGTTGCCCTGGAGAAAACCCCAGACGCGATCGGCCTCGCGTTTGGTGTTGACGAAGACCATGATGCGCGCATCGTCCCAGCCGCGGACCAGGCCGAGCAGCAAGGCGATCTTCTCCTCGTTGGAGGTCATATAGCAGCTTTGGCGCACGCGATCGGCCGTGATGGTCTCGGTCTCGATCTTTACGAGCTGCGGGTGATTCATGTGCTCGTAGGCGAGCTCGGTGACGCGATAGGAGAGTGTCGCCGAGAAGAGGAGCCCCTGACGGTTCTCCGGCGGCGGCATCCGCCGGAGCAGGAAGCGGATATCCTTGATGAATCCGAGGTCGAACATGCGATCGGCCTCGTCGAGCACGACCGCCTCGATCGCCTGCAGGTCGAAGACCTTTTGCTTGAAATAGTCGATCAGGCGCCCAGGTGTGCCGATGAGGATATCGACGCCGCCGGCAACCTGATCGCGCTGCTCCTGATAGCCTGCTCCGCCGTAGACCACGGCGATGCGCAACCCCGTGTGCTTGGCAAGTAGCTCCGTATCCCGGTGAATCTGCACGGCAAGCTCGCGGGTCGGGGCTAGTATCAGCGCACGCGGACGTGCGATCTGCACAGGGGCAGGTCCGGGATTGGTCAGCAGGCGCTGCATCAGAACGATCAGAAAGGCAGCGGTCTTGCCGGTGCCGGTCTGGGCCTGACCGGCAACGTCCCGGCCCGACAGTGCGATCGGCAGGGTTTGTTCCTGGATCGGGGTACAGCGGGTAAAGCCCGCCTCTTCGAGTCCGTCGATGATCCGTTGATCGAGCGCGAAGCTGTCGAAGCGGGTCTGAGTGAGGTGTTTGTCGGTCATGACGTGGGGAGTCCCTGGAGCTACGCGCCTCGCGGAGTGGGCAAGGCTTGCAAATTCTCTTCGCTTTGGATCAAATAGCATCTTACTCAAGGGCACATTCCAACGCCAATTCGCCCGCCCGCTCCACGACCCGTTCGCGCCGCGCCCCAGCGACCCCGCTCCGCCGTCATCCGCCGAACGTGATACCGAAACAACCGCCCGTGCCGCAAACACCCTATGGGAGATCACTTCAGTGAGCGATAGCATCGTCCATGTGACCGATGATTCATTCGAAGACGAGGTTCTGAAATCCCTCGAACCCGTGCTCGTGGACTACTGGGCCGACTGGTGCGGACCCTGCAAAATGATCGCACCCGTGCTCGACGAGATCGCCGGGGAGTACGCGGGCCGCATCAAGGTCGCGAAGCTCAACATCGACGAGAACCCCAACACCCCGCCGCGCTACGGGATTCGCGGCATCCCGACCCTGATGCTGTTCCGTCAGGGCGAGGTCGAAGCCACCAAGGTCGGGGCGGTGTCCAAGTCCCAACTGACGGCCTTTATCGACAGCAACCTCTAACGGCCATCGACAACGGCATCCGGTTCAACCTCCCGGCCGTCCCGCGGACCGGAACGGATACCGGCACCCATGGCCATCGATCGACACTCCCGAGGGGCCGCCGCCAAGGCGCCCCGTCCCCGTAAAGCGACCACCCCCAACCGCGTTCCCCCGCAACACGGGCCCTGCCCCGGGGCGTTGCCGAACACCCCCTCACCTCCGCCGACGACAAAAAATGTGATGAACCTAACCGAATTAAAGAAAGCGCCCGTACCCGAGCTGGTCGCACTGGCCCAGTCCATGGAGATCGAAGGCGTCGGGCGGTCGCGCAAACAGGACCTGATCTTCGCCATCCTCAAGGCGCAGGCCAAACGCGGCGAGGACATCTACGGCGATGGGGTGCTTGAGATCCTCACCGACGGCTTCGGATTCTTGAGATCCGCGGACGCCTCCTATCTCGCCGGACCGGACGACATCTATGTCTCCCCCAGCCAGATCCGCCGCTTCGCACTGCGCACCGGCGACACCATCTCCGGGAAGATTCGGCCACCCAAGGACGGCGAGCGCTATTTCGCACTGCTCAAGGTCAACGACATCAACTTCGACCGGCCGGAAAACGCCAAGTCGAAGATCCTCTTCGAGAACTTTACCCCGCTGTTCGCCAACAAGCGGCTCACCCTCGAGATCGGCAACGGCAGCACCGAGGACATCACGGCGCGGACCATCGATCTGGTAGCCCCCATCGGCAAGGGCCAGCGCGGACTCATCGTCTCGCCGCCCAAGGCCGGCAAGACCATGATGTTGCAGAACATCGCCCAATCGATCGGTCACAATCACCCGGACTGCTACCTGATCGTGCTGCTGATCGACGAGCGCCCGGAAGAGGTCACGGAGATGGCCCGCTCGGTGCGCGGCGAGGTCATCTCATCGACCTTCGACGAGCCCGCGACACGCCATGTGCAGGTTGCCGAGATGGTCATCGAGAAGGCCAAGCGCCTGGTCGAGCACAAGCGCGACGTGGTCATCCTGCTCGACTCCATCACCCGACTCGCACGCGCCTACAACACGGTCGTGCCTTCCTCCGGCAAGGTCCTGACCGGCGGTGTCGACGCCAATGCACTGCAGCGGCCCAAGCGCTTCTTCGGTGCCGCGCGCAACGTCGAGGAAGGCGGCAGTCTTACCATCCTGGCCACCGCGCTTGTGGACACCGGCTCGCGCATGGACGATGTGATCTACGAGGAGTTCAAGGGCACCGGCAACATGGAGATCCACATGGATCGCCGCATCGCCGAGCGCCGCATCTTCCCTTCCATCAACATCAACCGCTCCGGTACGCGCCGCGAAGAGCTGCTGATGAACCCCGCCGAATTGCAGAAGATGTGGATCCTGCGCAAGATCCTGCACCCGATGGACGAACTCGCCGCGATGGAATTCCTGCACGACAAGCTCAAGGCGACCAAGACCAACGACGAGTTCTTCTCCTCCATGAAGGGTTAAACCGCGTCTCGGTGTGACATGAAACGCGCTGAGCAGGTCCGCACGCCCTGCGTGAACCAACAACCGATGCAGTCGACGCGGCTTAAGTCTTTATTTTCTTTTGTTCTAAACCGTGTCCGACTCGGATCTCGCGGGGTCCGCCAGACGGCCATTTCAAACGCGACATCAAGGCTCGCTCGGGGCGCGGTTTAGCCATGTACGCGCCGAAGCCGATGCGTCCGCTCTGGCCGCCGCTCATCAAGCGGGACAAGCCCCCTAAGCCAGGGCAGACCGAAGATGAACGGCGCCAGGCGCGAATCCCGCTCACGCATCATGAGATCCTGGCCCTTGCCGAGCCCTTCACGCGTCGGGGGCGGCATGTCGATCTCGCCGGGAGCGACCGACTGGCGCGCCGTATCCGTTTCAAACCAACCGCATATCCGGGCACGCGGGGTGATCCGGGCGGACTCACCGAGACGCTCGTCCTCGAAAACCCGGGGCGACAACACTTCCGACTGACTCGGACGCTGACCGACGCGGCGGGGCGCGTGGCGACCCTGCGCAGCGACGGGCCGGACCCGAAGGCCCTGATCGAGCGGGTCGATGCGGTGGATCCGAGGCGTCAATTCCCCAGGCTCGGCGGGGTGCGGGTGGCCTGCAGTTATCGGATCGAGGTCGACCCGGGCACCGACGGAGGCTCGAACGAGGCGGTGCGTCTCGTCTTCCTCCGCGCCTTGACGGACGTCGACGGGATCGGTATCGAACTCGACGCACAGGTCGGGCATGGGATGCCTGCCGAGATCCGGCTCGTTTCGACCCCGCAGCGCGCGATCCGTCCATCGGAGGATCTGCTGGCGGTCTTGGGATGGGCGTGGCGGTCATTGCGTCCATTCGACAGGGGTTGGCGTGCCCATCTGCGCATCCCGGCGACCGAGCCCGCGCGCACGCCGGATGTGGAAGCCAAGCTCGCACGGACCTTGGAACATCTCGTCACGACACTCGGCGCATCGCCCGCCGACTTTCACCGGACCTGGCTGCGGCAGCGCTGGTTCGCGTTGGCGAGACGCACACTCGGACTCATGACGATCGCCGGCCTCCTGGCCATCGGTCCGGGGATCCTGCTGTTCGGCGCCCCGGAGGGCTCCCCGCTGCGCCTCTTGTCGTTCGTGATGCCCTCGCTCCTGATCCTCGTCCTGATCGCGCGACACGAGGCGCCGAGCCTGAAGGTCACACCGCTGCCGCGGCCCTTGCCTGCCGACGCCTGGACGCCGATTCCCCGAGATGCCCACGACGACATCTCCGACGACCTCCACGCGTCAGCGTAGGGTAAGCAGATAGGCCACCAGGTCGGCGAGTTCCTGCTTGGTCAGGTTGGCCGCGGGCATGGTGGCATTTGGAATGGCTGCCTTTGGATCGGTGAAATAGAGCGCGAGCCAAGCCGCGTCCCGCCGCTGACCGACACCGTCCAGCGAACCTCCGAGGTTGGCCATCGGCCCCGACACGCCGGCGACGATATGACAGAGATTGCACAGCTTCGCCTCGTAGACCAGACGGCCGGCCTCAGGACTCCCGTCCTCGGCGCAGACCGTTGCAGCCGGCAAGGCCAAAGTGGCGAGAAGGGCAGCAGTCGCGCGGTGTCCGTTCATCGGGGTCTCCTTTGCGCCGTGTCGTTCGAATCAGTTGTCGGGCTCTTCGGGCGAGGTCTCAGCCGCCTCGCCCGCTAAACCGCGTCCAGAGCGAAATGCGTCATTTTCACGTTGCGTTCAGCGTCGGGGACTTCCTCGATCTTGGCGAGACGCGGTTTAGGATTTAATATTTTTGAATACTTTAAACCGCGTCCCCCGCTAGGGCTTTGGATGCACCAAACGCCGAGCTCAATCGGAAGTCAGCATATCGCTCTGGACGCGGTTTAAATAGGTCATGAGATCCTTGTGCCCGACATGCGCGTGGCAGGTCACACACCGAAAGTTAGAGCCGGCCTGAAAGTAGGCCGCATGCGCGAGGGCCGTGGTCGGGTCCTCCGCCGGGGCATCCTCAAGGGCTGCATGACACATGATGCAGCCGGAGTCGTAGACGTATTCGGCGCGACGCTCGAGGAGACCGATCCAATCCGGCTCACGAAACACCGATCGCAGCTCAGCCCACCCGTCCCGAATGCCGGTCGTGACCTTGGCCGCAAGATACTGCCCGGGACTCTCATGGGGCAAATGACAGTCGACGCAGGCGGCCTTCAGGCCACGCGGATTGCGCCCGCCATGGACATCCTGGTCGTAAGCCAAGGCGAAGGGTTCCATGGAATGACAGGTTGTACAAAAATCACGGCCGGAGGTCGCCTGGACCGCGCCTTCGACCAGAATCCAGCCCCCGGTCATCAGAATGCCGACGGACAGCAGGCCGAGCACACCCAGAGTGGTCAGGAGCCATTTCCGCTTGGTTGTCATGGGAGGATCATTCCCTCTTCTGGCGATAGAAGCCGACCTCGGCGATACAGACATCGGCATGAAACACACGACCGATACCCAGGATCCCGAGCTTGGTCAGGCGCCGTGTATCGAGCCGCTGGACCAGCCGATGCGGCTCGAACGATTCGAAGGGCAGATGCACCTCGCGCCACTCGGGTCCGGCGACGAAGGACGCGCGATAGGACTGCCAAGGCAGAAGGGTTGCCGTGGATTTCAGATGGAGGTTGTAGACCTCGCGGTTGCCGTGCACCAGGAGCCGAACCCCGTCGAACGTGCTCGCATCCAACCCGGTCTCGGGACCACCCGGCGGGGTCAGATCCAACATCGCCTGAACGAAACCGCCGTTGTTCGCCAGACTGACCTCGCCGGCGAGACAAAGCGCCTGCCGCCCATCCACGACACGCCGCTTGATGGCCCCCTCCGAGCGCCCGCCCATGACCTGATCGGTCACGGCTCGCCACGGCGTACCCAGTGCCGAGAGACCGTCCGCACGGGAGAAATCGTCGATCAGCCCCCCGTCCGCGAGGGATGGATTGAGGATAGCGAGCATGAGCAGCAACCCCGCGATGATGGAACCGAGAGAGCAACCTTTGTACATTTAAACCGCGTCCGGAGCGAAATGCTAAAGTTTCAGGTGAGCTCGACGTTATGGCCTGTCCACGGCCCTTAGCGGGGACGCGGTTTAAATTTGAATATTTTTAATATCTTAAACCGCGCGGCTCCAGCGGTCGTCAAGTCTGCCGGGGCCGATCCCATCCAAAGACATCGCATACCGCGCCGGGCGCGGTTTAACCATGACATCACGCAACCGGATGACCCCATGATGGCCCGACCGAGCACTCTCCATCTCGTCCTCCCGGCCGCTGCTGCGGCGCTTTGGCTCGCCATGACGCTCGCGATCGGGGATGCGCCAGCGAGCGAGGCCCAATACCTTCCGATCTCGGCGAAGGCCGAGGTGGGCTCGGCGACCATCCTGCTGGAGGTCGCACGCACGCCGCAGGAGCGCGCACTCGGCCTCATGTTCAGACCGGCCCTTGCGGACGATCGCGGAATGCTGTTCCCCGCCGACCCCTCGCGCCCGATCCGGATGTGGATGAAGAACGTCCCGGTCGCGCTCGACTTGGTTTTCATGTACGAAGGTCAGGTCGTGGCATTGGCCGAGCAGGTGCCGCCCTGCCTCAAGGCGTCCTGTCCGAGCTACGGCCCCTTCAAGCGAGCGGTCGATCAGGTGCTCGAGCTGCGCGCGGGGCGTGCCGCCGAGTTGAGACTGAAAGTGGGCGACCCGATCCACATCACACACACGGACTCATGATCCCGGACGCAGCATGTGATCATCGGTGGAATTTCCGTCGGGCGCCGCTTTTTCGTGACCTGTTAAACCGCGCAGGCTCAAGCGGCTGTCAAGTCTACGCGCGCCGATCCCATCCCAAAACATCGCATACCGCGCTGAGCGCGGTTTAGGCAGGTTCGTGCAGATCGAGCCGCCGCTCGATCCGCCCAAGGCGCCCCTCGATTTGATCCATGCGTTGGTGCGCAATGGCGTTGTCGCCGTGCAAACCGGCGACTTGGGATTCGAGCGACGACAAGCGAAGCTTGATGGTGCTCGTATCTTCGGCCATCTGATCGATTCGTGCGCGAATGTGCCGCAGGTGCTCCAGAATAAGGTTCTCGACATGATCGGTCATCGGGTTCCTCCGATCCGGTTTTGATGAATCATTTCGATAACGACGGTATCGTCGGCGACCCGCAATGTCTTTGCCAGATCCCGGGTTCTCACCGACTCCGCACCCAATGACTCGCAAGTTAGAAGCTTGCGCCGGCAGCCCGCCGTAGATACGGCTAGAGCCTTGCCACGCACCCTAAAGCAGTCTGGTTAAGACACCGAGAAAGGCGGCATTCTCCTCGGCCCGACCGACCGTCACACGCAGACAGTCCTTCAGCATCGGATGCGCGCCGTTGAGGTTCTTGATCAAGATACCCTGATCCTTCAGCCCTTTGAAGATGATGTCGGCACGATCCTCGGCGACACGCATCAGGATAAAATTGGCCTCGCTCGGATAGGCGTGGACGCCGTTCAGGGTCGAGAGCGTGGTCTGGAGACGCTGGCGCTCGGCTCGAATCATCCGTGCCTGCTCGTCGAGAAGCGGTTTGTGCTTCAGTGCGAAGGCCGCGGATGCCTGGGTCAAGACGTTGATGTTGTAGGGCAGGCGCACCTTGTCGATCTGTTCGAGCCAGGCATGCGGTCCGACCAGATAACCCAGCCGGATCCCCGCCAGCCCCATCTTCGAGACCGTGCGCATCACCAGGAGGTTCTGCCAGTCGCCGAGGAGCCCCAGGAAACTGCAATCGGTAAAGGGCGCATAGGCCTCGTCGACGATGACCAGGCCGGGCGCCGCCTCGATGATGCGCACCATGTCGTCGGCATCGAAACGATTGCCGGTCGGGTTGTTCGGGTAGGCCAGGTAGACCAATGCCGGCTGCTCGCGCTCGATCGCGTCGAGCATGACCGGCAGATCGATCGAGAAGTCGTCCGGGCGCAAGGGCACGCCGACATAGTCCATACCGGCGAAGCGGGCGATCATGCGGTACATGACGAAGCCCGGATCGAGCGACAGGACCTTGCGTCCGGGCTGCGCGACGGCGATGGCGAGCATCTGGATCAGCTCGTCGGACCCGTTGCCCAAGAGCAAACCCATATCGGACGGGATGGCCATCGCCTCGCGCACAGCCGCCTGGACCGCCGCGCCTTGCGGGTCCGGGTAGCGGTTCAGAGCAACCTCGCGCAGGCTCTCGAGCCACTCGGCCTTCAGTGCATCGGGCCAGCCGTAGGGGTTTTCCATGGCATCGAGCTTCACCAGTCCCGCCGGGTCCGGGACATGGTAAGCCGATAGGGCACGGATATCGGGGCGAATGAGCTGGCTGATCAGGTCATGCATGGGCGTCTCGCGAAGGTGCTAGTGCAGCGCGGCAGATGTGTCGAGACCGTTCGTGGTCGTTGTCGTGGTCGTTGTCGTAATCGGCCATCGATACGACTCCGATTACGATTACGACAACGACCACGACAACGACCACGAAAATGCTCTCGGACGGTCTCGGAATCTCTGCATTGCTCCACTAGGATAGACCAGGCTCGACCGGCGACTGCGTCTCGCCGCGATACTCGGCCGAGCGTGCATGTGCGGTGAGCCCCTCTCCCCGAGCCAAAATGGAAGCGGTCTTGGCCAACTGTGCCGCACCGGCGGCCGAGGCCATGATGAGGCTGGATCGCTTCTGGAAGTCGTAGACACCCAGCGGGGATGAAAAGCGCGCCGTGCGCGAGGTCGGCAAGACATGGTTCGGCCCGGCGCAATAGTCGCCGACGGCCTCGGCGGTGTAGCGTCCCATGAAGATGGCGCCGGCGTGGCGGATGCGGCCCACGATGGCTTGCGGGTCCTCGACCGACAGCTCCAGATGTTCGGGCGCGATCCGATTGGCGACGGCGATGGCATCCTCGAGGTCGCGCGCCTGGATCATGGCACCGCGCCCGCGCAGAGCGGTCGCGATGATGGTCTCGCGCTCCATGGTCGGCAACAGCCGCTCGACACTCGCGGCGACCTGATCCAGGAACGCGGCATCCCAGCTCACCAGGATGGATTGGGCGTCCTCGTCGTGCTCGGCCTGCGAGAAAAGGTCCATCGCGATCCAGTCCGGATCCGTCCCGCCGTCGCAGACGACCAGGATCTCGGAGGGACCGGCGACCATGTCGATGCCGACCTGCCCGAAGACCGCGCGTTTGGCCGTGGCCACATAGATGTTGCCGGGCCCGACGATCTTGTCGACACCGGGGATGGTCTCGGTCCCGAAGGCGAGCGCGGCGACCGCCTGCGCCCCGCCGACGGCGAAGGCGCGGTCTGTCCCGGCGATATGGGCTGCGGCCAGGACCAGCTCGTTGAGTTCCCCGTCGGGCGTGGGCACCACCATGATCAGCTCGCCGACCCCGGCGACCTTGGCCGGGATGGCGTTCATGAGGACCGAAGAGGGATAGGCCGCCTTGCCGCCCGGCACATAGAGCCCGACACGATCCAGGGGCGTGACCTGCTGACCCAGCAGGGTCCCGTCGGCCTCGGTGTAGCTCCAGCTCTCGATCCTTTGATGCTCGGCATAGGCGCGGATCCGCGCGGCAGCCGTCTGCAGGGCCTCGCGTTGGGCCGCCGGGATGCGTCCCCAAGCCTCCTCCAGGCGTGCCCGCGGGATCTCCAGGTCGGCAGCGGATGCCGGCGTCCAGCGGTCGAAGCGCGTCGTGTAGTCGAGCAGTGCGGCATCCCCGCGCGTGCGCAGATCGCGGATGATGTCGGCGACCGTCTGCCGAACGCGATCGTCCGAGACCGAATCCCAGGCGAGCAGGCCGTCCAAGTCGGCGTGGAAGTCGGGGTCCGTCGTCGAGAGACGTCTCATGGTGCTCATGGATGCTCAGCTCCCCGGTCCACTTGACCGGTCCGATTGGTTTTCGGCCGACCGGGTTGGTGTCGATCGGCCGGCGACGGCCTCGCGCAGCGCGTCCAGCAAGGACGTGACCGCGGCATGCTTCATCTTCCAGGAGGCCTTGTTGACCACCAGGCGCGAGCTGATGTCGGCGATATGCTCAAGCGGGACCAGCCCGTTGGCCTTCAGGGTGTTGCCGCTCTCCACCAGATCGACGATGCGGTCGGATAGATGGACCAGGGGCGCCAACTCCATCGAGCCGTAGAGCTTGATGATCTCGACCTGCTCGCCCTTGGAGGCGTAATAGCGCTCGGCGCTTTTGACATATTTGGTCGCGATCCGAAGCCGCCGTGTCGTGGGTGCCGCCACATCCGGCAGACCGGCGACCATCAGACGACAGCGCGCAATACCGAGGTCGAGCGGCTCGTAGAGACCCTCGCCACCGTGCTCAAGCAGCACATCCTTGCCGGAGACACCCAAATCCGCCGCACCGTACTGGACATAGGTCGGCACGTCGCTCGCGCGGATGATGAGAAAGCGCACGTGCGGCATGTTGGTCTCGAGGATCAACTTGCGGCTGGTCTCGGGGTCGTCGACCGGCGCGATCCCGGCATGGGCCAGGAGCGGCAAGGTCTCGTCGAAGATCCGGCCCTTGGAGAGCGCGATGGTAAGCGGCGTGTCGAGACTCATAATGTCGCTGTCCTGTTGGCTGCGCCTAGCCCCTATCGGGTCGTTCCTGCGCCCGCGGTCCGGCGAATCGCCGCGCCCAGGGCCGAGAGCTTTGCCTCGATGTTGTCATAACCGCGGTCGAGGTGATAGATGCGGTCGATCAGCGTCTCGCCCGAGGCGACAAGCCCGGCCAGCACCAGACCGGCCGAGGCGCGCAGATCGGTGGCCATCACGGGCGCGGCGGTGAGACGCTCGACACCGCGGCAGATGGCGACATTACCCTCGATCCGGATGTCGGCACCCATGCGCTGCAGCTCGAGCACATGCATGAAGCGATTCTCGAAGATGGTCTCGGTGATGGTCCCGACCCCTTCGGCGATGCTGTTCAAGGCACAGAACTGGGCCTGCATGTCGGTCGGAAATGCAGGGTGCGGGGCCGTGTGGATGTCGACGGCGCGGGGGCGTTTGCCTTGCATGTCGAGCCGGATCGAATCCGTGCCGACCTCGATCTCGGCGCCGGCCTCGCGCAGCTTCTGGAGAACGGCATCCAAGCAATTCGGACGGGTGTGGGTCACCGTCACACAGCCGCCGGTCATGGCCGCCCCGACCAGGAAGGTCCCGGTCTCGATCCGATCCGGCATCACCTCGTAGTGGGCACCGCCGAGACGCTCCACGCCTTGGACGTAGATCCGGTCGGTTCCGGCGCCCTCGATCCGCGCGCCCAAGGCGATCAGAAAATCGGCGAGATCGATCACCTCCGGCTCGCGCGCCGCGTTCTCGATCAAGGTCTCGCCCTTCGCCAAGGTGGCGGCCATCAAGAGGTTCTCGGTCCCGGTGACCGAAACCATGTCCATGACCAGACGCGCGCCCTGTAGCCGTTGCGCACGCGCTCGGATGTAGCCGCCCTCCACATGGATCTCGGCACCCATGGCGCGCAGGCCATCGATATGCAGATTGACCGGCCGCGCCCCGATCGCGCAACCACCCGGCAGGGAGACGTCGGCCTGCCCGTAGCGTGCGAGCAGCGGTCCGAGCACCAGGATCGATGCGCGCATCGTCTTCACGAGCTCGTAGGGCGCGGCGAAGCTGGTCAGCTCGCGGGGTTGCACCTCGACCCGGCACCCGTCCTCGAGCGACAAGCACGCACCCATGCGTCCGAGCAGCTCCAACGTGGTTTTGATGTCGCGTAGGCTCGGGATGTTGCCGAGCGTGACGGGCGCATCGGCCAGGAGGGTGGCGGCGAGGATCGGCAAGGCGGCGTTCTTCGCGCCGGACGCGCGAACTTGACCCTGCAACGGGGCACCGCCTGTGATGAGAAGTTTATCCATTAGGACCTTAGTAACGTGTCGTAAATCAGTTGAGCGCCGAATCTAATCGTTGTCGTTGTCGTTGTCGTTGTCGTTGTCGTAATCGTATTCGACAACGACAACGACAACGACAACGACAACGACAACCGTGGAAAGGTATTTTCTCGTCGAGTTGTTTTAATTATTTTTGAACCGTTTCTTAGGAGGTGGAGGCCCGGAAACGGTTGGGTCGATGTGGTCGACGGCAGGACCGCGCAGCACGCGTCGACGTCGGGGTAGAGACACCCCGTCGCGTCGGCACTTCAGCGACCGATGGCGGATTCCATGGGCAAGAGTGCGGCGAGGTTCGACACTGCGGCGATCCGCACCAGCGAATCCGGCAGGTTCCGATAGGTCACCCGGGCGCCGCGCGCGCGGGCGACGTCCAGCCATTCCAACAAGAGTGCGAGGCCGGCGCTGTTTGCGGACTCCACACCGGCGAGGTCGATATCGACCAAGGCATCCCGTTTGAACAAGGCGATCCCGCCCACGGCAACACGGTTGACCGTCGAGAAGTCCAGCACGCCGTCCAGAGAATAACGCCCCTCGCCGAGGGGCGTCAGTCGGGCCTCCTTCATTGGCGCGTCCGGATGTTCATCTCGCCGAGCTTCGCGATCAGACCGTCGATGCCTCCTTGGCGGATCTCGTTGGAGAAACTCGTACGGTAGTTCCCGACCAGGCTGGCGTTGTTGATGACGACGTCGTAGACCTTCCAGCCCCCGGCGTTGTTGTGCATCCGATAATCGACCGGGATCGGCGCTGAACCGGGCGAGATAATCTCGGTAGAGACGGTCACGGTGGACGCCTGGCGACCCGGCTTGACCGGCAGATACCGGATCTCTTGGCCCGAATAGCTTAGGATCGAGCGCGCATAGGTCCGGACCAGGACCTGCTTGAAACCGTTGACCAGGGCGCGTTGCTGCGCGGGCGTCGCGTCGCGCCAGGATTGGCCGACCGCGCCTTGCGTGATGCGCTCGAAGTCGAAATGCGGGGCGACGCCGCTCTCGATCATCCCGAAGATCAGCGAAGGATCGCGATCGACCTCCGAGCGACGCGCTTCGAGCGTCTTGAGCATGTTCTCCGTGGTGCGCTTAACCAGTGCCGTCGCGTCTTCGGCATAGGAGAAGGACGCACTCGTCCAGAGCACACCGAGCAGAGCGAAGAGAATGAAGAAGGAACGTCGCATTGGCATTAGTCGCCTCCGGCTTTACTGAATAGGAATTGTCCGATCATCTGCTCCAGGATCAGGGCCGACTGAGTGTAGGCGATCTCGTCGCCGTCGCGCAGATACTCCAGGCTCCCGCCCGGCTCGAGGGCGACGTACTGCTCCCCGAGCAGACCGGCGGTGAAGATATTCGCGAAGGTATCGTCCGGAATGGTATCCGTGGCCGCATCGATGCGCATGGTCACCACCGCCTCGTAAGTGTCCTTGTCGAAGGTCACCGCCTCGACACGCCCGACCCGCACGCCGGCCATGCTCACGGGCGATCTCGCCTTGAGGCTGCCGACGTTGGAGAACCGCGCGGTCAAGCGATAGCCTTCGCTGTTGACCGCCGCGCTCAGGTTGCTGACCTGCATCGCCAGAAAGAACAGAGCCACGAAGCCCACCGCCATGAAGAGACCGACCAGGATCTCGATGCCGCGTTGTTTACCCATTGCCATCATTCCCCGAACATCAAGGCCGTCAAGACGAAATCGAGTCCCAGCACCGCCAGCGCGGCATGAACCACGGAGCGCGTCGTCGCACGGCTCACGCCCTCCGATGTCGGGACCGAGTCATGCCCCTGAAACAGCGCGATCCAGGTCACCACGACACCGAAAACAACGCTTTTGATCACGCCGTTGACGATATCCTCGTGGAAGTCGACCTTTGACTGCATCTGACTCCAGAAGGATCCCGAATCCACGCCGAGCAGACCGACACCGACGAAATAGCCGCCGAGCACGCCGACCGCGCTGAACATGGCCGCGAGCAGCGGCATCGCAAGCACGCCGCCGAAAAAGCGCGGGGTCAGGATACGGCGCACCGGATCGACCGCCATCATCTCCAGACCCGAAAGCTGCTCGGTTGCCTTCATCAGGCCGATCTCGGCGGTCAGGGCGGAGCCCGCACGCCCGGCCACCAGAAGGGCCGTGACCACAGGGCCGAGCTCGCGCACCAGCGAGGCCGCGACCATGACGCCGAGGCTCTCCGCCGCCCCGAACTGGGCGAGCACGTAATAGCCCTGCAGACCCAGCACCATGCCGACAAACAACCCCGACACCCCGATGATCAGCATCGAGAGCACGCCGATGTTGAAGAGCTGCGCGATCAGCAGACCCGGACGTCGCAGGATCTCGCCGATGCCCAACACCATGCCGGCGAGCAGCAGATGTGCACGACCGAGTCGCTCCAGCGCGCCGAGCCCGCTGCGTCCCAGCCGCGCCAAGCCGTCCAGAATCATCCGGCAACACCCCGCGACAACAGATCGTCCGCCAAGGGGGGCGCCGGGTAGTGGAAATGCACGGGGCCGTCCGGCAGGCCGTCCATGAACTGACGCACCCAGGCCGAGCGGTCCGCGGCGATCTCCTGCGGCGTTCCCTGCGCGATGACCTCTCCGTGAGAGATCACGTACAGGTGATCGGCGATACTGGCCGTCTCGTCCACGTCGTGGGACACCAGGATGCTCGTCAGGCCGGCGGCGTCGTTGAGCTGTCGGATCAGGGTCACCAGCATGCCTTTGGAGATGGGATCCTGACCCGTGAAGGGCTCGTCGTAGAGGATCATGTCGGGATCCAGCGCAATTGCACGGGCCAGGGCCACGCGACGCGCCATCCCACCCGAGAGCTCGCTCGGCATCAGATTACGCGCACCACGCAGACCGACCGCCTCGAGCTTCAGCAGCACGAGCTTGCGCAGCATCGATGGGCCCAGATCCGTATGCTCGCGCAGCGGATAGGCGACGTTGTCGAAGACATTCAGATCGGTCAGAAGTGCGCCGCTTTGAAACAGCATCCCCATGCGCCGACGCAGCCGAAACAACGCCGATTTTCCCAGCGTGTGAACGGGCTCGCCGTCGACCTCGATACTCCCGGCATCCGGGCGCAGCTGCCCGGTGATCAGCTTGAGCAAGGTCGTCTTGCCCGTGCCGCTTGGCCCCATGACGGCGGTCACTGCGCCGCGCCGGATGTCCATGTCGACCCGGTGGAGCACGACCTGCGAGCCGCGGCGAAAGGAAAGTCCGCGGATCTTCACCAGGACCTCGCCGCCGGCGCGCGAGCGTTTCTCCGGCGAGGAGCCGGCGCTTGGAGCATCGGGTGTAGCCGCGGGCTCGGAGGAGCCGATCGCGGAGGCTGCGGCGAGGGGTGTCGCTCGGGGGCGTCGACTTCCCATAGATCGTATCGCTGTCGGCGCGGGTGGAAAACACGGCATTCTGGCCGGCTCGCGCTGGGGCGTCAACCGCCGGAGCCTCAATCGCCGGAGCGCCAACGCCCAGACCGTCAACACCCGGCCCGTCAACACCCGGCCCGTCAACTCAGGCCGAGCAACTCCACGAGTGACTGCCAGCGGCGCACGTCCTCGAATCGTGCTCTGCCCATCAGCGCGAGCGCGGGTCGTCCTCGGGCGGCCGCCGCAAGCCCCTCCAGCCAGCCACGCGCAGCGCGCAGATCGGTGCCGAGCTCTGCGGGCACCGCACATGCCAGGGCCGATGCGTGCGACCCCGCTGCCGCCGACACCGATTCGAGCAGCACGTATGCGGACCCGGCAAGGTCGTCTGCGTGGCTCTGATCCGGGCACAGGATCCAGCCGCCGAAATGCTCGCCGAGACGCGCCTGAACCCCGGCAGACTCCGCGACCGCCGCTGCGCCGGGATCATGACGGAGATAAAATGCGAAGGATGCCGGCACATCGCGACCCCATCGCGCGATACGCCCCGCATCCACCTGCCCCCAGGCATCGGCGTCGAGCGCAACGGCGTCGAGCGCGTTGGCAAAATAGGTTAGCCGCCAATCCTCGGGGAGGTCGTCCGGATAGAAGTCGGCGTCGCCGGGCGAGGGATCCCATCCGGTTCTAACGGGGAGAATGCGACTCATGGTCTCAAGGTTGCTCCGATAGGATCGTCTTTCGCGGTGGAGATGCCTTCCGCGCGACGCAGGACCGCTCATTGGTGTATTTTGCATCGCGCGGCCTTGTTCGTATGAACCGGCCACATTGCCGACCACAACAATCGGATGGACAAGCGCCGTAGGGTGGACAAGCGCAGCGCAGTCCACCGACGCCGGTGCAAGGCTTGGTGGACTGCGCTGCGCTTGTCCACCCTACCTGACGGTCCAATCAAGAAGGTCCATCGCCCCGCTGCCGATGGGGACGCGACGCGATGGAGGATCTCGGAGCAGCATGACAGATCGACGCAGACTCGGCAGCCCGCCGGTTGAGCTCGCGCTCGGCGAATCAGCCAAGATCAAGGCACTCGGACGCGCCGTCGTCGAGACCGAGGCCGCGTCGGTCACCGCGCTGGCAGAGCGGATCGACGACAACTTCGTGTCCGCATGCCGCTATATGCTGGCCTGCGAGGGCCGCATCGTCGTGCTCGGGATGGGCAAGTCGGGCCACATCGGCGGGAAGATCGCGGCGACCCTAGCGAGCACCGGCAGCCCCGCCTTCTTTGTGCATCCGGGCGAGGCCAGCCATGGCGACCTCGGCATGATCACGCCCCGCGACGTCGTTTTGGCCCTGTCCAACTCGGGCGAAACCGCGGAACTCCTGATGCTGCTGCCCTTGCTCAAGCGGCTCGGCGTGCCGCTGATCAGCATGACAGGCAAGCCCAAGTCGACCTTGGCCCGCGAGGGCGACGTCCATCTCGACGTGAGTGTCGCAAGCGAGGCCTGTCCGCTCGGCCTCGCCCCGACCTCGAGCACGACGGCAACCCTGGTGATGGGCGATGCGCTGGCCATCGCCCTGCTCGAGAGCCGCGGCTTCACCGCCGAGGACTTCGCTCGCTCCCATCCGGCCGGCAGCCTCGGACGCCGTCTGTTGCTGCACGTCGGCGAGGTCATGCATCGCGACGAGCAATTGCCGTCGGTCCCTCTGGGCACGACCCTGCGCGCCACACTTGAAGAGATGTCCCGCAAAGGCTTGGGCATGAGCGCCGTGGTCGACGACGAGGGACGCCTTGCCGGGATCTTCACCGACGGCGACCTGCGACGCGCCCTCGACCGCGGGATCGATGTCCATCGCACCGCCATCGACACCGTACTGACCCGCAACTGCATCACGATCAAGGCCGACGCCCTCGCCGCAGAGGCCCTGCGTCTCATGGAGTCGAAATCCATCAACGCGCTGCTGGTCATCGACGACACCGGCCGACCCGTCGGCGCATTGAACATGCACGATCTGCTGCGCGCCGGGGTCATGTGAGGGAGCCGTCCAGCCGTCCAGCCGTCCAGCCGCCAGCCGCCAGCCGCCAGCCGCCAGCCGCCAGCCGCCAGCCAAAAGCTGACACCCGGAAGCTGAAAGCTGAAAGCTGAAAGCTGAAAGCTGAAAGCTGAAAGCTGGAGGCCGGAAGCTGGAGGCAGGAGGCAGGAGGCAGGAGGCAGGAAGCAGGAAGCTAGAAACCCGAGGCTCCCCGCCCCACCGAATCGACACCCAAGAGGACTGACCCCATGCACGACATCCTCGAACGCGCCGCCCGGATCCGCCTGGTCATCTTCGACGTCGACGGGGTGCTGACCGACGGCAGTCTCTATCTCGGCGACGACGGCCAGGAATACAAGGCGTTCAACTCGCGTGACGGACACGGCATGGTGATGCTCCGGGAGAGCGGGGTTCAGATTGGAATCATCACGGGCCGGACCTCGCAGGTGGTCAGTATCCGCATGAAGAGTCTCGGAGTGGAGCACCTCTTCCAAGGCTGCCGCGACAAGCTCCCGGCCTACGAGGCGCTCAAGCGGGAGCTGTCCATCGACGACGAGGCCATCGCCTATGTCGGAGACGACCTCGTGGATCTGCCCGTCATGCGCCGGGTCGGACTCGCCGTTGCGGTCGCCGACGCGCACCATCTGGTGCGCGGCCATGCCCATCTGTGCACCCAAGCCCGCGGCGGTCGCGGGGCTGCGCGCGAGGTCTGCGAGCTGATCATGGAGGCGCAGGGCACTTGGGCGCGGATCCTCGCCGACACACCATGAGCGGACGTCTTCGGGTCAGCGACCTGCCGATCTGGTCCGCACGTCAGTGGATGCTCGCTGTCTTCTTCGTCGGCTCCGGGCTCTTGGGATGGTGGCAGCTGCGCCCCGAACCCGAGCCGGCCGCACCCGCGGTCGAGCGTGCGCGGCTCCCGGATTATGTCGTGGCACGCTTCAGCGCCGTGGAGACCGACGACACGGGCAAACCGAGCCGACGCTTGGTCGCCGAGGAGCTGCGCCAATATATCGAGGAGGATCTCTCTGAGCTGGATCGCCCGCGCATGACACTCTATCAGCGTGAAGGCGAGACCGAAGCCGAGCCCTGGCGCGCACGCGCGGACAGCGGGCTGGTCCTCCCCGGCGGCGACGAGGTCCGTCTCGAGGGCGCCGTGGAGCTCGAGCGCAAGGGCGACGCGAGTCGGCCCGCCACCCGCATGGAGACCGAGCTGATGCGCATCTGGCATAAACGGGCCTTCGCCGAGACCGATCGCGCGGTCCAAGTCACCAGTGCGTCGGATCGGCTGAACGCGACCGGGATGCGCCTCTGGTACGAGGAGCCCGTACGTGCCCAGTTCGACGGACGCGCGCATATCTTTATCGCACCCGAGCAGACCGAGACGCCATGAGCGAGAGAGGAATCGACAACCGGCGGTGCCGGGGCACTGCCCCGGCCGCGACCCTGGCCTTCGTCATGGCCCTCGCGTGCGCCCCGGCAGTGGCGCTCGAGGACGATGCAAGCCAACCCATCTTGATCGAAGCAGACGATGTCGAGGTCCTGGAGGCGGAGAACACCAGCATCTATGTCGGCAATGTCCAGGTCGACCAAGGGAGCATGCGACTCCTCGGCGATCATGTGACCGTTTATCATCGCGACGACCGCCGCCCGCGCTTTATCATTGCGCTCGGCGCGCCGGCCAGCTTCAAACAGCTCCTCGACAACGACGAGGGCGAGGTCCTGGCCTTCGCCAAACGGATGGAATACGACGCCGACAAGGACGAGCTCACCCTCATCGAGGACGCCTTGCTGATTCAGGGGGCCGACCGCGTCGCGAGCGAGCGCATCGTCTACGATCGCGCCCGTGCCCATTTCCGCGCGGGAGGCGGCGGACGGGTCAAGATCACCATCACGCCGGAGGGAGAATGAGGCTAAACCGCGTCCGAGGCGACCGATGACATCCGATCGGAAACCACCCTTGAACGATCCAAAGAGACTCGGCGGAGACGCGGTTTAGGATGAAGGATTCTATTGCGGATTCCGACTTAGGCTCGGGCTCGGGCTCGACGACACTGCGCGCGGAGCATCTGAAGAAGAGCTATCGCGGTCGTCAGGTGTTGCGCGACGTGAGCGTCGGCGTGGACGCCGGCGAGGTCGTGGGCCTGCTCGGACCCAACGGCGCGGGCAAGACCACCTGCTTTTATCTGATCGTCGGACTCATTCCGGCGGACGAGGGCCGCATTGCGCTGAGCGGGCAGGACATCACCCTGAAACCCATGCATGCGCGCGCGCGCGCCGGACTGAGCTATCTGGCACAAGAGCCCTCGGTGTTTCGCAAGCTCAGCGCGCGCGACAACATCCTTGCTATCCTGGAGGCGCGCGGCGACCTGTCTCGGGCCGATCGCAATCTGCGCTGCGAGCGCCTGCTCGAAGAGCTCGGGATCGCCCATGTCAGCGGCTCGCTCGCGCTCAGCCTCTCTGGCGGGGAGCGACGGCGCCTCGAGATCGCGCGTGCGCTCGCGGTGGACCCCCTGGTGATGCTGCTCGACGAGCCCTTCGCGGGCGTCGACCCCATCGCCGTCGGGGACATCAAGGCCATCGTGTCGCATTTGCGCGATCGCGGGATCGGCGTGCTGATCACGGATCACAACGTCCGCGAGACGCTCGATATCTGCGACCGGGGCTACATCATCAGCTCCGGGTGCGTCATCGCGGCCGGCACCCCCGCGCAGCTCCTGGCCGATCAGCAGGTCCGCGATGTCTACCTCGGCGCGGATTTTTCCATGTAGGTGCGAACCGGGAGGTACCTCGAGATGCGAATCGGTTGGCTGCTCTTTCCGAGATGTTGGGTGTAAGATGAGATCCTGCCCCGGCTGATGACGCCTTCACCGGACTGAAACGGCTAGAATCGACCAGCATTGGCCATGGCGGTCACCTGATCGAACACCTCGAAAAGCGCATCCGCGATTCATGAAGCAATCCATCCAGCTTCGGCTCGGCCAACACCTGACCATGACGCCTCAGTTGCAGCAGGCGATCCGTCTGTTGCAGCTCTCCACGCTTGAGCTCCAGAAGGAGATTCAGGAGGCGCTGGACACCAACCTCATGTTGGAGGAAGGCGACGACGCGGATCGCTTCAACGTCGCCGAGACGCAGCAGTCAGGCACGATTCAGAGCGAGGACATCGAAACACCTCGGGTCACCGTCGAGCAGTCGATCGACCGCGAGATCCACGCCGAATCCAACGAGATGCCCGAAGAGCTGCCGGTCGACACACTCTGGACCGACGTCTTCGACTCCCACCTGCCGAGCACCTCGCACGGCTCGGACGACGGCTCGGACTACGATCCCTTTGCCCAGCAAAGCCGCCCTCAGACCCTGCTCGACCACCTCGCCTGGCAGCTCAATCTGTGCAGACTGAGCGAGCGCGACAACATGATCGCCCAAGCGGTCATCGATTCGATCGACGCCGACGGCTATCTGCGCATCGATGTCGAGGAGCTGCTCCTGACCATCGATCACCCCGAAATCAGTGCCGAGGAGGTGGAGGCTGTCGTTCACCGCGTTCAGTCCTTCGACCCGCCGGGGGTGGGTGCCCGCAACCTCCCGGAATGTCTGCTGATACAACTCAGTCAGCTGCCCCCCCAAACACCTTGGCGGAGCACCGCGACGGCGATCTGCCGCGACGGGTTCGAGTATCTGGCCAAGCGCGATGTCGCCTCGCTGGTCCGTCAGCTGAAGGAATCCGAGGACACGGTCGCAGGTGCGCTGGCGTTGATCCGACGGCTCAATCCGCGCCCCGGAAGCCTGATTGCCGGCACGCCGGCCCAGTATGTCGTCCCGGATATCTTCGTGCGCAAACGCGAGGGCCGATGGTCGGTCGAACTCAATCCCGACTCGATGCCTAAACTCAGAGTGAACGCCGACTACGCGCGCCTGATCCGACGCGCCGATCAGAGCGCGGACGGCGTCACCTTGAAGAGCCATTTGCAGGAGGCACGCTGGTTCATCAAGAGCCTGGCCAGCCGCAACGACACGGTGCTGCGCGTCGGCGCGAAGATCGTCGAGATGCAGCAGGAATTCTTCGAGCACGGGGACGAGGCGATGAAACCGATGGTTCTGCGCGATGTCGCCGAGGCATTGGAGCTTCACGAGTCGACCGTATCCCGAGTGACCACGCAGAAATACATGCACACGCCGCGGGGAACCTTTGAGTTCAAGTATTTCTTTTCCTCGCACGTCAACACCGCTTCCGGCGGCGAATGCTCGTCGACCGCCATTCGTGCCCTGATCCGCAAGCTGATCGCCGGCGAGTCCGCGCGAAAGCCCATGAGCGACAGTAAGATCGCCCAAGAGCTCGGCGATCAGGGGATCAATGTCGCGCGGCGAACCGTCGCCAAGTACCGCGAGGCCATGGGGGTTCCACCCTCGAACGAGCGCAAGCGCCTGGATTGACAGGCCGTTTGAACCATAAGGAGTCACAAGATGCAGATCAACCTGACGGGTCATCACATCGACGTCACCGATGCGCTGAAAGGCTACGTCGACACGAAGTTCGAGCGCCTTGCGCGGCACTTCGACCACGTCATCAACGCTCACGTCATCCTGAGCGTCGAGAAGCTTGCCCAAAAAGCGGAGGCCACACTGCACATCAACGGCAGCAAGGTCTTTGCCGACTCGGTCCACGAGGACATGTATGCCGCAATCGACGGGCTGATCGACAAGCTCGATCGTCAGGTCCTGCGCCACAAGGAGAAGAAGAGCGATCATCGCGCAGCGAGCCCGAAGGTCAGCGAGATCGAGGAGTCGGATCAGACCTGACGCACCGGCGTTGTCAGAACGCCGCTGATACCTTCGAGGGGCGCTCTTGCCCCGTCGGAGGCGTTCAACGAACGGGATCGGGCACGAGGCCGGCATGCGGGATCGCCGGCCTCTGCCAGACATCCGAGGATAATCAGCATCCATGACCACACGCCCTTGCCCGCCGTCGCTGCGCGGACATCGATCCAAGAGCCACCAGCTGCAGCGCTGCGCGCCCGCAGCGCACGGGAGCCGATACCGATGCTCAGCCCCGATCTAATCAACGAGGCCCGTATCGGTCACGGCCTCGAGATTTCCAGCAAGAAGCGTTTGCTCGAAACCCTTGCCGAGCTACTCGCCAACGACCACCCCCGTTTGAGCACGGAGAGCGTCTTCGAGCGCCTCCTCGAGCGCGAACGCCTCGGCAGCACCGGACTCGGTCACGGTGTCGCCCTGCCCCATGCCCGGATCAAGGAGGTCTCTCAGGTGATCGGGGCCTTCGTGCAAACCGCCCGCGGGGTGGATTACGATGCAGCCGACGGCGAGCCGGTCGATCTGGCGTTCGCGCTCTTGGTTCCCGAGACCGCGACCGAGGAGCACCTGCAGCTGCTCGCCTATTTGGCAAGTCGCTTCAGCGAGTCGGCAACCCGCGCACGTCTGCGCGATGCGAGCTCGCCCACGGCCATTCTGGACCTTCTCAGAGCGACCTAGCCGTCAAGCGCGGCCGCCGGCGATGATCGAAAGTCTTCAATCCCTGATCTCGCAGACCGGGCCGCGGCTCAAGCTGCGCTGGCTCACGCCCGAGCCGGCGAGCCCGCGCCCGTTGCGCGGCGAGGATCCGGGACGTTCGAGGCAGTCGCTGATCGGCTCTCTGAACTGCATTCATCCCAATCGCCTGCAGGTCATCGGACACGCGGAGCTGCTCTACCTAGCAGAACTGGGCCGGACCGCCTTCGGCGAGACCGTGGAGAGGCTCTTCTCGGATCGTCCGACCGCCGTCATCTTCTCCGACGGCATCGACCCGGAGCCCGCCTTTCGAGAGGCCGCCGAGCAGACCCTCACGCCGCTGCTCGGCTCCTCCCTCGGCGACGAGGAGCTGATCAATCACCTGCGTTATTTCCTCACCCATGCCCTCGCCGAGCGCCGCACGGTGCACGGGGTCTTCATCGAGGTCCTGGGTATGGGCGTTCTGCTGGTCGGCGATCCGGCCGTCGGCAAGAGCGAGCTGGCGCTCGATCTGATCGCGCGAGGACATCGGCTCATCGCCGACGACGCACCCCGTTTCGCACGCATTGCCCCCGAGACCTTGGAGGGCACCTGCCCCGAGGCCCTGCGCGATTTTCTCGAGGTCCGCGGCCTGGGGATTCTCAACATCCGCGCCATGTTCGGAGAAGGCGCCGTCGTGCGCAGCAAGACATTGAACCTGATCATCGATCTTCAGCCGCTCGACAAACATCAACTCGAGTCGATCGACCGGCTCAGCGGCAGCCTCTCGGTGCGCAACATCCTCGGGGTTGCCGTCCCCAAGATCACGATGCCGGTCGCACCCGGCCGCAACCTGGCGATCCTGGTGGAGGCGGCCGTGCGACACCAGATTCTGCGCATTCGCGGATACGATGCCGGCGTCGATTTCATCGACCGCCAGGCGCGTGCCATCAGCATCGATCGACCCGACCCGCCGAGATCACCGTCATGACGCAAGCACCGGCAGAGGAACAGGCACGCGAACGACTGCCGAACGTCGGCAAGCCGATGAGGCTCGTCATCCTCAGCGGCCTGTCCGGCTCGGGCAAGAGCGTCGCGCTTCACACCCTGGAAGACGTAGGGTTCTACTGCATCGACAACCTGCCGCTGTTCTTGTTAGAGAATCTCGCCCTCGGGCTGCACGAGGGGCTGGATGATGCCTTCACCATGACGGCGGTCGGGATCGACGCCCGCACCAGTCCGAGCAGCGGCCCGGACGAGCTGCGACACCTTCCCGAGCTGGTGCACTCGGCGCGCGAGCGCGGCATCGGCTGCGATGTCCTCTTCCTCGACGCCCAGACCGAAACCCTGATCAAGCGCTTCAGCGAGACCCGCCGCAAGCATCCCTTGACCCGCGGCGATCGCTCGCTGCCGGAGGCGATCGCACTCGAGCGCCGACTCCTCGAGCCGATCCGAAGCTGCGCCGACATCCGTATCGACACCACCCAAACCAACGTCCACGAGCTGCGCGATCTCGTGCGCAGCCGTTTGGTCGGCGGCGCCTCGCCGAAGGCGTCCATCCTGCTGCAGTCCTTCGGTTTCAAGCACGGGGTTCCCCACGATGTGGATTTTGTCTTCGACCTGCGCAGCCTGCCCAATCCGCATTGGCAACCCGAGCTGCGGCGCTTGACCGGACGCGATCGTCCCGTGATGGAATTCCTCGATTCCGCGGACGCCTTTTGCCGAATGCGCGCCGACATCCAGGGATTCTTCGATCGCTGGATCCCCAGCTTCGAGACGGACGGGCGCAGCTATCTGACGATCGCGATCGGCTGCACGGGCGGGCAGCACCGCTCGGTCTTTATGACCGAATCCCTGCGGCATCATTTCGAGTCCAACGGCCATCAGGTGATGGTCCGGCATCGGGATCTCCCTTGAGCGTCGGCATCCTGATGATGACCCATCAGCCATGCGGCGCGGATCTGCTGCGGGTCACGACGGCGATTCTCGGCGAATGCCCGCCGGGGGTGGAGGCGATGGAGGTCGTCAACGATGTGCCCTGCGAGGTCGTGACGGCGGAAGCCGCCGAACGCTTGGAGCGGCTGGACACGGGCGAGGGCGTGCTGATCCTGACCGACCTCTACGGCTCGACACCGGCCAATGTCGCGGTATCGCTGCTCGCGATCCATGAGCAGGCGCGAGTCATTGCAGGACTGAACCTACCCATGTTGTTGCGCGCCCTGACCTATGCCTCGCTCGACCTGGATGACGTGGCCGAGAAGGCCTTGCAGGGCGGACGCGACGGCGTCTTGCTCTGCTCGCGACGAGACGACCGCGCATGATTCGCAAAGAGATCGAGATCCTCAACAAGCTGGGTCTGCATGCCCGTGCGGCCGCCAAGCTCGTGCAATGCGCCGGGCGGTTCGCCAGCCATGTCGAGATCGCGCGGCGCGGCCAAAGCGTCAACGGCAAGAGCATTATGGGCGTGATGATGCTGGCCGCGAGTCAGGGCACCCGGATCACGGTCGAGGCGGCCGGCGAGGACGAGGATGCCGCCATGGCCGCGATCGAGGCACTGATCGGCGACCGTTTCGGAGAGTCGGAATGACCACCGCCTTTCAGGGGATCGGCATCTCCACCAGTCGCTCGCTCGCGCTCGGACCCGCCTTCGTGGACGGGCGCGGCGGCCATACCGTCTCGCAATCCGCCATCGCGGCCGACCAGGTCGCCGCCGAGATCGAGCGGCTCGACGTGGCCGTCGCCGCCGCGCGTGGGGCCCTCAAAGCGGTGCGCAACCAGATCCCGCATCACACGCCGCTGAACATCGCAGAGTTCATCGACACGCACCTGCTGATGCTCGAGGACGCCGCCTTGGTCGAGGAGGTGCGTCGCATCGTTACCGAGCAGCTTTGCAATGCCGAGTGGGCGCTGCAACGGCAGCGCGACACCCTGGTGCGGATCTTCGACGAGATGGACGACCCCTATCTGCGCACCCGCCGCGACGACGTCGAGCATGTCGTCCAGCAGATTCAAGCCTTCCTGCAGGGCGCGGTCGAGCAAAACGAGCCATCCACCCGGGATCTGGAGGGCCGGGTCGTGGTGGCGCGCGACCTTGCGCCCGCGGAAGCGATCCTCCTGCGCCATCGCGGTGCGGTCGCATTCGTGACCGAATTCGGCGGGCCCATGTCCCACACCGCCATCCTGGCGCGTAGCCTCGGCGTACCCGCCGTGATGGGCATCCACAACATCACACGCTATCTGCGCCAGGGCGAGCTCATCCTGGTCGACGGCGAGACCGGCACCGTGCTGGCCGATGCCGACCCCCTGACACTGGACTTTTTCCGCGACCGCCTACGCGCCGCGGAGGCCCGTCAGTTACGTTTGCGCGGCCTGGTCGGCCGAGCTTCGGTCACACGCGACGGGGTCGAGATCGGCCTCCTTGCGAATCTCGAGCTCCCCGAGGACGTGGAGCTTGCGAAGGCCAACGGGGCCAGCGGGGTCGGACTTTATCGCACCGAGTTCCTCTACATGAATCGCCGGGATCTCCCCGACGAGGAGGAGCATCTGGCGAGCTACGCGGCGATCGTCGCCGGGCTCGGCGGGATCCCCGTGACCATCCGCACGCTGGATCTGGGCGTCGACAAACGCGTCGATACCCTGCTCGAGCCGGGTCCCGGGGTCTCGAACCCGGCGCTGGGACTGCGCGCGATCCGACTCTGCCTCAAGGAGCCCGATCTCTTCCGGCCGCAGCTGCGCGCGATCCTGCGCGCCTCCGCGATCGGCCCGATCCGGCTGATGCTGCCGCTCGTCTCCAACGTCCACGAGGTCGATACGGTTCTCGCGCTGATCCGGCAGATCAAGGGCCAACTCGACCGCGACGGTCTCGACTATGACCCGCAACTCCCGATCGGCGCCATGATCGAGGTCCCAGCGGCCGCACTTGCCGCACGCGCGCTCGCGCGGCGCCTGGATTTTCTGTCGATCGGAACCAACGACCTCATCCAGTACACGCTCGCGATCGACCGCCTCGACGACGGCGTCAACTATCTCTTCGACCCCACACACCCGGCCATCCTGCGCCTCATCCGCATGACCATCGAGGCCGCACGCGAGCTGAACCGACCGGTCAGCATGTGCGGCGAGATGGCGGGCGATCCGCGCTTCACCCGCCTGCTGCTCGGAATCGGGCTGCGCGAATTCAGCATGCAGCCGGGCGCCATCCTCGACGTTAAAGAGGTCCTGCTTCAGGCCGACACGCTCGACCTGATGCGCCGCACCGAAGCACTCTTCGCCCGTCTCGACGATACGGATCCGGGTGCGCTGATCGACGAGCTCAACGCGGCTTAAACCGCGTCCGGCGTTCTCAATCGGTGTCGGCCTGAAAACGGCACCCTCGACGACACCAAATGCCTTATCCCTGACGCGGTTTAAGGAAAGGAAAATCCAAGAGACGATGCAGAATCGAGGCGAACACCTTGATTCACTTGTAGGATGGGCAGAGCGTCAGCGAAACCCATCCTCCAAACCGCCGCGCTTCCGGGTTTCACTCCGATGCCCTTGGCGCGTGGAGGATGGGTTTCGCTGTGCTCGGTCGGTGCCGGGAGCGAGGCGTTGGCGCGTGGAGGATGGGTTTCGCTGTGCTCGGTCGGTGCCGGGAGCGAGGCGTTGGCGCGTGGAGGATGGGTTTCGCTGTGCTCTACCCATCCTACGGCTATCGGCTGTTTTTGAATCCTGTCCAAAATTCCTTAAACCGCGTCGCGCCGACGGTTGTTGGCCGCTGCGAGGCTGCGCCGACACGCCAACGATTCCAGGTCGTGCCGAACGCGGTTTAAGCACGCCAGCGGGAGAGGATCTCCATGCAGATCCGATTCATCTCCTCCGCGCGCTCTGAGCTATCGGCCTCGGTATAGGCGCGCAGCTCGGGCGCATTGCCCGAAGGGCGCAGGTGCGCGATCTCGCCGTTGACGAAGGTGATCCTCAGACCGTCGGTGCCATCCAGATCGGCGACCGGACCGAATGCAGCGCCGAAAACGGCCTGTGCGGCCGCCTTGTCTCGGGCAGGGTCGCCGCGGTGGATCTCGGCAAGACGCGCCCGTGCGATCTCGGTCGGGAAATCCTTCAGACGATCGCTCCACGTGAAGCGACGCGGGAGATCGGCGGAGAGGGCCGACACGGGTTTCCCCTGCTCCACGGATGCACGCAGGATGGCGATCGCGACCAAAACAGCATCCCGTGTCGGCAAGGCCGGCAGGATGCGACCGTCCTGCTCGATGTCGGTCGCGAGTAGAAAGCCGCCGTTCGCCTCGTAGCCGACCACCCGGTCCATGCCGCGGTCGACGAGATTCTGCATCCCTTCGATGACGAAGGGCGATCCGATCCGGGTGCGCAGCACCGTTTCGAAGCAGCCGGATCGCTCGACCGCCGTGTTGCTGCTCACGGGTGTCACCACCCCGCGGGCGCCGAGTTGGCGCGCACACAGGATCCCGGCGATGTCACCGCGCAACCATTCTCCCGTCTCGTCTCCGACCAGCGGACGGTCGCCGTCCCCGTCGGCGGAAACCAGGGCATCGAAACGCCCCGTCGCGGCCCAGTCGCGCGCAAGAGAAACCTCTTCGGGACGAATCGCCTCGGTATCGACAGGGACAAAGACCTCCGAGAACCCCAGCCGCGTCACGCGTGCGCCGAGCCCCTCCAGCACATCGACATAAGCGCCCCGAGCAACGCTGGAGTGCTCGTAGACGCCGACGTGCAGGCCGCTCAGACAGCCCGACGGGAAGAAATCCAGGTAGCGATCGAGGTAGTCTCGATAGGCGAGCGGATCCTCCTCGGGAAGCGCATCGGACTGGTCTTCGACGAAGGCGCCGGCCGTGTCGAACAGCGTCTCGGCAACCTCGAGCGGTTGTCCGCGGATGCCCTCCTCGTCGCGCTTGAGGATCTCGCCTGTCGGCAGATTAAACTTGATGCCGTTGCGATCGTCCGGGATGTGGCTGCCGGTCACCATCAGGCTTGGAGCACCGCGCGCCAACCCCCAGGCGGCAACAGCCGGACTCGGGATACGCCCGAGGTAGCGAGGTCGACAGCCGAGGTCCAGCGCCGCCCGGGCGCAGGCAACCAGGATCCTGCTCGTGCTGGGCCGCAGATCACCACCCAACCCGACCTCGGCATTCGGTGCGAGCGCGCCGCTCGCGCGAAGATAGCCGAGAAAGCCAGCGGTATAGGCATAGCACACCCGATCGGTCATCGCCTGCACCAACCCGCGGGCACCGCTGGTTCCGAACGCCACGCCGCTCATGGTCATCAAATCGCCGATCTGCATACAGACTCCTCGTGTCGATTTCGGGGTATCGAAACCCTCACGGCCTATCCTATCCCGGAAGCGCTTCCGTGGCTCGCATCGGCGCCATTCGTCGGGGAACGGGGGATGCGCTCCCCGGTCAACCCACCCGGGGGGGTGTCCCTCGGGGTCACGGATCGGTTAAGCTCGGGCACACCGTCGGCCCCGCGTCTCGGGCATCGAGCCGCCCTACGAGAACAATTCGGCGATGATTCCCGGCGGACACGGCGACTGCGCGGTTGCAGCATCAAGGATCGAGACTTGGTCACGCCCGGCAACGCATGCCCGGTCACGCTGACCCGAGTCAAAGGCGATGGATCCGCCGACCTTCACAGACGACTACCACTTAGAGGACTACTTCCATGCCCGACACGTCTCGCATGATCCCTCTTGTCTCGGCGGCGACGCTGGCACTCGTCATCGGCCAAAGTGCGTTCGCCGATCCGCAGGCGACCGACACCAGCCAGGCCCCGGCTGAACCGACGAACGAGCCGGCTCCGGCTCCGGACGCTGCACCGGCCAGCGCACCGGCACCCGGCGAAGCAGCCCGAGCCGCGGCCGAGGAACGTCGCGCCGCCATCATGGCGGAACGCGAGCAACGCTACGAAGAGCTGCGCGCGCGAGCCGCGGAGATCGGCCTGGCGCTTCCCGAAACACCGCCATGGGAGTCGGCCGAGCGGCCGCCGATGCCCGAGCCGCCGGCCATGCCCGAGCGTCGCGGCATGTCGCCCGAGGACATGGAGGCGATGCGCGAGCAACGACGGGCGATGCGTGAACAGATGCGTTCCATGACCCCCGAGGAACGCCGCGCCATGCGCGACGCCCATTGGCAGCAAATGCGCGCCGACGCGGAGGAACGCGGAATCGAGATGCCCGAGACCCCGCCCTGGGCCGAGGCCGAGCAACGCCGCAAAGAGATGGAGGAGCAATTCGAGGCCTATCGCAAGACCGTCGAGGCGATGAGCGAGGAACAGATCGAGGCGGCCCGCGCCCTGTTCGGAAGCCCACCCCCGATGCCCGAGATGCCGCGCATGCCGCCACACGGCGGCTATGAGCCTCGGGGCTACGGATACGGTTACGGCCCACAGGGCGGCTATCCGGGCGGCATGGGCCATCCGCCCATGATGCCCGGTTACGACCAGGGTCCGCCTCCGCAGGGCATGGGTCAGTGATCGAGGGACGCTGAAGCGGACCGAGGGTGCCGGCTCGATTTGACCGGCGCCCTCGCCCCCCCCGGACAGACTGCAATCAGTCGAGATCCGGCAGCCCGGCGGGTGACGTCGCGCTGCCCACCTCCAGCCAGCCATCGAGCAACCGCTGGACGGACTCCACACCTTGTCGCTTCAGGGCCGAGAACAGCATCACCTCGACCTTCCCCACCATAGCCGAAACGGCCTGCTCGACCGCATGCTGCGTTGCGCGGGCCGCCCCGGTCTTGAGCTTGTCCGCCTTGGTGAGCAACACGAGCATCGGCAGATCGGCTCGCCCGCCCCACTCAAGCATCTGGCGGTCGAATTCGGCCAGCGGATGACGGATGTCCATGACGACGACGAGACCGCCGAGTGAGCGGCGCTGCTCAAGATAGGCCGCCATATGCTGCTGCCAATCATGCTTGATCGCATCCGGAACCTTTGCGTATCCGTAACCGGGGAGATCGACCAGGCGACGTGCCTCGTCCAGCTCGAAAAAGATGAGCTGCTGCGTCCGTCCGGGTGTCTTGCTCGTGCGCGCGAGCGCGTTTTGATGGCAAAGTGCATTGATCGCACTTGACTTGCCGGCATTCGACCGCCCCGCGAAGGCAACCTCGCGACCCTCGTCAGGGGGACATTGATCGACCCGTGCGGCGGCCGTCAGGAAGTGGGCGCGTTGGTAGAATGGATTCATCGTCAGCGGGGACCGGACGCGGTTTAGCTCCAGCATTTAGAGCCGCAAAAGTGCAGGTGATCCCAGATGCGGGTCGACCAGGACGGCGTTTGGTGTCGCGACAGGGCGCCGGCGGCGAGAAAGAACCGACTGTAATCCTGATCGCTGTGCAGGATGTGATCGAGCAGCCAATGCTTGAGGTGCCGCATCAGTCCATCGTCGATCGGCGCCTGCTCCAGATCCAGTCTGCGCTGCAGATCCAGCATGCTGCGGATCAGACCTTCGTGCTGCCCCTTGTGGCGCTCGTAATCCGGATAGCCGAAGATGCGCATCAGGCTCTCCTCGACGGCGAAATGGATCTTGGTGTACTCGGCGAGCCTGCCGAGAACCTCGAGCTGCCGCTCGCGTTCGATACCCGCGACAACCGCATCCTGCAGCTCGTTGATCAGGTCGATCAGGGCTTGATGCTGTGCGTCGATCTCGTCGATGCCGACGCTGAGCGCGGCTGACCACTCCACGAATTGAGTCATTGCTTTTTCCATGACGCGACCGGCTCGTCCGAACCAGCTTGGCCGGGATTGCCTGCCAGGGGATTGCCTGCCGGGGAATCGACGGCATCCGGATCGCCGTTAACGGCAGGCGCGACGCCGCGAACCCAGCGCCCGGATTGGCCTCCCTCCTTCTCGAGCAGGCGTACACCCTCGATACTCATGCCCCGATCCACCGCCTTGCACATGTCGTAGATGGTCAAAAGACTGATCTGCACCGCGCAGAGCGCCTCCATCTCGACCCCGGTGGGGCCACTGGTCTCGACCGTGACCGAACAGTAGACCCGAGAGGACTCGGCACGCGGCTCCAGCTCGACGGCGACTCGGGTCAGGCTCAGGGGATGACACAAGGGCACCAGATCCGCGGTGCGCTTGGCGCCCATAATCCCTGCGATCCGGGCGATCCCGAGCACATCGCCCTTGCGATGCTCGCCGCCGAGGATCATCGCAAGCGTGGGAGGCTCCATCCGGATGCTGCCCTCTGCGACGGCCCGGCGTTTGGTGACGGCCTTGTCCCCCACATCCACCATATGGGCCGCACCCTTCTCGTCGAAATGTGTGAACGGCATTGGCGATCCGCGCAGTGGAGGGTCCAAGACGTCGGCGAGGGGCATCGACACGGCGAGACCATAAGGATTTCGGCGAAGGAGCCGACCGAGACGCCATGTCGAGCGCTCGCCCCGAGAGAGGGCGAGCCACGGGCGCATCAGAACGCCGGCTTCTCCGGTGCCTCTTCGAACATTCTCACGCTGGCCATGATCTCCTCGCGTGCCTCTTCACGGCCGCCCCAGCCCATGACGCGGACCCACTTACCTTCATCCAAATCTTTATAATGCTCAAAGAAATGTGAGATTTGATCGAGCAGATGGGCAGGCATGTCGCGGAAGCTCTCGATCTCGCGGTAGCCCTTGAAGAGCTTGTCGATCGGTAGCGCCAGGATCTTGGCATCATCCCCGGATTCGTCGGTCATCTTGAGCACGCCGATCGGGCGGCACTTGATCACGGATCCCGAGATCAGCGGGTAGGGCGTGACCACGATCACGTCGACCGGGTCGCCGTCGGCGGACAGCGTGTTCGGCACATATCCGTAGTTGCAGGGGTAGTGCATCGCCGTGGACATGAAACGATCGACGAACATGGCGCCGGTCGCCTTGTCCATCTCGTACTTCACCGGCTCGGCATGCGACGGAATCTCGATGATGACATTGATTTCACTCGGGATATTATCGCCGCGTGGGACGCGCTTCGGATCCATGGGTCAGCCTCTGTGGTGCGGATGGGATCGCCGATACACGACCGGATCACCGATGTACGGCGGGTCGCGTTGGCGGGGTCAGGTCGAATACGCTCGATTGTAGCCGATCCCGGGCCGGTAAATCCGAATGATCGCGCGCGGACTGAACGGCGTCGGGAGCCGCGCCCGAGATCGAGAAGGCATTCTATCGCCGAGCGAACCCTGCCTCCTGCCTCCTGCCTCCTGCCTCCCGCCTCCTGCCTCCTGCCTCCTGCCTCCTGCCTGAAGCTGATAGCTGATAGCTGATAGCTGACGACGAGATGTCAAAAGCTGGAGGCTGGAGGCTGGAGGCTGGAGGCTGGCAGCTGGAGGCTAGCTCGTCCCGAGCGCCTCAGATCTCGAAGGCCGGCAACCGCTTCTCGACCGCCACGTTTTTGAGCGTGACGTACTTGGGCAGCCCCTTCTCGAACGGAGGATAATCCTCGCCCTGGATCAACGGGATCAGATACTCCTTGCACACCGGCGTGATGCCGAAGCCGTCCTCGGAGATGAAGTCGCGCGGCATGAACTTCTCGACGTTGGCGACCTCCGACAGCGGTGCCTCGCCGACCTCCCAACGATAGGGATCCTGGCTGACCCGCTTGATGGTCGGCATGATGGCGTTGTGTCCTTCGAGGGCGAATTGGACGGCGGCCCGTCCCATCGCATAGGCCTGCTCGACGTCGGTCTTTGAGGCCAGATGACGCGCCGCGCGCTGGAGATAATCGGCGACCGCCCAATGGAACTTGTAGCCGGTGGCATCCTTGATCATGTTGGCCACGACCGGCGCCGCGCCGCCTAACTGGGCGTGGCCGAAAGCATCGCGCGTGCCCTGCTCGGCGAGGAAACGCCCGTCCGGATACTTCGCGCCCTCGGAGACCACGATGGTGCAGTAGCCGTGCTGCTCGACCTTCTGCTTGACCGCAGCCAGGAAGCGCTCTTGGTCGAGCTCGATCTCGGGAAACAGGATCATCACCGGGATGCCGTGATCTTCGACCAATCCGCCCGCCGCGGCGATCCAGCCGGCATGCCGACCCATGACTTCGAGCACGAAGATCTTGGTCGAGGTCTTGGCCATGGAGCGTACGTCGAACGAGGCCTCCAGCGTCGAGGTGGCAATGTACTTGGCGACCGAGCCGAAGCCCGGGCAGCAATCCGTGATCGGCAGATCGTTGTCGACGGTCTTGGGGACGTGGATGGCCTGGACCGGATAGCCCATGGTCTCGGAGAGCTGGGAGATCTTGTAGCAGGTGTCGGCTGAATCGCCGCCGCCGTTGTAGAAGAAGTAGCCGATCTCGTGGGCCTTGAAGACCTCGATCAGACGCTCGTACTCACGTTTGTTGGCCTCCAGGCTCTTCAACTTGTAGCGGCAGGAGCCGAACGCGCCCGAGGGCGTGTAACGCAGCGCGGCAATGGCCTCGTCGGACTCGCGACTGGTGTCGATCAGGTCCTCGGTCAAGGCCCCGATGATGCCGTTGCGTCCCGCGTAAACCTTGCCGAGCCGCACCGAGTGAAGCCGCGCGGTTTCAATCACGCCGCACGCCGAGGCATTGATGACGGCGGTCACGCCGCCGGATTGTGCGTAAAAGGCATTCTTGGCTGTCATGTCTGTCCCCTTATCTTTCGGTGCTTGTCGTTAAACCGCGCCGGGCGCGGTATGCGTTGTTTTTCGATGGCATTCGCCCCGGCAGACCTGACGACCGCCGGAGCCGGCGCGGTTCAGGTCAGCAATCGGTGCGGAAAAAGCACGCCGGCATGCCTGCCGCTCGGACCGCACTCAAAGGGAACGCGCGAGCGGCGGCAGGTCGCTTCCCAGCCCGAGCGCACGCTCCATGAAGAGCGCCTTGATCGGGCCGATTCGGTCGGTCAGGGTCAACCCGAGGCTGCGCGCTGCAGCGAGCGGCGGGGCTTCGTTGCTGAAGGTCCGTTTGATCAGATCCATCGCGGCGAGCATGGCGGTATTGTCACCGCGGCGCGCTCGCTCGTAATGGCGCAGCGCCCAGATGCCTGCGATGTCGCGTCCCCGCTCCAGCGCGAGATCGATCGCCGCCGCCAACTCGGCGGCGTCGAGGAACCCCAGGTTGACGCCCTGCCCGGCGAGCGGATGGACCGCGTGGGCGGCGTCGCCGACCAGGGCCAACCCCGGCAGGACGTACTGCTTGGCGTGCTGGAGTCGCAGCGGAAAGGCCGCGCGCGGGCCTTCGACGACAAGCGCGCCGAGCCGCGCCTCGGAGGCGTCCGTCACGGCCGCCGAGAAGGCCGCATCGCCCATCCCCAGCACCTCGGAGGCACGCTCCTCGGTGGCGGACCACACGATCGAGCAGCGACCGTCGGCCAGCGGCAGCAGGGCCAGTGGACCGGTCGGCAGAAAGCGCTGCCACGCGGTATCTTCGTGCCACTCCTGCGGCCGGACGTTGGCCACGATCGCGCGCTGGTCGTAGTCCCGGCCTTCGGTCTCGATACCCGAGAGCTCGCGCACCAGTGAATCGCGTCCGTCCGCGGCGACCAGCAGACGACCCGCAATGACCTGCCCGTCACCCAGCACCACCCGCGATTCGGTCTCCGTGCGCTCGATCTCGACGATGGACGCAGGGCAGACGAGCCGTATGTCCGGCGAGGTTTCCAGCGTCTCCCAGAGCGCCAACTGGATGACGCGGTTCTCGACGATGTGCCCGAGATCGGGCTCGCCGAGCGATTGGGCATCGAAATGGATGCTCCCGCCGCCGAGTGCATCCCACACACACATCTTGCGATAGGGGTTGGCGCCGAGTGCGGCGATGCGCTCCCACGCGCCGAGGCGCGCGAGGATGCGCTGACTCGCGCGACTCAGGGCCGAGACACGCAGGTCGATCTCGCCCGCGGGCCATTCGCGCCGCGGCTCCCGGGTCTCGATGACCGCGATCCGCAGCCCCTTGCCGGAACAGGCGCGGGCGAGTGCGGCCCCGACCATTCCACCGCCGACCACGACCAGGTCGAACAACGACTCCTGCGATGCGCTCGTGTCCGGAACGCGCGACGACATCGGCTCAGTTTCGTGCATCGGCCTTCTCCAAAGGAACCCCGCAGGCGAGGCGGGGCAAACGCCCGCCCACGCCCATGAACCGCTGCGCCACGCGATGGCGCGCCGGGGGGATGAGATCCAGACCCAGCATGGCCGCGTTGCGGGCGAACCGCAGGGGCGTCCAGGGGTTGACGAAGACACGGGCGAGCAGATCGGTCAGCCGTGCGGTGCTCGGCTGATCCGACCCGCGCCAGCCCCGATAGTCCGAGAGGGCCGCCGGGCCGCCGAGATCCGCACCCGCACGGGCGCTCTGGGCGATGACCTCGGCAAGGGCGGCGACGTCGCGCAGACCCAGATTGAAGCCTTGGCCGGCCACCGGATGGAGGGTGTGTGCCGCGTTGCCGATCAGCACGACACGCGGCTGCACCGGGTTGCGCGTCAGCACCAGCTTCAGGGGATAGGCGCGTCGCGGACCCACCTGCAGAAAACGCCCGAGCCGGTAGCCGAAGCGCGCTTGCAGGCGCGCCAGGAATGCCTCGTCCGAGAGAGCGAGCAGCGTGCTCGTCTCCTCGCCGCGACAGGTCCAGACCACCGAGTAGCGTCCACCCGTCATCGGCAGCAGGGCCAACGGACCGGTGTCGGTGAAGCGCTCGAAGGCCACGCCGTTGCGCGGACGATCGGGAGAGACGGTCGTGATCACGGCGTCTTGCTCGTAACGCTCGTCACGGGTTTCGAGATCGAGCTGCCGGCGCACCGCCGAATCGCCGCCGTCGGCCGCGACCAACAGCGCGGCACTCAGGCGCAAACGCGCCTCCCCGTGCTGCACCCCGAGCTCGACTCGGTCGGCCGTGACGCGATGCTCCAGGAGCCGTGCCGGGCAGAGCAGCTCCACGTCCGGCGACAACGCGAGCGCGGAGCGAATCGCGGCCCCCATCACGCGCGCCGGGGCGACGTAGCCGAGGGCTTCCACACCCGCATCGTCCGGACCGAGCCGCGTGAACCCGCAATGCCCGCGATCGGAGACATGGACCTGCCGAATCGGCTCCGCCTCCGGGGCGATGTCCGGCCAGACGCCGATGGCTTCGAGGATCCGGCGGCTGCCCCAGGACAAGGCAATGACGCGCTCGTCGTAGCTCGGCTGGTGCTCGGCCGAGGCCGGTACCGCCTCCACGACCGCGATCCGCAGCCCGCAGCCGGACAGCGCGCAGGCCAGGCTGCCGCCGACCAAGCCTCCGCCGATGATGACCAGATCGTATTCGTGCATGGTTGCCTTTAAACCGCGCCCGGTGCGGTATGCGTGATGTGTTTGAGTGGCTTGGCCGCAGCAGCTCCGACGACTGTCGGAGCCGGCGCGGTTTAAAGTACTATAAAATATTAAATTCTAAACCGCGTCTCACCGAGATCGTGGACATCTCCAAAGCCAAACGCGAAATGAAAATGACGCATGTCGCTCCGGATGCGGTTTAGTTGTCCGCCATCAGGGATTCGATCGCGTCGGGCTCCTTCGGTGCCGCGGCCGAGAGGATCTCGTTGCCCGACTCCGTAATCAGCACATCGTCCTCGATGCGGATCCCGATCTGTCGATAGGGCTCCGGAATCTCGTCCGAATCGGCCAAATAGAGCCCGGGCTCCACCGTCAACACCATCCCGGGCTCGAAGGGCCGCCACGCGCCTTTCTCTTTATAGCTTCCCACATCATGGACATCCATCCCCAACCAATGACCGGTGCGGTGCATATAGTAGGGCTTGTGTGCCTCCTCCTTGATCAGCTCGGCGAGCTTACCCTTGAGCAGGCCGAGATGGATCAGCCCCTTGGTCAAGACCTTGACCGCCTCGTCGTGGGGCTCGTTCCAGAGATTGCCGGGCTTGGCCTTGCCGATCGCAGCCAACTGCGCCTCGAGCACCAGCTCGTAGAGCGCGCGCTGCGGCGCACTGAAGCGCCCGTTCACGGGAAAGGTTCGGGTGATGTCGGAGGCGTACCCGCCGAGTTCGCACCCGGCATCGATCAAGACGAGATCACCGTCGCGCAGCGGCGCCCGGTTCTCGACGTAGTGCAGGATGCAGCCATTGGCGCCGCCGCCGACAATGGGCGAGTAGGCCTGATCGCGCGCACCCGATGCGGCGCATACATGATGAAACTCGGCCTCGAGCCGGGACTCGTTCATGCCGGGTTCGCAGATCTGCATCAGCCGCCGGTGGGCGGCGGCGGAGATCTCAGCGGCTCGGCGCATCTGTTTGATCTCGGCAGCGCTTTTGCGCAGCCGCATCTCGTGCAGGACCGACTCGATGGTCACGAAGGTCTCGGGCGCACTGGCGCCGGCGCGGACGTTGGCCCGAACCCGGTTCACCCAGCCCATGATCTGCGCGTCGAGCGCCGCATCGCTGCCGATCGGAAAATACAGGCGCTCGCGCCCGTCGATCAGGGTCGGCATGACCGTATCGAGCTCGCTCAGGGGATACGCCTGATCGGCGCCGAAGTCCGCCGTTGCACCATCCACACCCGCGCGCCGACCGTCCCACTGCTCGCGCTCCGGATCACGAGGCCGACAAAAGAGCACGTACTCGCCATCTTTGCGTTTCGGCGCAATCACGGCGAAGGCATCGGGCTCGGAGAAGCCGGTCAGATAGACGAAGTCGCTGTTCTGGCGAAAGGGGTAGTGGACATCGCGATTGCGCACGACCTCGCGTGCGGCCGGAAGGATCGCGATGCCGTTCGGGCCGATCGCGTGCGCCAGGGCGCGACGGCGTCGCTTGTACTCGGTCGCCGTCATGACTCGGGCACGTGAGCGCGGGCGACGACGCGCTCCTGATAGATCGTCATGGCCGCAACCCGGATGAATTCGCTCACTTCGGTCAACGCCTCTTCGTTTTGCTCGTCGTCGTCGAGTCCATCGAGATCCATGCGGGTCACGTCGGTAAAATCACGCAGGATCTCGCTCGTCTCGGCAGAGGGCTGCGCACCGGTATGATCGAGTGTTCCCCACGCGTAGAGAAACCCGCGAACCCAGTCATAGAGGGCCGTCGCCCGTTCTGCAAGGGGTCGGGCGTCATCGGGTAAGAACAGGACGAGGCCGAATTCGGATCCCTCGAGTTCCTTGCGCGTCAGGCGCGCCAGCTCCCCCAGGGCCTCGCGCCCCTCTTGGATCGACAGATCGCCCGGCTCAGCCTCGGCGTCGGGCCTGATCTGTTGCAGCCAAGTGGACTCGGGGTCCGCATCGCCGCCGCACATCAGGCCGCAGAGGATGCCGTGGGCCTCGCTGGGCGTTGCGCAAAGTGCGCCCGCCGCCAGATAACGGGCAAGCCGAGCGTCGTCGATATTCGTGGCAACCTCCTCTCGGGGGGACGGGGCGGGAAACGGGGATGGGCACAGGAAGATCAAAAGCCCCGCGACCATGCGATAATAGCATGCGCTTTCGCGTGATTGACCGCCCTCCGCACGCCTTCTATAGTGCGACCAACTTCAACGGAGTCGTGGACTTTGGCACATTTCGACCTCGACCAATTGGAACAACAGGTGGAGACTTTGATCCGCTTGAACCAGCGCCTGCGCGACGAAAACAAATCGCTGCGGGCTCGCCAGGAGACGCTGGTCGGCGAGCGCGGCGAGCTGATCGAAAAGACCGAGCAAGCACGCAGTCGAGTCGAGGCCATGTTGTCGCGTTTGCGCGCGATGGAGGAGAGTCTGTGAGCGACGAGCCGGTTCAGGTCAGCATCAGGATCCTCGACAAGGACTACCGAATCGCCTGCGCGCCGCATGAGGAGCAAGGACTGCGCGAATCGGCACGCATTCTCGACGGCAAGATGCGGGAGATCCGCAAGACCGGTCGCGTCATCGGCACCGACCGCATCGCCGTGATGGCCGCGCTCAATATTGCCCATGAGCTGTTTCAGCTTCGGAGAACCCGCGTCGTGGACAGCGGCGAGCTCGACCCTCGGCTTGCGCTCCTGCAGGAGCGAGTCGCGCAAGCGCTGGCGGGCGAACAGGCGCTGGACGCGTCGGACGAAAGGGTATAGCCTCTGGTCTTAAGACATCCCCTGCAGTGTCCGACAGTGGCCTGGGTAATTTCTTGAGCCTAATCACTGCCCTGGGGACATAGAAGTGAGGCTGTTGTGCAAGTCCGCCTTCGAGCGGGAAGCCTGAAGCCGATCCAAGTGTCCCCACTTGAACCTCTTGGTTCAAGAACAAAGGTCTGCGACGGCACAGGCGGGGGGTGTCCCCTTCTTACGTCCGCTATGCCTCATCTCAAACGTCTTCGCCAAACACTGCGTTCAGGCCGTCGGGCATTGAGCGGCCGGTCTCAACGTCACCATTCACGCCTTGTTGCTCGGATGTTTCGTCGCGACATCCGGTTTCGACGCGCCGACCGGATTGCGGCCTACTGGCCCGCCGATGGCGAGCTCGATCCACGCCCCCTGCTGAAAGACGCGCTCAAGGGCGGAAAAGCCATCTATCTTCCGGTATTGAGCCGAAGCATCGGCGATCGAACGCGGGTCAAGCTCCGCTTCGTGCGTTGGATAACCGGCGAGACGATGCACCTCAATCGCTTCGGTATCCCCGAGCCCACGCGACGCGGCCGACATATCCGGCCCGTTTGCCATCTCGACCTGATCCTGGTCCCCTTGGTGGGATTCGACAGCGCGTGCAACCGCATCGGCATGGGCGGCGGCTACTACGATCGGACCCTGGCCTATCTGAAGGTCCGCCGATACTGGCGGCGACCCCGACTGATCGGCGTCGCGCACGAGTGCCAGCGCATCGAGAAGATCGAGACTCGCCCCTGGGACATCCCGCTCGACGCGGTCGTGACCGAACGGCGGGTCTATTTTAGATCGCGTCCCGAGTAAGGTGGTTTCCGGAAAAGGATCTACCGACAGAGCCGAAACCAAGGTCAGTCGTCGAAGGGTCTACTCGTTGTCGTTGTCGTTGTCGTTGTCGGACTCCGGACGAACCGATCCTTCCTCGCACACCCGATCGGCCGGAAGCAACGTCGCGAAGCGGCGTGCCCCCGGGATAGACGACGTGCAGTCGTCTATCCCGGGGAGTGTCGCCGCTTCGCGACGACTGTCGACGTCACTTCCGACCCATCGTCTGCGCAGTTGGGATGTTGATTCCCGGAAATCGCCTAGTAGCCCTAGCCCTAGCCAAGGGATCTCTCAACCTCCTCTGGAGCCCGCCCCCGGTGTGCGACGCGATGTATAGCGAATTCCGGAAACACGGGTGCCAAGCCGCGCACCCGTCCGATATGCCGGCGGTGTGTTGGGCACGCTGCGCTTTGCCCAACCAACGTTTCTCGTGAGGCGTTGGCGCGGGGAGGATGGGTTTCGCTTCGCTCTACCCATCCTACGTGTGTCTCCATTTCCGGTTAAACCACGTCTCCGCCAAGCGCCCTGGATGCACCAAACGCCGAACTCACTTGAAAATTCAGCATCTCGCTCTGGACGCGGTTTAACCCCCTAAATCGTTTTTTCATCATCTAAACCGCGCCTTGCCGAGGCCGTTGTTCGCGAAGATGCAGCGGCCACGCCGCGCCCTCGCAAATCATTCCGAGCGCGGTTTAGCTCCGGCAAAGAGACGATAGGCCGGATTCTCGGTCTCTTCCCAGTACTGATAACCCAAGGTATCGAGTGCCTCGCGAAAGGCGGCCGTTTCGTCCGGCGGAATCTGGGCACCCATCAGCACGCGCCCGTAGGCAGCTCCATGGTTGCGGTAATGAAACAGTGTGATGTTCCAACGCTTTCCGAGGGCCGAGAGAAAATCCAGCAGCGCGCCGGGGCGCTCCGGGAACTCGAACCGCACAAGCGTTTCGCCCTCGATCCCTTCGGCATGCCCGCCGACCATGTAACGGATGTGCAGCTTCGCTGTCTCGTTCTCGGTCATGTCGAGCACGCCGAAGCCTTTCTCTACGAGACGGCCGATCAGCTCGGCGCGCTCCTCGTCGCCGCGCGCAAGCTCCACACCGACGAAGACCTGCGCCCGTGACGCGTCCGAATAGCGATAGTTGAACTCGGTGATCTGGCGCCGTCCGATCACGCGGCAGAAGGCCAGAAAGCTGCCCGGACGCTCGGGGATCTCGACCGCAAGCAATGCCTCGCGCCGCTCGCCAAGCTCGGCGCGCTCGGCGACATGACGCAGGCGGTCGAAATTGACGTTGGCGCCACTCTCGATTGCGATCAGATGCTCACCCTTGATCTTGTGCGTCTCGACATACCGCTTCATGCCGGCGACGGCGAGCGCACCGGCCGGCTCGGCGATCCCGCGGGTATCGTCGAAGATGTCTTTGACCGCGGCACAGATCTCGTCGGTGCTCACGAGAACGACCTCGTCGACACGCTCTCGGGCGATGCGAAAGGTCTCCTCGCCGATCAGCTTCACGGCCACGCCGTCGGCGAAGAGTCCGACCTGCGCCAGCTCGACGCGCCTCCCTGCGGCGAGCGCCGCATGCAGCGTAGGCGCATCCTGCGGCTCCACGCCGATGATGCGCACCTCCGGCATCAACCATTTGACGTAGGCCGCAACACCCGCGATCAGTCCGCCGCCGCCCACCGGGACGAAGATCGCATAGGGCGGGACCGGATGCTGGCGCAGGATCTCCATCCCGATCGTCCCTTGACCCGCGATGACGTCGGGGTCATCGAAGGGGTGCAGGAAGGTCAGCCCTTTTTCCGCGACCAAGGTCATCGCATGGGCGAATGCCTCGTCGTAGGAGTCGCCATGCAGGACGGCCTTACCGCCGAGACGGCGCACCGCGCGCACCTTGATGGCAGGCGTGGTCCGCGGCATGACGATGATCGCCGGGACCCCGAGCTTGGCGGCGCCGAGCGCAACGCCCTGAGCATGATTGCCCGCACTGGCCGCGATCACGCCGCGCGCGCGGACCTCCGGATCCAGGTGGATCAGTTTGTTGTAGGCCCCGCGCAGCTTGAACGAGAAGACGGGCTGCAAGTCCTCGCGCTTGAGAAAGACCGCGTTCTCAAGCCGAGAGGAGAGCTGTGGCGCGTGCGTCAGCGGTGTCTCGTGCGCCACATCGTAGACGCGAGCACGCAGGATCCGTTCGATATAGGCGTCTGGCATCTAAACAGCGTCCGGAGTGATAGGCATTGTTCTTGGATTGGATCCACGTCGAGGGCATGCAGGAGCGTCGGAGCTGACGCGGTTTAGAGTGTCAAGAAGACGGGCTCTTAAGCCGCCTCTCCGCCGAGTGCCGGACGGACACCTGGCATTGACCGCACTCAAAAAGAAGCTTCTCACTCTCGGCACGGCGTCACTCCGGGCGGATCTATGGGGTTTCTGGGCTCTGGTATGATACTGCCGGACCTGGAAAAGAGCAGAACCGTCGTCGGTTGTGCCGCGCCGTGCGAGTCACAGCCAACCGTCGGGGCTGTTAGCTGTTAGCTGATAGCTGATAGCTGATAGCTGATAGCTGATAGCGGGAAGCCGACCGCTGAAGCCCAAACGCGACCAACACACCGGAGGACACATGAACGCACAAGACGCCATGAAGAAACAGGCCGCAGAGGCGGCGCTTGCCTATGTCGAAGAGGGCATCGTCGGGGTCGGTACCGGCTCGACCGTCAATCATTTCATCGATGCACTCGCCGGCATCAAGGGACGCATCGAAGGCGCGGTGTCCAGCTCGGTCGCCTCGACCGAACGGCTCAAAGCACACGGGATCCCGGTCTACGACCTCAACGCCGTCGGCGAACTCTCGGTTTACGTGGACGGAGCGGATGAGTCCAACGCGCAGCTTCAGTTGATCAAGGGGGGCGGCGGCGCACTCACGCGCGAGAAGATCGTCGCGGCGGCGAGCCGGCAGTTCGTCTGCATCGCCGACGAGAGCAAGCTGGTCAAGGTCTTGGGCGCATTCCCCCTGCCTGTCGAGGTCATCCCGATGGCGCGCAGCTATGTGGCGCGCGAGCTGGTCCAATTGGGCGGCACCCCGGTGTGGCGTGACGGATTCGTGACCGACAACGGCAACCTGATCCTGGACGTGCAGCATCTGGAGATCATGGAGCCCGCCAAGCTGGAGCAAACCATCAACAATATCGCCGGCGTGGTCACCGTCGGCATCTTTGCGCTGCGCCCGGCCGATGTCTTGATCCTGGGAACGCCGGACGGGCCGAAGACGCTGAGGGCCTAAACCGCGTCCGAAGCGGCATGAATCAATCTTGGATTGGAGCTGCCTCCGCCGGATCCTTGGACGTCCGAGCCGACGCGGTTTAGGATTCTGAAAAATAAGAATTTCAAAAGGCGCTTGCGCCGAGGTTTCAGTGGGGCATACAACGCTGGACCCACCCGGACCTCAGGATCTCGCCCTGTATGCGGTTTTATCGAGGAATCACGCCGAGGGGGACCGGATCTCGGAGTCAACAAGCGAAGAGGCGACCGCGATGACGCGCCAACGAAATCTGAAGTCGGCTTATGAACCCGAAGCGCCCGTCTACGAGCAAGACCTCGTCGCATGGGCGTTCGCGAATGCGCGCTTGTTGAGGGAGGGACGTTTCGACAGCCTGGACGTGGAGAACATTGCCGAGGAGCTGGAGGATATGGGAAGGAGTGAAAAACGAGCACTCGCGAGCCATCTGCGCGTCTTGCTCCTGCACCTCCTGAAATGGCAAGAGCAGCCGGCCAGACGCAGCCCATCATGGCGCCGCTCGATCCGTAATGCCCGTCAAGAGATCGAGGAAATCGTCGCGGAGAGTCCGAGTCTCGCACAGCGACTCCCCGAGATGATCGAGCAGGCGTACCCCAAGGCGTTGGAATCGGCGATCGACGAGACCGGCTTGCCTTCGAGCAATTTTCCGCCGCGATGCCCCTATCGACAGGATGAGCTGCTGAACTCGACCTTCTGGCCCTAAACCGCGTCCAGAGCGACATGCGTCGTTCTTAGTGTGCGTTTGGCTTCGGAGATGCCCTGGCTCTCGGTGAGACGCGGTTTAGAATTTAATATTTTTTAATAGCTTAAACCGCGCCAGCTCCGACGGTCGTCGGAGCTGGCGCGGTTTAAGCGACAAAAAAACGGGGCCCGAAGGCCCCGTCATGCGTTCCATGCCAAGCCGAGTAACGGCTTAGAAGCTGTGCATCATGCCGAGCGAGAAGCCGTCCCACTGCGAGCCACGGATCTCTTGGGATGCATCGTCGTCGACCTGGGTGTACAGCACATAGGCCTTGGTACGCTTGCTGAAGTTGTGATCGAAGCCGATCGCCCAAGTGTAATAGTCACCGTCGAGGGTGTTCTTGAAGGGCGTAATGTCGGGCAAGTTCTTGTTGAAGTTGCTGTCACGCGAGCCGCTGCCGTACATGGCCTTGACCATGTTGTTGCCGAAGGCATAACCAGCCTGAACCTGCCAGAGTTCCAAGCCGCTTGCTGCCGGAACACTGCCGCCTTGGCTCCACAACTGACCTGCCGGACGGTCGGACTGGTCTTCGTAGATCGCGGTCAAGGTGAAGCCGTTCCAGTCGAGCAGACCCAGACCGATACGCCAGACGCTGAAGTCATCGCCGACAAAGTTCGCATTCGGGAACACTTCGCCCGTGACCGGATCGACAAAGAGCGGATCACCGAGCAGCACGGTGGTGGAGTCCATGTACAGGTCGTTCCCGAACGTCTCGTAAGCGGCCGAGACGTAGAAGGGACCGTTGCTGTAGATACCGGCGGCCGACCAGCCTTCAGCGATGCTGTCGGCGAAGATGTTGCCGTTGCTCGGGATGATGGTCGAGCCGCCACCCGCGTGCACCGCAGCCATCAACTGGAAGCCGCTCAGGCTCGGGCTGATGTAGGCGATAACGTTGTCGGCGCGGACGTCGTTGAAGCCGACGGTGCCGTTGTAGTCCGCCATGGTGTCGGAGAAGAGATCCAGCTTACCGGTGGAGATCTTCAGCGGGGTGTCGTGACGACCGACCAGGAAGGTACCCCAGTCGCCGGCCAGACCCAGGAAGCTGTTACGCATGGTCGGCGAGTTGTTGGCGCCGGTCGCGGCCAGGTTGCGGGTCTCTTCGGTCATCTGGATGCCGAACTCGACCTGGTAGATCGCCTTGAGACCGTTGCCCAGATCCTCGGAGCCCTTGACACCGATGCGGTTGGCGCGCTTCTCGCCGGGGATATAACCGCCGCCGTTCAGACCCCAGCCTTGGAAGTTCTGATCACGGTCGGGGATGGGGCGAACCAGCACTTCGCCGGTATCGGGGTCGATGACCTCGCGGACCACGGAACCCTGCGAGATGACGTTGGTCACGTCGGCCCAGTCGATGGACATGTTCAGCTTGCCGTACAGGACAGCTTCGGCCATCGCGGCGCCCGGGACGACCATCGCGGCAGCGACCGCGAGGCTAAGGATCTTCTTGTTCATACTCTTCTCCGCTGTTGTGAATTTGTCAGGTAGACTGCAGAAACCGAACGCAATCATGCTTTGCGCACTGAACTATAGTGTAAGGCGGAGTGTTTTGCAACAGAGTGGGGCAAAAAAAGACACACAGAAGGAACCTGTTGCATTTTAGCATCGGCCCGAGGCCAAGCAGACACATTCCGATCGGCTCGATACAGGCGCGACGGTCACGATATCGCGTCGTACTAGGCCGCGAGGTCGGCCTGGAGACTTGATTTTACTTGGCCGCCGACTTCAAGCAGGGGAACCGATAGACAAGCACCGTACACCCGAAACAGCATCGAAAAATCACCACACCCGCATCGCGCCAGGATCCAAAAGGGGGGCATGGCTGCGGGGTCCGGACTGATCTCGATGCCACATCGACAGGGTGTCGCGCAGGACGTACAGCGGAAGACAACGGTGAAGCGGCGGCATCCGACATGATTGCCGGGCCAGGCGCGAGGACGAGCAGGTTGTGGCTGGGGGACTAGGATTCGAACCTAGGTTGACGGAGTCAGAGTCCGCTGTCCTACCACTAGACGATCCCCCAAAAGCGGGTCGTGCCGCGGGCATCGGGGAGGTGTGATGCCCTGCGAGGCGACCGAGGTCGAGAGCACGATCCTGTTGAAGCCTTCGAATCAACGTGGCTCGGGGGCGCCGAGCCGGCAACAGAGGACCGACCGCTCTCTGGTCGAGCTGTATTAACGCTTCGAGAACTGAGGACGCTTGCGGGCCTTGTGGAGGCCGACCTTCTTACGCTCGACCTCGCGGGCATCGCGGGTCAGGAACCCGGCGCGGCGCATCGGCGAACGCAGGTTCTCGTCGAACAGCACCAGCGCCCGAGCGATCCCGTGGCGAATCGCGCCGGCCTGCCCGGTGTTGCCGCCGCCGACGACGGTGGCCTTGATGTCGACGCGATCGAGCAATCCGGCGGTCTCGAGAGGCTGACGCACGACCATCCGTGCCGTCTCGCGGCCGAAGAACTGGTCAAGCGGGCGATCGTTGACCGTGATATTGCCCGACCCGAGGGTCAGGAAGATCCGGGCGGCGGACGTCTTGCGTCGACCGATGGCGTGTTGTCTCTCGGACATGCGTCTGATTCCTAAACGTTGAGCTCAAGGACTTGCGGCTGTTGCGCCTGATGACCGTGCTCCGGCCCGGCGTAGACACGCAGCTTCTTGAACATGGTCCGCCCGAGCGGTCCGCGCGGCAGCATGCCCTTCACGGCGATCTCGATGGCGCGCTCGGGCTTGGACTCGAGCAGCTTGGCGAGATTCGTCGACTTGAGGTTGCCGACGTAACCGGTGTGGCGGTAGTACATCTTGTCTTCGCGCTTGTTTCCGGTCACCCGCACCTTCTCGGCATTGATGACGACCATATAGTCGCCGGTGTCGACGTGGGGGGTGTACTGCGGCTTGTGCTTGCCGCGCAAGCGAAGGGCCAACTCGCTCGCGAGCCGCCCGAGGGTCTTGCCGTCGGCATCGACCAGATACCAGGCACGGCGGACTTCCGCCGGTTTTGCACTCACTGTCGTCGTCATGTCCTTCGCTCCGGGATGCCGTGCTCGCGTTGGCTCGACATCGAATCATCGCGCGGCCCGATGCCGGTGCGGTTCGTGTGCCGAGGCGCGCGCGGGCCGTCGATTTTGTTTTCTGTGTCGAGAAAGACCGCGAAGTCTACGTGAGGACATCGCCGCACGCAACCCGAAATTTAAGCCGCGATTCAGGCGGGTAACAGCAGCCGATCCACCAAGCGCCCGCCGATCAGATGCTCCTGCAGGATCTCCTCCAGATCCTCGCTGTCGACGTAGGTGTACCAGGTGTCCTGCGGATAGACCACGATCACGGGGCCTTCGGCGCAACGATCAAGGCAGCCTGCCGTATTGATCCGCACCCCGCCGCGCCCGGTCAGACCCAGCTCCTTGGTGCGGCGCTTGAGGAAATCGCGCATCGCCGCAGCCCCGCACTGGTTGCAGCATTGGCTCCCGTCCTCGCGCTGGTTGGTACAGAAGAAGACATGGTAGCGGTAGTACGACATCTTAAATGACCTGGATTGAACGCAAAGCGACCGCGGAAGGGTAACATAATCAAGGTCCGCAGCGACCGAGCGCCACCGACGTCCGAGGCAACAGGCTCGCCGGCATGGACGCACCCCGAACGAACCCACCGAGCCACACTGGACGACCCCCGCGATTGAAGACCTCGACCGTAGACCCGCGCAGCCTTTCGCAGGCCGGCGCGACCCGTGAACTGCTGCAGCTCGCCGATCAGTGCGTCAAATGCGGGCTGTGCCTGCCCCACTGCCCGACCTTTCAACAGGCACGCCAAGAGGCGGATTCACCGCGCGGGCGGATCGCCCTCATCCAGGGGTGGGCGAGCGGGGATCTCGCGATGACGCCGACGCTCGCGGGCCATCTCGACGGCTGCCTCGGCTGCCTGAACTGCCAACGCGTCTGCCCCTCGGAGGTCGCCTACGGGCGCATCGCCGATCAGGCGAAGGCGCTACGCACGGCCGCCGTGCCGACGCCACGTCGGACCCTCGACCGGCTCGCGCTCGGCGCCTTGTCCAACGCGCGGTTGATGGGCGGATTTGCCTGGCTCCCCCGACTGTATCGCGACCTTGGCCTGGCCCGACTGGCGGAGCTGATCCGGCTCGACCGAATCCCCGCACTTCGCCCCTACCATCGAATGGCAACTGCGATGGGGGCTGTCGCGCGGCCGATCGCCCCGCGCAATCCCGAGCGGGCCGACATCGATCTCTTCCTCGGCTGTATGGGCTCGGCCGCACAGGGACGTGCCGTCGAGGCGACGCTGCACGTCGCGGCGCGACTGAATCTGCGACTTCGCATCGCCTCGCCCGACACCTGCTGCGGCGCCATGCTCAGACACAACGGCTTGCCCGCACAGGCCGACGCACAGCGCGATGCCTGCGCGCGGATCCATGGCGACCGCCCGCTCGTCGGTCTGGCGAGCGCCTGTGTGGCCGAGCTTCGGGGGGATCCGGCGCTGCGCGGTACTCGGGAGCTGTGCGACTTCCTGGACGGCGTCGAGTGGCCTGAGTCGTTGCAGATCCGCCCCGATCGACGTCGCGTCCTGGTCCATGAGCCCTGCTCGCATCGCAACCAGCTCGGCGGGAATGCCGCCGTCCATCGGCTGCTCGGGCGCATCCCCGGTCTCGCGGTGGCACCGTTGCCGCCGGGCCAAGGCTGCTGCGGTGCCGCCGGGACCTACCTGCTCCAGCACCCGGCCATGGCCGAGGCGCTGCTCGCCGACCTGCTGGCCCCGGCGCGCCTGGATGCCCCGGACGTGATCGTTACCACCAATCCGGGATGCGCGCTGCACCTGGCTGCGGGGGTTCGCGAGGCCGGGCTGGATATCGAAGTCCTGCATCCCGTCGAGTTGATCGCCGCGGCACTCGATCCACGAGCTTAGGAACAGTCCAATAGTTAAAACACCTCGACGAGAGAATACCTTTGCTGTCGTTGTCGTTGTCGTTGTCGTAATCGACAACGACAACGACAACGACAACGACAACGACAACGATTGGACATAGAACCGAGCCCGGCCGCCCACATACTCGTCACAGGGCGGCGAATCCCCGATACTGACCGCAACTCAACACTCTTCGACCGGAGCGACCCATGACGACACGCCGTTTGACGCCCATCGACCAGGTTCTGATCAACGCCGATCACGCCTTGCGGACCCTGTTCGGGCGCCCTCAGACCACCGAACGCCCCAACCCGGCAGAGGACATCCCGGAGGCGGACCTCACCGACGAGCAGCGTCGGCACGTCGCGCGCCTGATGCGGATCAACCACACCGGCGAGGTCTGCGCCCAGGCCCTCTATCAAGGTCAGGCGCTGACCGCCAAGCTGCCGGACACGCGCAAACGCCTTGAACGCTCCGCCAAGGAAGAGAACGATCATCTCGCCTGGTGTGCCGCACGCTTGGAAGACTTGGGGGACCGCAAGAGTCTTTTGAACCCGCTCTGGTACGCGGGCTCGTTCGCAATGGGCGCGGCGGCCGGGCTGGCCGGCGACAAATGGAGCCTCGGCTTCGTCGTCGAGACCGAACGTCAGGTCGAGGACCACCTCGACGATCACCTCGCCCAGATCCCGATCGACGACGAAAAGACGCGCACCATCCTCGAGCAGATGAAGGCCGACGAGGTCCACCATGCGCAGATTGCCCACGCCGCCGGCGGGGCCGAGCTGCCGGCGCCGATTCGTTCGGCGATGCGGATGACGTCCAAGGTGATGACGGGCACGGTCTACTGGGTCTAAACCGCGCTCGTCGGTGCATGGACGTTCCGAGCGATTTTGAATCTCGGAGCCAGCAATCGATGTCGGCGCTGCGCGGTTTAGGTGAATTTTTTAGATTCGTTCAGGGCGTCCGGCGAGTGAGATCAACCGGGTAGTGAAGCGGCGCAGAGATTCCGAGACCGCCCGAGATCACTATAGTTGTCGTTGTCGTTGTCGTTGTCGTTGTCGTTGTCGTTGTCGTTGTCGTAATCGTATCGATGGTCGACAACGACAACGAACGGTTTCGACACATCTGCCGCGCTGCAGGCGTCGGCCGGGCTGTCGAGGTAGACGCACCCGGGACACGCCCAGCCGGCCGGTGCCGGTGCCGGTGCCGGTGCCGGTGCCGGTGCCGGTGGGCGCAGCGAACCGCCCGATCCCCCTATCATCCTGAATTCCGAGCCAGCGGAATTCAGCCGAGATATTCGAGATTACGCCCGAGATTGCGCCCGTAAAAGATCTCGCTGAGCTCGCGGCGCAGCAGCTTCTGAATACGCTGGTGCTCACGCTCCGAGAGATCATTGGCCTCGACACAGAAGAGATAGTCGTCGAGCCTGAAGTCCTTGATCACCATCTTGGTGTGGAAGAGGTTCTCCTGGTAGACGTTCACGTCGACCATCTGATAGCGGTTCTTGGTGTCGCGCGACAGATAGTTCTGGATCGAGCTGATGTTGTGGTCGATGAAGTGCTTGCGCCCGCCGACATCGCGCGTGAAGCCGCGCACTCGGTAGTCCATGATCACCACGTCGGACTCCAGCGCGTGGATCAGATAGTTCAAGGCCCGCAGCGGGGAGATCCGCCCGCAGGTGGAGACATCAATGTCCGCGCGGAAGGTGCTGATCCCGGTCTGCGGATTACTTTCCGGGTAGGTGTGAACCGTGATGTGGCTCTTGTCCAGATGGGCGACCACGGCCTCGGGCAAGGGACCCGGCGAGGCGGTGTTGGAGATCTGCCCCGCCGCGATCGGCTCCTCGGAGATCAGCATGGTCACCGAGGCACCCTGCGGATCGTAATCCTGGTGCGCGACATTGAGGATGGTCGCACCGATGATCTCCGCGACATCCGTGAGAATTGCGGTCAGGCGCTCGGCGTTGTAGGCCTCGTCGATGTACTGGATGTAGGCCTCGCGCTGCTCGTCCGAGTCCGCGTAGCAGACATCGTAGATGTTGAAGCTGAGCGTCTTGGTGAGGTTGTTGAACCCCTCAAGTCGCAGCTTTTTCAGAGTCATGGGCATCGGCGTGAGACCTCCTGGACAACGAGAGCGCGCACGCTACCTTTCCGGTTCGACGGATGCAAGAGCGACATCGCAATCGCGGATCTCGACGTCGTGCGTGATGGTCGCGGTCGCGCCCAGCATGATGGATGCCGAGCAGTATTTTTCGGCACTGAGCTTGATCGCTCGCTCGACGCGTTGCGGGTCGAGTCCGTGTCCGGTCACGATGAAATGGACATGGATCCCGGTGAAGACCTTGGGGTCGGTTTCCGCCCGCTCGGCCGTCAACTCGACGACACAGTCCGTCACCGCCTGCCGCGCCTTGCGCAGGATGAGCAGCACGTCGAACTGGGTGCAGCCGCCCAAGCCCATCAGCAGCATCTCCATCGGGCGCACCCCGATGTTGCGGCCGCCGAGATCGGGCGGCCCGTCCATCACGATGGCATGACCCGAGCCGGCCTCGCCCAGCATCGCCGCCCCTTCGATCCATTTCACACGCGCCTTCATCCGGAGTCTCCGCCGTCGTTCGTTCCGCATAAAAAGAAGACCCGACGCGCGACCCGCGCGCGCTCGGGGAGATTCAACGGCCGCGCGCCTCGCGTCCCTCGGTGTTCGACAAGGGACACGGGCGCGCCTAGAATCCAGGCCATGTCCGGGACAGACAGGCACAGTGATCCATGACCATTCTGACGCCGCCCAAACAAGATCCCCGCTGGTTGGAGCCTTTGCTGCGTTACTGTCATGCCAAGAGCTACGACAAGAACGTGGACTTCATCCGTCAGGGCGAAGCGGCCGACACCCTCTATTATCTCATCGAAGGTTCGGTCGCGGCGATGATCGACGACCCCGAGGAGCGTCGCGAGCTGCTGCTCGCCTATATCAATAAGGGCGAGTTCATCGGCGAGATGGGGCTCTTCGTGCCTCAGAAGACGCGCAGCGTCATCATCCGCACCCGCACCAAGTGCAAGGTCGCGGAGATCAGCTACCAACGTCTTGATCGCCTGCTCGATGTCGAGCTCAAAGAGTACGCCAAGGATTTCCTCTACAGCGTCGGGCTGCAGCTCTCCCAGCGCCTGCGCCAAACCAGCCGCAAGGTCGGCCATCTAGCCTTCCTGGACGTGACGGGCCGCATCGCCGGCACCCTACTCGACCTCTGCAAGCAACCCGACGCCATGACCCATCCCGACGGGATGCAGATCCGGGTGACCCGACAGGAGCTCTCCCGCAACGTCGGCTGCTCGCGCGAGATGGCCGGGCGGGTGCTCAAGAGCCTGGAGGAGCAGGGACTGGTCAGCGTGAAGGGAAAGACGATTGTGGTGTTCGGGACACGGTAGGGAGCCGCCAGCCGTAGGTTGGGCAAAGCGCAGCGTGCCCAACCCGCGCAGGCGTCACAGGGAAGTTGCGCCGTCAGTCTCGGGCAAACCGTCGCAGAATTTATCGTTGTCGTTGTCGTTGTCGTTGTCGTTGTCGTTGTCGTTGTCGTCGGGAATCCGATTACGACAACGACAACGAGTCACCCGAACTCGTCGGGGCGGCCGAAGAGCCGACTGCAAGTCGGCGATCCCGGGGGGAAGCCAGCTCAACGCACCCCGAAGAACAGCCGGGCCAGCTCCTCGCCCGGATCATCGGCACGCATGAAGGCTTCGCCCACTAGGAAGACGTTCACACCGTTTGCGCGCATCCGCTCGACATCCTCCGGCGTCAGGATGCCGCTCTCGGTGACGAGAAGCCGGTCGCTCGGGACCCGGTCCAGTAGCCCAAGCGTCGTGTCCAGCGTCACCTCGAAGGTCCGCAGATTGCGGTTGTTGATCCCGATCAGCCGGCCCGGGACCGCCAGCGCCCGCTCCAGCTCTTCCGCGTCGTGGACCTCCACCAGCACGTCCAACCCAAGCTGTCCGGCAAGGGCATTCAGCTCGGCGAGCCGGGCATCGTCCAGACAGGCCGCGATCAGCAGGATGCAGTCCGCACCCAGGGCGCGGGCCTCGTAGACCTGATAAGGGTCGACGATGAAGTCCTTGCGGATCACCGGAAGCGCGCAGGCTGCGCGCGCCGCCTTGAGATCCTCGTCGCTCCCCTGGAAGAAATCCCGGTCGGTCAACACCGAGAGACAGGCCGCGCCGTTGCGCGCGTAGCTCAGCGCGATCTCGGCGGGACTAAAATCCGGACGCAGCACACCCTTGCTCGGACTGGCCTTCTTGATCTCGGAGATCACCGCCGGGGCGCCGGCCTCGACCTTCGCCCGGAGTGCGTCGGCGAACCCGCGTGGCGGATCGATCGCGTGTAACCCGGCAACAAGACGATCCATCGGCATGCGCGCCGACCGAAAAGAGACCTCTTCGAGCTTGCGATGAATGATCTTCTTGAGGATGTCGGGCGTATCGCTCATGGTCACATGCCGCCCTTTGCGTGATCAAAGCTCGCCGTGAGCGCGATCAAGCGCTCGAGCCGACGCTCCGCCTCCCCGCTCGCGATCGCCGCATCCGCCTTTGCCAGTCCCTCCGCCAGGGTCTGCGCGCGGCCGGCGGCATAGATGGCCGCGCCGGCATTGAGCTGAACGATATCCCGCGCCGGACTCGGCCGATCGGCGAGCACCCCGCGCAGCATGACCAGACTCTCGGCCGGATCCCCGACACGGATGGAATCCAGATCCGCTCGCGTGAGACCGAAGTCCTCGGGATGGATGGCATAGCGGTGAATCACGCCGTCTTTCAGCTCGGCCACGTCGGTGCTGTCGCCGATGCTGATCTCGTCCAGACCGTCGCGGGCGTGGACCACCAGGACATGACGACTGCCCAGGCGCTGCAGCACCAGCGCGAGCGGCTCGAGCAGATCTTCGCTGAAGACGCCGAGGACCTGATTGGGCGCACCGGCCGGATTGGTCAGCGGACCCAGGACATTGAAGATCGTGCGCACGCCCAGCTCCTTGCGCGGGCCGATCGCGTGTTTCATGGCGCTGTGATGGCCCGGCGCGAACATAAAGCCAACACCGACCTCGCGCACGCAACGCGCGATCTGCTCGGACGTCAGATCCAGACGCACCCCCGCGGCCTCCAACACGTCGGCCGCACCGGAGCGACTCGAGACCGACCGGTTGCCGTGCTTGGCGACATGACAACCGGCCGCTGCCGCGACGAACATGCTGGTGGTCGAGACGTTGAAGGTCCCCGATGAATCGCCGCCGGTACCGACGATGTCGACCACATGATCGAGCCCGCCGATATCCACGCCGCTCGCAAGCTCGCGCATCACGCCCGCCGCCGCCGCGATCTCGGGCACCGCCTCGCCCTTCATGCGCAGTGCGATCAGGAAGCCGGCGATCTGCGCCGAGGTCGCCCCGCCGGTCATGATGGTGCGCATGACCGAGGTCATCTCATCGGCGGTCAGGTCACGATGTTCCAGGCAGCGGTTGATCGCCTCTTTTAGCTCCATGGTTAAAACGCGCTCTTTGGTTTAGGTGAGGTTTTCATTTTGGGTTGACCTTATCACGCCCATTGACCGTCGGAGCGGCGCGTTTTAAGTGATGATTTCTTAGCAACCGTTCAAGAACAAGTGATCCATCGTAGCCCCTCTCCCCTCGCGGGAGAGGGGTTGGGGAGAGGGGGAGAATGAACCGGAATGGCTCAGTTGTTTCTGAACCGTTACTTAGTTATTCCTTAGGATCCTAAACCGCGTCTCGGCAGCCTATTAGAGAACTGCGGCGTCGACATCGCCGCCAACATCAACAGTCGGGATGGACGCGGTTTCTAAAAAATTACGGAGCAGATCGTGTCCGTGCCGCGTCAGGATCGACTCCGGATGGAACTGCACCCCCTCGATCGCAAGCTCGCGATGGCGCACGCCCATGATGGCCTCGCGCTCGCCCTCGGCGGTCTCGGTCCAGGCCGTCACCTCCAGACAATCCGGCAGGGTCTCCTGCTCGATCACCAACGAGTGGTATCGGGTCGCCTCGAAGGGGTTATCCAGTCCGTTGAAGACACCGGCGTTCGTGTGGTGGATCGCCGAGGTCTTGCCATGCATCACGCTCGGCGCCTTGATGATGTGCCCGCCGAACGCCTGGCCGATCGACTGATGCCCCAGGCAGACGCCGAGGATCGGCACGCGCCCGGCCATCGCCTTGATCAGCGGGACCGAGATCCCGGCCTCGTTCGGCGTGCAGGGCCCAGGCGAGATCACGATCCGCTCGGGCGCAAGCGCTATCGCCTCGTCCAGGCTCAACTCGTCGTTGCGCACCACGCGCACCTCCGCACCCAGCTCGCCCAAGTATTGCACCAGGTTGTAGGTGAAAGAGTCGTAGTTGTCGATCATCAGGAGCATGGCGTTTTCAGGTCAGGTTGACGTTGAGCAATCCGCAAGGTCGCAAGCGTATCACCAGCTTCCATCGGCCACCGACTTCGGTGGGAGCGTGCCCGACCGAGCCTTCGTGGCGCATCAATTGCGTATCGGCGGGGTTTCGGCAGGAAGCTCGTCGCCCGGCGACGGTGGCCTATCGGGTACCCGGCTCAGAACGTCCGCATACTGCGCGAAGTCGGCCTGACTTGCCCGTTTGGCGAGCAGGTCCTCTGTCTGGAGCGCCGAAAGCTTCTCGGCGAGCGCGATCACAAGAAAGTGATCCAGCGAGGTGCCATCGCGCGCTGCGGCCTTGCGGGCTGCGTCGAGCAGGGATTCTGGAAGATTCAGCGCCATCTCAGTCATTGCTCTCTCCTCAAGCGAGGGATGAACTGCGCGGGCGTCAGCACGTCCAGCGCAAAGCGTTCTGCGGCGGGGCAAAAATCTCCTCCGCCGAAGGCTCGTTATAACGCCAATAGGTTCTCGATCGTCTCGCCCCTCGGTCGCCCCGAGAGATGGTCAAGTCCTGCATCGGACGCCCGTTGCTCGATTGATTCAATTATGCTGTGAACGGGTTAAGCATCCGAACCCCTGTCCCGACGAAATCATCGGTATTCCTGGTGACCAGGGTCAGGTCGTAGACCAACGCAGTGGCCGCGATCTGCTTGTCGAGGGCGTTCTCGTGACGGGGCACCCTCAACCTGCCCCAGACTTGGGCGACGTCCCCGTCTAGGCTCAGGATTTGGCTTTGGTACTCGGTCAGGATCCGGGTCAGCCAGTCTTCCAGCCGCGTCGCCTGCACTTGGTCGCCCCGATGGCGGATCATCTCGACACCGCGGCGCAACTCACCGACCGTAACCGCCGAAAGATATAACCGCTGCGCATCGGCAGCGGCCGCACCGAAGAAGCGCCGCACGCAGGGATTCGCCCTGGATGCCTTGCGTGCCTCGCTGACGACATTGGTGTCAATCAAATACATCGTCTGCGCCCTCCGCCGCCTCCGTGCGCTCGAAGTCGCTGTCCCGTCCGACATCCGGCATAGATGCCAGTATCTCGGCAAAGGTGCGCTTGGCCGGATGCAGCAGGACCTGCTCCAGGATCAAACGATGCTCGGCCTCGGCGCTGCGCCCTCGGACAGCCGCCCGACGTTTGAGCGCCTCGACGATGCTTTGGTCAAGATTCCTGACAACGAGATCGGCCACGGGCCTACTCCGACGAACCAGCGTGCCTGCAATCATAGCAAGCCGAGGCTCAAACGACCCGCTCGGCACCCCGCTCGATCCCCGCCTCGGCCAGCGCCACGGCGCGAAAGACTGCGCGGCCCTTGCTCATCGTTTCCTTCCATTCGGCGTCCGGGACCGAGTCGGCCACGATGCCGGCGCCGGCCTGGATGTGGAGCATGCCGTCCTTGATCACGGCGGTGCGGATCGCGATCGCCGTGTCCATGTTGCCGTTCCAGGACAGATAGCCGACGGCGCCCGAGTAGATGCCGCGCTTGACGGGTTCCAGCTCGTCGATGATCTCCATCGCGCGGATCTTGGGCGCCCCGGAGACGGTCCCGGCCGGGAAGGTCGCACGCAGCACGTCGATGGCGTTCATGCCCTCGCGCAGATCGCCGACCACGTTGGAGACGATGTGCATCACGTGCGAATAGCGCTCGACGATCATCTTGTCCGTCACCCGCACGCTGCCGATCTCGGCCACGCGCCCGGCATCGTTGCGTCCCAGATCGATCAACATCAGGTGCTCGGCCAGCTCCTTGGGATCGGCCAGAAGCTCGGCTTCGAGTGCCCGGTCTTCGGCCTCGGTCTCGCCGCGACGGCGGGTGCCGGCGATCGGGCGGACCGTGACCACGCCGTCCTCGAGCCGGGTCAGGATCTCGGGAGAGGAGCCGACGATGTGAAAATCGCCCAGATCGAGAAAGTACATGTAGGGCGACGGATTGAGCCCGCGCAGCGCACGATAGAGATCCAGCGGCGGCGCCTGGAAGGGGATGGAGAGACGCTGCGAGATGACGACCTGCATGCAGTCGCCGGCCAGGATGTAGCCCTTGATGCGCTCGACGGCGTGCTTGAACCCGTCCTCGGTGAAGCCGGAGACGAAGTCGGCCTCGCTCACCGTGCGCCCCGGCTCGGACGAGCGCCGCGGAGCGCCGCTGCGCATCCGCTCGCACAGCGCATCGATGCGCGCCTCGCCGGCCTCCAGGGTATCCCCGGCGCTCGGATCAAGGTTCAGGATGATGTACATCCGCCCGCTGAGATTGTCGAAGACGACCACCTCGTCGGAGACCATCAGCAGGATGTCCGGCGTACCCAGTTGATCAGGGTTGGGGCAGGTCGCCAGACGCGGCTCGATGTAGCGAATGGTGTCGTAGCCGAAATAGCCGACCAGACCGCCGGTAAAGCGCGGCAGGCAGGCCAGGTCCGCAACCTTGAAACGCTGCTGGTAGGCGTCGATCCAGGCCAGCGGATCGGCCGTCTCGACGGACTCGATGACCGCGCCGTCACGCTCGACGCGGATCTCGTGGCCGCTCACCCGCAGCAGGGTGCGACAGGGCAGGCCGATAATGGAATAACGCCCCCACTTCTCCCCGCCCTGCACGGATTCGAGCAGGTAGGAGTAAGGCCCCTCGGCGAGCTTGAGATAGACGCTGAGCGGCGTGTCGAGGTCGGCAAGGACCTCGCGCAGAATCGGAATACGGTTGTGGCCCTGGTCGGCGAGGGCGCTAAAGGCAGCGGGGGTCATCGGGGTCTCCGAGCAATGGGATTCAAGGCAGGTCGGAACGCGGTCTCAACCTCGCCATCGCCACCCGTTCATCGCTCGCATCGTCCCAGTTTTCATAGAGTGGTTAGTGGTTAGTGGTTAGTGGTTAGTGGAGCGGTGCAGAGATTCCGAGACCGTACGAGATCATTTTCGTTGTCGTTGTCGTTGTCGTCATCGACCATCGATACGATGACGATGACGATGACGATGACGACAACGACAACGAACAGTCTCGACACATCTGTCGTACTGCACTGGAGCAGTCTGGAGGATGGGTTTCGCTTTCGCTCTACCCATCCTACGCGCTCGAAAATATTACGCGGCCAGAAATTGCTTGAGCTCGACCATGGAGTCGATCACCGCGTCGGGCTTGGCCTCGCGGATATCATGACCGTGGTTGTAACCGTAACTCATGCAGATGATCCCGAAGCCCGCAGCGCGCGCGGCCTTCACGTCGCTCACCGAGTCGCCGATCATGAGCGCGTCTGCAGGCTCGACACCGAAGTGTTGTGCCGCGTGCAACAACGGCATGGGATCCGGCTTCTTCTTGGGTAGCGTATCACCACTCACCACAAGGCCGAAATTCTCGCGGATCCCCAGATCACGCAGCAATGGCTCGGTAAACTGAGCCGCCTTGTTGGTCACGCAACCGAGCTGATAACCCGCCCCCTTCATGAAGGAGATGCCCTCGATCACGCCCGGATAGAGCACCGAGCGCTTGGAGGTGTTCTCCGCATAGAGCTCCAGAAAGATCGGGAGCGCCGCCTCGAAATCCGCCTCGTCCGGCTCGCCGTCGAGCTGTCCGATCAACGCCCGGCGCACCAGACGCTCGACGCCGTTCCCGACCCAATTCCGCACGGCCGCTTCCCCGTGGGGCGGACGACCGAGCCGCGCCATCATGGCGTCGACACAAAAGGTCAGATCCGGGACGCTGTCCACCAGCGTGCCATCCACATCGATCAGGATCATCTTCGGTCGCAGCATGCGGTCACAGCTCCAGACTCAGCAACACAATCGGACACACCATTCAGGCCCTTTATCACCTGAACCGCGTCGACTCGAATCGCGACGGGAAGTATAGCCGCATCGACCAAACCCCCACCCCGACCTCAGCCCCGGACGCGGTTCAGCGATCCATCTGCTCGCGCATCTCACGAATAATGCTGTCGTAGCGATGCGGATCGCTGTCACGGCCCTTGCCGAAGATCCCGGAGCCGGAGACGAAGGTGTCCGCGCCAGCCGCTTTGATCTCGCCGATGTTGTCCGCCTTCACGCCGCCGTCGACCTCGAGCCGAATGTCGAGCCCGGAGGCGTCGATCATCTTGCGCGCGGCGCGCAGCTTGTCCATCGTCGCCGGGATGAAGCTCTGTCCGCCGAAGCCGGGGTTCACCGACATCAGCAAGATCATGTCGATCTTGTCCATCACATAATCGAGATAGCTCAGCGATGTGGCCGGGTTGAAGACCAGACCGGCCTTACAGCCCTCGCTGCGGATCAACTGGAGGGTGCGGTCGATGTGCTCGCTCGCCTCCGGATGGAAGGTGATGTAGGTCGCGCCCGCGGCGGCAAAGTCCGGGATGATCCGATCGACCGGCTTCACCATCAGATGCACGTCGATCGGCGCGGTCACGCCGTGCTTGCGCAGCGCCTCGCAAACCAGAGGGCCGATGGTCAGGTTCGGCACGTAATGGTTGTCCATCACGTCGAAATGGACGATGTCCGCCCCGGCGGCGAGCACATTGTCGACCTCCTCGCCGAGCCGGGCGAAATCCGCCGAGAGGATGGACGGTGCGATCAGATCAGGCGTCATGCTGGTGTCCCCTAAGATCTCGCTTACCGCGGCACACGCGCCTCGGCCCGGATCCATTTTGATGTTGAAAGTGACCGGGTGGCCGCGGGTGGTTACCCACCCGCGGCTCCCACAGATCCGGACGTGCGGGACTACCGCATCCGGCTCCTCGGTTGAGCGCTCGCTGCACGACAACTGTCGCACACCCGATGGACCATTCAGCCCATGTCGCGATCTCCTGTCGTTCTGTTCAGATGGTCAGGTGACTCGATGTTCACGCCATCGTCCCTTCAGAAGGTGTCTCAACCGATCGGCCGCTTCCCTCCCATGGGTCCGCTCGGGTGCGTTCCCCACGCTCAACGGTACTATCAGCCGACTCTGACTGCTCAGTCGCCATCGCGCCGCACTTCGTTGCCTTCGCTTGGCGCTACCTTGCCGTCGGTCCTGTTCGCTCCCGTCGGCCGGACCAGCGCCGTCGGGCCGGGGCGGCTTCTTACGCGGTGCCCGCGCCGCGTCTCGGGCAAGGAGCAACTGAGCGCTCCCAGGTTCCTGGACGACCCGTGCGTACATGCCCTGCTCTTAGACCCCGGCGGAGTCTCGACATCAGGCCGTTACGATGCCGAAACTGTTGCCTTCCGGTGTTCCGAATACGTCGGCTCCGCTGAACTCAGTAACGGGGCTCCATCACACGGCCTGCACGCCCCCTGTGTACGCTTCGCAGGCGGGATCGCTCCCGCACCACACAACACTCGGTTCCGGTGGATGGCCACTCCTTACCGGCTCGGGACTTGCACCCGGTGGGTCGCAAAAAGGAGTTTCCGATTGGCTTATCCGTTCGCTATCTTCCTCTCCTTCCAGGCTTTGCCTGGCGCAACGGAACTCTAACCTAAGCGGGCCGGATTTTCACTCGGCACTAGGCCGCCCGCGCCTCCGTGATGGTCTCGTAGGCACGCCGGATCTCCTGCGTCTTCAGCGAAGCCATGCGCATCGCCTCCTCCGGCAGACCCTTCGCCATCAGCTTGTCCGGGTGATGTTGACTCATCAGGCGCCGATACGCCGTCTTGATCTCCGCATCGCTCGCCTTGGGGCCGACCCCCAGGGTCGCGTAGGCGCTGACGAGCGGCGCCGGTCTTGACGCTGACGAGGATCTGCCGCGGCCGGCCTGCCCAGTCGCACCGGCATACATCCGCTGCTGCAGCACCAAAAGGTTCTCGAGCTGCCGATAGGCGAAGGCCGAGACGTTGAGCCCGCGCCGAATGGTCTCGAGCGCGCGCCGCTGGTCCGGCGTCGGGGCGCCGTCCACATAGGCGGTCAGGAGCTGCACCTCGAGGAACAGGTGAATCAAGGTCCCTTGACCCGTGCAGACGGCCTTCAACGCAGCGATGGCGCCCGCCAGATCGAAGTCGGACGATTTACCTTGGTTGAAAAGATCGATCGCCACGCGGCGCTGGTCGGTACCCAAAGACATCCGATCCATCACGGAACGCGCCAAGGCGACCTCGGCCTCGCTGACACGCCCGTCGGCCTTGGCGACATGGCCCATCACCAAGAAGGTCGTCTCGAAGAAACGCGCCTGGACCCGTGCCCGTTGCGCACCCGTCAAGGCGGGTCGCCGCGGACCGCCGATCCAGCCCCGATCCACGCCCTGACCCAAGGCCGCGCCGAATACCGCGCCGACCGGACCTCCCACGACCAGACCGATCGCGCCGCCGACGGCTGTGCCGACCCAACCCATGTCGAAAACTCCCTTATTTGCCTTTTAGATACTGCTCATCGCTGAAGGAGTAGACCCACTGCGGCTTGAACGCAACCAGCACGGCCAAGATCCAGCCGTTCAGGAAGGCCTCCGGCATGAACATCAAAGGAAAGAAGGGTAGCACCGTTTCGCTGAGATCCGCGAAGCTGTAAGCGCCGCTGACTACCAACAACCAAGCGGCCAGATAGCCGGTCATCACCCCCACCAGACCCGCGGTCAAGAACCCGTTCACCAGCACATAGACGAAAAACTGCTTGGGCAGATACCAGCGGATCAGGATCAAGGCGACCTGGGTCAGGGTCGCCGGCACGACACCCGTGAGGAGGGCATTCATCGCGAACCCGTCCCAGCCCGTTCCCGCGTTCAGAACCACCCCGAGCAGCACCAACGCAGCCCCGATCACCGCCAACGACCACCCGAACATCAGGGTGATGGCCGTCACCCCGAGCAGATGAAACGACAACCCGGACTGCACCTGAACGTCCATGTGCCAGAGCACGAGCAGCGCAACGACCGCCCCGAGAAAGACGTTCAAATGCTCCATGTCGCGAAACTTCCGCCACGGCGTCAACCGCAAGGCGAGCAGCAGGATGAAGGCGAAGAGCAGATTCATGACCCAGAGCAGGGCCGGCGAAAACAGCGTACCGTCGATCGTCATGTCGCGCCTGTCGGAAGTGGCTTGGTCAGGGTGACCTCATCTGTGCGAAATTAGGTAGGTTTTCGAGAGGATCAACTCTGTGCGCGCGATGGAGGGCTTCGCGGAGTGTCGGGCTTCCGGTATCCGAACGAACCACGGTTCGGCGTGGGCAAGGGAGAAACGGCCGGAGTTCACCCGGAGTTGAGCGGCAAGGAACGGCGGCGTAACGAGAAATGGCGGAGACTCAAACGTCCGCGATCATGGCAGCCATGTCCGCCGCTCGCTCCGGCAGCGCTCCGTCGGCCATCGGGTAGATGATTCCTTAGCGGGCAGGAGTGATGATCGCGTACAGCATGTCGGGCATGAGCGCGGTGTCCGTGGATGCGTCGAACGGCCACAGCTTGGAGGTGACCGAGCGGAAATCCGCCAGGGAATAGATCACTTCGACCGCGTAGGTCGTTTGCGCAGAGGGTGACGTGCCTGTCGAGTGTTCAGGGATCAAGACCGTGCAGGATTCGCGAGAGCTGCATCCCTGGAGCTGCAGATTCCGTTGCTCGCCGGGATCGGCCCTGAGCGCACCACTCTCGCTTGCATTGAGGAGGGCTTCGGCGACCTCCTGTGCAAGCGGCCCGTATCCACTGAGTTGCGCTGGGTAAACGCCATTGAAGGAGCCATCCGCAAAGGTGACGTCGTACAGGCTGCCTTGGATCTCGATACCCCTCACGCCGCTGATCACGCCATTCTCCACGACGAAGGACTGTGCCTGGACCGGGCCTACCGCCCCGATGTAGAGCGCCATGATGGCCGGACGGAATCCGTGATCGAGAATGCGTTTTATCTGCATAGTGCTCTCCGCTTCAGGTCGACGAGTCAGGTGGCCTCGCGCTCGTCGGAGCACAGCGTCAGGTGTGCGAGACGGTGGCCCTGCTCATCCGGCAGGTCTGAAGTCCGCCGGCGATCGTCGCGAAGCGGCGACATCCCGGGATCGACGACTTGCAGTCGTCGTCTTCCGCCGGCCTGACGGCTCGCTAGGCTTGCGGAGAAATTCCCAAGATCGCACCCGATGGCGGCGCGGCCGACAGGCACGGGACATGCGCGGGTTCTGATGGATTGAGCGCGAAATCCGTGAGGTGCCATTGAAACGCACAGTTGTGCATCGCGCATTGCGAAATGTAGAGGAAGAGCGTCGGGGTCGATCCCGTTCCTTTTTTGGTGCACCGTCGCCTGTTACCGTCGCCCCGTCGATCGAGAACGAATGCCACCCGACGGCGTTGGGTGCGCCGAGCATGGGTCGACCCGACCGATTCACTCGAAATGAGGCTGCGCCCGAGGCACAAGCCCGAGCAGAGGCCGCTCATACCGAGCCGTCCGGAGCTGCCGTCAAGATGTCACTCTCCATCCACACCAAGGTCTTCCTCACGCTTCTGCTCGCCTGCGTCCTGGTGTTGTCGGGCACGCAGGCGTTCGTGCACTGGTCGCTTCAACGCGGATTGGTCGAGCTGGCCGAGGCGCGTGAGCAGGCGCGCGTAGAGGTCATTGCCGAGCGTCTCATCGAGATCTATGCCCGAGAGGAGGGCTGGGCGCCGCTGCGCGCATCGCCGCGGCTGTGGCTCGGCGCGCTGCTGGGGCGCGATTGGCCCTCGGAGGGGCGTCGGGGCGGACCGGGCGAGGGCGCGCGCCCTCCTCCGTGGGCGCGACGCTTCATCGGAGCGCATCATCAGGCGGACGGCGGCGATGGCTTCGTCTGGCCACCGTCGCCGTCCTTGCGGAATGAGCGACGGGATCAGGGTCCGCCGATCGAGCTACGTTTGATGCTGCTCGACGCCGATGGCACCCCGATCTACGGACGGCCGGAGTTGTTGCCCGACACTCGGCGTTTTCCGTTGGATCTCGACGGCGCGCCGATCGGCGAGCTGGCGGTCATCGCGGGTCCCCCGGTCGCGGAGCTCGCCGATCTGCATTTCGTCGAGCGTCAGGGTGGGCGCCTCTGGCTGATTGTAGCGGCGATGCTGGCGCTCGCGGCCGCCTTGGCCTATCCGCTGTCCAGTCGTCTCATCCGACCGGTTCAAGACTTCCAGCAGACGGCTCGTCGACTGGCAGCCGGGGACTATGACGCTCGCGTGGCGGTCGCAGGCGGCGACGAGATCGCCCGCTTGGGCCGCGACATCAACGCACTCGCGGATGCCCTGGGGCGCAACGACCGGGCGCGGCGTCAGTGGGTCGCAGACATCTCGCATGAGCTGCGCACGCCGATCGCGCTGTTGCGGGCGCAACTGGAAGCGATGCAGGATGGCGTAAGGCCGCTGGAGCGCGCGGAGGTCGATCGGCTGCACGGGGACGTGCTACGACTCTCGCGGTTGGTCGAGGACCTGAACGACCTTGCGACGACGGATCTCGGTGCACTCGCCTACCGCATGCAGGAGATCGACCTTGCCGAGATCCTCCGAGAGAATATCGATGCCTTCCGGACGCGTTTCGAGGCCGCGGGACTCGCCTTGGTCTTCGACAATCGGCTCGCCGGTCGGCGCGACTCGGGTTCCGCCGAGTGTGCTCCGCTGCACGCCGACGCGGGCCGTATCTCCCAACTCATCGGCAACCTCCTTCACAACAGCCTGAGCTACACGGATCCGGGCGGGGGGCTGACGGTGACTTTGAGCGCAGGTCCGGTCGGCGGCTATCGGATCACCTTCGAGGACACCCCGCCCGGCGTCCCGCCCGAAGACCTGCCCCGACTCTTCGACCGGCTGTATCGGGTCGATGCCTCGCGCAGCCGCCACACGGGCGGCGCCGGACTGGGACTTGCGATCGCGAAAAACGTGGTGTTGGCCCATGGCGGGACGATCGAGGCACAGGCTGCGGCAGCGGGCGGTTGTGCGATCCGCATCGAGCTGCCGACAGACCGAGAGGGGACGAGTTAAATGCACCAACCTGCACTGCCGCTGATCCTCATCGTCGAGGACGAGGAGCGCTTGGCCGACGTGGTCGGCGACTATCTGCGTGCGGACGGTTTCCGGGTCCATCACCTGGCGACCGGCACGGGTGCAGTCGCCTGGATCGAGCGCGAAGGACCGGATCTGATCCTGCTCGACCTCATGTTGCCGGGTCAGGACGGGTTGAGCATCTGTCGCGAGGTGCGCAGCCGCGCTCAGGTGCCCATCATCATGACGACGGCACGGGTCGAGGAGATCGATCGCCTGCTGGGGCTTGAGCTGGGTGCCGACGACTATGTCTGCAAACCTTACAGCCCGCGAGAGTTGGTGGCGCGCGTCAAGGCCGTCCTGAGACGAACGAGCCGGTCGCTCGAGCACCGCCGGGGCGGTTTCTTGACACTCGAGCCGGAGCGCTTGCAGGTCTCGCACGACGGCATGGTCATCACGCTGACCGCAGTGGAATTTGCTTTGCTCGCTGCGCTCCATCAGGCCGCTGGCCGGATCCTCTCGCGCGACCGACTCATGGACCGGATCTATTCCGACAACCGGGTCGTGTCCGATCGCACCATCGACAGCCACATCAAGAAGCTCCGGCGCCGACTCACCGAGCTGGCGCCGGATATCGAGCTGATCCACTCGGTCTATGGTGTCGGCTATCGCTACGAGGAGCCCGACGCCGACGCGGCCGTCTCGCACGACCCTGGCTGAGCCGCTGATCGGTTGGGTCGAGTGGACAAGCGCCAAGGGTGGACAAGTTGGGTAGGGTGGAGAAGCGCCGTAGGGTGGACAAGCGCAGCGCAGTCCACCAGCCTCGGCCCGGGGCTCGGTGGACTTCGCTCTCGCTCGTCCTCCCTACTGACCGGCCCCGGCCGCTTCCACGAAATCTGCACGATCTCTGCACAACCCCTGCACCCTGGTCACCTAACCTGCAGTGCGTCGGGACTGGACTCGACATCGCATCGGGACCCTCCCGGGGCGCAACGAAGACATCAAAGGTGACACAGTATGAACACAGGCAAGAGCTTCCGCACTGCAACCTTGGCGTTCGCCGTCACGGCCGTCATGGCCACCTCGGTCTTGGCCGGACCTCGCGGCTACCATCAAGACCCGAGCGCGTTCGCGGACCAGCGCATCGAACGGATGACCCGGACCCTGGATCTGACGAGCGAGCAGCAGAGCGAGATCCGAACCATCCTGGAGGGGCAACGCGCACAGGCACTGCAACAGCGTGAAGAGGTGCAGGCACGCATCGGCGCCGTTCTCACGCCCGAGCAACAGGCACGCATCGAAGAGCAGCGGGACTCTCGGATGGAAAGGCATCTCAACCGGCTCGCCGACCGACTGGATCTGAGCGAGGAGCAGGTCGCCGAGGTGCGCACCGTCATGCAGACCAAGCACGACGACTCGGGCATGACCCGAGACGAGATCCGAGAGCAGATCAAGGCCGTCCTGACCGAGGATCAGCTCAAGCGGTTCGAGGCCCGCGGACCCGGATCCAAGCGTGGCGGTCCGGGCGAACCCTGTGCGAAGGACAAGCCTCGCGGCGGGCCGGCGTTCTGATGGCTCAAGCCCCGGCCGACGACGGGTTTAATGGGCTCCGGCCGGGGCATTGGACAGCAGCGCAGCCATCTCCGCTGCCTGCTCGGGCAGCGCCCGTCGGCCATCGGCCATCGGCCATCGGCCGGATGATGCCTTCTTCCTTGACTTGAATCACGGGCGACCAAATTGGGATGTAGTGATACATCCTATCGGACCCGCCCGCCGCTCAATACCATCCGCCGGGTTCCAACGTTGATCAATGGGTCTGGCGATTCGTCCGACCATGGATACGATTGAGGAGGACGCAATGGAACTCAGACCACTCGGACGCACCGACATCCGCGTCAGCGCGCTTTGCCTCGGCACCATGACCTTCGGCGAGCAGAACAGCGAGGCCGATGCACACGCACAGCTCGACCGGGCGCTCGCCGCGGGTATCAACTTCATCGACACGGCCGAGATGTATCCGGTGCCGCCGCGCGCGGAAACCATCGGCCACACCGAAGCCTATATCGGCAACTGGTTCGCGTCGCGCGGTTGTCGGGACCAGGTGGTTTTGGCGTCCAAGGTTGCCGGTCCGGGCGCATGGCTGCCGCATGTTCGCGGCGGCAAGGCGCGCTTGGACCGAACCAACATCGTGACGGCATTGGACGGCAGCCTGAAGCGGCTGCAGACCGACTGGATCGACCTCTACCAGCTCCACTGGCCGGATCGCGAGACCAATTACTTCGGCAAGCTCGGCTATTCGCCGGAGGAGGACGCGCACAGCGTCCCCCTGCTGGAGACCCTCGAGGTCCTCGCCGATCTGGTCCAAGCCGGCAAGATTCGGCAGATCGGTGTCTCCAACGAAACGCCCTGGGGGCTGATGCGTTTCCTCGCACTCGCGCAGGAGCATGTCCTGCCGCGCATGGTCAGCATCCAGAACCCCTACAGTCTGCTGAACCGGACCTTCGAGGTCGGTCTCGCCGAGGTCGCCATCCGGGAGGATTGCGGTCTCCTGGCCTACTCGCCGCTCGGATTCGGCGTGCTGTCGGGGAAGTATCTGGACGGCGCGCGCCCGGCCGGCGCACGCGTCACCCTCTTCGAGCGCTTCAGCCGCTATTCGAACCCGGAGGCCGAGCGGGCCACGGCGGAATATGTCGCACTCGCCCGACGTCACGGACTCGACCCGGCGCAGATGGCCCTCGCCTGGGTGACGAGCCGCCCCTTCGTCACCTCCAACATCATCGGTGCGACGACGCCCGAGCAGTTGGAGACCAACCTCGCCAGCGCGGATCTCACGCTCCCGGACGAGGTGATCGCGCAGATCGAGGCGATCCATACGCGGCAGCCGAATCCGGCGCCTTGAACCTGTAGGGGCGAATGAAGATCTACGGCATCGACTTCACCAGCCGACCGAGTCCCGGCAAGCCCATCACCTGTCTGGAATGCTGTTTGGATGGCCTGCGGCTGGAGGCCGGCGAGCTGATCGAATGGCGGGACTTCGAGGGTTTCGAGACCGCGTTGCAGCGACCCGGGCCATGGATCGCCGGGGTCGATTTTCCCTTGGGCCAATCGCGCACCTTCATCGAGAACATCGGCTGGCCCGACACCTGGGCGGGCTATGTGGATCACGCAGCCGGACTCGGCCGCGACGGGTTCCGCGCCACGTTGGATGGGTACAGAGCGGTCCGTCCGCCGGGCGACAAAGAACACCGCCGCGCCACGGATCGTGCGACCGGGGCGATCAGCCCGCAAAAGCTCTACGGCACGCCGGTCGGACTCATGTTCTTGGAGGGCGCGCCGCGGCTGCGCAAGGCCGGCGTGAGGATTCCGGGACTCCAAGACGGCGACCCCGAGCGGATCGTCGTCGAAGCCTATCCGGGCGTCCTCGCCCGTCGGCTCATCGGCAGGCAGGGTTACAAACAGGACACAAGATCCAAGCAGACAGCGCAGCGAGATGACGCCAGGAAAAGGCTCCTCGCCCTGATCCTCCACGGAGCGACACAACCCATCTACGGCCTGAAGGTCGACGCGGACCCGAGCCTCGCCGAGGATCCGAGCGGCGACCGGCTCGACGCCCTGCTGTGTGCCATCCAAGCGGCTTGGGCCTGGACGCAACGGGAGACGGGGTTCGGGATGCCGGACGCGATGGACTGTCTGGAAGGGGCGATCGCGCACCCGATCGGCGGCTGACGCACCGATGCACGCGCGATCGGAACCGATCTGCACGCGATACGGTCGGCAGATCGTCGTGTGGAGGCTGTTTTCAGCAGCCGGTCAGTCGGATTTCGGCGGCGATTCGCGCTCGACCACGATGCCGGGATGCCCGCATTTCAGACCCGCCAGCTTGACCGCCTGCACGACTGCCTCCGCGGCGGGCCGACCCTGCAGCAGGCCATGGATGACCCCGGCATTGAAGACATCGCCCGCACCCAGCGTATCGACGACACGCGTCGGGACGTAGGCCGGCACCCGCTGGACTTGACCGCCGCGGGCAAGGAATGCGGCACCGTCCGCGCCCCAAGCAACAACGCAAAGCCGTGCATCGCTGCGCACGAGGAGATCCTCCAGAAAGTCACCCGGATCCTCGCGTCCGCCGGCACGCGCAAAGGCGCGACTCGCCAGCAACAGTTGCGGGCCATGCAGCAACGCCTCGATCCCGGGACGGGATTTCTCCAGCTCGACCGAGATCGGCACATCCGGGGCCTCCTCGCGGACACGGCGGATCATCCGTGCGGTCTCCAGCGGGTTGCGCCCTTCGAAATGGACCCAGGCGAGTCCATCGAGCGAGACCCGTCCGAAATCGTCCGCACTCAGCTCGGGCAGGTCCCGAAAATGGACGATGGTCCGGCTGCCGCCTCCGCGGCTGAGCAGGATCGACGAGGTCGGGGTGGTCCCGCCGGGCACCCGCATGGCCTCCCGCGCGTGGATACCCTGATCGGCAAGGTCGGCGAGGATCAGGTCGGCCGCGGGGTCGTCGCCCAGGATACCCACCCAACGGCAGTCGTGTCCGAGCTGCGACAGCACGGCGAGACTGTTGGTGACATTGCCGCCGCGCACCCGGCGCATGGCCAGGGCGCGGACCTCGTCGTCCTCGGCGGGATAGACCGCGACCTCGTAGACGAGATCGAGCACGGCGATGCCGACACCCAACACGGGGCCGGCGGAGCGCCCCCGCACGGTCTCGGCAGGATCAGAGATCGCGTGCAACGCGGAACCCCAGCATATTCAGACGCGTTCCCGGAACGAAGCGTGCACGAACAAAGGTTCGCATCGAGGCGGAAGGTTTGTTGAAGGCGCCGCCGCGGGCGACGCGATCGGTGCAGGGACCGTCCGTACGGGCCCGGCCGTCGCTCGGTGCGCCTTCGTAGCCCGACTGATAGCAGTCCTCGACCCACTCCATGACATTGCCTGCCGTGTCGTGGAGACCGAAGGGGCTCGGGTCGAAGCCCCCCACGGGCGCCGTCGAGCGGTTGTCCCAGGCGCTGCCGCAATCGAAACAGACCGCCCGATTCGGCTCCAGGCCGAACCCCCACCAGTAGGATCCGCGCCCGCCGGCTCGCGCCGCATACTCCCATTCGGCCTCGCTCGGCAGGCGGTAGCTGCGTCCGGTCTCGCGGGAGAGCCAGGCCGTATAGGCGCGGGCATCGTCCCAGCTCACCCCGACCACCGGGCGGTTGCCTCGACCCCAACCGAAGTCCTTCGCAAATCCACGGCCGACGGCGCGGGCAAAACGATCGTATTCCTCGAAGGTGACCTCGTAGACCCCCATCAAGAAGGGCGCGATCTCAACCTCGCGCGCCGGCCCGAAATCGCTCGCGACCATGAGATTTCGGCCCATCGGAAAACGCCCGCCCGGGAGCCTCGCGAGCGTCGGACCAAACCCGCCGTTGCGCAGCCGATCACGCTGTGTCGGGACAGAGACGATCGAGGGCTCAGCCAGCCCGGATGTCGGCCCGGATGTCGGCCCGGATGTCGGCTCGGTCCCGGACGGCAGTTCGCTCGCCCCGGTCGCGGGCTGCGTTGCAGAGGACTCCGAGGAGGCGACTTCCGGGGTTGCGGGGGCCGGCGGACGCTCGGCACGCAGCCAAACGAAAAGGACGAGCAGGACGAACGCCGGGAGCAGAAGCAGCGGCCAGAGGCCGACGCTGATCGCGCGACGCCGGATCCGAGGTGGCTCGGCTGACGGCCCGCGCGGCGGTGCCGGCGCGAGCAGGGCGGGCTCGCTCCCCTGCGCCTGAAGATCGAGAAGGGCCTGCCGCAAGCGGCCGACCTCGTCTTGGGCGGACTTCAGGGAAAGATCGCGCCGCTCGACCTCTTTGCGCAGGCCGTCGAAGACCAGATGCTGATCCTCCAGGACGTCCTCGAGACGGCGACACTCCTCGGTGATCGCATCGAGCGCCTGCTCTTTTGCGCCGAGGGTCCGCTGCAGGCTGTCGAGTTCCTGACGCAGGGCGAGCTTCTCCGCGGCCGAGGCCGCTCCGCCCTCGACGGCGGAGCGCTCGCGCAGCCGGCGATTGATGCGCGCGACCTCCTGCTGGGCCTCGCGACGCATCTCGCCCAAGGCCTGTCGCAGTGAGTCGGTCTCGGTGCGATCGCCTTGCAGGGGCTGTAAGTTCGTTTCGTCGACCATTCAGGAGGGCATCGGGTTGGTTACACCGGCTTGAGCGTCGGGCAACATCGTCGGATCATGCGGCTCGCGAGTGCGGGTCCGGCGCGTAAGATTCGCATGATCGGCGGTCGGTTGCACCCCGGGTTGAACCTCCGCCGCAGCCTCGGGCAACAGCGAGCGGACACGTCCGGCACGAGAGACGGCGACCGTCCCGCCCCCCGGATCACGCCATCGGCGCAGGAGAACTCCGCCATGCACTCGACACACGCGTCCGGAACCCGCTCCAATGACCATCCTCGGTAGCGTGGCGGCCGGGCATCCGCTGACCGCCGAGGCCGCCGCCGAGGCCCTGCGTGCCGGCGGCAATGCGTTCGACGCAGCGCTCGCGGCGCTGTGCGCGGCCTGCGTCGCCGAGCCGGTCCTGGCCTCGCTTGGCGGCGGCGGCTTTCTGCTCGCCCGACCCGCCGGCGCGTCGCCCGTGCTCTTCGACTTCTTCGCGCAGACCCCGCGGCGACATCGCCCGGAGCAGGAGCTGGAGTTCTATCCGATCCTCGCGGACTTCGGCGACGCCACGCAGGAATTCCATATCGGACAGGGATCGATCGCGACACCCGGGACGATCGCCGGTCTCGTCGCGATCCATCGCGAGCACTGTCGGCTTGCACTCGAGGCCATCGTCGCGCCGGCCTGTCGCCTCGCCCGCGACGGAGTGATCGTGAACCGCGTCCAGCGGGATATCGCCGAGATCGTCGCGCCGATCCTGCACGCGAGCCCTGCGTCACTTGCACTCTATGCCGACCCGAATCAACCCGATCGGCTCGCCCCGGTCGGTGCACGGCTGTGCAACCCGCAGCTTGCCGAGACCCTGGAGTGGATCGCCCGCGAGGGCGCGGATCCCTTCTATCACGGCGACTTGGGAGCACGCTTGGTCCGTGATTGCGCCGAGCACGGAGGACATCTGAGCGCGGCGGATCTCGCCGACTACCGGGTCGAACGCCGCGCCCCGCTCGTCCACCCCTATCGCGGGGCACATCTCTACACCAACCCGCCACCTTCCCAAGGCGGGTTCTTGCTCGGCGTCACCCTGGGTCTGCTCGATGCCGCCGAGCCGGACCGCCTCGGACGCGGCAGCCCCGCGCATCTACACGCACTCGCCCTTGCTCAGGAGCTGACTCAACGCCTGCGCCGCGCGCAGCCGGATGCGCTCGCCGAGCCGCTCTCGGCGCCAGGCTCCGCGCTGGTCTCGGAGCCAGTCCCGTCGCTGGCCCCGAGCATTCCGGAAGCCTATCGCAGGCTCATGGAGGGCGCGGCGACCTTCAGCCGCGGGACCACGCAGATCAGCGTCGCCGATCGCGAGGGCAACCTCGCCAGCGTGACCCTCTCCAACGGCGAGGGCGCCGGCTATGTGCTGCCCGGCACCGGCATCATGCTGAACAACATGTTGGGTGAAGAGGACATCAACCCACACGGCTTTCACCGCTGGCCAACCAATCGGCGCATCAGCTCCATGATGGCGCCGAGCCTTCTGGCACTGGCGGACGGGGGTTGGGTCGTGACCGGCTCCTCCGGATCCAACCGGATCCGCAGCGCCATCCTGCAGGTGGTCTCCAATCTGATCGACTTCGGGCTCGATCTCGAGGCAGCCGTGGCGTCTCCCCGGATGCACTACGAAGACGGGGTACTGAATCTCGAGCCGCCGATCACGGACGACACGATCGCCACACTCGGCAAGCACTGGCCGGGGCTCAAGGTCTGGAATCGGGAAAGCGTGTTCTTCGGCGGCGCCCACAGTGTTGCGGTCGCCCCCGACGGCAGCACGCACGGCGCGGGCGATCCGAGGCGCGGCGGGGCTGCGCTCCAGGTCGGTTAGGAACGCTTCAAAAATGAAAGAGCAACTCGACGACAGAAGATCTTTGCCACAGTTGTCGTTGTCGTAATCGCAATCGACAACGACAACGACAACGACAACGACAACGATTAGATTCGGTGCTCAACTCATTTCCGACAGGTTACTTATTCACCTGAATACGGCCGAAGGATCATCTCCCCGCCGCGCAGGACCAGCTCCATGCGTCTGAGGTAGGCCATGCCGAGCAAGACCTGATCGCCCTGCATGTTGGGGAGGATGGTGGCGCTCAGGTTGTAGGCGACCAGTCCGCCGACATCCACACTCTCCAACCGCGCGACCCAGGTGCGGACATCGCCGTTGCCGGTCTTGCTGACCCCGCCGGGCTGGAGCGTCAAGCCGAGCGTCTGGGCGACCATGTAGGGCATGGCGACATCCACGGCCCCGGTATCGACCAAAAACTCGATGGGGGTCCCGTTGATCCGTCCGGTGGTCACGTACTGACTCACCTGATTCTCTTTTAAGACCACCTCGGGCACGCCTCCGGCGCCGAGATAGGCGACCGGGTTCGGATTCGGATTATCCCGGCGCGCAGCCAGATCGCGCGCCAACAGGATCACCAACAGGCTCACGAGCAGGAACAGAGGGATCGGCATCTTGCGTCTGAGCCCAGCGATGGCTTTGTCTCGGATTCGTTGCAGTCTGATCATGGTTTTCCGGGTCGCGTCGACACGCACGAAATCGCCGTCGGCGTGTGCTCCGAACCCGATCGCGGGGCTGGATCGCCGCAGGCCAGCCACCCGCCGATCGCGACGGTATCGAGCCGTCGCGCCATCGCGCGGGAGCGCTTGAGCTTAAACCGAAACCGTAAAGATGACGAGGTTGTATCGTCGAGAATCGGTGCGGGACGCCGACACCAAGACGCGGTTCGCGATGGTCAGCGGTGAGGACGCAGCGTCAGCACGCCGCCGCGCTGGATCAGCTCCAGATGACTCAGATAACTCATCCCCAGCAGGACATCGTCTCCGGGCATGTTCGGCAAGACCGTCGCGCGGACGTTGCGCGCGACCAATCCGCCGAGGTCGACGGTGTCGAGCCGTGTGGTCCAGGTCCGCACCATGCCGTTTGCGGTCTTGCTCATCCCGCCGGGTCTGAGCGGAAGCGACAGGCGTTCGGCCAAGGACAGGGGCAAGGCGACGTCGGTTGCACCCGTGTCGATCAGAAAGCGCACCGGCTCGCCGTTGATCCGGCCGCCGGCGACATAATGTCCGGCACGGTTGCGTTCGAGGCGAACCTCGGGGACCCCGCTGCTGCTGTGCAACGCGACCGGATCCGGGTTGGGGTTGTCCCGACCGGTAATCACGCCATCGAAGAACATCGCCAGCAGAGCCAATCCGACGACCCATGCCGCAAACAACATCGCCCGACCGACTTTGGATGGCATGTCGTCGGCGCCGGGCGGCGCGCTGTTCATCGGTCCATCCATCGTCGGCTCCCCATGGTCGGCCCCCGGTCGGGCGATTTGATCGCCGGTCGCGACCTCTCGCAAGGTCGAGTGTAAGGGCTTTGGCTACTTCTCCTTGAAGTGGTTCGCTCGGCCTGGGACCGGCGGTACGTGCAGACCACGTAGGTGCGAATTGATTCACACCGACCGAGCCGCGCCGGAAGGCGCGGCTCGGTCGAGGATCAACGCGTCGGCACGGCCCCCTGTCCGGCCATGCGCTGGAACTGCACCCGGTAATAGGCCGCCGCGCTTTGACCGTTCGCCACGACATCGTAGACGCGCCAGCCGGTCGACGCGTTGTACATCCGAAACTCGAGCTTGGCGGGATAGTTCTGCGCGCCCAGCAGCGCCACGTTGACGGTGACGTCGCCGCGCGGCCCCATGCGCGGAGGCAACATGCGGATCTGCTGCCCCTGATAGTCCATCAGCCGGGACGCCAAGGTGCCGAGGAAATCGGCCTCCAACCGTGCTGCCAACGCCTTCTTATCCTCGGCACTCATGCCTTCGGCCGCTGGACCGGCCACCCACTTGGCCATCTGCTCGAAGTCGAAATAGGGTGCGATCTCGCGGTCGAGGAAGGCGGCGACCTGGAGCCGGTTCGGTGCCTCCTTAAGAGCGAGAAAGGCGAGGAGCTTATCCATGCCCTCTTTGAGCGTCGCGCTGGCCGCGGCTGCAGGACTCTCGGGCACCTCGGCAGGCGCATCGGCACCCCGAGCCGGCGCCGCGTTCTGCGCACGCTCGGGCGGCGCGGCCGGACGCTCGGGGCGAGCCGGGACGGCGGGCATAGCCGGCATGGACGGCATGGCCGGATAAGCGCCGCCGTAGGGCATCGGCATCGGGCCGTAGCCCTGAGGCATGGGTTGGGGAGGGTAGCCGTAAGGCTGGGCGGAGGCGCCGACAGCGGCTCCGAGTAAGACGAGGAGCGGCACCAAAGAACGAGACTTCATCGAATTCCTCCCAAACATGTTGTTTTTCGTCATCCGCCAAGCGCCCTTTAGGCACCCGGCAGGCTTGGAGCCTGCCAACGGGCTCGGGGAAAAGCAAGCGGCAGGGTATAAACTATCGGGCATCGGCAGGACTCGGAATCGCCCGAATCCGGCATATCACCACAAGGGAGGCAAACACGTCATGTCCCTACCGCGCGTCAACTACCGGGTCGTCGGACAAGACGACTATACGCTGGAGATCACCCTGGAGCCCACGGGCGCCTATCGGGTCGACTGCGGCGACCACACCAGCCACAAGCCGCGCCAAGGCGCGCTCGAGGAGGGTCAAACCCGCGAGATCGCCGCCCTGATCGATGCCTTGGGTGCTCCCCGGGAGCACCCGGCACCCGAAGGCGCGACCGGTTTCATCACCGAGCTGACCCTAGGCGTCCCGCCCGACACCCGCGTCTATCGGGTCTGGGAAGGCGAGCTCGCCGAAGAGCCGGACGTCATGGCGCTGATCCGCGCGCTGGAAGTCATTTGAGCGGCGTCGCGATCGCCGCAAAGGCCGCGAACACCCGTTCCGGACTCAGCAGGACAACAGGGAGATCCCAACCATGACGCCAACTCGCTGCTTGACCGCCGCGATGCTCGAGGTCGGCATGCGCCACGAGGCGCGCCTGAGCTTCAGCCGCGAGGAGGTCGATCGCTACTGTGCCCTGGTCTGCGATCACAACGCGATCCATCGTGACCTCGATGCGGCACGGGTCCGGTTCCCGGATGCCCGCGACATCATCGTCCCGGGCGGACTCGTGCAGACCCGCATCTCCGCCCTCTTCGGAACCGAGTTTCCGGGCGACGGGACACTGGGCTTGACCTTCTCGCCCGAGCGCCTGCGCCGCCCCCTGTATCCCGGCGACGAGCTGGTCGTGACGCTCGAGGTCGCACGCCTGATCCGCGGCGGGATCGTCGAGATGCAGATCGCCATCGCCGACCCCGAGGGCAACCGCATCAGCGAGGCGACCGCCAAGGTGGTGCCGCCCGACGCGGCCTATCGGGCTTGGTGGGAGGAGAATATCGGAGGCTAAACCGCGTCCCGAACGACATGCGTCGTTTTTATTGTGCGTTTGGCTTCGGAGATATCCTCAGAAGCCGCCGGGGTGCGGGTGTACCTGTTCGCCGTCGAGGAAGGCGGCAAGATAGCGGGCGGTCTGTTCAGGTGCCTGATAAAAGAACCCGTGTCCGCCACCCTTGATCTGAATGACGGAGGCGCCGGCGATGCGCTCGCCGATGATCCATGCATTGCGCGGCGGGATGACGACATCCTCGGTGCCGGTCATCACGAGGGTTGGGGCGGCGATCTCGGACAGTCTTGGGCAGACGCCGGGCCAGGCGCGCAGTGTGTCGGCTTGGCGCAGCAGATTCGAGTCGTCGATCGGTGCCGTGATCGGCGGAAAGACCTGCATCGGGTCCGGGGTCTCCTGCAGCCATTCGGGCGGGAAGAGGTTCTCGAACATCCGCCGGATGCGCTCTTCGAGGGTCCCGGACATGTCCACCAGCCTCCGCCAGACCGCCTCGTCGGGCCAGATCGCCTCCGCGCCGCCGCAGGAGGCCGACAAGAGGACGAGCTGCTCGACAGTCTCCGGGTGCGCAAGCGCAAGCTCCTGCGCGATATAGGATCCCATGGACCAGCCCAGGACGTGGGCGCGGTCGATGTCCAGCGCCTGCAGCAGGGCATGGGCATCGGCGGCAAAACGCGCGATCGAATAGTCCTGATCCGAAGAGGTGCTGTCACCCATACCGCGATTGTCGAAGACGATAACCGGGCGGGTGCGGGCCAGCGTCTCGACGATCGTCGGAGGCCACATCTCCATCAACCCGCCGTAGCCCATGATCATGAGCACGGGGACACCGTCTCGGGACGGCCCGACGATCCGGTAGGCGATCTCGATATCGTCGATGGACGCGCGTTCGATCATGGTATCGACTCCGTTGAGGTCCGCCGATTTCGTTGCGGGGCTCGGGTTCTCGAATCCAGGTTGATCAACTCCGGGGTGGTCGGCTCTGGTTTGATACGCTCCGGGCGGGCCAACTCCGGACTGGACAGCCGCAGAGACGCAGAGGACACCGACTGCGGCAAGGAAGCGCAAGCCCCCCGACATCAAGCCGACGCCCGGCCGAGTTCGCCCGGGGGCCGGCGCACGATCAGCTCCTGAGTCGGATACGCAAACTGGATGCCCTCCTCCTGGAACTTGCGATAGATCGCGAGGTTGATGGCCTGTTGGATGTCCATGTAGAGCGTGAAGTCCGCACCGATGACATAGTAGACCACCTCGAAGTCCAGCGAAAAATCACCGTATGCGGCGAAGTGGGCACGATCGAAACGGGTGAACCGCTGAGCCCGGACGATCTCCTCGATCATCTTCGGGATGCGCTCGAGCCGATCGGGCGGGGTCTCGTAGACGACACCCAGCTTGAAGACCACGCGACGCTCGCGCATGTGCTTGTAGTTACGCAACGTGCTGTTGAGCAGATTGGTGTTGGACATGACCACCATCTCGCCCGAGAGGCTGCGGATGCGCGTGGTCTTCACGCCGATGCTGTCGACGACCCCGAGGGTCTCGCCGGCGATGACGAAGTCTCCGACCTTGAAGGGCTTATCCAGGATGATGGCCATGGAATGGAAGACGTCGGAGAGGATGTTCTGCACCGCAAAGGCCACGGCGATACCGCCGACACCCAGCGCACCGATCAGACCGGCGATCGGATACTTGAAGTGGGCCATGACCGAAACCACGACGACGATCCACACGCCGACCCGCAGAAAGAACAACAGAAGGCCGTAACCCGTGACGGCCGAGGGGTCCAGCAGCTCTTTCTTGCTGCGCTGGCGCTGTACGAAGTCGACCAGGCCCGCGGTCGCCCAGATCCCGACCTGCACGTAGACGGCCACCACCAAGAGCGTCCACAGCCAGACCTTCAGGTGACCTTGAGCCAGGCCGGAGACGGTCATGGCCGCGTAGAAGGCAACGATCAGGACGAACACCTGGTTGGTGTTGCGGATCAGGGCCAGAACGGCGGCACGCGCCGTCTTGCGCTCGGTCTCCGAACCCTCGACCAGCTTGGGCAGTACGGTGCGCCGCAACAGGGTGCGCAGGAAGGACACGAGCATCAGGACCAAGGTAAAGACCACTGCACCGGTCACCAGGTCGCGTGCGTAAATCCCGTGATCCTGGATGACGAAGAGCTCAGTGTTCCACCACGCCGCCAATTGAAGCTTGGCGGTATCCAGGTGCTGACCGAGCGAACGCTCGCTCACCAAGGGGTCGAGCTGGTCGCGCAGGCGCTGGGCAAGCGACTGCACCTGATCCTTCACGAGCAGCATCTCCCGCGCGCGCTCCTCCTGCGCCTCGAGCGCCCCGACACGCTCGCGGATCGCCTGCTCGACCCCGGCGCCGAGATCCGCACGGGCAAGACGACGCGCGAGCGCGAGCTGCATGGACCTCAAGGCGTCGAGCTCCGCCTGTGCGAACGCACTCTCATCAATCATGTCTGTGATCAGAGACTGGGTCTCGCGCAGCCAGGTCGGCCAGAGCGCGCTCTCCTCACCCTGCAGAAGCGCATAACGCCGCTCGTAAAGGGTTCGCGCCGAACCGGCGAGGCCCAACGCTTGATGCAGGTATTCGACGCCTTTGCGCGCGGCTGCCAGCTCCGCTTCGCGCGTGAGCACTTGCTCCTGTGCGCGATCGCGATCGGTGGCATCGGAGGTCATGAGCCCCAAGCGACGTCGCGCCTGAAACAGCGCCAGCTCGGCCGCATCGCCGGCCTCCACGAGTGAGGCGATATCTGCACGGACCGCCTCTTCCCGAGCCTGTATCTCGGCAAGGCGTTCATCCAATGCCTCGCGCGTGAAGACGACATCGCGGGCGACATGGGCGATTCGGGTCTGCAGCCGGGCGAGCCGAGCGGCGGCCAGGGCATCCTCGCGCTCGGCCAAGGCGGCCCCGACCTGTGCGGACTCGCGCTCCTGAAGGGTCACGAGGACAGCCAGGCGAGCAACCTCCAGATCGCGTTCGAGCGACGCAATGTCCAGCCCGGCCTGCGCCTGCCCTTGGGCCTGATCCCGAGCGACCGCCAAGCGATCTCGGGCGAGGCGTCGCTCGCGCACCGAGGCTTCATGGCTTCGATCGGCCGCGGCAACCCGGCGATCGGCCTGGCTACGTAAACGCGCGGCGTCTTCACGCGCGTGCTCGGCAAGATTCCGCTTGGCCCGAAGTTCGTCCAACAATCGCAGCGGATAGGGCGGCTCGACGCCGAGGTCCAGGTCGGGCGGCTCGCCGTTCTCGGCAGCCGCCTGCGACTCTGCCAGCGCCCCATCCAACTCGCGCAGCCGCGCGGCCAGGACGGACTCGCGCTGGACCGCGGTGCGCAGCTCGCCGAGCAAGGCGATCCGCGCATCCTGTGCCGGACCCGGGGTCTGTTCCGTCGCGTCGTCCTGCTCCGGATCCCGAGCCTCAGCCGCGAGCTCCGCGATCCGCGCGTCGATGAGCGAGGTGATCTCGGCGTAGTCCTCCGCGCTCGTGCGTGGCTCGGTGAATCCCGGCAGTCCGACCTGCGCAGGATCAAAGGCGATGTCGGGCCGATCGGTGCGTTGCGTCGAGGACGGATCCCGGCGTTGCTCCCGGGGTTGATCGGGAGATTCGGAAACATCCGACATCTCGGAATCGGCGGTGCTGATATCGGCGGAACCGCCCTGCTCGAGATTGGATCGGGCAGGCCCGGACTGGGCATTGGTGATCAACGGGGACGTCACGAGGACGAGGGCAAGAATCAAAACCTGTGCTGGGCTGGCAGTCGACAAATGGTCACCTGTTCGATGGTTATCGCCAGGACGGCATTTCGCGACAGTGTAACGTGGATCGAAGAGGAGATGCGAAACCAGCCCCGTCGTGCGATCGAAAGGGCCGGTTTACATGCGGGATTCTTCGGCGATGATCGAAAGTGGCCGAAGGCTCGTTGTCGTTGTCGTCCGGCATCCGATTACGACAACGACAACGACAACGAAGAATTCTCCGACGACCACCGGATGCGCGACGTCCCCGGCAAGCCTCCTTCACGCCGGAACCTGTCCCGGATCAAGCTCGTTTCCCCGACTGTTGCGGATCCGCAATTCCGGCGGCAGCCGAATGGATCACACTTCCTGTGTTGAACCGCTCGGCCGACACCGTTCGATCAACCCACTCCGACGCCTCACCCGATCGTGCACCCGGCCGGCCGCGCCACCTCACTCGTTTCCGCTCAACCGAGAGACTTGATCTATGTCGTCGCAACCCCTGCGTATCGTTGTCATCGGCGGCTCCGCCGCCGGCCCCAAGGCCGCCGCCAAGGCCCGCCGGATGGACGAGCATGCCGAGATCACCCTGATCCAGCGCGAGCCGGATCTGTCCATGGCCTCCTGCGGCTTTCCTTACTACGTCGGCGGCACCTTCGACGACCGCAACATGCTCGTCTGCACACCTGCGGGGATCGTCCGCGACCCGGCCTTCTACGGAAAGGCCAAGCGCATTCAAGCACTCGTGCGCACCGAGGCGACCGAGATCGATCGTGTTGCGAAGACCGTCACCTATCGGGATCTACCGACCGGCGAGCAGTCCACCATCCCTTATGATCGGCTGGTCATCGCAACGGGTGCGACGCCGCTGCGCCCGTCCGTGCCGGGCATCGAGCTCGACGGTGTCACGACGCTGCATTCGATGGCCGATGCAGATGCACTGCGGGCGGTCCGCGACGAGAGAAAGACGACGAAGGCCGTCGTCGTCGGCGGCGGCCTGATCGGCTTCGAGGTTTGCGAGGCACTGCGGCTCGCCGGGATTCACACGACCGTGATCGAGAAGACCCGGCAGATCCTGCCTTTTCTTGATCCGGACCTATCGAAGCTGGTCGAGAACCACGTCCGCGCGCACGGCCCGGACATCATCGTCGGCAACGGCGTGGCGGAGCTCCTTGGCGACAACGGCAAGCTCGTCGGCGTTAAGCTCGACAACGGCACCGAGCTGCCCTGCGAGGTCGCCGTCATCGCCGTTGGGGTCAGACCCAATGTCAAACTCGCCCAAGCCGCCGGGATCGAGATCGGCCCGGTCGGCGGCATCCGCGTCAACGAATACATGCAGACCTCCGATCCGGACATCTATGCCGTCGGGGACTGCGTGGAGTGCACCTCGCTGGTCAGCGGCAAGGCGGTGCGCGCGCCGTACGGCGACCTTGCCAACCTGCAGGGACGCGTCGCCGGTCAGAACCTGGTGAACGAGGGCAGCGCCCGCTTCCCCGGCATCATCCAGACCGGCATCTGCAAGATCTTCGACTACGCGGTCGGCTTTACCGGGCTCTCGGCCAAGGATGCCCGCGAGGCGGGTTTCGACGACATCGAGACGGCGATCATCTCCGGGCTCGACATCCCCGGCTACATGAGCGGCAAGCTTCTGATCAGCAAGCTGGTCGCCGATCGCAAGACCGGCCGCATCCTCGGCTTCCAATGCATCGGCCCCGGCGACGTGAGCAAGCGCGTGGCGACCGTCGCGATGGCGATCCGAGGCAAGCTGACCGTCGATGACATGGTCAACGCCGATTTGCCCTACGCCCCGCCCTACTCGCTCGCCATCGATCATGTGATCAGCTCCGCCCAGGTCATGGACAACAAGCTCCAGGGCCGTATGCGCGGACTCTCGGCGAGCGAGGTCAAACAGCGCGTCGACGCCGGCGCAGACTGCTTCATCCTGGATACCCGCAGTCCTCATGAGTTCGAGGAGACACGTCTGGGTATCGGCGAGACCCTGATCCCGCTCGGCGCATTACGCGACCGGCTCGGCGAGCTGCCGCAGGACAAGTCCAAGGAGATCATCCTCTACTGCAAGATCTCGCTGCGCGGCTACGAAGGCGCGGCCATCCTCGACGCGCATGGCTGGACCAACGTGAAGGTGATGGAAGGCGGTGTTGTCGCCTGGCCTTTCGCGAAGGAGAAGTAGACCTTCTAGCTGTCCCGTTGCGTACGATCTGCAGTACAAGTACGATAATAGGTACAACTGCAGGAGATCACAGCAAGATGGACACCATCAGCTACTCGGCCTTCAGAACCCACCTTGCCAGCATGCTCGACAAGGTCAACGACGATCACACGCCCATCCTGGTCACACGCCAGAACGGCAAACCGGCCGTTGTCATGAGCCTGGAGGATTTCCATGCCTATGAAGAAACGGCTTACTTGATGGCGAGTCCTCGAAATGCCGAGCGTCTGAATCGCGCCATCGCCGAGGTCGAGGCCGGGAAGATCCAGCACCATGAGCTGATGGAAGAATGATCCTCGCCTGGGCGGAGCCCGCATGGGATGACTATCTTTATTGGCAGCAAACAGACAGAAAGACGCTTAAACGGATCAACACCCTGATCCAGGACATGCAACGACAGCCATTTCAAGGACTCGGAGACCCCGAGCCCTTGAAGCATCAATGGTCCGGGTACTGGTCGCGGCGCATCGATCGCGAGCACCGACTGGTCTATCGGGTCAAGGATTCATCGCTGATCATTGTTCAGTGCCGATACCATTACTGAACCCTTAGCAAGAGCGTGCATTTGAAACGGGGAATCGAGGTCGAGCATGTACTCGACGCACTAAACGACGAAGACATTGCCGAGCGCACCGAGGAGCACTCCGGCGTATTGATGGGGATCCTTCCTGAGTCACGGCGCTTCGAGTGTCGGCTCGACGACGGTCAGCTCGTCTCGGGATGGGTCGATCGCGACCTTCAAGACATCGGGGCATTCAAGACGAACTGGGAGAACAAGAAGGCCCGATTAACCTTCAGAGTTGTTTCGGTGCGAACGAAACAGCGTTTCATATTGGTCGATGCAGCTCGTCCGGAGGGATCGATCGAGAGCTGATTGCTCGACACGAATCGGTCAACACGCGATGACGCTAATGGTCGGCAGTGAGTTCGACTTTGTCATAGACCTCGGCCAGCGACAGCTCGGTGTCGAGCGCCGTCAAAGGGATGCGGTCGCTCGGGTCGGTGTAGACGGAAAGCAACCAATCGCCGCTCGGTTGTCGCAGGAAGAGTTCGGCGCTCACCCGTTGCTGGGACAGCAACAGATAGGCTCGCAAACTGGGGATGGACCTGTAGTAGGCGAACTTGTCGCCCCGGTCATAGGCTTCGGTGCTGTCTGAGAGGACCTCGACGATGAGTGCGGGGTTCGTGATGATATCGCGGCGATCATCCAAAAATTGTCGTTCTCCGCAAACCGCAATCACGTCCGGATAGGCGCCTAGTTTGGCGGACTCGACGCGGACCTTCATGTCGCTGGTGTAGACATAGCAGGGGCGGCCCTTGAAGCAAGATCGAAGCTCGCCATGCACGTTACCGGCAATCAGGTTGTGCGCCTCCGAGCCGCTCGCCATGGCGAAGACTTCGCCATTCAAATATTGGGTACGGCCCTGATCCGATGCACGTTCGGCGGCGAGCCAGTCTGCGAAATCAAGGTGATGTTTGGGTTGAAGAGACATGATTGGACTCCGGGTCCGGACCGAGACAACGCTTGAACGAGTTTGCACGCGGATCGTGACCGGGGACTGAACATACCCCGCAATGTCTGCTCGAACAAGCAGTCGATCGGACTCGGCGGTCTTTGTCGATCAACCGTCGCCGTCGATCTCGGCGCGAATCGACGGCGTAATCGATTCAATGGACGGTACGCGAACCTCGAGATCGTCGATCGCGGCGGCTACCAGCGCCATGACAGGTACGCGCGCGCGGGTCACGTCCTCGGCATCGAATTGGTGGAAACCTTGGTAGTCCGCACGCAGTCGGTCGGCCTCGAGCTGTCCGAGCGTCTTCAGGTGCTGCCGATCGAAGGCTCCGGATCGGACGAAGTGGACCGCGAAGAGCCGCTGCGTGCCTTCATGCGTCTTCGTCTCCAAACCATGGCTGAACAAAAGGGCACGGACCGCGTGAAACGCGGCATAATAGAGGTTGGAGATGCACTTGCGATGGACGCCGACCTGCCGATTGGCGCGGAAGCTGCGCAACTCGTCGAGCAGCAGCCCCAGCTCGTCGGCTACCGCACTTAAGCGCTCGTCTTCGCCCATAGCTCGATCCCCTCTTGCATAATGTCGTTCAGCAGTCGGCGGCTCGTCCGATCACCCTCGCGGATGACGATGGGCCGCAGGTGCGGGAGATCCTCCCAGCCCTCTTGCGTGGACTCCGCGATGTCGGACAGGTCTCGCGCGATCGCCCGGGGCGCATCGCGCGAGACGAAGATTGCGAGATCCAGGTCCGAGTCCTCTACACCCTCGCCCCGAGCCCGGCTGCCGAACACCAGGATTCGCTCGATGGTGGTGCTGTCGAGCCGATCCAGACAGTTTGCGACGAAGTTCGCCAGCAAACGCTGCTCGCCCGGCGTAAAGGGAGTGCCTGCGGGGCAATTGATCGGGGCAAAAAGGCTTGATCGGGCGGACATCTCGGGATTGTGTCCTTGATCCGGCACGTCGTCGAGGGTTTGGACAGGTGCCGGATGGCGGGGGTTGCTTGAGCTGCGACCAATACGGCACGTGGCGCAGAGCGCCACGGCATGCGTGACACCGCGGAGCGGGTGTCACGAGTCCCTTAAAAGCTTTAGGTGGCCGCTCCCACGAATGAACGGCACCTCGGAAATCTCCTCACGCTCGGCTGTCGGCGAGCAGGTCGAGCTCGACGTGATGATCCCCCGCGGGCTATGAAACGGCGGGCTATGAATCCGCCGGCTTTTCAACACCGGGCGCCGGGCTGCCTTTCACCCTCTCGCGCAGACTTTGCACGAAGACATAGAGCGGCGGGATCACGAAGATGCCGAGGAAGGTCGCGGCACTCATACCGCCCAGGACCACGACACCGAGCGAGAGCTGGCTCGCCGCGCCCGCACCGGTCACCAGCACCAGCGGCAGCATGCCGAGGATAAAGCTGACCGCGGTCATGAGCACCGCGCGATAGCGGATGCGGGCGGCGTCGGCTGCGGCCTGTTGGATGGAGCGCCCCTCCTCGCGCAGCTGCTTGGCGAACTCGACGATCAGGATGGCGTTCTTGCTCGCAAGCCCGATCAGCATGACCAACCCGATCTGCGTGTAGACGTTGTTGTCGAGCCCGGTCAGCCAGGTCGCGGCCAAGCCCCCGAGGGCGGCGATGACCACCGACAGGATGACCGCGGTCGGCACCGTCCAGCTCTCGTACTGGGCGACCAAGAAGAGGTAGACGAAGAGCAGCGCGAGCATCAGCACCACGGCGGCCTCACCGCCGGCCTGCACCTCCTGGAAGGTGGTGCCGCTCCAGTCGATGGCGAAGCCGGGCGGGAGGGTATTGCGCTCGATCTCGCGCAGGGCCTCGATGCCCTCGCCGGTGCTGCCGACCGGAGTGACGTTCACGCTGGCGGCGCGGAACATGTTGAAGCGCCGCGTGCTCTCGGGGCCGAGCACGGGCTCGACCGTCACCAGGGATTGGATCGGGACCATCTCGCCGCGGTTGTTGCGGACATGCAGCCGGTTCAGATCCTCCGGCGTCATCCGGAAGGGCGCATCGGCCTGCAGGAAGACGCGGAAGGTCCGCCCGAAGAGGTTGAAGTCGTTGACATAGAGCGAGCCGAGATTGGCCTGCAGGGTCACGAAGAGATCGGACAGGCGCACGCCCAGGGTCTCGGCCTTCTCGCGGTCGATGTCGAGGAACAACTGCGGCGTCTGGGCACTGAAGGTCGAGAAGGCGCGGCGAATTTCGGGGTTCTCGTTGGTGTTGATGATGAATCCCTGAAGTGCCTGCGCCAGCTCGTCCGGCGGACGCCCGGTCAGGTCCAACAGCTCCATCTCGATGCCGCCTGCGGTGCCCAGGCCCTGGATTGGCGGAGCCGCGAAGGCGAAGACGGTCGCTTGAGGCAACGCCAAGAGCTTCGGTTGGATGCGCGCGAGCACGGCATCGGAGGTGCTTTGCGCCCCCGGTCGGTCGTCCCAGTGCTTGAGCACGGCGATGGCCAGACCGCCGCTCGAACGGACCCCGGCCAGCAGACTGAAACCGGCGACGGTCAGGACATGGTCGATCTCCGGCTCGGCCGCAAGTAACTGCTGCACCTCTTGCAGAACCGCGCCCGTGCGGTCGATGGACGAGGCGTCCGGTAGCGACACATCGATAAAGAAGTAGCCGGTATCCTCGTTCGGGATGAAGCCGGTCGGCACCTTCTCGAAGAGCCAGACGGTCCCGGCCATGGAGGCGACGATGATGAGCACGGCGATGAAGGAGCGGCGCCCGAGCGAGGCGACGCTGCGCGCATAGCCGTCGCGGCTCCAGTCCAGGAAATTGAAGAACCAGCGCAGCGGACCGCGCGGCTCGCGCGAAGGACGCAGCAGCAGACCGCACAGCGCCGGACTCAGGGTCAGCGCGATGAGCGAGGACAGGGTCACCGCGACCGAAATGGTCACCGCGAATTGCAGATAGAGCTGGCCGGTGATGCCGGGCAGAAAGGCGGTCGGCACGAAGACCGCGTAGAGCACCAGCGTGGTTGCGACGACGGGACCCGTGACCTGCTGCATCGCACGCTTGGCCGCCTCCTTGGCGCTGAGCTTCTCCTCGTCGATGAGACGCTGGGTGTTCTCGACCACGACGATGGCGTCGTCCACGACGATGCCGATCGCCAGAATGATGGCGAACATCGAGACGGTGTTGATCGACAGACCCGCGGCCAGCAGGATCGCGAAGGTCCCGATGATCGAGCCCGGGATCGCCAGCACCGGGATCAGGGTCGAGCGCCAGTCCCCGAGAAAGGCGTAGGTCACCAGGATGACCAGCGAGAGCGCCTGCAGGAGCGTGATCACCACGTTGCGCATACTGATGCGCACGAAGTCGGTGGTGTCGTAGTAGATGTCGTATTCGAGGTCGTCCGGGAAACGCTCGGCGAGCTGGTCCAGGGTCGCGTAGACCAGGTCGGCGGTTTCGAGCGCATTGGCGCCCGGCGCGAGATAGATGCCGAGCGCGGCGGTCGGCACGCCGTCGATCCAGGCGTTGGCGTCGTAGGTCTGTGCACCGAGCTCGATGCGGGCGACGTCGGCCAGGCGGATCACCGATCCGTCCGGGTTGGTGCGCACCAGGATGCGCTCGAACTCCTCGGGTGTCGTCAGCCGCCCCTTGGCCTGGAGCGTGTAGGTGAAGGCGCGCCCCTGGTTGTCCGGCGGCGCCCCGAGCCGACCGGCGGCGGCCTGGAGGTTCTGGCGACGGATCGCATCCACCACCTCGGCCTCGCTGACACCGAGCGATGTCATCACCTGCGGGTCGAGCCAGATGCGCATCGCGTAGTCGAGCGGACCGAACTGGCTCGCCTCGCCCACACCGGGCAGACGCGCGAGCGCGTCGCGGATGTTGATCTCCATGTAATTGGAGAGGAAAAGCCGATCGAATGTCCCGTTCGGCGAGAGCAGGTTCACGGTCAGCAACATGCTGGTCGACTGCTTGCGCACCGACACGCCCTGCTGGGTGACCTCGCTCGGCAGGGTCGGCAGGGCCAAAGCGACGCGGTTCTGCACATTGACCGCGGCGATGTCCGGGTCGGTGCCGACCGCGAAGGTGACGTCGAGCCGGTAGCGGCCCGAATTGTCGCTGGTCGAGGTCATGTAGAGCATGTCGTCGACGCCGTTGACCTCCGCCTCGATCGGCGCGGCGACCGTCTCGGCGACGATCTCGGAGTTGGCGCCGGGATAGAAGCCCTGCACCGAGACCTGCGGCGGGACGATGTCCGGGAACTGCGCGACCGGCAGCACCCGGATAGCGATGACGCCGGCGATGATGATGACGAGCGAGATCACCATCGCAAAGCGGGCGCGGGAGATAAAGAAGGCGGAGAACATGGGGTCAGTCTCCGCTGTAGAGCGCGGACGGGAGAGGCTGCACGATCATACCCGGACGCGCCTTCTGGATGCCGTCGACGATCACCTGCTGGCCCGGCTCGAGCCCGGAAAGCACGATCCAATCGGTGTCGATGCGATCGCCGAGCGTCACGCGCGTCACCTGCACCCGATACTCCTCGTTCACGGTGAGCACCAGTCGGCCGGCCTGATCCTGTTGAACCGCCACCTGCGGAATCACCAGGGCCTGCTCGGGCTGCATTGAGCGTGCCTTCACGGTGACGAACTGACCCGGGAGCAGCACCCCGTCGGTGTTGTCGAAGAGCGCCCGCACGCGCACCGTATCGGTGGTCGCGTTCACCTCGGGGTCGAAGAACTGAAACACACCGGGCTCTTCGAGCATGCTGCCGTCGGCCAGCCGCAGATAGGGCGCGAAGTCGGTCGAGCTCTGCGCTTGGCGGAAGGCCAGCATGGCGCGATCGGTAATGGGGATGTTGACGAAGATGGGATCGAGCCGAACCAGACGGGCCAGCGACCCGGAGGCGGGACCCACCACGGCCCCCTCGGCGAAGTTGGCGCGACCGATGGTCCCCTCGAAGGGGGCGCGAATCTCGGTGTAACCCAAGTCGATCTCGGCACTTTGCAGCGCCGCAAGAGCGGCGCTGCGGGCGGCGTTCGCCTCCTGCTGGGCGGCAACCGCTTGGTCGAGTTCGGCCTGGGATGCGGAATTGCGCGCCACCAGCGGCTCGATGCGCTCGCGCTGCAGGCGCGCATTCAGAAGTGTCGCCTCTGCGCGCTCCACATCCGCGCGGCGTGCCGCCACGATCGCCTCGAAGGGCTCACGCTCGATGCGGAAGAGCAGGTCACCCGCCTTGACGGTCGCGCCCTCTTCGAACTCGCGCGAGAAGAGAAACCCGTTCACCCGGGCGATCAGATCGACCGAGTCGGTCGCCTCCACGCGGGCAACGAACTCCATCGAGGGCGTGACCTCGCGCATGGTTGCCGCAGCGACGCCGACCGAAGGCGGTGGCCCCGCAACCGGCGCCGTCACCGCGCCCTGCTCGCACCCGGCGAGGCCGATTGCCAGCATCAAGACCGAGATTCCCGAAATGCGCTGCATGGTGACTCCAGATGGGTGCTGCATGTCTCAAGCCGACCGGGCGGGCATGCCGGGGACGTCGGCAACAATGACTTGATATGGCCGGGGATGGTAGACGCGGACAGAGGCCGCAGCAAGTGACGGCGGCATCGGTCGCAACATCACAAACGCCGTGGCGCCCTATTGGAAATCCATCATCAGAGGATGTCGTTCAGTGCCATCCCGATCCCGATCGTATTCTGCTTCCAGTTGTAATCGATCAGACTGTCGCCGTAGCCGGTGAAGGCGCGGACATAGACACGCAAGGGTCCGAGCACCTGCGGCGACATCCAGGTCAACTGCGCGGCGCCTTTGTCGGTACTCGGATTGCCGCGCCCCATGAGGGTGAAGCTGTGATCACGCCACTTATAGAAGGCCGTGATATCGCCGTAGCCGTAATAGTCCGTAATGTCGGGGTTGTCGTCGTCGGAGTCGCCTTCGTCGATACGCACCCAAGGCCGCAAGACCAACGCGAAGTTCCCCCTTTCGATGCCGATCGAGGCGATGATGCGGTCCCAACTGCGCGAGATGGGGTCGGATCGGCCGTTGGATTGATGATTGTAGCCGACGTTGAGCAGGCGCCAATCAAACCCGCCGAAGCTGATATCCGGTCGGAAGCTGACCATCAACTCGGGCATGTAGTTGGTCTCGCGAAAGGGGCGCGAGATCTTCTCGTTGTAGACCTGCCACTGGCTCATCTGCGAGTAGGCGGCCCACACCCCCCAGCGTCGATCATCCGTCGTCCAAACCCGGAACTTGAAGCTGAGCTGAAAACGCGCCTCGGTGTTGTCCAGGTCCTGCTCGTCGGCTTCGAGGGCATCGAAGAGCGGCGAGAAAGGCCGATTGTTGATGCGACTGGTGTAGTTGCCGACCAGCAGATAGTTGGGGTTGTAGAAACGGATATCGTAAGCGCTCGATCCCGGATCGAAGGCCCATGCCGTGTCGATCAGCGAGGTCTCGGCAGGGGTTATACGCTCGACCGCCCCCGGCGTGTCGCCGCTCGACACGGGTGCCGCGGGTGCAGCCATGGCGGTCCGCTCCGGGACCGTGCCGCCGGAGGTCGGCTCGGCGACGGGAAGACGCCCGCTGGCCCGGTCGTAACAGGCGAGCCGCGCTTGATCGGTTCCGATCGCCGCGCATTCGGCGAAACTCGGCGCCGAGCCCTCCGCAAAGGCGGGACTTCCCGCCACCAGCACGACCGCAGCCAGCGCAAACACGCCGACGCGATTTGATTTGCTCATATCCATCACGTTTCGATCTCACTTGAAAATTCAGCATCTCGCTCTGGACGCAGTCTAAAACGATCCGAACAGGGTCCCTAGCACGATCACCGCGGCCAGCGCAATGGTGGCGCCGACGATGGCGACCATGACGATGTCGAGATAGCTCTCCTTGTGAGTCGCGCCGCAGACGGCAAGCAAGGTGACCACGGCGCCGTTGTGAGGGAGGCTGTCCAGGGTGCCCGCACCGATCACCGCCACCCGATGCATCAGCGCCGGGTCGATCCCCAGCTCGGCGGCGAGCTGCATGTAGGTCGGACCCAGGGCCTCCAAGGCAATGGTCAGACCACCGGAGGCCGAGCCGGTGAGCGCGGCCAGGACGTTCGTGGAGACCGCGAGCGAGACCAGAGGACCGCCTTCGATTCCGAGCACCCAATCGCGCACCAGCTCGAAGGCCGGCATGGCGGCAACCACGGTGCCGAATCCGACCAGACAGGCGACGCTGATCACCGGCAGGACCGAGGCGTTGAGACCGGCATCCACGGTGTCGCGCAGCCGCGGCAGGCGCTTCCAATTGAGTGCCAGCAGGGTGAGGATCGCGGCCAGCAGCGCGACGATCACGGACCAGATCCCACCGACGGCTGACGGTGAAGTCGGACCCCAACGGTCTTCGGCGAGATAGCTCAGATCCAGATTGGGCAGGACCAAGAAGCTCATCGCCAGATTGACCGCCACGACCACCAGCAAAGGCAGAAAGGCGATGAAGGCCGGGGGCAGATCCGGGCTGACCTGACCCTGATGAACCTCCGGCGGGTCGAAGGTACCGGCGACGGTGGCACGCTCGCGCACCAGCGGATCCCCGGCCGCGACGGTCGCGGGCTGATCCGCAATCGCGACCGGAGCGCTCTCGTATCCGACGCCGCTGCGGCGCGCCGACGCCTCGCCTCGCGCCAACCACCAGAGCCCGAACAGCAGCATGATCGCCGCGGCGATGAGGCCGAGACCGGGTGCCGCAAAGGGCGTGGTCCCGAAGAAGGGCATGGGGATGGCGTTCTGGACCGCGGGCGTGCCCGGCAGTGCCGTCATGGTGAAGGTCGAGGTTCCGAGTGCAATGGCGGCGGGGATCAAGCGGCGCGGGATGTTCGCATCCCGGAACAACGTCTGGGCCATGGGCACCAGCACGAAAAAGGCGACGAACAGGCTCACGCCGCCGTAGGTCACCATGGCGCCGGCAAGCACCACGGCCAAAATGGCCCGGCGTGCGCCGAGACGCTCACCCATGAAGCGCGCAACGGATTGGACCGAGCCGCTATCCTCCATCAGCTTGCCGAACAGCGCCCCGAGCAGGAAGATCGGAAAGAACTGGGCGACGAATCCGACCGTTCCGGTCATGAAGGTCTGGGTCCAGTGCGCCAGGAGCGGCTCGCCCGCGAACAGGGCGGCCACCAGGGCGGCGGCCGGGGCCAGCAGCAGGACGCTCCATCCGCGATAAGCGAATCCGATGAGGAGCGCGAGCCCCAGCAGAATACCAATGAGACCCATGGCGATAGCGCCCTCCAAAAGGCTGTTTGGATGAGAGTTCGGTGATCACGGCAGACGGCACCGGAGCGACCGGACACCTCTTCGAGGTTTACAACGGCTCCGCATAGCTCGCCGGCATGAGGTGTTGACTGATTTCATATTGCCATCACTCGCGCCTCAATCCGACGCCGGCAGGCTGTCTAGTGACCGATGACGCGAGCATCCTCGCGCCGGAGGACATTCATTCTCGATCGGGAGTCTATCATTATTCGCGAATAAATAGCCAGCCCGATCACGGCACGATGGCAGTGGCGGCGAGGATCCGAGGTTCGTCGCTCAATAGCTCATACCACTGCTTGTATGTAAACGCTTTTCCCGAAGTCTTCGACGATGAAGCAAAGGATTGGAGCAAGGCAATTGTGACTATTGCATTGCCTCCGGAGCCTGGTCGTTCAGCGGCCTTGCCAAGTTGCATACGAGCGCGTCCGGCGCGTATAGTTATTCTTTATATAAAGACATTATTGCATCCCACTATGCCCCAATCCCACGTGAAGAAAATCGACCTCGGTCTCCAGGGCGGCGGCGCGCATGGCGCCTTCACCTGGGGCGTGCTCGACCGCTTGCTTGCCGAGGAGCGCATCGAGATCGAAGGCATCAGCGGCACCTCTGCCGGGGCAATGAACGCCGTGGTCGTGGCGGATGGCTTGGCAGCCGGCGGACGCGAGGCGGCGCGCGAGGCACTCGCGCGCTTTTGGCGCGCGGTCAGCGACGCCGGGCGGAACAGCCCGATGCAGCGCACCTGGCTCGACCAGATACTCGGCCGCTGGACACTCGACTTCTCGCCCGGCTTCCTGACCATGGACCTGTTGAGCAGGCTGGTCTCGCCCTACGAGATGAACCCGCTCAACATCAACCCGTTGCGTGACCTGCTGGCGGCCAATGTCGACTTCGATCGGGTCAACCGCTGCGATCCGCTGAAGCTGTTCATCAGCGCCACCAATGTCCGCACCGGTCGTCCGCACATCTTCAAAAAGCCGAACATCACGGTGGATTCGGTGATGGCCTCGGCCTGCCTGCCGCTGATGTTCCAAGCGGTCGAGATCGACGGGGAAGCCTATTGGGACGGCGGTTTCATGGGCAACCCGGTCCTCTATCCGCTCATCGAGGAAACCTCCTCGAGCGATCTCGTCATCGTGCAGATCAACCCTCTGGTGCGCGAGAGTCTGCCCCGAACCGCACGGGACATCCTCAATCGAATCAACGAAATCGACTTCAACTCAAGCCTAATGAAAGATCTGCGTGCGATCCTGATGCTCAAGATGCTGGGCAGCGCCCCGGAGCACCAAGACGAGCGCCTGCGCAATCTGGCCGTTCATCGCATCCACGCCGAGCAGGAGCTCGTCGACCTGGGCGTATCTTCGAAGATGAACGCCGAATGGGCGTTCCTCCAATACCTGCACGACATCGGCTGGCGCACCGCCGAATCCTGGATCAACGACCACTGGGATGATCTTGGCGTGCGCTCCACCTATCCGCTCGAGCATGTCCTCTGGGGCCTGGACACCGTCATGCAGGACGCCGCCGATGCGGCAACCGCTCCGCCCGATCACGAGGCTTAAACCGCGCCCCACGCGGTATGCAATGTTTTTGGATGGGATCGGCCCCGGCAGACTTGACGACCGCTGGAGCCGGCGCAGTTTAAGAGATAAAAAACAGATCGTTTTAAACCGCATACCCGCTAAGGGCTGCGGATGCACCAAACGTCGAGCTCACTCGAAAATTTAGCATCTCGCTCTGGACGCGGTTTAAAAGGAACCGAAAACCTGACCGATACTGATGATCGCGACGAGTGCGATCAGGGTTCCGCCGAGCATCACCACCGCGATGTCGCGATAACTGCCCTTGTGGCCGACTCCGGCGATGGCCAGCAACGTGACCACGGCGCCGTTGTGCGGCAGGCTCGACAGACCGCCGGAGGCGATCGCGGCGACCCGATGCATCAGCTCCGGATCGATCCCGGCCGCGCTCGCCAGCTCTGCATAGGTCTCACCGAGCGCCTGCAGCGTGATCATCAGCCCGCCGGACGCGGAGCCGGTGATGCCGGCGATGACGTTCGTCGCCACTGCCAGCGAGACCAGCGGTCCTCCGTCGAGCGACAGGAAGGCGGCGCTGACCAGCTCGAACGCCGGCACCGCAGCGATGACCGCGCCGAAACCGACCATGCTCGCGGTGTTCATCACCGGCAGCACCGAGGCATTGGCGCCGGCATTCATACTCGCGCGCAGCGCGGTCAGGCGCCGGAGGTTGACGGCAATCAGTGTCAGGATGCCGGCCAGCAGCGCGGTCGCCACCGACCAGATGCCGCCAACCGCTGCCAGAGAGGTGCTGCCCCAGGCGGCCTCGGCAAGGAAGTCGGTATCGAGCCACGGCAACACCGCCAGGCTCATCAGCAGGTTGGTGAGGACGACGACGACCATCGGCAGCACCGCCAACGCGAAGTGCGGCTGCTGCGTGCTGCGCTGCCCGTGCTCGCACTCGGCCGGATCGAACACATCGGTGGTGCTCACCCGTTCACGCAGCAGCCTGTCCTCGGCAGGATCTGCCGCCGAGCGCACATTGGTCCCCGAGGGCTCGCCGATCGCAACCGACTCGGGGGTCGTCCGATAACCCTCGCCACGGCGGCGCGCCTGCGCGGCGACTCGCCCCAGCCACCAGAGTCCGAACAGCAGCATGATCGCCGCGGCAATCAACCCGAGCCCGGGCGCCGCGAAGGGCGTGGTGCCGAACCACGGCATCGGGATGGCGTTTTGGATGGCCGGTGTGCCCGGCATCGCCGTCATCGTGAACGTGAAGGCGCCGAGCGCGACCGTCGCCGGGATCAGCCGATGCGGGATCTCGGCGCGGCGAAACAGCGCCGCGGCCACCGGCACGACGACGAAGGCGACCACGAACAAGCTGATACCGCCAAAGGTGAGCAGTGCACAGGCGATCACGACGGCGAGTATCGCGTGCTCGCTCCCCAGCGCACGGGTCAACACGTGCGCGATGGACAACGCCGAGCCGCTGTCGTCCATCAGCTTGCCGAACAGGGCGCCAAGCAGGAACAACGGGAAGAACTGCGCGACGAAGCCGGCCGCGCCGCTCATAAAGGTCTGTGTCCAGCTCGCCAGCAGCGGCTCGCCGGCGATGGCTGCCGCGACCAGCGCCGCCGCGGGGCCGACCAGCAGCACGCTCCAGCCGCGGTAGGCCAGCGTGATCAAGAGGCCGAGCCCGGCCAGGATACCGACTAACCCTATCCAATCAGCGACCATCAGAAACACCTTTCGCGTCGATCCGATGCTGGCGGGGCACGACGCTCCGGAGAGGGCGTCGACTCGGCCAAGCGTTGCCGGCGTAACATAACCAGGGCGCTCCAGCCATGGAAAGCGCTGCCGGCGCAATGCTTCGTGAAAGCACGTTTTTTGCTCCGCTTTGCTTAGCGCATAGGGGACGAGCATCGATCACCGCACCCAAAGCGGCGTCGGTCTTCATCCAAGCTCGGAGCGCGGCGCCGGTGCCGCGCCGGCCGGGGTCGCCGGAGTCGCGTCGCGCAACCGCACCTCACGCTGGGGCAGCCCGATGGGGATGCCGGCGGTGCGCAGTTGCCGGTCGATGGCGATGATCAGCTCGCCGCGGATCTGGTGACGGTTGGTCAGCGACGGCAGGAAATAGCGAAACAGCAGTTCGATTCCCCGCTCGCCGAACTCGGCTGCGGTGATCACCGGCGCCGGGTCGATCAGAACCCGCGGATCCGCGGCGGCCACCTCGGCCAGGATGCGCAGCGCGGCCTCGGTATCGCTGCCATATTCGATGCTCAAGCGGATCTCGCCGCGGTTGACCTGATCGGACAGGGTCCAGTTGATCACTTCCCGGGTGATCAACTGGTTGTTGGGAACCAGGAGCTCCCGCCGGTCCTTGATGCGGACGGTGGTCGCGCGCGCCGCGATGTGGGTGACCTCCCCATAGTGCATGCCGACGCTCACCGTGTCGCCGACCCGCACCGGCCGCTCGAACAGCAGAATCAGCCCGGCGATGAAGTTGGCGACGATCTCCCGCAGGCCGAAGCCGATGCCCACACCCAGGGCCGCCACCAGCCATTGCACCTGCTCCCAGTTGAGCCCCAGCCGCCCGGCCCCGTAGAGCAGCGCCACCGCGATGATGCTGTAGCTGGTGAGGGTGATGATGGTATAGCGCCCGCCGGCACTGCTGTTGGCACGCTTGAGCAGGAGGATCTCCAGCAGGGCCGGCAGGTGGCGCACGGCAATCATGGCGCCGGCGGCGATGACCAGCACGCTGCCCAGGTCCGCGAGGGTCACCGGTAGGGTACTGGTTTGCCAGAGTGGGATGCGCTCCAGCACCCCCAGCGCCGGCAGTACGTCAGACCACAAGACCCACAGCCCGATGCCGCCGCCCAGTGTCAGCAGGGCGTTGACCAAGCTGCGGCTATGGGCATCCAAGGCCCCCAGGTCCACCTCGTCCTCGGCGTCTGCCGGGGCCTTGGCGCCGCCGACCGCCCCGGCGGCGCGGCGGTCGCGGCGCTCGAGTACGGCCCGCAGGGCCAGCGCCCGGCGGGTCACCAACAACCAACGCACGATGGACTGCTGCACCACCACCAGCCCCAGCACCAACCAAAGCTGGTTGATCCACAGCTCAAAGAGGGTCGTCGCGGCGTACTGAAAGCCGGCCAGTGTCAGCCCGGCCAGGGCCAGCGGCACCGCTACCGCCAGTGAATACCAGAGCCAGCGGGTGCGGCTGACCAGGCCACCGGGCCGGGCCAGCAGGAGCTCCCGCAGCACGCCACGGGTCGGGTGCACGGCGCGAGCCAGCAGCAGGGCGAAACCCAGCGTCACGGCGGTCAGCAACAACCGCCCCAAGGTGGCAGCCTGGATCTCCCCGAGCCCGTTGACGGTGGTCGCGAAAAAACCGATCGGAAGCAGGGTCCAGATGGCGGCATTCAGATAGCGGCGCAGCCGAACCAGGGTGTCGGCGCGCCAGCGGAAATGCCGCTCGGCCACCCCGCCCGACATGCACAGCAGCCGGAACGCACGCAGGCAATAGAGCCCCGGCGCGATCTGCAGCAGACCCTGACCGACCGCGTAGGCAAAGCCGTCCGCTCCGGGGGCGCCGGTCAGCATCAGCCCGGCCAGGGCCAGCAACAGCGATACCGGCGCAGCCAGCAGCAAGGTCAGCGCGATCGCCCACAGCGTATAGGCGAAGCGATCGGTACGGATGCGCCGCAAGGGCTCAACCGTCGAGCGGATGCGCCGGCGCAGGGTCCGGTCGAGCACCAGCAACAGGCCCACCAGCGTCAGCCCACCCCACCAGATCCAGTCGTCGGCGAGCCTGGAGCCAAGGGTTCGTGCCACTGCCAGCCATTGGGTCGGGCGCAACAGCTCGGCGAGCACCGCCGGCAGGGCGGCAAAGCTCTGCTGGGTCAAGGGAACGTTGCTGCGCAACCACAGCAGGTGCTCGGCCAGAAAATTGTCGTATTCGAGGGTCAGAGCGCGCAGATCGGCAGCGGCCAAATCAAGCTCCGCCAGCACCTTCAAGTGCCGCTCCTCGGCCGTGATGGCGCGCTCGAGCAGCTCGAGCCGGCGGGCTTGCAGCTCCCCGAGCTGGGCCTCGATGGTCGCGACATCGGCCGGGGCCGTCGTTGCCGGGGGCTCGGCCCCGGCGCGCAGCATCAGCAGCTCCTCGCGCCAGCGCAACTGAGCCAGCCTGCCCTCGGCCTCGGCGTCGGCCCGCTCGGCGGCCTGCCGACGCTGCACCCGCGGATCGGGCAGGCGCTCGCGCTGGTCGATCAACACCCGGCCCAGCGCCTGGCTTACACCCGCCGCGGCAACCCTCTGGCGGTCGTTGGCGAAGTCCTGCGCCAGCGCCGTGGTGGTCGCGGTCGTCGCGGCGAGCCGCTCGGTCACCGCCGCGGTGCGCTGGTCCAACGCCTGGATGGCCTCTGCCAGTTCGGCGTTGGCGCGGGCCAGTTCACGCACCGGCGGATGCGCGTCGGCAACCGCCGCCCGCTCTGCCTCGGTCTCGGCGCGCAGCCGGGCGGCCTCGTTGCGGCGGCGCTCGTCGACCGCCACGGTCAGCCAAGCCTGGCGGCTACGGGCCTGATCCAGTGCCTGACGGGTCTCGTCGTGCCGAGCCCGGGCCAGCGCTCGGCTCGCCTCCGCTCCGCTCACCCTCAGCTCCAGTACCAGCGCCTCGGCGCGCATGCGGTCGCGCTGGCTCTCCAGCAGCCAGCGCCGGATCGGCGGCTCGTCGCCATCAGCGCCGGCGGCCAGGGCCCCGGCGAGCCCGTCGTCGAGGTCCGCGGCCTGCTGGCGCAGCTCCTCGCGCTGACGGCGCCAGCCGGGGAGCGCCTCGGCGTCCTCGGTCAGCGTCTGCTCCAAGGTCGTCAGCCGGTCCTCCAGGGCCGCCACCGCGGTGGTCTCCTGGGCCAGCCATTGTTGCACCGTCTCCAGGCCGGCCCCGGCCGGCACCTCCACCGGCGGGTCCCGGGGGGACTCGGCCGCCGCCAACCGGGCACGGATGGTGGCCGCCTGCCCTGGCGCGCTGGCCTGGACCTCGCGCAGCTCCAAGACCGTCTCGTTGGCCTGAGCCAGTGCCTCCAGATTGCCCAGCACCCGATCCAGGTCAGCATCGAGCCGGGCGCGCTCCTCGGTGGTCAGGCTCGGGTCATCGGCCAGCGCATCGCGGGCGGCGGCCACCTCGGCGGAGGTCAGCGCCGAGCCGATCAGTCCGCCGGTGTCGGCGGCCGGCGGCGGGGCCGCTAGGACAGGCGCGGCGCCGGCCGCCAGCAGGATGAGACCGGCAAGGGTTGCCGACCAGCGGCGACGCCGGCCGGCGTCTTGAGTCGGGCGGCAAGAGTTCGGCGGCGCGGTTTCCACGGCGGCAGGCGATGGCGCCGGCTCGGCTCGCCCGAGCCGAGGGTTGACCCTGTCAGCGGCCAAGCGTGTTGTTGAGGGAGCCGGGAAGATGTTCCGACTCATACTCTGCCGGGGAACGGACATCGATCACACGAATCGCAGGATTCGCCGCCATTGCCGTGCGCAGCGTTTGCGCGTCCCAAGAAAGCGTCTCTTGCATCACTCTCTACCCCCAAAAGTCCTTCGTTTGATCGCCGCACCGCTACTGCGCCAGCCAGCCGCCGTCGAGGGGTAGGCCGACGCCGCGCATGTTGCAGGCGGCATCCGAGCACAAATAGACCGCCAGCGCACCGAGCTGCTCCGGGGAGGTGAAGGTCTGCGACGGCTGCTTGTCGCCGAGCAGCTTGACGCTGGCATCCTCGTTGGAGAGCCCATCGCGCATGGCCAGCGCATCGATCTGCTTCTGCACCAGCGGGGTCAGCACCCAGCCGGGACAGATGGCGTTGCAGGTCACGCCGGTGGTGGCCGTCTCCAGCGCGACGGCCCGGGTCAGGCCCATGACGCCGTGCTTGGAGGCGACATAGGCGGACTTATCCACCGATGCGACCTGGCCGTGCACCGAGGCGATGTTGATGATGCGGCCCCAGTCGCGCTCGAGCATCTGGCCCAGTACCGCACGGGTGATCAGGAAGGGGGCGGTCAGGTTGATGGCGATCACCGCATCCCAGCGATCGACGGGGAAGTCCTGCACCGGCGACACATGCTGGATGCCGGCGTTGTTGACGGCGATGTCGATCTTGCCCAGCTCGCGGTTGGCCGTCTGGATCATGCGCTCGATGTCCGCGGGCTTGGTCATGTCGGCACCGCAGTAGGCGACCTTGATGCCGTACTCGCTGGACAGCTGTCGGCGCAGCCTGTCGATCTCGGACGTATCGCCGAATCCGTTCAGCAGGATGTCCGCCCCATCGGCGGCCAGCGCCCGCGCAATCCCTAAGCCGATGCCGCTGGTCGAGCCGGTGACGACGGCGGTTTTACCGTTCAACATGGTTGCGTCCTCTTCAGTTGGGATTGGAGACAGGGATTCAGTCGGCCGCCGGTGCAACCTCGATGACCGGCCCGGGATTTTTCGCGTCGATCTTGGCGTAGAGGTCGCTCAGCGCGGCCTTGAGTGCGCCCTCGATCACCGGGTGGTAGAAGGGCATGCGCAGCACCTCGCCGACGGTCATGCCCTGCTCGATACTCCAGGCCAACAGGTGCCCCAGGTGTTCGCCGCGCGGCGCGATCATCTCGGCTCCGAGCAGCCGGCCGCTCGCCTTGTCGGCGTAGACGCGCAGCACCCCGCGCCCCGCGCCCATGGCCCGGGCACGGCCGACGGTGGCGAAGCTCACCTCGCTGACCGCTGCGCGCTCGGTGTCGATTTGGTCGAAGCGCGCGCCGACCGCGATGATGTTCGGATCGCAGAAGTTGACGTAGAACGGCGTCTTGCGCTTGAAGCGCGCCGGCGGCTGGTCGACATGGGCGGCGTTGTAGCCGGCGATCTTGCCCTCGTCGGCGGCCTCGTGCAGCACCTGGCGCTCGCCGGTGACGTCGCCGGAGAGGAACACCGGCAAGTGACCGACCTGCATGGTCGCGGGGTCAAAGGGCGGTACGCCGCGGGCATCCAGCGGCAGCCCCAGCACCTCCAGCCCCAGTCCCTCGACCATCGGCGCCCGGCCGATGCTGGAGAGCACCTTGTCCACCATCACCTCGTGCTCGCCGGCCGTGACTCGGATCCTGTCGCCGGCCTCGGCCAGGGCCGCCGGTGCGCCGAGATGGATCGGAAACTCCGCGCGCATGAGCTCGATGGCGACGCGGTTGACCTCCGGGTCGGCGATGCCGGCGATCCGCTCGATCTGATCGAAGCCGGTGACGGCGACGCCCATGCGCGCGAGGCTCTGGCCCAGCTCGAGACCGATGGTGCCCATGCCGATGATGGCCATGCTCGCCGGCAGGTCCGGCAGCTCGAAGACCTCGTCGGTGGTGATGACGCGATCGCCGAACTGCCGCCAGGGCGCCGGCACGATGGGCGTCGAGCCGGTGGCGATGACCACCGCCCGGGCGCGAAAGCGCTGGCCGGCGGCCTCCACCAACGTGGGCTCGATGAATCGCGCGTAGTCCTGGATGAAGACGTCGTCCGGGAGCTTGTCGGTGCTGCGGCTCACCACGCCCTGGACGAAGCCGTCGCGCAGCTCCTGCACGTGCTTCATCGCCTCGGTGAGGTCGAGGCTGAGCCCGTCGTGGCCGTCGATGCCGAACTGGCCGAAGTGGGTACGGCGGTAATACTCCTCGGCGATGTGGATCATCACCTTCGACGGCATGCAGCCGATGCGCGCGCAGGTGGTGCCGGGCGCACCGCCGTTGATCAACACGAAGGAGCGACCGGCGGCACGGGCCTGGGCCATGGCGTTGAGGCCGGCGCTGCCGGAGCCGATGATGACGATGTCGATCTGACGTTCTTGCATGCCGAGGTTCTCCGCTGGATCGATTGGGATGGGTGGGCGCTGCGGTCCGGCCGAGTGCGGACCATCGACGCTCGTGTCTTGGCTCGTGCCTTGGGTACTGCGCCGGCGAGTCGGGCGGGTCCTGCGCGCGGGCCGCCGCGGAGACCACGATCTCCCGGCGTGCGCGGCTAGAAGACACCGAACAGCAAGCCGAGCACGATGATGACGGCCGGCGCGAGCAGGATGCCGCCCGGCAACACCACGGCGATGTCGCGGGAACTCCCCCTTGTGGCCGACCCCGGCGATGGCGAGCAGCGTCACCACGGCGTCGTTTTACGGCACGCTGGAGAGCCCCCGCGTGCTGCGATGAAAGAGTCGATGGGTCAATAGCGAAGCTGCAACCGCACGCCGGCAACCACCAGCGTATCCAGCGCCTCCGTGCTTGGCCTGATGACCTGAACATCCGCCGTCGGTAAGCGGGGTTCGTTGCGCGAAGGGACGCCTTGCGAGCGATCAGAAGCAAGCCGCGCCTAGGCGAGGGCTTTCCCCTTGAGCGTGTCGAACTCGCCCTGGTTGATGGTGCCGGCGTCGAGCAGCGCCTTGGCGGCGGCGATCTGTTCGGCGGGAGATGTTCTCGCCACGTCCCGGATGTAGGCATCGGTCTCCGACCTGGCTCGCTCGAGCGCGGAGCGTTGCCGCGTCCCCATGCCCTTGCCGCGGACCAGGACATAGAGGAACGCCGTCACGAACGGCAGGAACACGAGGCCGATGAGCCATAGGGCCTTGTGACCCCCGCCCAGCCAAGGGTCGCGGAATAGGTCGACAACGATATGGAAGAGGATGATCAGATAAGCGAAGAATAAAAAGGTCGACGCGACCAGGTAAAGGGTTTCCCAAACGTTGCTCATTAGGATTGAACTCGAGGTGATAGGCTGGAGAGAATCCGGCCGCAATAGGCCGGAGTCATTAGGACGCCGGACCCAACCACGACCTCGTGTTTCCGTAGAAACGCCGCCGATTGGCGGCGGTAGTGTTCAGGCGCGCGACAATCGCTCACTGCCGACCATAGCGATGTGGCGCCCTGTTTGGGAAGGGGCGGCAACTTGATTGTTCCTCAAAGCGCATTTTTCGCGCGCCAAAGCTTAGAACAGAGGCGCCTGCCGTCGCTCGCCGCAACGGGTCCCTGATATAGTGACGATCTGTCGCTGGCCGCTTGACGAAGGAGCCACCTTGTCTATTGAATTGATCCTGGTGCTCGTACTCCTGGCCGGGGCCATCCTGATGTTCATGCTGGGCCGTCCGCGCGCCGATGCGGTCGGCCTATCGATGATGGTGGCCCTGCCGTTTACCGGTGTGATCAGCGCTCGCGAGGCGGTATCCGGGTTCAGCAATCCGAACATCATCCTGATCGCGGCCATGTTCGTGATCGGCGAGGGCCTGGCGCGCACCGGCGTCGCCCAACGCCTCGGCGACTGGCTGGTGACCCGCGGCGGCAATCAGCCCGCGCGCCTGGTCGCGCTGTTGATGCTGATTGTCGGCGCGTTGGGCTCGGTGATGTATTCCACCGGCGTGGTTGCCATCTTCATCCCCGTGGCATTGCGGATTGCCCGCAATGCCGGCATGACCCCGGCACAGGTGCTGATGCCGGTCTCCTATGCGGCGCTGATCAGCGGCATGCTGACCCTGGTCGCCGCGGCCCCGAACCTGATCGTCAACTACGAGCTGACCCGCACCGGTGCGGAAGGGCTGGATTTCCTGTCGCTGACCCCGATCGGCGTTCCGGTGCTGATCCTCGGCGTCCTCTATATGATGATCGCCAGCCGCTGGTTGGGATCCGACGCCGCACCCGCCGAGAGCGCCGGCGCCAAGCCGCGACTCGGTGACTGGGTGACGCGCTACCGACTCGCCGAGCGCGAGCGGCGTGCCCGGGTGGTACCCGGATCGCCGGCGGTCGGCCAGTCGCTCGCCGCGCTCGGCTTGACGCCGGATCGGGGCTGGCGGGTGATCGCGCTGGAGCGCAGCCCGGCGCGCGGCGGCTGCCTCATCGCTCCCGGCGACGAGACCGAGCTTGAAGCGGGCGATGGCATCCTGCTCGACAGCGTCAACCCGGTCGGCCAGGCCGCTGCCCGTTGCGCCGAGCTCGGGCTCGAGCCGCTGCCGCTGTCCGGGCTCTACTTCACCGACCGTGCCCAGGCGATCGGCATGGCCGAGGTCATGCTGCCGGCCGATTCGCGGCTGCTCGGCAAGACCCTGACGGATGCCGGTGTGCAGCTACAGCGTGGATTGGTTGCGGTCGGTCTGCGTCGCGGCCAGGCCGTGCTCGATGCCGAAGCGCGCGCGAACGCGACGCTTAAGGCCGGCGACACCCTCCTGCTGGTCGGCGCCTGGGCGGCCATCGAGACGCTGCGCGGCCAAGACCATGACCTGATCACGACGAACCTGCCGAAGGAGCTCGACGAGATCCTGCCGGCGGCCGGGCAAGCGCCCTATGCCGTGCTGGCGTTGGCGGTCACGGTCGGCCTGATGGTGTCGGAGCTGCTGCCGGCAATGCATGCGGCCCTGGTCGGCTGCCTGCTGATGGGGGTGTTCCGTTGCATCGATCTGGACAGCGCCTACCGCGCGATCAGCCTGCGCACCCTGGTGCTGATTGCCGGCATGCTGCCGTTCGGGATGGCGCTGGAGCGCACCGGCGGGATCGATCTCGCCGCCGATACGCTGGTCGGGCTGCTCGGCAGCGCGAGCCCCTATCTGATTCTGGCCACGCTATTTCTAATGACCCTGACCCTCGGGCTGTTCGTCGTCCCGGCCGCCACGGCGGTGCTGATGGCACCGCTGGCGATAGCGCTCGCGGCCGAGCTCGGCGCCTCGCCCTATCCGTTCGCGATCATCGTCGCGCTGGCTGCCTCCAGCGCCTTCATGACCCCGGTGGTGCCGGCGAATGCGATGGTCGGAACCCTCGGCGGCTATCGCTTCGGCGACTATGCCAAGATCGGGCTGCCCTTGGTCGTCCTGGTGCTGACCTTGTCGCTGACCCTGGTGCCCTGGCTCTATCCGTTCTGATTTGCCGCTTTGATCAGCGCCCGTGCCAGTCCATCTCATCCTAGCCAGCTCCTCCTCGCCATGCCATCCTCGATGATTTGCCGGATCGCCCACTTCGAATTCGATATCGCCAGCACGGCCGGCTGGTACTCGTCGATTGCCGGCCTGCTGACGGGTTTCGCGTTGCTCGCGATCCTGCTCCCGCTCGATCACGAGGCCAAGCGCGAGGATGTCGAGTGCACCAACGCGGTGGTGGTCTTCGTCTGCGCCTTTTTCTCGCTGTTGGTCCTGTCGATCAATTATGCGGTGCTGGCGGGGCGCACCGCCGGCGGCACGGTTGCCGCGGTCGCCGCGCATGAGCAGATGCTGTTCGGCCCGGCCTTCGGACTCTCGGCGTTGTTGCTGCTGTTCGGACTGAACGCCGTGCTGCGGACCTATGGCGCCAATCGCGAGATCTTCTTGCCCGCCCAACATGTCATCCTCCTGATGACGTCACTGCTCGGACCGATCCTGGTCCTCTCGCTGCAGTTCTCGAATGCGCTGGACCTCGAGTTCTTCCGCGTCCAGAACGACCCGGACGCGGCGCGCTGCAGCGTCGCCGGGTTACCGGATACGATCTGGATCAACCTTGCCATTACCGGCGTAGCCGTGGCCGCCGTGCTCGCGCTGGCAGCACTCGGCCATCGGCTTCGCATCCCGCGACATGCGCCGATCCTGATCGCCAAGATCGTGCTGGGTTTCACCGTAGCCACGACCGCCTGGACCGCCGTTGTCGCGCCGATGCTGCCCGTCGAACCGGTCACCGGGCTCTTGTTCGAGCAGATCACGCTGACCCTGACCGCCATCGCAACCGTCGCCGCGGCCGCCGCTGCCCACGCGGGACAGTGAGCAGCTGTCCAGCCTGCGCATGCCGGGCCGGATCGATCTCGGCCGATGGCCGCCTTGCTCGGCTCCTGTTCGGGCTCGCCCGCCTGACAGGCTGCCATGGCGCTGTTTTCAATAAACAACACCGACACAACGACTGACGGAGAACCCAATGCTCTATCTCGACATTCCGACCGCGGATGACTATGCCGACCTGGCCGCCTTTCGCGGCGACATGGCGGTGTCCATCTCGCTGCCGACCACGCCGGTCAGCGACGACATCGATGCCGCCCGTATTCAGCTCAAGAATCTGATCAAGGAAGCGGTGGATCAGCTCGAGGCGGCCGGCGCCAACAAGCGCCGCGTTCGCGCGTTGATCGAGGAACTGGACGACCTGGTCGAGGACGACGTCTTCTGGGCCTATCAGGCGCACGGTCTGGTGATCTACGCCACCCCGGACAACCTGCGCACCTTCCGCGTGCCGAACGCGCTCGAGCCGCTGGTCAAGGTCTCGGACCGTTTCCACCTCAAGGCACTGCTGCGCTCGACCACCTTTTGCGACGCCGGCTATGTGCTGGCCTTAGCCGACGGCGGCGTGCGCCTGATCGAGGTCAACAAGGACCTGCCGGCGGCGGAGCTGAAGGTCCCGGATCTACCCGCCGATGCCGCCTCGGCGGTGGGTCAACGCAGCATCTCGGTTCGCTCCTACAGCGGTCGCATCGGCGGCAGCGAGGGCAAAAAGGTGCGGCTGCGCCAATATGCGCGCCAGGTCGATACCGCCTTGCGCGCCATCCTCGCCGGCCGCCAAGAGCCGCTGATCCTGGCCTCGGTCGATGCCCTGGATGCGATCTATCGCTCGGTCAACAGCTACCCTCACCTGCTGGAGCAGAGCTTGGGCGGCAATCCCGAGCGCAAGAGCGCCGGCGAACTTGCGATGGCCGCGCGCGCGCTGCTCGACGAGGTCTACCGCGGTCGGATCGCCGATTGGCACGAGCGCTACCGCGCGCGGCTCAACGAGGACCGCGCCACCACGGATCTGGTGCGCGCAGCGCGCGCCGCGACGGCGGGCGCCGTCGCCAGCCTGCTCGTCGACATGGATCAGGCGGTCAACGGCACGGTCGACGACGCCGACGGCAGCGTCACCTTCGCCGACGAGGCCAGCGCCGAGACCTACGGTGTGGCCGACGAGGTCGCCCGTCGCGTGCTGATGACCGGCGGCGAGGTGCTCAGCGTGCGCACCGAGGATATGCCCGAGCCCGGCAAGGCGGTGGCGGCGGTCCTGCGTTATCCAATCTAAACCGCGCCAAGCGCGGTATGCGATGTTTTTGGATGGGATCGGCCCCGGCAGACTTGACGACCGTTGGAGCCGGCGCGGTTTAAGGTATTAAAAAATATTAAACTTTAAACCGCGTCTCACCGAAATCGAGGACATCTCCGAAGCCAAAGGCAACATGAAAACGACGCATGTCGCTCTGGACGCGGTTTAATCTGATCCAGCGCGCGGGCGCGGCGCGGGGCTACCCTGGGTCGCTCAACCCTGCGTCGCTCAACCCTGCACCGTGACCCTCGCCGCGGCCAGGCGGCGAAACAGCCTGGCATCGCGGCGGATGGGCCACCAGTCATACAGGAAGATCTCCAGCGGCTTCCAGTTCGCCACCCAGCCGAGGATGATCAGGCTCTCGGCCAGCAACGTGACGCTCGGACGATTGCCGAACAGATAGATCACGGCTTCGGCGCCGCCCAGGGAGAGCAACAGGATCAACAGCCCGACCAATAGGTAGATGCGTCCCGTCCGAAACAGCTCGCGTATCTCCCGTGTAGCAGCGTCGGCTCGGCGTTGAAAGTAACCCTGGATCGCGCTGACCACCTCCTCCGGCGCCTCTTGCTCCGGGCCCGCGTAACGCACATGGAGATGCAGCTCGATCGGGATGGAGCGGTTCAGTTCCCGCGCCCAGTCCACGATGAAGGCGGTGGCGGCGGGATCGAGGTCGCGCTCGCGAAAGGGCGAGGGATCGAAGGTCTCGAACAGCTGGTCGATCCGCGCAATGCGGATGTCGATCTCAGCTTGAACGGTGCTTTTGCCATGGTCGTTACGCGACATCACAGGTCAAGTCCGTCGGGACGACCATCAACGCAACCGGACTGCAGTCGGCCTTGCCGGTACTTCTTTGGCGTCACGCCGAAATGGCGGCCGAAGGCGCGGGTAAAGTCGCCTGCGTTGCGGTAACCGACCCGGTCCGCGATCAACTGGATCTGGAGATCCGTCTCCAGCAATAGGCTACGCCCCCGCTCCAGTCGCATCTCTTGCAGGTATTCGTAGGCGCTCATCCCGACCTGCTCACGAAAGATGCGCGTCAGCCGCTGCTGATTGGTCCCGACCTGATGCGCCAACGCAACCGCGCTCGGCGGGTCGACGAGACGCTTGATCAGCACCGCCACCGCGTCCATGAAGAGGCGTTGGTCGAGCCGGTTCGCCGAGGCTGAAAGGGGGATGTCTTCGAGCTCATCAAGGGCCTGGCGGCTCAGGGCATGCACCTGTTGGTGGTCGCCGATCTGCAGGTAGACCCGCGCGAGAACCTCCTGCTCGGAAAACGGCTTGGTAATGTAATCCGTGGCGCCTGCGGCAAACCCCCGCAACTTGTCCTCGGTTTCAATCGACGAGGAGAGAAAGATCACCGGAATCGAGCTTGTCTTGGGCGATGCCTTGAGGCGTCGGCAAACGGTAAAGCCATCCAGTCCCTGCATCCGTACGTCGAGCAGAATTAGATCAGGCTGACCTTCGGCCGCAATCCTCAGTCCGTCTTCGCCGGTCTGTGCAACCAAGAGGTCAATATCGCGTCCCTGCAAGTAGGCGATCAGCAGACCGATCGATGCCGGCTGATCATCGATGATCAAGATACGCGCCATGTTGTCGGTCATGCTGGTGGACTCTTTCACCGTCGAAACGACCACCGATTTTAACCGAGGAAATCCCCTGGTCGCAGCCGAACGCGGCTCGCAGCACAGTCTTATGCTGACTCGGCAAAGTCCATCGGGCTGCGCTCGATCAATTCGAGGCCGCGGCGGCCAATCGCTTCAATGCCTGTAGATCGAGAGCGCGACAGAGTTGCTCGATGCCCAGCCACATGGGCTTGCGCTCTGAGTCCTTGTCCGCCATCTCCTGCGCCCATCGTTGCAGGCCGACGACCTGACCCATGGCGACCATCGCTTGCAAACACTTGCGCTCGTCGGCGGCGAGAGCGACCGACAGCAGCATCGGATCGGGCTGCAGTATGTCCTCGACCGGAGAGGCGGTCTCATACTCCCAATCCAGCGCCAGCGCTTCGGCCAAGAGTTTCGCCAGTATCGACTCGGTGAGCGGTTTCATGGCAAATCCATCGAAGGCCATGTCCTCGGGATGGCCTCGAGGTCGTTGCGCGGGTGCGGCCGAGATCAGGATCACCGGCGGATGGCGCCCCCGCTGCGAAGCGCGCAGCGCTTGCAAACACGCCCAGCCATCGAGACGGGGCATGAATTGATCGACCAAGACCGCGTCCACCGACGCCTCCCGCGCCTGGAAACGCTCGATGGCCTCGGCGCCATCGGCTGCCTCGATGACCTCGAACCCCCAACTGCGGCAGCACTCCGACAAGAAGTCGCGACTCGTCGCTTGGTCATCGGCAATCAGCAAGGTACGACGCCGTCCCGCGTAGCCCAGGATGACCAGATCCTCGTCGGCGCCCTGCTCGAGCGCCGTGCCGATCGGCAACCGCAGCTGAAATCGGAAGGTACTGCCCGAATCCGGACCCACGCTGCTGTACAGACTGATTTCACCGCCCATGGCCGTGGTCAGTTGCTGCGCGATCGGCAGTCCGAGCCCGATGCCGGGCAAACCTCGGTGCCGTTCCAGGCGCTGGAAGGGTTGAAACACCGCCTCCCGCTTCGCCGCCGGAATCCCAACACCGGTATCGGCGACACTGAAGCTCAGCAAACAGTCGGCGCCCTTTGCGTTCTCCGCTGCCGTGGTCGACTCGATCCGCTCGATGCCGAGCTCGATACATCCATCGCGAGTGAACTTGCAGGCATTGTCCAAGAGATTGCGTAGGATCTGGGTCAACCGCAGCTCATCGGCAATGACCCAGTCCAGGCTGCCGGTTTCAAGCTTGACGACGAATCGATTATTTCCTCGCGCCGCGAGCGGTCGGTAGGTCGCGGTCAGGTTGCGCGCCAACCGGCCGAGCGAGAGTGGCCCCGGCTCAAACACGATGGGTTTTACCTCGCCGTGGCTATAGTCGAGGATATCGTTGATCAGCCTTAGGAGTTGATTGCCACTCTCCAGGATGATCCCCAGCTGGTCGCGAGCCTGCAGCGGGACCTGCCGGGCAAGCAGCCGAGCATAGCCCAGGATGTCGTGCAGGGGTGAGCGCAGCTCGTGGCTGACAGCAGATAGAAAGGCCGACTTGGCCTGGTCGCTCTCTTGCGCACGGGCCGCCGCATTGCTCAGGACGCGGGTACGATCCTTCACCGCCGCCAGCAACCGGGCCTCCAAAGTCGCGTTGAGTTCCTGCAATGTCTCCTTCTTGTGCTGCAACTGTGTCTTGGTCTGCTCCAACGCCTTCTTTTCTTCTTGGAGTCGAACCTCGGATCGGCGCAGCTCCGACTCGACACGCTGCCGCACCCGAATCTCGCGCGCCAGCCTTCGATTCCAGAAAAAGACAGCGATGACCACCAATGAGGCGGCAGCCAAGATACTGAACGCCAATCGATAGTCCTCTCGTGATCGCATCTCGAGATGAATCCATTTACCGAGAATGGCGTCGCGATCTTCTTGCGTCATCGAGGCAATGCCCTTATCGATCAGACTGGCCAATTCCGGCCAATCCGCTCGGACCGCCATCGCCTGGGTGTTGATGCCGTAATGCGTCGGCGCGGCGACCACGAGGTTCGTGAGCCGATGCTCCTTAATCAGAAAGGTACCCACGGCCAGATTGCCGACATAGGCATCGGCTTGTCCCGTCGCGAGTGCCGTGAGTGCATCCAGGGCCGTCGGCACCTGAAGGATGTCGATACTTGGAAAGCCCCGCTTGATCATATCAATGATCAAGAATCCCCACTCTGCGACGACTGTCTTCCCGGCCAGGCTTTCGAGGCCAATCAGGTAGGGACTATCCTGGCGGGTATAGATCACCCAAGGCGCGCTCAGGTAATCATCGGTGACGGCGAACTGTTTCAGCCGTTCCGGCGTTCGCGTAAAGGTCGGCAGCAGATCGTAATGCTCCCGGGGGCCAGCGAGATCGGCAACGGCAGCACCAAAGGTCATTTCCGCGGGGACGTATTCGACGTCGAAACCAAATTGCTCCGCAATATGATCGAGATAATCGACCGCAAGCCCTGTTGGTCGGGGCTCTTTGATCATATACGGCGGATACTCGCTGATGCGGACACGGACCGTATGACGAGCAGCTAGCCAAGCGCGCTCCTGATCCGTCAACCCTAGCGGGCTCACGTCGAGCGTTTGCGCGGTTACTGCGCAAGGGATCAATAAACCCAGGCCCAGCCCGATCAGCAACAGGTTCTTTACGCACAACATCCTCCAAGCTCCCCCATCTGCTTGTGCACTCCTTCCGACCTGTTGGCGAAAGATGCCTGATAGCCACTGATTGGTCCCGATCCGATGCGCAAACCCGGCGGCTGCGACCACTCCGAGACTCGGTGCCGACGGCATGCGCCTTGTCGGCGTCATTTATGAGACCGGCCGGTAGAGTGGACGAGCGAGAGCGAAGTCCACCGAACCCCGCGCCGGCGCTGGTGGACTGCGCTGCGCTTGCCCGATGACTGAACCACGCCGACGCCGTTCTAGCTGTGGAGCCGCCGGTGCGCTTGTCGAGGTATACCATGATCTGCTTGACGGAGGGTGCTGTCGCGAAGATCCCTGTCGTGTCGCGATTCCGTGTGGGCCGGCTTCGAATAGGACCCCGGTCCAACCCGTGGCAAGCGCTGGTCCAGCCCGATCTCGGGATGCTATGGTCCACGCCGTTTCCTCAATCACCTCACCATGATTTCCAGGGAGTGTCTCCGATGCCAGCGCCTTGCCTCGTTCGTGTCGCCTGTGCCGCCGTGCTGTCGACCGGGTTTGCCGCGGTCTCCGTCGCGCAATCGCCGCCGGGCGTCAGCTTTTCCGTCGCCCCGGTCGTTCAATTCGACAGCGATCTCGACTCCGGCGGCGATGCCGCCTATGCCGCCGTGCTCATGTCGCTCGGAACGAGTTGGGCGCTCGACGGGCAGTCGTCTCTGGGTGTGCGGCTGCGCCTGGACTACGAAGACTGGGACTTCGACAAACCACTCGGATTCGGCGGCGAGCAGCCGTGGGACAGGCTGTACCGAGCAGGTGTCTCCATACCCTACGGTTTCACGACCGAAAGCGGTTGGCGGCTGGGTCTGTCACCGACGATCGAGTCCTCGGGCGAATCGGGCGCCAACTTCTGGGACACGCTCGAATACGGGGCCACGGGCTCGGTATCGCGCGCCTTGCGGCCCGATCTCACTCTCGGTGTGGGCGTGGGCGTCTTCGAGAAGATCGAGAAGACGAGCGCCTTCCCCTTCCTGATCATCGACTGGCGGATCAACGATCGCTTGCGCCTCACCAATCCTTTCCCGGCCGGCCCGGCCGGTCCCGCCGGGTTGGAGCTGTCGTATGTGCTCGATTCGGGATGGACTGCGGGCTTGGGCGCGGCCTACCGCTCCTATCGCTTTCGGCTCGACTCCGACGGCCCCTTCCCCGACGGCGTCGGCGAGCACAGATTTATCCCCGTCTTCGTGCAGCTCGGACGCGACCTGACCGAGAGCCTGAGCTTCAAGCTCTACGCCGGTGCGTCGACCGGAACCACCCTAAGGGTCGACGACGAGAAGGGGCGACGGCTGTACGAGGAGGATCAGGATCCTGCGGTGATGTTGGGGGTGTCTTTGATCGGGCGCTTTTAAACCGCGCCCAGCGCGGTATGCAATGTTTTTGGATGGGATCTACCCTGGCAGACTTGACGACCGCCGGAGTCGGCGCGGTTTAAAGTATAAAAAATTAACTTTAAACCGCGTCTCGTTGAGATCAAGGAAGTCTCCGACGCTAAACACAAAATGAAAACTACGCATTTCGCTCTGGACGCGGTTCAGGTCTGCGGAAGAGGTCGACTGCAAGTCGACTATCCCGGGGAGGGGCGGCCGTTTCACGGCGAGCCGGTGCGACGCTTTCGGGCATCAGCGCCCTTCCTCGACCCGCAACGCATCGCGATAGCCGCGGATCGCCTGCGAGGTGGTCGGCTCTTCGATGAAGCGCATCAGGAGGGCCAGATCCAATCCGGGCAGGACCTGGCTCTCGTTCACCGGCTCGTAGCGCTCCCCGCGCAGACAGTAGGGTTGGATCACACCCTTGCGCCAATACCAGACCTCCGCGACGCCGAGCTGGCGGTAGATCTCGAGCTTGTCGATGCGACCGTGGGTCCAGACGACCTCGATGGCGAGATGCGGGCGCTCCGCTGCCTCGGTCCCGAAGACATAGCACTCGTCCGGCTCGGCACCGCGGTTGCGGGCCTTGTCCTTGAGTGTCCATGAGCCGTAGGTCGAGAAGACGATGTCGCGCTCCAGACAATAGGTCTCGACCAGACGGCCGATCACGGACTTGATGCCTTCGTGGGTCTGCGACGGGCTCATGATCTCGACCTCTCCTTCCAGGTAGGCGATCCGCGGGGCGGAATGATCGCCGCGCATCACGAGAAGACGCTCGTAGTCATCCCAGCTCACGCCGGAGAAGTGGATGATGCCGTCATGGGTCGGTTCAGGGTCGGGTTGCCGATATCGGGCCTGACTGGACATGAGGTTTGGTCTCCGATGCCGATCGTTTCACACCGCGCACGGCGCCATCGATACTCGCACGGCAGTGCGTGCGAGATCCATGGCGCTTTCCGATAGGATAAACGCTTTTCGGATCGGGGCGCGGGGTCCCGGGTCGGAAATCCATCGCGCCGGGCCGGCCACGGGTCGCAGCGCCACGGAGGAAACGGCATGTCGCAAGACCTTCTGATTGTCCTTCTCATGCTGGGCGCCGCGATCCTGATGTTCGCGCTCAACAAGCCGCGGGTGGATGCCGTGGCCCTCATCATGATGGTGGCCTTGCCCTTTACGGGCGTCATCTCGGTCCAGGAGGCGCTCGCCGGTTTCAGTAATCCCAATATCGTCCTGATCGCAGCCATGTTCGTGATCGGCGAGGCGCTGGCCCGCACCGGGGTGGCTCGCGGCATCGGCGACTGGCTGGCCAACCGCGGCGGCCACAGCGCCTGGCGACTCTTGGTGCTGCTGATGCTCTCGGTGGGTTTTCTCGGCTCGGTCATGAGCTCGACCGGGGTCGTCGCCATCTTTATCCCGGTGGTGCTGCGCATCGCGAGCCGGCGCCGCATCCCGGCGAGCCAGCTCATGATGCCGATGGCCTATGCGGCACTGATCAGCGGCATGATGACCTTGGTCGCCACCTCGCCCAATCTGGTGATCAACTACGAGCTCGTGCGCACCGGCGAGGAGGGCTTCAACTTCTTCTCCTTTACGCCCTTCGGGTTGCCGATCCTACTGATGGCGACCCTCTATATGCTGGTCACGCAGCGCTGGCTGCGTCCCAAGACATCCGAGGCGCCGACCGCCCGGATGCGCCCGAAACTGATGCAGTGGGTCGAGCGCTACCGGCTCGCCGATCGCGAGTACCGCGTGCGGGTGCGACCCGACTCGCCCTTGCTCGGCAGAACGCTGGGCGAGCTGGATCTGCCCGCGAAGATCGGTGTGCGGATCATCCTCATCGAGCGTGGTCTCGGGCGTGCGCGCCAATTGCTCCCGCGCACGCCGCAGACCGCTCTGCAAGCGCACGACATCCTCTTGATCGACGTCGACTTGGAGGAAAAGCACATCGACGTGACCGAGTTCTGCGAGCGCTACGGGGTCGAACTTCTGCCGCGCACGGGTCGCTATTTCGTCGACCGCTCGCAGGACATCGGCATGGTGGAGATCATGATCGCGGACGAGTCGCGCTTTGCCGGCAAGACGATCGCGGAGGCGGAGGTGATGGTCCGTTCCGAGCTGACCGTGGTCGGGATGCGGCGCGGCCCGGAGGCCCATGCACCGCACGGCCTGCGCGCCGAGACCCTGAAGATCGGCGATACCCTGCTGCTCGTCGGCCCCTGGAAGACGATCCGCCGCCTGCAGGAGGATACGCGCGATCTGATCGTGCTCAATCTGCCCAAGGAGTTCGACGAATATCTTCCGGCGGCCAAACGCGCGCCTTACGCGGTTCTGACGCTCGTCGTCGTCGTGACACTGATGGCGACCGGCCTTGTCCCGAACGTCCAGGCCGCTCTGATCGGCTGTCTCATGATGGGGCTTTTTCGCTGCATCGATCTGGACAAGGCGTACCGCTCGATCCAGCTCAGGAGCATCGTCATGATCGTGGGCATGATGCCCTTCGCGCTCGCCTTGGACCGCACCGGCGGGGTCGACATCGCGGCAAACGCCTTGGTGGCCTGGATCGGGGACGCCGGTCCCCATGTGGTGCTCGGTGTCTTGTTCGCCATCACGGTGCTGCTGGGCCTCTTCATCGTGAACACGGCCAATGCGGTCCTGATGATCCCGGTCGCACTCGCCGTCGCCGAAGCCTTGGGCGCATCGCCCTACCCCTTTGCCATGATCATCGCTCTCGCGGCATCGAGCGCCTTCATGACGCCTATCTCGCCCATCAACACCTTGGTCGCGACCGCGGGCAACTACACCTTTGCCGATTTCATTCGCATCGGCTTGCCCCTGACGCTCTTGGTGATGATCATGAGCGTCCTCCTGGTGCCTTGGCTGCTGCCGCTCTCTTAAACCGCGCCCCACGCGGCATGCCATGTGTTTGGATGGGATCGGCCCCGGCGGATTGAGCGACCGCTGGAGCCGGCGCGGCTTAAGAGATTAAAAAACATATGATTTTAAACCGCGTCTCCACAAAGGTCGGAAAAATCCCTAAGCCCAACACAACATGACAATCACGCATTTCACTCTGGACGCGGTTTAACCGATGACGATCCGCCGACCAACCCGCTTGGCCCGCTTCGTTCCGAGGCGGCTGGCCTCGTTCCGGTTTGCCATCCTCCTCCTCTTCTTGGTCCCGATGATGGTCACGGTCATGGCCATCGTCTACAAGATGTCGGAGCGCGCAGAGTCGGTCGTCTATCAGCTGTCGAGCCGGATCGTCGAGGAGATCGGGGAGAAGGTGGTCGCACGCGCGACCGGGATCGTGCGGACGGCGGAGGGCCATCTCCTGTCGAATGCCGCGGTCGCCGCCGCGACGCGTGTCATCCCCGGACAGGTCCTCTTCTCCGACCTCTTCTGGCAACAAGTGGTCTTCACCCCGGAGCTGACCGGCATCTATATCGCCGATCAGGCCGGCAACTTCGTACAGGCCCGGACCGAGCCCGAGCCCGCGACCCGGGTCATCGACCGCGGGGTCACGCCGCCGACGGAGCGCATCATCGTCCGCGATCGCGACTATCGTCCGCTCGCGCACCTCGAGCGGGAGCCCGCATTCGACCCGCGCGAGCGTCCCTGGTACGGCAACACCCGCCCGGAGCGGCGCCTGCAATGGACCGACGCCTATCGGTTCAGTGGGTCGGGCCGCTTGGGGATCACGGTCACCTACCCGCTCCTGGACGGCGAAGGCCGTATCCTGGCCGTGCTGGGAGCGGACGCGACGCTCGACAGCCTCTCGGCGTTTCTCTCGCGCCAAGACATCGGGCCCAACAGCGCGGCCTTCCTGCTCGACGAGCGCGATCGGCTCATCGCCTATCCGCATCGTCTCGGGATCGGCGGCGGCTCGGACACTGGCCCAAACGTAGGCCCAAACTTAGGCTCAGCGGATACAAACGGCTTGCCGATAGCGAGCGAGGTCGCGCTGCCTTGGGTCAGGAACGCCCTAGGCTCGATCGGGCCTTTCGGCGCCTCGGCCCGATCCGACCACGCCTATCGGTCCGTCACGCACGGCCGCACCTACCTCGCTCACGTGATCTATTTCGGCGAAGGGTTCGGCCTGCCGTGGCGGTTGGTCATCGTCTTGGACGAGGCGGATCTCCTGAGCGAGGCGCAGCGCGCCCTGCAGGAATCCATCGTGATCTCGGCGATCATCGTCATGCTTGCACTCTTCGTGGTCTATCCGATGGCGGCGACCTTTGCGGAGTCCGTCGAGCAGCTCACCCGCAACACCCAGCTGCTGCGTCTCTTCCGCCCCGCCGAGGTCGTCCCGGTCACGTCGGCGTTTCGCGAGATCCGCGAGATGGACCAGGCGATTTGCAGCATGCGCGATACCATGGTGCTCGTGGAGAGTCGGCTGCCGACGGAGGTCGTCCGAGCGCTCGCGACCGGGACCCTCAAGGCCGAGGAGCCTGAATTCATCCGCTTGTGCGAGCTGGGTTTTTCAAAGTACCGTGCAGGCGCTTGGGACGAGGCAATCGCGGCCTTCAGCGAGGCTCTGGTCTATGCGCCCGACGATCGGGCATGCGCGCTCTTGATCGCGCACTGCGAGCGACTGCGGTCCGACGGCGCCGCCGCTCCGCCCCGCGGCCCGAACGATTCGATCATCACCCGAGCTTGACGAGGACCGCTCCTCATGGCCGATGAAGAACGCATCGACGAGGCGATCGACCGACTGCAACGCGTCATCCGCTTGCTCGGCGAGCGACAAGAGTTTCTCGATCGACGGATCTCGGTGCTGTCGAGGCTGGCCTTGTTCGATCTCTTCGCCGTCGTCCTGACGATCTCGTTGCTGATCATCATCCTGTCTGTCCAAGCGCCCGAGCTTCGCAATGCCGTGGCAACCATGAACATCCACTTCGGCGCCATGTCGGACGACATGTTCAGCATTCGCCGCAGCATGGCCCGGATGACCGAGGATGTCGCCAGCCTTTCGGGAATCATCGCTCAGGTCGACAACATCCATGGAGATGTCGCGGACATGAGCGGAAGCGTCGGGACCATGACGGGGCGCGTGGCGAGGATGAATACGAACCTGGGCCATATGACGCTGCAGGTGAACGACATGAGCCTGTCGTTTGCCGTGATGGACGACAGCCTCATGCGGATGATGCAGGACGTCAATCACATGTCCAAACCGATGCGCTTCTTCAACCAGATGAACCCGTTTCGCTGAACCCGCTCGGATCACGGATATGCTCGACAACGCACAGACCGACCGGATCAACGAGATCCTCAAGGGCACGGAAGCGGACCTGACCCGACGCATCCGCGACCAGAAGAAGGCCGGTCGCAAGGCGATCGCGCCCCGTGTCTTCTTCGTGCTGATCGGCATTCTGGCACTCGCCAACCTCTATTTCGTCAATCAACTGACGATGGAGATCCGCGCCATCATCTCGAACCTCAACGAGATGTACGGCCATTTCGCTACCGTTTCCGGGCGCATGTCCGAGATTCGCGGCGACATGACCCGCATGGAGCAGGAGATCCGTCTCATGCCCGTGCTGCGCGAGCAGATGGAGACCCTGGCGGTGAAGGTCGAGCGCATGAACAGGGACGTCGGCGAGATGACCGAGAGCATGGGCGAGATGGATGGGCGCGTCGGGACCATCAACGCCAGTGTCTCGGACATGGCGCTCAGATTCCGAGGTCTGAACCAGAAGGTCGGCCAGATGGGACTGGATGTGGATCAGATGGCGCGGCCGGTACCCTGACGGGGCGGGGCCTATCGTACCCCCGACGGCTCGGTAGAACCTACAGCCCTCACGGCGCGGGCCAGATCCACGCGTAGGATGGATAAAGCGCAGCGAAACCCATCCTCCAAACCGCGCCAGCTCCGACAAACAACGCATACCGCACCGCGCGCGGTTTAGAAGGTCCTCAGGAAGAAGGGAATCACCAACGCATTGGTCAGGTCGATGAAGAAGGCCGAGACTAGCGGGACGATGATAAAGGCCTGGTGCGACGGGCCGAAGCGCTGGGTCACCGCCGCCATGTTGGCCATGGCGGTGGGTGTCGAGCCGAGCGTGACGCCGCCGAATCCGGCCGAGACGACCGCTGCATCGTAGTTCTTACCCATCAACGGGAAGAGGATAAAGATGGTGACGGTCACCGCCAGGACGAACTGAGCCGCCAGGATGGTGAAGATGGGTCCGGCCAGATCGATCAAGGTCCAGAGCTGCATACTCATCAGCGACATGGCGAGGAAGGCGCCGAGCGAGATGTCGGCAATCAACGCAACGGCGGAGGTGCGTGTCGGCCAAGTCACCCCGCTCCATTTGGAGAAGTTCTTGGGAACCAGATTGGTGATGAGGATGCCGGCGAAGAGACAGGTCACGAAGAGCGGCAGCATGAGCCCGGCCTCCGCAATCGCCTTGTTCAGCGCGTAACCGATGATGATGCAGATGTGGATGGCGAGGACGGCACCCAGAAAGTCCATGTGATCGACGCCGTCCTTGCGCTGCTTCTCGGTCAGCCCGACATCCTGCACCTCTTCGACCACCTGGGGCGCGGGCGTGAGCTTGTGGCGCGTGATCAGGAACTTGGCGATCGGACCGCCCATGATGCTGGCCAGGATCAAACCGAAGGTTGCGCTGGCGATGCCGATCTCCATGGCGTTGGAGATTCCGAAGTTCTCCGCGATCGAGGGCGCCCAAGCGATGGTCGTCCCGTGCCCGCCGATTAGGGACATGCTGCCCCCGACCACGCCGACCGCGGCCGGTAGATCGAAGAGCGAGGCCACCCCGATCCCGGTAAGATTCTGCGCGAACATGAAGGCAATCGTGATGACCAACAGGATCAAGAGCGGGCGACCGCCGGTCACCAGATCACGCGCGCTCGCATTGATGCCGATGGTGGTGAAGAAATAGACCAGCAGGATGTCGCGCGCGCGCAGCTCGAACTCGATCGCGTGCCCGGAGGCGAAATAGAGCAGCCCGAAGAGGACGGAGAAGAGCAATCCGCCGGTCACCGGCTCGGGGATGCTGAACTCGCGCAGAAACCCAATCTTGGTGTTCAGCAGCTTGCCGACGAACAGCACGACGATGCCGATCGTCACGGCGAGGAATGAATCGATCCGGATGATACCGTCCAACAGCTCCATATCATGCCTCTTAGTTGTTGCAGGAAACACACGAATGTCCGCGCGGCATCCTGTCGGTCCACGCTTTCTTGCAGGTGCTTGGGCGTCTGAACCTACGGTCGATGTCGATTCGGCCGGGTCCTGCTCGAACTCGGCGAGCGTTGCGCTCGTTCGCAGGCTGGTGCCGGCTCACTCGAGCGTAGCGGGAGGATACCTGCTTGCCCGCATTCGATCCATTTGAGTGTGGTTCGGCTTCGGCGGATGATGCCCTTGTCAGCGCGGCGGCATCGCTTAATCGACCGGCCACCGAACCCCTAAGGGACTCAGATGAATGGACGTGAACGTTGTTCTGGATACCAACGCGGTCTTGTATTTGAACTTGGCGGCAACCCATTAGGGTGGTGACGGCACTCGGCCCAGGCGAGTAGTTCAGTTGCCGCCCGATCGCGGTCCGCACGTGGAGACCAAGCGGCCCTGTTCGGCCGGACATGCGCCCTTCGAGGCTCTCAGCCATTAGACGGCCAATCATGAACTGCGGCTTCGAGTTTGCCGGGTTGCGGGTTGCCATGCTCCAGCCAATCGAACGCAAAAACTTCCATCTGCTTCCGAGCCAGGTCCGAAGCGCTGGCGCCGGTAAACCCAGCACCCGGTAAGCCCGACTCCTGCTTGACCACAAGAATAGTCAGAGGTGGCAGGTCCCAAATCAGACAATAGGACTGAATGGGCTCGAGAAGTTGGCCGAGTCCAGCCGCCGGCACGCCGATCAAGCGTGCCAGCATCACATAGGTCACGGTCTGGCGATTCCGAGCCGCCCAGGCCAGCACTGCCCAGATCTGGCTTGCCCGTTCTGATTTGGTCATTAGGAACGCCCTCTTTGTCTGTTGAAGTCCTTGCCGAACTCGCCGATGCACTCCGCGGGGAGAACGCGAGCCGACTATGTCCCTACGCCTCAATCCTCCAGACGCTCCAGCTCCGTAATCCCCCCGCTGTTCTTGGCCTCGACCTTTGAATAGAGGTCGTAGAGTGCGGCCTGCAGGGCCTCTTCGATCACCGGATGATAGAACGGCATGCGCAGCAGATCGCCGGCGGTCAGGCCCTGCGCGATCGCCCAGCAGAGCAGGTGGGCGAGGTTCTCGCCTTTGGGTCCGATCATCTCGCTGCCGAGGATACGGCCGGTCGCCTTGTCACCGTAGACGCGGATGACCCCTTTGTTTTTGCCCATGATGAGCGCGCGCCCGACCGGGGCGAGCTTGATCTGTCCGACCGCGGTGGTCTCGGGATCGAGCGCGTTCCAGCGCATCCCGACGGCGAAGATGTTGGGGTCGCAGAAGTTGATGAAGAGCGGGACCTTGCGGCGGAAACGCTCGGATGCGGCGGCGGTGTCGATACGCGCGGCGTTGTAGCCCGCGATCTTGCCCTCGTCGCCGGCCTCGTGAAGGATGGGCCGGTATCCGGAGACGTCGCCCGCGATGAAGACGGGCAGATCGCCGACCTGCATGCTGTGCGGATCGAAGGACGGGATGCCGCGCGGGTCAAGCGGGACGCCCAGATGCTCCAGCCCGAGCCGCTCCACGTTGGGCACGCGCCCGATGCTGCAAAGCACCTTGTCGACCAGGACGCTCTGCTCGCCCGCGGTGACGCGCAACCGATCGCCTTCCTCGGCGATCTCGGCGGGCGCGCCCAGATGGATGGGAAACTCCTTGCCCAGCAGCTCGATGGCGGACTGGTTGACCTCCGGGTCTTGAGCCCCGGCGATATGGTCGACCGCATCGAACCCGGTGATCTCCACGCCCATCCGGGCCAGGCTCTGACCGATCTCCAGCCCGATGGTCCCGAGGCCGATCACGGCCATGGTCGCAGGGAGATCCTCGAGCTCGAAGATCTCGTCGGTCGTGATGACGCGGTCGCCGAACGCCTTCCATGGCTCAGGCACCAAGGGTCGCGAGCCGGTCGCAATCACGACGGCCTTGGCGCGGATGCGCTGACCGGCGACCTCGATCAGGGTCGGCTCGACAAAGCGGGCGTAGTCCTGAAGAAAGAGATCCTCCGACATGTCGTCGGTGCTGTTGCCGAGGACGCGATCCACGAAGGTGTCGCGCAGATCCTGAACATGCTCGAGCGCCTCGGGGATGTCCAGGGTCATGCCCTGGTGACCGTCGATGCCGAATTTGCCCAGATGCGTGCGCCGATGATAATCCTCGGCGATCTGGATCATGGCCTTGGATGGCATGCAACCGACCCGTGCGCAGGTCGTCCCCGGCTCGCCCCCGTTGATCAGGACGAAGCTCTTGCCCGCCCGGCGGACCTGCCCCATGGCGTTCAGTCCGGCGGTGCCGGAGCCGATGATGGCGACGTCGACGTTGCGTTCTTTCACCTGATTCTCCTCGGAGTCTTTGCCGGATGACCCGACGGTCACGTTGATTGTCCATGCTCGCATGACACGATGACAATCCCGCGCGAGTGACGCCGACCGGCGGGAGGTTCTTGACGCCGTTCGGAGCAAGCTTGATGCTGTTCGCATCCTCGTGATCCCGCTCGGGTGGACCGACGCCGTTTGTCGATCCGCATCACTCCGGACGGACCCGATATCGACCGACCCTTCCACTCCTCGGAGATTCACCCGAATGACCTATTGCGTTGGACTCTGTCTCGACCAGGGCCTTGTCATGGCATCCGACTCCCGCACCAATGCGGGCGTGGACTACATCTCCTCCTACAGCAAGTTGCACCTCTTCCAGCCGGCGCCGGACCGGATGTTCGTCCTGCTCGCAGCCGGCAACTTGGCGACAACCCAAGAGGTATTGAACCGGATCCGCCGCGATCTCGATCAAGCGGCGAATCCGGGTCAAAACGATCCGGCCCCCGCCGTCACGCTCGCGAGCGTGAACTACCTGTTCGAGGCGGCGAACTATATCGGCCAGGTCAACCAGGCGGTCCAGAACGAACATGGTCCCGCGCTGCGCCAGATCGGCGCGAGCGTGGAAGCCACCTTTATCCTGGGCGGACAGATCGCCGGGCAACCCCACGGACTCTTCATGATCTACCCTCAGGGAAACAGCATCGCGGCCACACCCGAGACGCCTTTTCTGCAGATCGGCGAGAGCAAATACGGCAAGCCGATCCTGGATCAAATCGTGGCGCCAGCCCTCTCACTGAACGACGGGGCGCGCGTGTGCCTGGTCTCGCTGGCCGGGACGGCGCGCTCCAACCTGACCGTCGGGCCACCTTTCGAGGTCGCGATCTGCCCGAAAGACGCCTTGGCGCCGTCGCACCGACTCCGGTTGGAGGAGTCCTCGGCGGAGTTGGAGACGATGACGCGTGATTGGGTCGAGAGTTTGCGCCACGCCTTCTTCGGTCTGCCTCACTTCCCGTGGGAGCAACCGGACACGGCAAGCGGCGCCGAGGCCGAGAGTCCGCATCAGATGCAGAGTTAAACCGCGCCCGACGCGACATGCGATGTTTGTGGATGGGATCGGCTCGGGCAGACTTTACGAGCGCTGGAGCAGGCGCGGTTTAAGATGATTTACGGAACGGGATCCCTCACCCTGTAGGGGCGAGGTAAGGGCGAGGTAGGGGCGACTTAAGTCGCCCCTACACAACTCCTGCACCGTCGCTGGTGGACTGCGCTGCGCTTGTCCACCCTACCCGCTCTGCAGAGACGAGGCCGGGTTTCCGAGCGAGCCCTATATCAGCGAGCGGAGGCGAGCGCATGTCGAAACATGACGGGAAGAAAAAAGCGAAGCACGAGGAGAAAGCTCCCGAAACGGACGCCCCACGCGAGAAGCTGCGCCGCAAGGACTACCAGCGCGAGCTCGGCGAGCTTCAGGTCGAGCTCAGCGCCCTGCAGTCGTGGATCAAGCGCACCGGAGAGCGCGTGGTCATTGTCTTCGAGGGACGCGATGCCGCCGGGAAGGGCGGCACCATTCGCGCGATCACCGAGCGCCTGAGTCCACGCGTTTTCCAAGTCGTCGCCCTGCCGGCGCCCTCCGACCGCGAGAAGACACAGCTCTACATGCAACGCTATCTGCAGCATTTCCCGGCCGCCGGCGAGGTCATCATCTTCGATCGCAGCTGGTACAACCGTGCCGGGGTAGAGATCGTGATGGGGTTCTGCACCGAGGACGAGCGCGATCACTTCCTGGTCGCGACCCCCTGGTTCGAGAACAACCTGGTCGAGCAAGGCATCACGCTGATCAAATACTGGCTCGAGGTCGGCGACGCCGAGCAGGAGCGGCGTTTCCGCGCCCGCATCGAAGACCCCGTGCGTCAGTGGAAGCTCTCTCCGATGGACTTGGAGTCCCGCAAGCGCTGGTATGAATACTCACGCGCGCGCGACCTCATGTTGAGCGCCACCGACACGGATACGGCCCCTTGGTCGATCGTGCGCTCAGACGACAAGAAGCGGGCACGCCTGAACGTGATCCGCCACCTGCTGAGCCAATTCCCGTACGACCCGTTGCCGAAGACCAAGGTCAAAATGCCGGATCGCGAGACCGACGACGCCTACGACGACCAGGCCAGCATGGTCGATCGGCGTTGGATCCCCGAGCATTGGTGAGCAGGTCGGGCACCGCGGACAAGGCCGCCGAGGCATCGAAGGAGAACCCGAAGATGGCCGAGCTCGAGACCCTTCTCACACAGATCGACGGTTTGAAGACCCGGCTCGATGCCGTTCGGCCGCTCACCAGCGCACAACTGCAACAGGCGCTGGACATCGAGTACACCTACGACAGCAACCGCATCGAGGGCAACACCCTCACCCTGCGCGAGACCGATCTGGTGGTCAACAAGGGCCTCACGATCGGCGGCAAGCCCCTGCGCGAGCATCTCGAGGCGATCAACCACTACGAGGCCATCCTCTATATCCGCGAGCTAGCGGCCCGGAGCGCGGCACTGGACGAGGGCGAGGTGCGGAACATTCATGCGCTGGTGCTGCGCGGCATCGACCGCGACAACGCCGGGCGCTACCGCAAGCTGCCGGTGATGATTTCCGGCAGCCGTCATCTACCGCCGCAACCTTGGGCCGTGCCCAAGCTGATGGAGGACTACGGGCTGTGGCTTACGCACGACGCCTTGCACCTGCACCCCGTCGTGCGCGCCGCCGAGGCCCACGAGCGGCTGGTGACGATCCATCCGTTTCTCGACGGCAATGGCCGCACGGCGCGACTGGTCATGAATCTGGGCCTGCTGGCCGACGGCTACTGCATCGCCAATATCCCCGGCGACACCGACAGCCGCCGCGCCTACTACGATGCCTTGGAGAAGGCCAATCTGGAGGCCGACAGCACCGACTTCATTACCCTGATCGCCGGGCATGTCCTGCACGCCATGCAGACCCTGCTGGAACGTCTCGGGGCGGAGTGATTGACGGCCTCCGCGGCGCAATGATTTAAACCGCGTCCGCGCTAAAGGTTGTGGGTGCAACCAACGTCGCGCTCACTCGAAAATCAGCATCTCGCTCTGGACGCGGTTTAAAAGCTGTAGCTCGCCGTGATGCCGACCAGGTAATTGGTGCCGGGACCGGGTGCGTAGAAGCGGCCGTTGGCATCGTTGACGCTCACCGCGGAGATGTAGGACTCATCGAGCAGATTGTCGATGCGCACGAACTCGGAGAGCCGGAGTCCGCCCAGATCCTGCGTAAAGCCCGCTCGGAGGTTGGCGAGCCAGTAGCCGGGCGCCGTCTCGCTGTTGCGGTCGTTCACGTAGACCTTGTCCTGACCGTAGAGGCTGGCCGCCGCGTCGAAGCCCAGGGGCTCGTAGGCGTAGGAGAGCTCACCGAAGAGCGTGAACGCGGGGACGCCCGGGATGCGGTTGCCCGCCTCGACGCTCGTGACATTAAGCGTCGGCGCGACGGTACGGCAGGGAATGCCCGCGCAGGCCGGGAAGCTCTCGGTGAATGTGCTGCCCAGGTAGGTCGCCGCCAGATAGCCGGCAAAACCCCGGCCGAGAGGTGACTCCAGCAGCAGCTCCACACCTCGGCGACGCGACGCGGGCGCGTTCCGGTAGGTTGCCCGTCCGCCCCCGTTGGTCGCCACGGTCAGCTCGTCGTCGGTGTCGATCTGGAAGAGTGCGAGATTCAGGCGGGCGTCCGCGCCGAGCAGAAATTTGGCGCCGATCTCGTAATGCCGGCTCACGGCGGGATCCAGACCCAGGTTCAGGCCGGCACCGCCGTCGGGGCGATAGGCCAGCTCGGTGAAGGTCGGCGTCTCGAAGGTCTTGCCGAGGTTGGCGTAGAGATTGATCGAGGGCGTCAGGCTGTAGAGGAGGCCGAGCGCGGGCGTCCATGCGCCGTAGGTCCGACTGCCGCTGTCGTCGGGGTTGAGGTTGGCGGCCGTGATCGGAACGGTCGAGCCGCTGCAGGTGCCCGGCCGGGTGCCGGGTGCGGTCACGCGATCGGGGGTGCAGATGAAGCCGTCGTCGGAGTCGAAGCGGACCTCGGTGTAGCGTAACCCCAGATCCAGACTCCAGCGGGGTGCGAAGCCCCAGGTGCCCTGAACGAAGGTTCCCCAACTCGCCACGGTATTGTCTTCGTCGCGCTTGAGCGCGGCACGTTCGCCCAAGACGTTGAGATAACCTTTGCGCTCCTCCGAAGACCGATCGTATTCCCCGCCCAGGACCAAGGTCATGGGGCCGTCGGCGAGTGTCGTCGAATGGGTCCACAGGAGGTTTCCGCCGGCAAAACGCCGATCGAACGCGCTCACGCCGCCCGAGGCCGTGATGGCGTTCTGGTTGGCGAGCGGGATGGCGATGTACTGCTCGTTGCTGCGTGTTCCGGTGTAGGCCATGACGCGCAGGTCGTCCGCAGCGCTCAGCGGCTGATCCAGGACGACCCCGCCCTGGAGATTATCGAGCGTGCGCCGGGTTTGAAAGGTCAGCGCGGCCGGCGACGCCTGGCGGGGATTGCGCTTGACCTCCTCCGCGGTCAGGCCGAGCGGATCTTGGCTTTCAGGCAAATTCAAGGCGTTCGCGATCAGGCTGAGGGTACCGCCGCCGTCGAGCGCGACCTTGAGCTTGGTGTTGCCCTGCTCCTTGGTGGCGCGGCTCCAATCGCGGTAGCCGTCGGTCTGCGCGCGGGAGAGATCGACGACATAGTTCAGACGCCCGGCCTCGCCACCCAGCTTGGACCCGGCGATCCAGGTGCCGTCGCTGCCGCCCATCGCACGCACGGACAGGGTCGGCTCGGGCGGGCCGTCCTCGGTGAAGACCTGCACGACGCCGCCCGAGTGGTTGCCGTAGAGGGCGGAGAAACCGCCGCGCATCACCTCGATGGACCGTGCCGAGCCGAGATCGAAGAGTCCGGGTCCGCCCTGGCCGTCGGGCGTGCTCGCGGGAATGCCGTCTGCGATCAGCTTGATCCCGCGTGTTCCGAACTGGGAGCGCCCGCCGAAGCCCCGGATCATGATCTGCTCTTCCTGCGCATAGGTCCCGCGGTTGGTCACGACCGTTCCGGGGACACGCGGCAGATCCTCGGAGATCAGCACCATGGGCTTTTGGTTCTGGATGATCGCCTTGTCCAGAACATCGATGGCGACCGGCAGGTCAAAGGGACTTTCGCCCGAGCGCGTGGCGGTCACCACCAAAGGGGCCAACTCGATCGTCTCCTCGTCGGACTCGGCTTGGAGCCCCTGCGCGACCGCAGTCCCGCACTGGAGAGCCGCGAGCGCGGCCGCGAGGACGCCGCGAGTCGACCCCGAATGCCGCACGTTGCCACCGATGGTCGGGCCGCCTGCGCGAGTCACTCGGGCATCCGGATCAGGACTCGCAGTCCAACTCGTCGTAATGGGCGCAGATCCGCGACCAGGCGTCCTCCGCGGTCTCGACGAAGCTGAAGAGGGCGAGGTCGGCGCGACTGACCACCCCCTCCTCGACCAGCGCCTCGAAGTCGATGACGCGCTCCCAAAACGCGCGCCCGAAGAGCATCACGGGCATAGGTCGAATCTTCTTTGTCTGAATCAAGCAGAGCGTCTCGAAGAGCTCGTCGAAGGTGCCGAAGCCGCCGGGGAAGACCACCAATGCCTTCGCACGCATCAGGAAATGCATCTTGCGCAGGGCGAAGTAGTGAAACTGGAACGACAGCTCCGGGGTGATGTAGGCGTTCGGAGCCTGTTCGTGCGGGAGCGTGATGCTGAGCCCGATCGAGACGGCATCGACGTCTGCTGCGCCGCGATTGGCCGCCTCCATGATGCCGGGTCCGCCACCCGTGACGATCACGAAGCAGCGCGATCGTGCGTCCTGCTCCTGCTCGGAGACGATCCGCGCGAAACGCCTCGCCTCCGCGTAGTAGTGCGAGCGATCGAGCGCCCGCCGGCAGCGTTCGACCGCAGCTTGCGCCTGCGCGTCGGCCGGCGCGTCGGCCCGGGCGCGCTCGGCGTCCACGAGGTTGCGGGCAGCCGTCTCGGGGTCCGGAATCCGGGCACTGCCGAAGACCACGATGGTGGACTCGACCCGCTGATCCTGAAGCTCCAACTCCGGCTTGAGCAGCTCGAGCTGCAGGCGCAGCGGCCGCGCCTCTTCGCGCATCAGAAAATCGACATCCGTGTAGGCGAGACGGTAGGCCGCAGAGCGCGTCTGCGGTGTCGAGCTGGTTTCGGCGGCCCGCGCGGCATCCTCGCGGGCGGTCGGTAAGGCGGTGTGATCGCGTTCGGTCGGCTTGTGCATGGGGTGATGGGTTCTCGGGGTCGGTTTCGGAGGCCGGGGCGGGCCGTCGGGGGTACTCGGATCAGGGGCGCCGGCCGCGGTACTCGTTGTCGTGCACGAGGGAAACCCCATCGATCATGCGATCGGTTGCCTCGCGCTGCGCAGCGCCGCCTTGCAGCTTGATGACGAGCCGCACTTCGTTGGCCGAGTCGGCATAACGCAGTGCATCCTCGTAGCTGATCTCGCCCTCTTGATAGAGGTTGAACAGGGCCTGATCGAAGGTGTTCATGCCTTGCTCGTTGGACTTCTTCATCAGCTCTTTGAGCTTGTGCACCTCGCCCTTGCGGATGAGATCGGAGGCCAAGGGCGTATTCAACAGGATCTCGACGACGGCCCGACGCCCTTGACCGCTCTTGCGCGGTGCGAGTTGTTGCGCGACGACGGCCTTGAGATTCAAAGAGAGATCGAGCAGGAGCTGGTTACGCGAGTCGTCCGGAAAGAAGCTGATGATGCGGTCCAGCGCCTGGTTGGCGTTGTTCGCGTGCAGGGTCGCCAAAACGAGATGGCCGGTCTCCGCGAAGGCAATGGCATATTCCATGGTCGCGCGCGTGCGGATCTCGCCGATCAGGATGACATCCGGCGCTTGGCGCAGGGTGTTCTTGAGCGCGACCTCGTAGGACTCGGTATCCACGCCCACTTCGCGCTGGGTGATGATGCAGCCGTGATGCTCGTGGACGAACTCGATCGGATCCTCGACCGTAATGATGTGGCCCGAGCTGTGTCGGTTGCGATACCCCACGAGCGCGGCGAGCGAGGTCGATTTCCCCGTCCCGGTTCCGCCGACGAAGATCACCATACCGCGCTTGGTCAACGCCAGCTCGCGCAGGATCGCAGGGAGCTTGAGCGCCTCGATGGTCGGAATGTCGGTCTCGATCCGACGCAGGACCATCCCGGTCGCCTCGCGCTGGACGAACGCACTGACGCGGAAGCGCCCCAGATGCGGGCGGTCGATCGCGAACTGACACTCCTTGGTCGCCCGAAACTCCTCGCGCTGACGATCGTTCATCAGGCCGAGCACCATGTCGTGTGCCTGCTCGGCCGACAAGGGATGCTTCGTCGCAGGATAGATGGCCCCGTCGATCTTCACGCTGGGCGGCCAGCCTGCGGTGATGAAGAGGTCGGACGCCTTGCGCTCGACCACCATGCTCAGCAGTTGCTCGATTGCACGATTCAGGTCCATACGAGACCTCGTTTTTCAGGAGAACACTCCCGGGCGGCATCCATCCATGCTCGGCCGGACCTTTCGATTCGCAAAGGATGCAGCGACGTGGGCAGGTTTGCGAGCCACGGCGACGGATCCGGATCAGATAAAGCCGTCCTTGTTTTGGGCCTTCATCCGCGCATCCTTACGCGACACCAACCCCTGCTGGACCAGCTCCTTGAGGTTCTGATCCAAGGTTTGCATCCCGTGCGCCTGTCCGGTCTGGATCGCCGAATACATCTGGGCCACCTTGGCCTCGCGGATCAGATTACGGATGGCCGGTGTGCCGATCATGATCTCGTGCGCGGCGACCCGCCCTCCGCCGACCCGCTTCAGCAGGGTCTGCGCGATGACCGAGCGCAGCGACTCCGAGAGCATCGCCCGGATCATCTCCTTCTCCGCTGCGGGAAAGACGTCGATGATGCGGTCGATCGTCTTGGCCGCCGAAGTGGTGTGCAGTGTGCCGAAGACCAGATGCCCGGTCTCGGCCGCGGTCATCGCCAGCCGAATGGTCTCGAGGTCGCGCATCTCGCCGACCAGAATGATGTCCGGATCCTGACGCAACGCGGAGCGCAACGCCTCGCTGAAGCCCAGCGTATCCTTGTGGACCTCGCGCTGGTTGACCAGACACTTCTTGCTGCTGTGCACGAACTCGATCGGATCCTCGATGGTGAGGATGTGCGCGTACTCGGTCTCGTTGAGATGGTCCACCATTGCGGCGAGTGTCGTGGACTTACCCGAGCCGGTCGGCCCGGTCACCAGGATGAGACCGCGCGGAACACTGATGATCTCCTTGAAGCTCTCGGGCGCGTTCAGCTCTTCGAGCGACAAGACCTTGGAGGGGATGGTCCGAAAAACCGCGCCGGCGCCGCGCTTCTGGTTGAAGGCGTTGACGCGGAACCGGGCCAGACCCGGAATCTCGAACGAAAAGTCCGTTTCCAGAAACTCCTCGTAGTCCTTGCGCTGCTTGTCGTTCATGATGTCGTAGACAAGCGAGTGCACCGAACGATGCTCGAGCGGCGGGACATTGATGCGGCGCATATCGCCGTCGACACGGATCATCGGCGGCAGGCCGGCCGAGAGATGCAAGTCCGAGGCGTTGTTCTTGACGCTGAAGGCTAGTAGTTCGGCGATATCCACGAATCACTCCCGATTAAACCGCGGCCGGCATGACATGGTCTAAACCGCGCCCGGTGCGGTATGCGTCGTTTGTTGGATTGGCTTGGCCGCGCCGGCTCCGACGACCGCCGGAGCCGGCGCGGTTTAAGGTTCTAAAAAATATTAAATTTTAAACCGCGCCTCACCGAGGGCGAGGACATCTCCGAAGCCAAACGCAACGTGAAAACGACGCATGTCGCTCTGGACGCGGTTTAGCATAGCCCGAAGAGCCGGCCCCGGTCTCGATGGATCCATCGGCGCGGCGTTTCGCCCCATTCGGTTTAGAGTGCCGAATCGATACCGACCAGGGCTTAAGTCCACGACCCACCGGAGCCCCTTTAGATGACCGATACCCCGAAGACCTCCCCGCGTGTCGGCCTGTTCGCAACCTGCCTCATGAACCTCTTCCGGCCAAGCATCGGCTTTGCCGCCGCACAGCTTCTCGAGGATGCGGGCTGCACCGTCTGCGTGCCGCAACACCAAACCTGTTGCGGACAGCCGGGCTATAACTCGGGCGACAACGACTCCGCACGCGCACTCGCCAAACAGGTCATCGCCGCCTTCGAGGACTACGATTATCTCGTCGGTCCCTCGGGCTCCTGCATGGCGACCATCCGGCACGACTATCCCGTCCTTTTTGCCGCAGACCGCGACTGGCGCGACCGCGCCGAAGCCGTTGCGGCAAAAAGCTGGGAGCTGACGTCATTCCTGGTGGACGTCCTCGGCATCACGCGTGTTCAGGCCAGATTCGACGGTATCGCAACCTACCACGACTCCTGCTCCGGCCTGCGCGGACTCGGCATCAAAGGCCAGCCGCGCCAGCTTCTCGCGGGCGTCGAGGGGCTCACCCTGCACGAGATGACCGACAGCGAGGTCTGCTGCGGGTTCGGCGGGACCTTCTGCGTCGGATATCCCGAGATCTCGGTCAAGATCGTCGACGACAAGATCCGGAACATCCTCGCCACCGGGGCCGATACGCTGATCGGCGGCGATCTGGGCTGTCTGATGAACATCTCCGGGCGGCTGAGCCGAATCGGCTCGGCGATCCGGGTCTATCATGTTGCCGAGGTGCTTGCCGGGACGGCCGACGGGCCAGGCATCGGGGACGGGCGGGGTTGAGACGCTGCAACGCGACGCGCGGACGTTCCCGATGGCGCGAGTGGAAAGACCCGTATCACGACCCGGAACTGCAGCTCTGCGCGTGGTCGTGAGTGACCGATCCGGACGCGTTGCGGTCGCACGTGGACGGCCCTCTTTATGGCGTCGAGGCCGACTCCGGACGCTCAGCCGGCACCGAGGAGCGGCCGCAATGACCTATCCAGTGGACGCAGGTAGTCCGCGGCCGATCTTGACACTAGGCCCGCTGCTGTGGCCCTAATCGCCAAAATCCGGCCCCTGCCTGCCGTTCGTTTCTCCGAACTGAACAGCGAGGGATCACTGCCGCGAGCGTCCTTTCGACTCGGGGCCGAGTGTTCACGCGATGGCCTGAATCCCCTTCTTCTCGATGACGGTCAGGAGCCGAAGCGCTGGTCCGCCGGGACGCTTGACCCCTCGCTCCCAGTCCGAGACCAAGTTTTTGCTGACATTGAGGTAACGGGCAAAGACCGGCTGAGAAAGATGCTCGCGCTCGCGCAGGGCGCGGATGGCCTCGGGAGAGAGGGGTTCGACCGGCGTCAGGCAAACGTCATCGAACTCGCGCATGGTCTGCTTGCCGATGGCGCCCACCTCATGGAGGGCTTCCATGGTTTCGTGGATCGAGGCCATCGCGTCGCTACGATACTGTTTCGCCATCGTGTTTAACCTCCGAGAATTGCCCGTTCTGGATCAGCGCAGTGAGCTGCTCGTCCGTCAGTTCGAGGACGTGCCGTGCGGCCTTCTTGAACGCTGCTTCTTCCTCGTCGCTGATGTCGGCCTGCTGGTTCTTGGCGAATCCATAGACGAAAAAAGCACGATGCCTCCGGCGGTACAAGATCAGGGTCCGGTAGCCTCCAGAGCGACCTTGCCCGGGGCGCGCCACACGCTGTTTAATGACCCCGCTGCCGAGATCGGCATCGATTAGACCCTGCTCCGCTCGGAGGACGGCTTCGCGTAACATCCCGTCCCGGATCTTCTGCTTGCGCGCGAAGCGCTCGAACCAAGCATTCTTGAAGATCCTCACGTGCCCTTGTGCTCCGGCCCGATATCACACCAAGTGTTATATCATAAGGTCATACGAAATCGATACGCCACGTTCCAGGCGTTAACCAGCGCAACGCCAGGATGATTCGATGTGAATCTGGCCTGTTGTCAGTCGAATGCGGGTCGGTAGGGTCAGACGTTGTCAGCTCATGCGGGTCCGATCCGACAATACTTACAGGTCAGACGTCGGATCTCTGCAGGTCGTGAAAGCGAGGCGAATGGATCGCTGCCCCGACCAGAGCTGTCGTCGCCGAGAGTACCGAGCGTCCGGTTCCCCGTCCGTTCCAGACGTCGAAGCAGTCGGCGCTCGGCGGCATTAATAGGTCGACGGCCTATCCGGAGCGTTAGGGCTAGCGTCGGCAAAGCGCGTCAAGTCGCCACTCGACAGGACCGGGTTGAGCGGCGGCTTCCGGTCGATTCCGGGCTGAAGGAAAACCGCAATCCGAACGAGAATCGCGGATCCACGCGCTGGATTCGCAACGTCGGAATCGTCCGAAAAAATCGGCGGGGACGACTCCGAGGGCTTTTTGTGAAATAAGGTGAGCGGCAACGCAATTGCAAAACGGCACGGCGGATGACCCTGCACCCATCCGACCGACATCCAACCAGGGGCTTCGAGGGCACGCTCATTGGACATCCGCTCCCACGAGTTTCAGCCGCGCGCGGTCGCCGCGCTCCATGACGCCAGCCTCCAACAGGCGCTGGACAAGGCGCGCGACGGCTTCGTCGCCAAGCGCGCTGTGCAGGTCGCCGAGCTGTCCGAGTTCGAGGCCCTGCGCGAGGCAGCCAAGACGCTCAAGGACCACATCCTCGACCATCTCGACCACTATCTGGAACGCTACGAAGCGGCCGTCGTCGCGGCCGGCGGTCAAGTCCATTGGGCCCGCGACGACGCCGAGGCCCGTCGGATCATCCTCGACATCTGCAAACGGGTCGATGCGCGCACCGTCACCAAGGGAAAATCCATGGTGTCGGAGGAGATCGGCCTCAACCCGGCCCTGATCGACGCCGGCCTGACCGTGGTCGAGACCGATCTGGGCGAGTACATCATTCAGCTTGCGGACGAGGCGCCCTCGCACATCATCGCTCCGGCCGTGCACAAGACCCGAGAGCAGGTCTCGGATCTCTTCGAGAAGGCCCACGGCGGACCGCGCCTGACCGAGATCGCGGACCTGGTCGACGCGGCCCGTCTGGCGCTGCGCGAACGCTATTTCCAGGCCGATGTCGGCATCACCGGCGGCAATTTCCTGATCGCCGAGACCGGCTCCAGCCTGATCGTCACCAACGAGGGCAACGGCGATCTCACCCAGACGCTCGCACGGGTGCACATCGTCACCGCCGGCATCGAGCGGGTCGTTCCCGCGCTGGACGACGCAACACTCTTCCTGCGCCTGCTCGCCCGCAGCGCCACCGGTCAGGAGACCGAGACCTACACGACCCTCTCGACCGGACCCAAGCGGCCGGGCGATCTCGACGGGCCGGAGGAATACCATGTCGTCTTGGTCGACAACGGCCGTTCCCGCATGCTCGCGGGGCCCTTTCGCGAGATGCTGCGCTGCATCCGATGCGGTGCCTGCATGAATCACTGCCCCGTCTACGGCGCGATCGGCGGCCATGCCTACGGCTGGGTCTATCCCGGACCCATGGGCTCGGTGCTGACTCCGCTGATCAAGGGTCTGGACGCCGCCTACGACCTTCCCAACGCCTGCACCCTGAACGGCCGCTGCGCCTCGGTCTGCCCGGTGAAGATCCCGCTGCCCGATCTCCTGCGACGACTGCGCCATGAGCAGTTCAAGCAGGCCATCGTCCCGCGTCGCAAGCGCCACGCGCTTGGCGCCTGGCGCCTTCTGGCGACCCGTCCCAAGCTCTATCATGCGCTGGAGCGCCTGGTGGGGCGTGCGCTCGCCGCGATCGGCGGTCGTGCGGGTCGCATCCGCGGCCTGCCGGGAGCCCGCGGATGGACCGAGGCACGCGATCTCCCCGCCCCGCCGGGCCGAACCTTTCTGGAACGCTGGCAGGCCGAGCGAGGGCAGTCATGAGCACCGCGCGAGAGGACATATTGGATGCCGTACGTCGTGCAGCGGGACGCGAATCGCTCGATGCACCCACCCGCGCAACCCTGGATGCACGCATCGCCACACCGGTCCGGCATCTCCGCCCGGCCTTCGACGAAGACCTGACCACGCGCTTTATCCGCAAGCTCGAAAGCCGCTCGGGCACAGTTGCACGCGTTGCCGAACGAGCGCAGATCCCCGCCGCCGTGGAGACCTTCCGGTCAGCTCACGGCCTCGCCCCGCGTGCCGCCGTCGGTGCCGGGTTGAAGGACCTCGCATGGCCCGCCGAGTGGACCATCCATCACGACCGCGCCGGTATCGAGGAGACCCTGTCGGTCACACCCGCCTTCGCGGCAATCGCCGAGACCGGCACCCTCATGCTCCTCGCCTCGCCCGAAAGCCCGACTACCCACAACTTCGTCCCCGACAACCAGGTCGTGATCCTGGAGGCCCGGCCGATCCTCCGGCACTTCGAGGACGCTTGGGCAGCGTTGCGCGAGCGCACGGACGGCATGCCGCGTGCGGTCAACCTCGTTTCGGGTCCTTCGCGCACCGCCGACATCGAGCAAACCATCCAGCTCGGCGCGCATGGGCCGCGGCGGTTGCATGTGGTGCTGGTGGGTTGATGAAATCCTGCAGCCGGTTGCCCCATAGCCAGCGCCCCAGATGTCGTTTTCGGATCGCCGACATCTGTAATCGCGGCCTTGATCATCGTTTGGTCCAAAACCCAGCGCAAGAGCGAGAATAGCTGCGGTCTTGGCTTGCAAATCAGAATCTTACGCTTGGGCGCCGTACTCTCGCCGGCTAGGTGGACCAAACGATGATCGAGGCCGTAATCGCCAACAACAAAAGGACGCGACACAAGGCATGGCAAAGCGCAACGGACCTGAGTTTCTGAGATTCTGTATCCCCATCGTCGAGGTTCTGCGTGAGCTTGGAGGATCCGGACGCCCCGCCGAAGTGACGGATCTCGTCATCGATCGCATGCGCATTCCGGAAGCGGAGCAGGAGGTCACCAACAAGAACGGTGGCTCTCGGATCCGCAACCAGATTGCCTGGGCACGGTTTTACATGGTCAAAGCGGGCCTGATCAGCTCCTCTCAGCGAGGTATTTGGGACCTCACCGAAAAGGGGCGCGCAAGCGCGCTGGATCGGGAGTTCGTTCTCACGCTCTTCCGAGGCGCTCAACGGGAGTTCATCTCGGAGCCCAAATCGGTGCAGGATGTCGAACCGACCCCAGCGGATGATCAGACAAATCCCGACGGTGTCGACGACCATCTCGACTACAAGACTCTGCTGCTTGCAACGCTCCAAGCTCTTCCGCCTGAAGGATTCGAGCGGATCTGCCAGCGACTGCTGCGCGAATCGGGGTTTCAACAGGTCGCCGTCACCGGTCGCTCGGGCGATGGCGGAATCGACGGCCACGGCATCCTGCAGATCAACCCGCTCGTATCCTTCAAGGTCCTGTTCCAATGCAAACGGTACCGCGGAGCGGTCCCCGTATCCGCCGTTCGCGATTTTCGCGGCGCACTTCAGGGTCGAGCCGACAAGGGGATCGTCCTAACAACCGGGACCTTTACGACCGATGCCAAACGGGAAGCGATCCGTGATGGGGCGACGCCAATCGAATTGGTTGACGGGGAAAAGCTGGTCGAGATGTTCGAGTCGCTTGGATTGGGGCTTCGGCCGAAAAAGGACTACGACATCGACCAACCGTTTTTCGAGCAGTACCGATGACAGCAACATCTCGGCGAATTCAACTGAACGCTTCGGCGCGTCCCGCGACCACACATCGTAAGTGCGCCTGAATTCCCCTCGACACGTCGTAGGTCAGCGCAGCTGGGATGCTGTTTCCCGGAAATCACCTAAACCGCGCCCGGTGCGGTATGCGTCATTCGTTGGAATGGCTTGGCCGCGCCGGCTCCGACGACGGTCGGAGCCGGCGCAGTTTAAAGTATTAAAAAGATTAAATTTTAAACCGCGTCTCGCCAAGATCGAGGAAGCCCCCGACGCTGAACACAACGTGAAAATGACGCATTTCGCTCTGGACGCGGTTTAAACGTCCGACCCATCCCGTCGATACCTCATTCCACGTCTTCGCAACCCCTTCCGACAACGATCTGCTCGATATCCAGATAGTCGCGTAGCTGCTCGATGACTCGGCTCAGCGCAGGGCGCAGCTCCGGATCCTTCATCCGATCGCGGTCGATCCCTTCGCAGCGGCCGAACAAGGCGTGGATCAGGTGCTCCTCGGTTTGGACATGGGAGGCAAGGTCGTCGAGCAGCCGTGCCATCTCGCTGCGTGTCGGTGAGGCATCGACGGCACCGAACAGGTCGTTCAGGGCATCGAGCAGCAGCGCCGCGTCGGGCTTGAGTCCAAGCTCCGCCGGGCTCAAGGTCACCCGCCGCTCGGAGACGCGGCCGACCCAGACCCGGAAGCTCTCGCGTTGCAACGCATGGTAGAGCGACGCCTCGCTGATCAGGAACAACAGCAGGTTGCGCGGGTTGGCGTGATAAGGCGCGTCGCGCACCAACCAGCGCCGGTCGCGGATCAAACGATGAATCCGGATATGCTCACGGAAATCGGCCGCCTGCAACTGATCCAAGATCAGCACCGTCGATTCAGCCTCGCTCAGCGCGCAGGCCTGACTCACGATGTCGTCGAGCGGGTCGACCGGAGACGCCTTGCGGCCGTATTCATCCGTGCCCGGCGGCAAGATCACCTCAGGTGTAGGCGGCACCTCGTCCGAGAAGTCGTGATAGAGGATGTGCGGGGTCTCCAAAGCATGGGCGAGCGCGGTCGCGAATGCAGTCTTGCGCCGCTCGCCGTCGCCCTGGATGCTCAGGGTACGGATACGGTTGGGCGTCCCCTTCAACAGACAACGGACCTGAAAGTCGTAGTCGTCGTTGGACTCGAAGCCGTGCTCGGCCATGGACTCGCGCAGTGAACTCATGGCCCGATGATAGTCCCGCTGCGGCGTCGGCGCCCGACTCGAGGTGTCGATACATCGCGGAAAGCGAAAAAACACACCTTCGCCGAAGGCTTGGCCGGCGTTATGATCGAGTCCGCTTGGGACGCGCGCTACCCGGCATGACGACGTCTCGCACCACCGAAATCGAGCCAAAGGAGGTCGTGATTGGAAACCGCAGCCCCCGACCTCATCGGCCCGAGAGAAGAGGACATTCTCTCCGCACTGACCGAGCAAGCCTATCGACAACTCCCGATCGCCTTGGTGGTGAGCCTGGTCAACGCTCTGCTGCTCACCGGCGTTCTCTGGGGAGGCATCGAGAAAGCGACCCTGCTCATCTGGTTGGCCTGTCTTGTGTCGGTGACTGCATTTCGGTTCAGGACCCTGCGTGCGTTTTCCGATCCGCAGCGACGGATACGTGTCGACGATGCCGTCTGGAGGCGTGTCTTCGTGGCGGGCGCGTGCGCGGCGGGATTCGTGTGGGGAGGAGCGGGGCTCTTCCTGTTTCATCCAAGCTCCTTAGCACATCAGGTCTTTCTTGCCTTCGTGCTCGGCGGGATGGTCGCGGGCGGCGTACCGCTGCTGTCGCCGTTGAATAGAGCCTATCCCTGTTTCGCGATCCCGATCGTGCTGCCCATGACACTCAGCATGGTCTTGGTCGGTGACCGCGTGCACTGGATCATGGGCATGATGATCCTGATCTTCGGCATCGCCATGCTGTCCTCGTCCGCTCGGGTGAGGCGATTATTTCAAGATGCCACCGACATGCGGCTGAAGCTGGCTTCATCGATTGCGGAGGGCTCGGCGCTTCAGGAGATGTTGCGTATCGACGAGCTCACCCGCATCGGAAACCGGCGGTTCTTCGAAGAGCAGCTCGGAAACGAATGGAGGCGGGGCGATCGAGCGCACGCTACCCTGGCGGTCATCTCGGCCGATATCGACCACTTCAAGGCATACAACGACCGATACGGACACCCGGCCGGCGACCGTTGCCTATTCGGCGTCGCACAGGCCATGGCCGCAGCCCTGCAGCGACCGGGTGACGCCGCGGCCCGCATCGGCGGAGAGGAGTTCGCGTTTGTTCTTCCGCAGACGAGCTTGCTCGGGGCGGAGCAGGTCGCGGAGCGCATCCGCGAGGCGGTGTGGGACCTGAACATCCCTCATGCGGCATCGCCGATCGCCGAGCGCGTGACAGTCAGCTTAGGTGTCGCATCCTCCGACCATGCGTCCGTGGCTTCGGAGGCCGATCTGATCCGCGCTTCCGACGCAGCCCTCTACGAGGCCAAGCGCCGAGGGCGCAATCAGGTCGCGACCATCGCCCCCTGAACCCGGCCTCGGCGCGCTTATCCAATTCACGGAAGCCGACCTGCACCAGACCCGTGCCCCATCACGCCCCACCGTCCGAGCCGGCACCGACGTCCGGCATCGATTCGCTCATCGAGCGCTCGCTCCTGCTCGATCTGGAGACCGGGCCGGACGGCGCCATCCACAAGATCGGGGCGATCAGACAGGGGCGTGAGTTCCGTCGCCAAGGGAGATTCGATCCGGCGCGCGCACTTGATGACCTCACGCGGTTTGCCGGCGATGCGAGCTTCATCATCGGCCACAATCTGCTGGGGCACGACCTGCCGACACTGCGCGCCCGAGCGCCGAGTCTGGACCTGCTCGGGCGGCGCATCATCGATACCCTCTATCTGTCGCCTTTGGCCTTCCCGGCGAACCCTTATCACCGGCTGGTCAAGGACTACAAGCTGGTGCGCGACAGCGTCGCCGACCCGGTTCAGGACTGCCGCTTGGCCGAGCAGGTATTGCGCGAGCAGTTCGACGAGCTGGCGCGGCGCTGCACCGAAGGGCGAACAAGCGCAGTCGGGACAACAAGCGCCCTAAGGTGGACAAGCCCCGATCGGGTCGGGCTGACGGGATTGCGCCCGTCAGCCCTCCCACACCACCGGACATGCGGTTTTCCGCATCCGGCGGTTGAGCCCAGCGGGCTTAGCCCGCAAGCGTCCACGGTAGAGTGAATCCGTGTCGATTCAGTGTTGCGGTTTTCAATGCTTGGTTGACGACGATATGACGCGCCATGAACCAGGCACCGCGCCGACAGCCGGCCACCCCGAGCGCACGTCCGCGCACGCCGAGGCGCCGCAGCGCGTTGAACCGTCCGTGGCGATCGTGCCAGCGCAGCCAGAAGCATTTGCGCATATGCCGCCTGACCCAACCCGACAGGGCGTGGACCTCGCGGCGCCAGTTGGCGTAGCCGAAATAGTTCCACCATCCGGTGACATAGCGTTGCCACTGTTCACGCAGTTGCTCGCTGGTGAGGCTTTGCCGGGCGTCCCAGAGTTCGCGCACCCGATCCTTAAACCGCTCGATGGCCTTCGGCGCCGGACTCACCTGTCCACCGGGGTGGATGCGAAAGCCCAGCAGCGCGCTCTCCTCGGTACGGCGTGCGCCACTCTTGGTGGCGTTGACGTCCAAGTCCAGGTGCGTGTGCAGCCACCGCGTCAGGCGCTCCAGCACCCGCTCGGCGGCCCGTTCGCTGGCCACGAACACGGCGATGTCGTCGGCGTAGCGTACGAACGACAGGCCCCGCTGCTCCAGCTCCCGGTCCAGCACGTCGAGGTAGAGGTTGGCCAACAGCGGCGACAGCGGCCCGCCTTGCGGCGTGCCGCGGCTGCGCCGAATGTGCCGTCCATCGCCCTCGTCCATCGGTGCGCGCAGGTAGCGCCCGATCAGCGTCATGATCCGCTTGTCGCTGATCCGCTGTCCCAGCAGGTGCATCAGGCGGTCGTGGTTGACCTGGTCGAAAAAGCGCGCCAGATCAATATCCGCCACCCATTCCTTGCCGTCGGCCACGTACCCGCGTGCGGCCGTGACGGCGTCATGGGCCGAGCGTCCGGGGCGAAAGCCCCAGCTGTGCTCGCTCATGTCGCCATCGAAAGCCGCGCTCAGCACTTGGTGCAGGGCCTGCTGGATCAGCCGGTCCTGCACCGTGGGAATGCCCAGGCGGCGTGTCCCGCCGCCCGGCTTGGCAATGTCCACCGCGCGCACCGCCGCCGGGCGGTAATCGCCCCGAAGGAGCTTCTCCCGAATCACCGGCCAGTGGCACTTGAGGTGGGCCTCGGTCTCGGCGATCCCTTTGCCGTCGACCCCGCCGGACCCGGCGTTGGCTTTCACCCCCGCCCAGGCCCGTTCCATGTTGACGGTGTCGAGCACCGCCTCCAGACTGATCTCAACCGTGTTGCTCATTGAACCCCTTCTTGCGTCTGTGCTCGCGATCACGGTTGACTTGATGAGCGCGGACCTCCCCCATGCGGGAATCCACCCGTTCGGTTCGGCTCGCCGTCCCGGTAGCTGCCGCAGTTGCAACGCCGAGTGCGTGTCGCCCATCTGCCCGCCTTCCGGATCGGATGCAGACTGTGGTTCTTTCGTGACTCTTCGGCCCTTCACTCCTCCCGACTTTCACCGGGCCTCAACGCTACTACGGCCTCTGCTGACTTCTGGACCGCTCTCACGGGCCAGATCTCCCCGAGTAAGAACATGTACTTTCGACCCGTGCCGCCAGGCTCTACCGGAGACGTCTTTCGGTGACGGTTGGATTTCGCGTTCCCTAGCACGCTCATCGCCCGCATCCGGCCTCGCTGCCTGTTCGTGTTCCTACGGTCGTGTCTTGGCTACACCCTGCTTTCAGCTTGGCCTCGCGGCGTCCACCTTGGGTTTCGCTACGCTTCTCGTCACTCTTCGCGGTTACCTCCTTTCAGGTAACAAGTACATGCCCATGTCGGGCACACTAGGGTGGACAAGCGCAGCGCAGTCCACCAGCGCCAGCGTCAACCCAGACCTCGGTGGACTTCGCTCTCGCTCGTCCACCCTACCTGCCGGTGAGATGCACACGTCTGCAGCCGGCAACGGCGAGCGCGACCTGATCCGGGTCTTCCAGTTCTGCTTTCGCGGCGCGACCCTGCTGGAGGCCAACGCCACCGGCGGCGACGGCCTGGCGGCGGTCTTTCGGCTGCTCTCGGGCGAGCTGCCGAGCGTCACCGAGGTGCGCGAGACCCTGCTGAGCCGCTGGCAAGACCGTGCCTGCTCGAGCGTCGCCCCGCGCCTGATCCTGGATCATCTGGCGAATCCCGACCGCCGCCCGGTCCTCGCCTATGCCGCGGCCTGGCTCCAGGTGGCCGGCGGCAACTCGGTGCTGCCGCCCTGGGTGCGGCATCGCTTCCCGGGAACGGTGACGCTGCTCAAGGCCCTGCGGGGCAACCCCTGCGAGGATCCCGGCTGTGCCTGGTGCCGAGAGGTGAACGATCCGCGGGCGCAGCTTGCGCGTTGGTTCGGCTTCGACGCCTTCCGCGCCGAGCCGCAGGCGCAGGACGGCGAAAGCCTGCAGGAGATCGTCGTCCGAGACGGCATCGCCGACCGATCGCTGCTCGCGATCCTCCCGACCGGCGGCGGCAAATCACTGTGCTTTCAGTTGCCGGCCCTGGTGCGCGCGCATCGTCGAGGCACGCTCAGCGTCGTCGTCTCGCCCCTGCAGGCCCTGATGAAGGACCAGGTGGACAACCTGGTGAAGAAGACGGGTGCAACCAGTGCGGCGGCCATCTATGGCCTCTTGACCCCGCCGGAGCGCGGCGACGTGATGGAGCGCGTTCGCCTGGGCGACATCGCCCTGCTCTACATCTCACCGGAGCAACTGCGCAACCGCTCGGTGGCGGACGTCCTGGCCAGCCGCGAGATCGGCTGCTGGGTCTTCGACGAGGCCCACTGTCTGTCGAAATGGGGCCACGACTTTCGCCCCGACTATCTCTATGCCGGGCGATTCATCCGCACCCTGGCCGAGCGCCAGGGCGTGCCGGTCCCGCCCGTGGCCTGCTTTACGGCCACCGCCAAGCGTGACGTGAAGGCCGAGATCCTGGCCTATTTCCGCGAGGAGCTGGGGCTCGATCTGGTCGATTACGCCGGCGGAGTCGAGCGCGACAACCTCGAATTCGAGGTCCAGGTCGTCGGCAAGCACGAGAAGGACGCCCGGATCCACGCGATCCTGACCGAGCACCTCGGCCCTCCGAGATCCAGCGAGGATCCGGACCCGACCGGCGGCGCTGCGGTGGTCTACGCCTCGACGCGCAAAGGCACCGAGACCCTGGCCGAGTGCCTAGGCCGCCAAGGCTGGGCGGTCGAGGCATTCCACGCCGGCATCCCTGCGCCGGAGAAGAAGCGCATCCAGGAGGCGTTCGTCGCCGGCGAGCTGCAGGTGATCTGCGCCACCAACGCCTTCGGGATGGGCGTGGATAAGGAGGACGTTCGCCTGGTGGTGCACGCCGACATCCCCGGCTCGCTCGAGAGCTACATCCAGGAGGCCGGGCGAGCCGGGCGCGACCGCAAACCCGCAGCCTGCGTGCTGCTCTACGACGAGCAGGACATCGAGTCGCAGTTTCGGATGGAGTCCCTCTCCGAGCTGTCGCGCCGCGACATCGCCGAGATCCTGCGCGGGGTGCGCCGGGCCAAGCGCGACCGCGAGGGCGTCGTGGTCGTCACCAGCGGCGAGCTGCTGCGCGACGAGGACCTCAGGCTGGGCTTCGATCCCGAGGCCACGGACGCCGACACCCGGGTGCGGATCGCCATCGCCTGGCTGGAGCGTGCCGGGCTGGTCGAGCGCAACGAAAACCGCACCTTCGTCTTTCAGGGCCGCCCCGCGGTGGCGAGCCTGGAGGAGGCCGAGCGGAGGATCCGTGGGCTGGGCCTCTCGGCCGCCCAAGGCCGACGCTGGCTGGCGATCCTGGAGGCGATGCTCAATGCCGACCCTAACGACGCCTTCACCGCCGACGACCTAGCACGACTGCCGGCCTTCGTCCGCACCGCGGAGGGCCAAACCGCCTCGCCCGATCCTGTCCCGCCTTGGGATCGCGGCGACACCCCCTCGCAGCGCGTCCTGCGGACACTGCACGACATGGCCGGCGCCGGCCTCTTGCGCGACGGCCCGCAGCTCACCGCCTTCGTCAGTCACAAGGTCAGGAACCACTCGGCCTTGATCCTCACGCGAGTCGCGCGTCTGGAGCGGGCCATGCTGGAGGTCTTGCGCGAGCAAGAGCCGGGCGCCGAGACCGGCGTCTGGCTGCCGCTCTCCCTGCGCCGTCTCAACCAGCACCTGCTCGATCAGGGCCACGACAGCAACCCGGAGACCCTGCGCACCCTGCTCAAGGGTCTGACCCTAGACGGTCGTGGTCTGGCAGGCGCCCGCGGCAGCCTGGATCTGCGCCAGACCGACCGGGACCACTACCGTCTGCGCCTGCATCGCGATTGGCCGACCCTGCACCGCACCGCCGAGCGTCGCCGCGCCGTGGCCGCCCGCATCCTGAAGACCCTCCTGGCCAAGCTCCCGGACGACGCCCCCGCCAACGGCGCGCTGCTGGTCGCCTTCGGTACGGATGAGCTCACCCGCGCGCTGCGCGACGATCTGGCCCTGTCCGCCGAGCTGCGCGACCCGCTGGCGGCAGCCGAGCGCGGCCTGCTGTTCCTGCACGAGCACGGCGCCATCATCCTGCAAAGCGGATTCGCGGTCTTCCGCTCGGCCATGACCCTGCGCCTGCTCCCGCAGGCGAAGGGACGACGCTACAGCGAGGCCCAGTATCAGCCGCTGGCCCAGCACTATCGCGAGCGGGTCTTCCAGATCCATGTCATGAACGAGTACGCCCGTCTGGGCGCGGAGAAGATCCGCCAGGCCCTGAGCCTGGTCACCGGCTACTTCACGCTCGGCAAGGAGGCCTTCGTGAAACGCTGGCTCGCCGACCGCCGCGAGCAGCTCCTGCGTGCGACCACCGCCGAGTCCTTCCGCCGCATCGTCGAGGATCTGGGCAACCCCGAGCAGATCGAGATCGTCGCGGCCCACGAGGACGGCAACCGTCTGGTGCTGGCCGGGCCGGGCTCGGGCAAGACCCGCGTGATCGTCCACCGTTGCGCCTATCTGCTGCGGGTGCTGCGGGTTCCGGCGCATCGCATCCTGGTCCTCTGCTTCAACCGCGGTGCCGCGCTGGAGCTGCGCCGCCGGCTTGCGGAGCTGGTCGGGGAGGACGCCTGCGGCGTCACGGTACAGACCTACCACGGCTTTGCGATGCGCCTGACGGGGCGCTCTTACGCCGAGCGTCTCGCCGCGGCGACCGACGCCGCGCTCGACTTCGACGGTCTCATCGGCGAGGCCGTGGACCTGCTGGAGGGCCGCGTGGACCTGCCCGGCATCGAGCCCGACACGGCGCGCGAACGACTCCTCGCCGGTTATCGGCACATCCTGGTCGACGAGTATCAGGATATCGACACGGAGCAATACCGGCTGGTGGCGGCCATCGCCGGCCGGGCCCAAGACGAGGACAAGCTCACCCTGCTCGCGGTGGGGGACGACGATCAGAGCATCTACGCCTTCCGCGGCGCAAACGTCGAGTGTATCCGCCGTTTCAAAGCGGACTACGCCGCCGAGCTGCATCACCTGGTCGAGAACTATCGCTCGACCGGGCACATCGTCGCCGCAGCGAACGCTCTGATCGCACACAACCGCGACCGGATGAAGCGCGACCACCCGATCCGGGTCGATCGACGTCGCGCCACCCGACCCAGCGGCGGGCGTTGGCAAGACCTTGACGGTCATGCCAGGGGACGGGTGCTGGTGCTCCGTGTGGCCGATCCGGCGTGCCAGGCCGCCGCGCTGGTCGCACGCATCGAGGAGCTTCGGCGCCTCGGCGATCAAGACTGGGCCGACATCGCCGTCCTCGCCCGCCGCCATGCCATCCTGGAACCGGTCCGCGCACTCTGCGAGCACCGAGGCATCCCGGTCGACTGGCCAGGCGACCTGCCTCCCCTGCACCGGGTGCGCGAGATCGACGCCTTCCTGAGCGCGCTCACACAACGCGCACGCGAGCCGCTGAGCGCCGCGGCGCTGTCGGCGTGGCTGCCGGAGCGGCCGAACCCCTGGCGCTCCCTTCTGCAACGCCTGATCGAGGATTGGCGGGCCGAGGCCGGCACCATCGAGGTCCCCGCCGTCGACATCGCCGAATTCTGCTACGAGACCCTTGCCGAGCAACGGCGCGAACGCCGGCTCGGCGAGGGTCTCCTGCTGACCACCCTGCACGGTGCCAAGGGGCTGGAGTTTCCCCATGTCCTCGTCGCCGACGGCGCATGGGACGCGCATCCGCAGAGCGAGGAGGAGCGCCGTCTCTTCTATGTCGGCATGACACGGGCGAAGGAGACCCTGACGCTGATGGCGATCGCCGGCAGCCGCCACCCCTATCTGACCGAGATCGAAGGCGATTGGCTCGTCAAGATCGAACCGGTCGTGGAGCCACCGCCGGCCGAGGTCATCCGGCGTCGCTACGCGCGCCTGACACCGGCGGACCTGGATCTCGGCTATGCCGGGCGGATGGCACCGGATGCGGCGATCCACCGTCATCTGGCCGCACTCGGACCTGGCGACGATGTGCGTTGGGAGCCGGTCGGTCAGGACCTGTTTCTGCTCGACCAAGCCGGCCATCGAGTCGCCCGCCTGTCCAAACGCGCAACGGCCCGTTGGCTCCCCGACATCGATCGCATCGAGCGAATCCGCGTCGATGCCCTGATCCGCCGCGACAACCGACAGAACACGCCCGAGCATGCGCAACACTGCCGCTCGGAGCGATGGGAGGTCCCGCTGGTGGAGATCCGCTGGCGCGGGCCTTGAGGGTGATGCGGGGCTTTTGGGACCTGTAGGGTGGACGAGCGAGAGCGGAGTCCACCGAATCCTGGGCCGGCGTTGGTGGACTGTGCTGCGCTTGTCCACCCTACGGCGCTTGTCCACCCGACCGAATCGACGCCTTGCGCCAGAGACGCTGAAGCAGTGCACTCTGCCGCACGAAGGCATCGGCGTCTTCCGCATGGACATGGAGCGCCCGGACGACGGCGTCCGGGTCCTCGTCCGTGGCGATCGCAATCGCGTGGGCCAGCGCCGCGTCGTCGAGCCCGCCGAGGTCCGGGCGGCGGCGTCGCCAGAGCTCGAGGACCCGTCGGCGGGTGGGCTTGATCAGATGGGCGGCCTGCCCGTGTCGCCAGAGAAAGTCGGCGCTCGCATCCAAGTGTTCGAGGAGATCGCGCCGGTCTCGGCTCGGCACCGGCTGGAGCGGTCCGAGACGCGCGCCCGCCGACCAGGCCCAGACGAGCAGACACAGGGCGCCTGAGATCACCGCGTAGGGCGCGGCGGACCAGACCACCGCACCGATCCAAGGCACGTCGCGGTCGTAGAGCAGCCAAACGGTACCGCCGGGAGCGGGGGCGAGGAGGTACGCCATCAAGAGCGCGTGGTCGTGCTCGCCGATTGCGGCGTTGGTCATGAAACGATCGTCGGCGAGCACGACGAGTGATCCCTCGCCCACGGGCAGTTGCACCATGCGCAGCCGATCGGCGGCGATGGCCGCCATTTCGGGCTCGGCAAGCGTTTCCAGAGCGCGTTCGGTCGAGAAGGCGACCCGAAGCGGGCTCCCCGGACCCTCGATCGAAACCTCGGCGAGAACCTCTGTTTGACCCTCGGTCGCAGGCCGATCGGCGTCGTCGCTGCTCAACCAGACCCCGTACCCGGCGGCGAGGTCACCCTCCTCGGCATACGCCGTAACCGACTCGCTCGCCGTGACCACCAAGCGCCCGCCATCCGTCATCCATTGGTCGAGCGCCCGACGGCGCTCGGGCGCGAGAGACCCGGGGTGGCGCACGACCAGCGTGTCGGTCGGGGGCGGGAGTCGGCGCAGACGCTCGCGCCCGCTTTCGCTCGACACCGGGATTTCAAGACGCGCCAGAAAGCGCTCCGCCGCGAGGAAGGGGTTGCGCCTGGCCTCTTCCGAGGGGCCGACCTCGATCTCCAGGGTTCTGCGCTCGAGCTGACTCAGGGCCACGCCGATCAGGGTGACGAGGACCAGGATCAGCCCGACGATCACGAGCCTGAGGACGCGGCGCTCAGGCGTCATGAGACGCTCTCGGATCTCGGGTCGGCCCGGTCGGCCCGGTCGGCAGATCCCGAGCACGACACCAGTCATCGAGCAGCGCGATGATCTCGGCGTCGGCGGGCTGCCGATGCGCGTACGCAACCCGGCTCCAGTGCTCGGTCAAGCGGGTCATGAGGCCGACCCGCGCAGACGGCCGGGCCTGCGCCGCGAATGCCAGACAATCGCCCTCCGTCGCACCCGCCGGGATCGCGACACCCTGCCGAGCCAGCTCGGCGAGGCTCACGCGGTACAACAACGCAAGGGCCGCGCGATGCTCGCCCTGCTCGATCAAACGGCGGACGCGCGCCCGAAGATCGTCGGGAAACGGCTCAGCACCCAGATGCTTGAGCATGACCGTTGACCAGTCTCCGTCGTCTCGCGCTCCGGGTCTGGATCTGCGCCATCGAGGCCGCTTCTGCGCCACCCCTACAATCACCTTGAGCGCCAGCCAGACGAGTCCTGCAAACGCCAAGATCAGCAACGACCACTTGAGGATCTCGGCGAGCGTCACCGCCAAGGCGCCGAGGTCGCTCGGCCAGGTCCAGCCCTCGAGGGGCTCGACCGGGTCGCGCTCGACCGGCAGCCAGAGCGTCACCTCTTGCGTGCTCCCGAACTCGTCGTCCGCAAGGATCTCCCGGATGAGGAGCTGCGCCTCGCCCGGATTAGGAAGGGTTTCAAAAAGGGGATCAAGAGCGGCATCGCGCGCTACGAACGCCTCGGCAGTGGGGCTCGGCAAGGACAGGACCAAACCGACGGCCAAGAGAGCAGTCAAGGTCAGACTCGCGGCCCCGCGAGCGGCCGCATCCTGCTCGTCGCGGGCACGCCGAAATGCAAGCTCCAGATCCCAGGCTTCCAGCTCGGTGCGACGGGTCAGATAGAGGCCGAAGCCGGCGCAGACGTAGAAGGGCGCGATCACGGAAAAGGCGAGCAGATAGACTGCGGCGCTGATCCAATAAACCGGGGAGTCGGACTGGGTGACCGCGGCGGTCAGATCGAGACGGGGCAGCTCCTCGGGGACCAGGAAGACCAGCGCGAGCAGCACGCCGCCCCAGAGAATGGCCTCGAAGTGATAGCAGATCAGGGTCAGCCAGGTCGGCGCGCCGATGCCGTTGCTCAAGACCGCGCGACGGCGCCGAGCCGGGGCACCGCTCAGACCCTCCAGGAGCGCGACCGGCATCAGGAAGGAGCGACGCAGTGCAAATCGGCGCCACAGGAGCAGGGGCAGGATGTGTCGCGTCACGGCGACGCGGATGATGGTGACACGCTCGGCAGGTTCAGGGCGCTCGCCGAGCAGGGCGCGTCCCGCCCAGGACTGAAGCGGTGCCTCGAACAGCGGCTTGCACCACCAGACGGCGACCAGCCAGAGGTCCGGCCGTCCGCCGGTCAGCACCGCCAAGAGCACGGCAACCGGCAGCGCGGTGATCCACCAGAGGATCCAGAGCGTCACGAACCACTGTCGCCCCAGCGCAAAGCCCAGATCCACCCCCTCCCAGGGGCGACGCGGACGCAGGCGTGCACCGACAGCGTCAAGGCGCATCGTCGCCCGCTCGTCCGGCCAGCACAAGGTAGACCGCAACCAGGACCCACCCGAGGACACCGACACCGTATTTCAGGCCCGACGGCGCAGGACCTGCCGACCAGAATGCCTCGATCACCGCGGCAAAGACCAGCAGAACCGCCGCACCGCCGACGAGGATCACGGCATCGCGCGCGTTCGCTCGAAGTGCGGCGAGTCGGGTGTGCTGCCCGGGGGCCAGGAGTGCCTGGCCGAGCAGCAATCCGGCCGCGCCGCAGATGGCGATCGCGGTCAGCTCGTAGGGTCCGTGACCGCTGACGAAGGGCCAGAAGGTGGCGCCGTAATCCAAACGGGTCAGGTGTCCGGCGACGGCACCGATGGACAATCCGTTCACGAGCAGGATAACCAGGCTGCCCAGACCCAGGATCAACCCGCCGGCAAAGGTGCGAAACCCGATCCCGACGTTGTTCATCACGTAGAAGCCGAACATGGCCACGTCCGTATCCGCCTGCCGCTCGCTGCCGCGTCCCGGCTGATGCCGAACGGGGTCGTAGAGCGACTCGAACTCCGCGACCTGCTCGGCATCGAGCAGGCTGTAGACGAGATCCGCGTCCTGATGAACGGCGATCCCCATCCCGATCATCGGCAGGAAAAACAGCGCCGCAGCGATCCAAAAGACGCTCGCATGCCGACGCAGGGTGCGGGGAAACTGGCTCGCCATGAAGTCGAGCGTGGAACGCAACGGGGCCGATCGTCTCCGATAGAGCTGGCGGTGGCCCCGCCGCACCAGCACCTCGAGCTCGGCGATCAGCCCCGGACTGTAGCGCCGACTGCGGGCCAGCGCATAGTCGCTGCACAGACGTCGATGCAGATGCGGAAAGGTCGTCAAGGCCGGAACATGTGCCCGCCGCCGTCGCGGGTTCTCGAGTGCGTCGAGCATGGCGCGGTAGTCGGTCCAGATCGGCGACGCGGCGGCCTCGAAGGCGTCCTGTTTCATCCGCGACCCTCCGGCGCCCCGCGGGCAAGCCATGCGGCCCAGGCGTTGACCTGCGCGACGGCGGCCTCACCCCGCCGGCCGACGCTGCCCGCGAGGATCTCGGCCAACTCGATCCGGCGTGCCTCGGACAGGGCATGGCCGCGCTCGGCGAAGGCCAGGATCGCCTGTTGCGCCTCGAGCGCCAGACCGGCGGGCGGGGCCTGTGCAGCGACCTGCGGGATGCTCGGTTTCTCCGGCGGCGTATCGGCGTAGACCACCAGGGTGCCGGCGGCCAGATCGCCGAGACGGCGGAAATCGCGATCCACCAGCATACTCACGAGCCCGACCCCGTAGAGTATCGGGAGAAAGTCCACGGTACGAAGCAGATTGCGGATCAAAGACGCAGGCAACCGCACGGGCGTCCCGTCGTCGTGCACCACCATCAGGCCCATCGAGCGCTTGCCCGGTGTGGCCCCGCTGCGCACCTCGAAGAACACGGGATAGAGCCATTCAAGCCCGAAAAGGGCGAGGAGGATCAGCCCGGTGCCGAAGCCGGAAAAGGCCGCGAGCGGCAGCACGACGATCAGGAGCGCGAAGCGGATGACGACATCCAGCAGGTAGGCGATGGCGCGCGGAGCCGGACCCGCGACCCGCAGGGCAAGGTCGACGCCTTCCGGGGTCTCGTGCAGCCGAACGGTATCGATGGGGGTCGGCATGATCCGTTCGGGGCCAGGGTCGGGGCGAGAGTCGGGCCGGGTCAGGTGGCGTCCCGCTCCCCGGCATAGAGCGCGAGCGGGAAACACTCGGTAATCAGGATCACCGGACGCTTCTCGATGATGATGCGATAGGTTCGGCACACGGCAAGGCCGCCGTCGGAGCTCACCTCCATACCGACATCAAGAACCTCGCGATAGCTCTCCAGACCACTGTCGCGAATCAGCACGCCGATGCCGATCTCGCGATCGATCAGGCGCTGGCGAAAGCCGGACGGGATCAGCTCGGTGCGGATCAGCGAGAATGCCTCGGCAAAACTGCGTCCCGAATCCGTTCCGCGCAGCCGTGCATCGCGGGTCAAACAACGATCGCCGGGCACGATCTGGATCGCGGGAACGGGCTCCTCGGCGGTCTCGAAACGCTGCTCGAGCGTATCGACCGTGACGGGCTCCCAGAAATAGGCCTCGAGGATCTTGGTCACGGTGCCGTCCGTCACCAAGAGTGCACGCAGAAAGGGAGGAAGCGCCATCAGCGGCGCCGGCTCCCCGGAAGGGGTCGAGATGACGCCGTCGCGAACGAATCCGTCGCATCGAAAGGACACCTGAGCGGATCGCGCGCCCTGGTCCTGCACTGAACGACCGTAGAAACGGCGCATCTGAATCTCCTTCGGGCCGACGAGGGCGGTCTCCCGACGGATCATCGGCGTGATCGACCGGATGCAATTCTGCCCCATGAGGGTGCGCGGTTCCAGTGCAGACGCACGACAACACAGCCGCGCGATAGACGGATGGCCGTCGTTCCGCGCTCCGTGAAGCCGTCTTGATCCTCCGTCCGGAAAAAAATCACACCCTTCGGCGTGGCGGACTTGATACGTGGCTAAATTTGCCTCAATCTGTACGGTGACCCGCGCCTGAAGCCGGCGCCTCGCACCCCTCGGAGTGAGGTAAAAGCAACAAGCGCGAGATCAGTGACCTGCCTCCGCCCCGAGCGTCCCGGCACCTTCGGGCGGGACGAGGCCGGAGGTTCGGAAAAACCCGCGGTTATGTGTTATATACATAGGGCCTAGTGGCCAACTTTGGAGATTTAAAACGATGACCAAGATTGTCAAGCTCGCTTCCCTGTCCGCTGTTGCCGTTCTCGGCGTTTCCTTGCTGGGCGGTTGCACCACCGACCAGACCGCTCGCGACATGGCTCAGCAAGCCATGGACACTGCCAACAGTGCCCAGGCTTGCTGCAACGCCAACACCGAGCGTCTTGACCGCATGTATCAGAAGATCATGGGCAAGTAAGACCCTCCCGAGGGACTGCGCCGGCTTCCCACGAGTTGTGGGATGCCGGTGTCCTCTTTAACCGCACGCTCTACCGCCTCCCAGTCGATCTTCACACCGTCGGTGTCCTTCACCCACTGAGGGATCACCTCTCTCGCGCTCCGCCGCACGCTTTTCTCCCCGGTCTGGACCTCCAAGTACAGGTCGTCTCCACGCCATCCGACCTTGTAGGGTTGATCGATGATGTTGACCGGCGTCGAGATGTCCGTCAGACGATATAATTCTTCGATTCCCTCGGGGTACATGCGGATACAGCCGCCGCTGACTTCCATCCCGAGGCCCCAGGGCTGACTGGTCCCGTGGATGAGGTAATCCGGATTGCTCAGACGCATGGCATACTCGCCCAGCGGGTTGTCGGGACCCGGCGGTACCGTCGGCGGCAGGATGTGACCACGAGCAGCATGGTTCGCGCGCGTCATCGGACCGGGTGTCCAGGTCGGATTCTCGCGCTTTTCGATCACCTTAAAGCTGCCCAGCGGTGTGCTCATCGCGTCCTTGCCGACGGTGATCGCGTAGATACGCACCTCGTTGGGGTCATTCGGCGGGAAGTAATAGAGTCGCTTTTCGGCACGATTGACCACGATGCCGGTCCGCGGTGCATCCGGAAGCACGTAAAAGGCCGGAACCATCACGGGGGTGCCCTCGCCGGGCAACCAGACATCGATGTTGGGGTTGGCTTGACGCATGTCGTCGAACCCGAGCCCGTTCTGGCGTGCGATGTCCAGCAAGGTATCCTGGGCACGCGCCTTGAAGTAGAAGGGGACCCCCACCACCGAATCATTCGGGTTCTCGAGGCGGAAGGTCTCGGCCCCGGCACCGTCGATGACCCCGACGCCCAACACGGATGCGCAAACCGCCGTGGCAAACCACGCGCGTTTGCGTCGGCCAAGATCAATATCGCTCATAGACTCTCTCGCTTCTGTATCGGTTGAAATCGGATGAAGAAATTGTCGCGATTGTCTCACGTCCGCAACATCGGCGTCGCCGCCCACGTCGACGCGGGCAAGACCACGCTGACCGAGCGAATCCTCTTCTACACCGGCGCCTCCTACAAGATCGGCGAGGTCCATGACGGCGCGGCCCACATGGACTATATGGCCGAGGAGCAGCAACACGGCATCACCATCACCGCCGCCGTCACGAAGGCACCTTGGCGCGAGCACCTGCTGCAGGTGGTCGACACGCCCGGACATGTCGACTTCACGATCGAGGTGGAGCGCGCCATGCGTGTGCTCGACGGCTGCATCCTGGTGCTCGACGGGGTGCGGGGCGTGGAACCTCAGACCGAGACGGTCTGGCGTCAACGCACCCGCTTCAATCTGCCCGCCCTTTTCTTCGTCAACAAAATGGATCGCCCCGGGGCGGATTACCGGCGGGCGCTCGACGCGGTCAGACGGCGCCTGAAGATCGAGCCGATCGCCATCACCTTTCCGCTTCCGGAAGAGGACGCGGTCGTGGATTTGATCGAGCGAAGGCGAATTGGTTTCCTCGGCGAGCAGGGGGACGCGCTCGTCACCGAGCCGTGCCCGGACGCACTCTGGGAGGCGCTCTCGGATCTACGCGAGTCACTGTATCTAGCCGCCGCGGAGATGGATGAGGACCTGGCCGATGGCGTCCTGGCCGGCGAGGAACCCCCGCCCAAGGCCTTGCGCGCCGCGCTCCGTCGCGGCACGCTGGCAGGCCGCTTCTGCCCCTGCTACGGCGGAAGTGCGCTCCGCAATCTCGGGGTTCAACCGCTGCTCGACGGGGTGGTCGATTTCCTGCCCGCCCCGCTGGACCGGCCGTCCGCACATGCCGTGCTTGCGGACGGAACCGAGGTCGAGATCGCCATGGGCACCGAGGGTCCGCTGGCGGCCCTCGCCTTCAAGGTCCAACTCTGGGACGGACGCCGTCATGTCTTCGTGCGGATCTACCGAGGGACCTTGGCGCCGGGCGACACGGTGGAGGTGCCGACCCCGACCGGCGGGGCTCGGCGCGAGCAGGTCGCACGTCTCTTCGACGTGGACGCCGGCAAGAAGACCCGCATCGACCGCGCCGAAGCCGGCGAGATCGTCCTCCTGGCCGGACTGCGCCACGCCTCGACCGGCGATACGCTGTGCGCCCCCGGTCACTTGCTGAGCCTCGAACGGATCGAGGCCCGCGCCCCGGTGCTGGGGCTGGCGATCGAGCCCGCCGCCGGCACGGACGAAGAGAAGCTGCTCGAGGTCCTGGACAAGGTGCAGCAGGAGGACCCCACGCTGCGCGTCGAGGAGGATCCCGAGACCGGCCAACGGCTGCTGCGCGGCATGGGGGAGCTGCACCTTCAGATCGTGCTCGAGCGCATCGAGCGCGAGTTCGGCGTGCGGATCCGCAGCGGCCGACCCGCCGTCGCCGTGCGCGAGACCATCCGCCGGCCGGCATCGGCGGATGCCCTCTTCGCACCGCCGCCGACGCCCGATCCGCGTCAGCAGGACCTCATGGCGCGCGTCGCACTCGCGATCGAGCCGCTCCCGCGAGGGACCGGCGAGCGGATCGAATGGGCCGCGCGCGTCATCCCCGAAGGGGCGGAGCCGAGCGCTGCGCAACGCGAGGCGATCGAGCAATCGCTCAAATCGACCCTGGCGGCCGGGCCTTTGCTCGCCGCCCAAGTCCAAGACGTCCTGGTGCGGATCACCGAGGTCGAGCTTTTCGGCGCGGCCTCCACCCCCGAGGCGCTCGGGGCAGCGGCATCCAAGGCGCTGCGCCAGGCGCTCGAACGCGCCGAGCCGGCAGCGATGCATCCGATCATGCGGGTCGAGGTCGTCATCCCGGAGCCGAGCCTCGGCACGGTCTTGGGCGATCTGCAGGCACGACGCGCCCTGATCCAGGGCACCGAGTCCGTCGGCGAAGACATCGCGATCCGCGTGGAGGCCGCCCTCGAACCCCTGCTCGGCTATGCCACCGCGCTGCGCAGCCTCACGCAAGGCCGGGGGCAGTTCAGCATGGAGTTCGACCGATTCGACGTCTAAACCGCGCTCGACGCGACATGCGACGTTTCGGGGCCGCTGCGGCCTTAGCGGATACATGCGGACTTGGCGGGGCGCGGTTTAGGAGAAAAAAAGCAAAAAGGGAATGTTCTTCGGACGCCGCAGGGCCTGCGGATAGGAATCGTTGACGGGATCAGCCCTTTAGGCTGCGCGGGCGGGTGATCGAGATCAGTTGGGCGCTGCCGCACGGCAGGGCCCCCCAGTCGTCTGGCATCTCCAGTCGGGCGACGGTGGCGGTGGGGAGGAGCTTGCCGTCGTCGGGGATCTCGAGATCCTCGCCGACGAGGTGCATGAGGAGCTCTTCGAGACCCGGGTTATGGCCGATCAGCAGGACGATCGCCGCCTCGGGAGAGCAGCGCCCGAGGACGGACAAGAGCTTCGGGACCTCGGCCTCGTAGATGTCGGCATCCCAGAGGATCTGTTTTTTCTTGATGTCGAGACACTTGCAGACCTTCGACGCGGTTTGTTTGGCGCGCTCGGCCGGGGAGCTCACCACCAAATCCGGGACCAAACCCTCCCGATAGAGCCAGGCGCCGACCTTGGGGGCGTCGCTCTTTCCACGCTTGGCCAAGGGACGGTCGAAGTCGCTCGTCGCGACCGAGTCCCAGTCGGACTTGGCGTGTCGCAGGATGAGGAGCTCTCTGGGCATGGAGAAGAAAGGGTCGGCGTAACTCAAGCAGAGTGTGGACAAATCTTGGTCGCAATAGCGTGCCTTTTAACATATCCGTCATCTTCAAGGAAATGAGGATGCCCCGCGCCGCGCACCCAACCCCCTCAACGCGCCGCCGCCAGCAGCCGATCCATCATCCCTTTGGCCTGTGCGAGATAGCCGCCGCCGAAGAGGTTGAGGTGATTCAAGACATGGTAAAGATTGTAGAGGGTCTTCCGCGTGCCGTACTCGGGCGGCAGCGGCCAGGTCTCCCCATAGGCCGCGTAGAAGTCGGACCCGAAGCCGCCGAAGAGCTCGGTCATCGCCAGGTCGGTCTCCCGGTCGCCGTAATAGACAGCCGGATCGAAGATGACCGGCTCGCCCTCGCGGGTTGCGCCGATGTTGCCGCCCCAGAGATCCCCGTGCAGCAAAGAAGGCGCTGGACGGTGGCCGATCAGGTCGTCGAGGACCGACATCAACCGCTCGCCCGAGTCCGACAGCGCCCTACCGTAGCCGTTGCGGGCCGCCAGATCCAACTGAAACCCGAGCCGATGCGCACGCCAGAAGTCCACCCAGCCGGAGGCTCGGGCGTTGTGCTGAGGCGTCGAGCCGATCGTATTGTCGCGATGCCAGCCGAAGTCGGGCGCGGTGCATCGATGCAGCTGCGCGAGTCGACGGCCCGCCTCCGCACCGTCCAAGCGCCCGGCGAGATCCAGATGCTCGATGGCCAGATAGCTTTGGGCGCCTGCGATGCCGGTGCAGACAGGCTCCGGAACCCGGATCGCCTTCGCCTCGCGCAGTGCGGCGAGCCCCTCGGACTCCGCCTCGAACATCGCCAGCCGGTCTGCGCTGTTGAGCTTGACGAAATAGGCTCGCGCACCGTCGGCGAGAACGACGGCGCGATTGATGCAGCCGCCTCCGACCGATTGCTCTCGTTGGATCCGGAAAGGCCGGCCGGTCGCACTCGTGATATGGCGTGCGATCGTTGCGCGATCATTCACCTGGATTGCTCACCCTCCTGATCAGGTCACCCGATCACGGCCTCGTCCATCAAACCGGCCACGTCGCTGATCGCGGCGGTCGAGTAGACAAGCACTGTAGGGTGGGCAAGCGTAGCGCAGTCCACCAGCGTCGGCGCGGGGATCGGTAGACTGCGCTCTCGCTCGTCCACCCTACCGACCGAGCTTATGAATAACGCCCCGATCACCGATCGGGCTCACTCGTCGGGCTCATTCATCGGGATCTCCTCGACACCCCGAGCGGCACGCCGATGCAAGGGGCTCGAGCGCGGAAAATGGGCGCGCAGAAAGGCCATCTGATCCGCCAGGACGTGGCGTCCCATCAGGAAGATGTACTCGGCATGCGTCGGCGTAAAGGGCACGGCCAACAACTCCATGCCCGCCGCTTCGGGCGTACGCCCGGCCTTGAAGTTGTTGCAGCGCAGACAGGCGGTCACGACGTTGTTCCAGACGTCCATTCCGCCGCGACTGGTGGGGCGCACGTGGTCGCGCGACAGATGACGCCCAGAGAAGCGGCTGCCGCAATACATGCACATGTGGTCGTCGCGGTGAAACAGGGTGCGGTTCGACAGAGGTGGCGCATAATCGTCCTGAAGCTTGTTCAGGGCGTGATGCGTCCCGTAAGTCGCGATGATGGAGTGGATCTCCAGACGACTCTGTCGGTGGGTACTTGAGTTGATGCCGCCGCGCAGCTCGAACAAAGCATCGCCGCAGGCATAGGCCACCTGCCCAAGGAAATACAGCCGGGCGGCAACCCGGTAGTCCACCCATTCCATCGGCATACCCGCCAAATCCGTTCGCAGTACCTGTTGAGTCAGTGACAACATAGCGGCGTTACGGCTCGGAATTTGCGAGCATGATACACAGTTGACCTTCTTGCGCAACCCGGCGCCGTCATGTGGCGAAACCACTGTTTGCACAACCGATCATTCACAGCCGCCTCGCATGCGGGCGAAGGCGCCCGGCGCGGTTTCGCGGCGCCCGGCGGGAACGGCCGAGGCAATGCGCAACACATTGATTAAAAACATGTTTACAAATTGGCCAAAAAGTTTCCAAACGAACAAAACCGTAACAACGGCGCCTGCTCGCATCGGCTTTACACGAGTCATCCCCAGACTTATCCACAGAAATTGTGAGTTGCTCGGGTTTCATGTTCCGCGACAAGTGATTGCCGGTGTTTCCTAGCCAAGCGTGGACGTCCCGCGTCTAAACCGCGTCCAGAGCGAGATGCCCACTTTCGAGTGAGCTCGACGTGTGGTGCATCCACGACCCTTAGCGGGGACGCGGTTTAATCGACGACTGCCGCCCGTCCTCAAGAACCCGTCCTCGGAAAACGCGCTCAACCAACGTGCCACCTGCCCCACTCGGAAAACCCGGCTCGATCCTGCGTGTCGCCGTCGCTGCGCCGCTGATGGATGCCTTCGATTATCTGCCGCCGGCTCCGGCATCGGACGACGGCTCGGCAACGCCGTCACTGCTGCCCGGTCAGCGTGTGTTGGTACCCTTCGGCCAAGGTCGACGCGTGGGCATCCTGCTCGAGCTGCGCGACACCTCCGATCAGGATCCCGCGCGCCTGAAGCCGATCGAGCGTCTCCTCGACCCACGCCCCGTCTTAAGCGCAGCCGACTTGACCCTGATCCGCTGGGCGGCGGACTACTACCGGCAGCCGATCGGAGAGGCCCTGTTCAGCGCCCTCCCCGCCCGTCTGCGCCAGGCCAAACCCATCCTGGACGAGCAGGTCCCGGGCGTCTCGGCGACGCCCGCCGGCCGGACCCTGGACCTCGAGACGCTGCGGCGCGCACCGAAACAGCGTGAGCTTCTCGGCCTGGTCAGGAGCACACGCGAGGGAATCGCGGTGACGGATCTGACCGCATGCCTGGGTCCTTGCGCCGCAACACTGCGCAGCCTGCGTGCCCGCGGCCTGCTGGAGACCTGCCGCCTCGCGCCGGCTGGGCCCGTCACGCGCCCACCCCGCGCCGAGTCCGCCCCCGGTCCCGAGCTCAATGCGGATCAGGCCGAGGCGCTGCGTCGGGTCGCAGCCGGGCTCGGCGGGTTTAGCCCCTTCCTGCTCGACGGCGTGACCGGCAGCGGCAAGACCGAGGTCTATATCCGCCTGATCGAGGCCGCTGCCGCCCGCGGCGCCCAAACCCTTCTGATCGTTCCCGAGATCGGCCTGACCCCCCAGTTGCGCGAGCGTTTGACCTCGCGACTGCCCGATCCGCCCGCAGTGCTGCATTCCGGGCTGGCTGCAGGAGAACGGGAGCGGGCCTGGCACCGCGCCGCCTCCGGGCGTGCAGGGGTCGTGCTCGGGACCCGCTCGGCGGTCTTCGCGCCCCTGCCTCGGCTCGGGCTGATCTTGATCGACGAGGAGCATGACGCCTCGCTCAAACAGCAGGAGGGCTTCCGCTACTCGGCACGCGACGTTGCCGTGCGACGCGCCCAACTGGTCGGTTGCCCGGTCGTTCTCGGCTCGGCGACACCCTCGCTCGAAACGCTCAACAACGCGCAGACCGAGCGCTACGGCTGGTTGCGTTTGCCGCAGCGCGCGGGTGCCGCCTGCACGCCGCGGACCTCGCTGCTGGACATCCGCAATCAGCCGCTCCAGGCCGGGCTCTCCGCGGTCCTGCGCGAAGAGATGCGGACCGAGATCGCTGCCGGCAACCAGGTGCTCCTCTTCCTGAACCGCCGCGGCTATGCCCCGGTGCTCACCTGTCACGCCTGCGGATGGGTCGGCGACTGCCCGCATTGCGACGCACGACTCACGCTTCACCTGGCCCGACGACGTCTCTGGTGTCACCACTGCGGTTGGACTCGGCCATTGCCCGACGCCTGTCCGGACTGCAAAGGGACGGACCTGCGCATGCTCGGACGCGGCACCGAGCGACTCGACGAGGAGCTGCGCCCCCTGTTTCCGGGCGTCGGCATCGCCCGGCTCGACCGAGATACCACCCGACGTCGCGGCGAGCTGGCGCGCCTCCTCGACGAGGTCCGCCGCGGCGAGGTGCAGATCCTGCTCGGGACTCAGATGCTGGCCAAAGGACACGACTTCCCCGGCGTGACCCTAGTGGGGATCCTGGATCTCGACCAATCGCTCTACGCAAGCGACTTCCGCGCACCGGAACGCACCGCACAGCTGATCGTGCAGGTCACCGGACGCGCCGGACGCGCCGAGCGCTCCGGTCGGGTCGTCCTCCAGACCCGCCACCCCGAGCACCCGCTGCTCCAAAGTCTCTTGCGCGAGGGTTACGCGGGTTTCGCGACCACGGCCCTCGCCGAGCGACGCGAGGCCGAGCTGCCGCCGTTCAGCCATCTCGCCCTGCTGCGCGCCGAGGCCCCGGCCGCCGAAACCGCAACGGCATTCCTGAATCAGGCGCGCCTGATTGCAGAAAGGCTTGCAGAAGGGCTTACAGAAGGGCTTGCAGAGGGCCGTACCGAACGTCTCGCCGAGACTGGGGTGCAGTGCTACGGCCCGGTCCCAGCCCCGATGGAGCGCCGCGGCGGGCGTCACCGCGCGCAGCTCCTGATCCAATCGTCACAACGCCCGCGGCTCCAGCGGTTTCTTGCCGGCTGGAGCCTCGCCCTGCGCGCCTTGCCCAGAAGCAAAGGGCTGCGCTGGTCGCTGGACGTGGATCCGCAGGACATGTACTGAAATTCGAGCCCTTGCTGTTGTCGAGAGTCACTGTAGGGGCGACTTGAGTCGCCCCTACAGTGTTCGCGCCGCTGATGTTGCCGAGCGTTCCGCCGAGAGAACTTTGCAGTTGGGAGCGAACCACGCCAAATTAAACGTCATGTGTTCTTGGTTTGCATGAAACGCCCGCGCGGATTTTTCTGAAAGCGCACCGAGCGCGGTTTAGTAGACGGCGTCATGGTCGCCCACGTTCACCGGCGTGATTCGCTCGTCCTCGATCAAGAGCTCAAGGGTGATGCGGTACGACAGGTTGATGGATACCGAGTACAGGCCCGCCATGCGACCCTCGAGTGGATGCAGGCGTAAAGAGGGGTGGAACGGATTGGCCCGAAGCAATTCCAGCGTCTTCAGGTACTGCTGGCGTAGCTCGGGATGACGCTTGATGAAGCGCGCCGCGCGGCGGGTATACTGCTCCGTGAAGAGTAGCCGAAAGGTCATTCCGCCGGGTCCGGCAAGGCATCGATGCGCTTGAGGTGGTCATCCGGAGACTCCTCCACAAAACGGCCGGTGGCCAGGTCTGCCTGGGTCTGGGCCAGAGCCGCATCCAGCTCACACTCCCGCAGGTAGTGATACTGGGCCAGGTCCATGACGACAAACCGGTCCTTGCCACGCACCGAGACCACGGCCTCTGTGTGCCCGGACAGGGCCGTCTCGATGGCAGCGACGCCCTTTGTCTTCAGCTCGTTGGCGCTGATGCTGGTCACGTTGGACTCCTGGATTCATGCTTGATCGTGCGGTTCATCATGCGGTAAAGGGTGCGCAACCGCAATCCTGGGACCGGGGTCTTGGGCGGGCCAAGAGATCGACGCGGCCCTTCACCGCGCCCTCGCCTCGCCCTCGAAGCGGCCCTTTTCCTCGCCTTCCTGCTGTCCGCGCTGATTCGCCAGACGTTCGACACTCGTCACGTACGCCATCTTGCGTTCTCCTTCAATCGTTTGAATCTCGTTCCAAAGCGCCTGCTCGAGAGGGTCCGGCAGCCGCATCATCCAGTCGATGACGGCGAACAGATCGAGGATCCGCTGGCGGTCCCGGCCGTGGCGATACAGCAACCGCGCCAGCCGGCGCTTGAAGCCGTAGCGCGCCTGCGGGTCATGCCGCGTCCGCGCCGCGTAAAGATGCGGGCCTTGCTCGTCACTCCGGCCATCGTGGCGCAGAGCGCCAGGGGCATGCGTGACACCGCAGAGCGGGTGTCACGAGCGAGTGATGTTTTGGGTGGTCGCTCTTACGAGCGAGGCCGAGATGCGCGGCGGTGATCAGGGCAAAACGATCTGCACGGTCTCGGACGGCCGCAGCAGCTCGTTGGGGCGGCGCTCGAAGATGATGTCGAGATAGTAGACGGCGCCTTCGAGCTCCACGCGCACGGCCTGGACACCGAGGCTGTAAACCCGCCCGTCGCGCACGGCGCCGTCGATCTTGATGCGGGCCGGCTGGCCCGGTTTGAAGCGCCGCAGCGTGCCGGCGGTCACCAAGGCCCGGGCGAGCATTTGATCGTCCGGCGCGATCACAATCAGGGGCTCCTGCTGGATGGTCTTGTAGATCACCGCACCGTTCCAGACCTTGCGCGAGACCACGATGCCGTCGAAGGGGGCGCGCAGCTCGGTGTGTTCGAGTGCGACTTGCGCCGTGGCCTCGGCCGCCTTCGCGGCTTCCTCCTCCGCTGCGGCGGCGAGCTGCTGAAGCTCCGCATCCTTGAGTTCTTCGATGGCGATCAAGCCGCGATCGAACAGCTCTTGGCTGCGCACGAGATCGCGCCCGGCCTTTTCCACCTCCACGCGCGCTCGGGCGACGCGTGCCTTGGCCTCGAGGAGCCGGGCTTGGGCCTCGCGCTGATCCATCCGCAAGAGGAGATCGCCTTTCACGACATGCTGACCGGCGCTGACGAGGACCTCGTCGACGACGCCGTTTTCGAGCACGCGCATTTCGACCTCATGCACCCATTCGAGCCAGCCTTTGAGCTCCGCCGCGGCGAAGGCCTCCGTGGCGAGCATGAGCGCGCCGAGGGCGATGATCCACGCCTGTTTCGTCATTGATCTTGATCTCCGTCTGCCGCTTCGGCGAGGGGCTGCCCGGCAAGGGCCTCGAGTTCCGCCCACACCAGTGCGCGGCAGAAGCTCACCCGTTGACTCTGCTGCCGGGTCTGGGTCTGTTGACTCATCGAGTAACCCAGATCGGCGGTCACCTCCTGCTCGTAGAGCGTGCGACTCTCGTCGAGCTTTAGATCGCGCCAGGCCAACTCGGTGCGCAGGTTGCGCTCCGCCGCGGTCAATGCGCGCAGCCGCAGCAGCAGCTCCAACGCCTGCTGGCGGATCTCCATCGCAATGAGGTCGCGGTCGGCCTGCGAGCGGCCGGCCGTCAACCCGAGCACGACCGGGGTCTCGGCCGCCCGTGCGAGAACGGCGTCGAGGGTCGGCAGAGGGTCGGGCGGCATCGAGAGGGCGGGCTGGAGCAGGTTGCGCGGCAGATCGGCCGGATTGCCGAGCGCCTGTGCGAGCAGTGCGCGCGTCAACTGCTGGCTGATCTCGCTTGCGGCCCGACGGTGCAGGATCTCCTGATAGACCGATTCCAGCTCCAGGACACGCAGGGGCGAGATCTGGCCGAGTTCGTTGCGCACGGAGGCGCGGTCGAACTGAATGTAGGCGACCGCCATGGCCTCGCTCTCGGTGGAGAAGCTCAGATCGGCGAGGAGCACGTCGAAGAAGCGCTCCATGATTTCAAGACGCTGCGCGTCCCGGGCGCTGATCAGGGGTTCGAGCGGGCGGTTCCGCTCGGGGTCGGCGACGCTCGAGCTGCGAAAGGCCAGCCGCTGGCAGTCCAGGTAGAGCGATTGGCGACGGGGCAGGAGATCGGCGACCTCCGGCGAGGCCGTAACCCGCGGGTGACCGGACGCGGTCTCCAGGGCCTCCTCCAAGCCGAGCGGGTCGGAGATGGCTGCCGCCGTGCCGGTCAAGACGGCTCCGACGAACAGGACAACGATTCGGCATCCAAGCGCACACCGTCGCGCCACGGTCCTCACGGGTGCGGATCCATGCGTGTCGGCATCTCGGACGTTGGCCCTGTCATGGATCGGATCCACCTCGCGCATCGTGTTGCCGGCTTGCCCTCGTAGGGCGGGGTTTCGTGGCAGGGCTCGGTGAACCCGAGCCCGCGAAGCCGGAGATTAAGCCGATTCAGGGTCATTGCTCAAGTGATCCGCTCGGGTTTACCGCGCAGGGCTCCCGCGACGGCTCGGCAGGTCTTTCGGGCGGGGTTACACTGGCGGGGTGACGCCGCTTCCACCGGATCGACAGGACATGTTCCACGCCGGCGCTCGGCGCTTCGCGCTCACTGCGGCGATGGCCGAAACCCTGACCCAGCCCACCCGAATCACAGAGGAACTCGCGCATGTCAGCCCTTCGAACCCTGGTTCTTCTCGGCCTGATCGGCCTGACCGGCATGATCGCTCCGTCCTTTGCGACCGACGAGCCGACTGCGGACGGCGCCGAGACTGCCGTGCCGGCCATCGACGCGACGCCGTGGCGGATCCTCGCCTATCGGTCCGACGCCGAGGACGAGGACGAGGACGAGGACGAGGACGAGGACGATCTCGTCTCCATCGAAACCCGCGAGCTGCCGCCGCGACTCGCCTTCGCCGAGGGTCGCGTTTCCGGCAACGTGGGCTGCAATAGCTTCTCGGGTGGCTACACCCTCGACGGCGATCGTCTGACGATCGACCCGCGCATGGCCATGACCATGATGGCCTGCGAGGAGTCGTTGATGGCCTTGGAGCAGGCGATCACGGCGCATCTCGCCGCCGTGGCCGGCTATCGACAGGCCGGGCAGACGTTGGAGCTGCTCGATTCCCACGGCGCCGTGTTGATCCTGCTCGAAACGCTGGCGGAGACACCGTTGGTCGGCGTCACCTGGCGACTGGACACCTACAACAACGGCAAGGAGGCGCTGGTCTCGACGGTGAAGGGCACCGAGATCACCCTGGCCTTGACCGCGGAAGGAACCCTCTCCGGCTCCGACGGCTGCAACCGTTACATGAGCGGCTTCACCCTCGACGAGAGTCGGCTCATGATCGGCCCCATCGCCACCACCCGCATGGCCTGCCGGGACCCGCAGGCGGTTGCCGAGCAGGCGGCGGCCTATGCCGCGGCGCTCGGGATGGTGCGCGGCTATCGTATCGAGGGCGAGCAACTGTGGCTGACGACCGAGGGCGGCACGACCGCCGCGCGTTTCCGGGTTGTTCCCGAGGCGGCGAAGGCGACCGAGGGGCGTTAAACCGCGCCGACTCCAGCGGTCGTCAAGTCTGCGTGAGCCGGCACCATCCAAAAACATCGCGCACCGCTCTGGGCGCGGTTTAATTCTTCCAAGCTTTTTACCACCTTGATGTTGGTCGGGCGGCTCCCGGGGGAGCCGCCCGACCAACATCAAGTCCGGGTATACTCCCGATCGTCATGGGACCGACCCGAACGAGGCACGCATGCACTGCTGGGCCAGAACAGCTTTCTACCTCCTCGTCACGGTGCTCGGCATCGCGAGTATGATCGGGGCCTGCGGTCAGAAAGGCCCGCTCTATCTACCCGAGCGGCCGATCGTCGAGGTGTCGGCGCCCGCAGCCGATCTCGGCTCGGATGTCCCGAGTGCCCCCGTTGCGCCTCCCGAGTCGGCCGCACCCCCCGACAGACCCTAGCCGAATCGTCCCCAATCACCCCCTAATTCCATCAAGCCGAGAGCCTCCCGAGACCGCATGGATCACTTCAATTATCGCGACGATGTCCTCTACGCCGAGGATGTCCCGCTCGCCGACATCGCCGCGCGTTTCGGTACGCCCTGTTATGTCTATACCCGTGCGACGCTGGAACGCCATTGGCGCGCCTTCGACCGCGCCTTTCGCGACCATCCGCACCTGGTCTGCTTCGCCGTCAAGGCCAACTCGAATCTGGCGGTGCTCAATGTGCTTGCGCGCCTGGGCTCGGGATTCGACATCGTCTCGCTCGGGGAGCTCGAGCGCGTACTCGCCGCCGGGGGCGACCCGGCCAAGGTGATCTTCTCCGGGGTCGGCAAGCGCGAGGACGAGATTCGCTTCGCCTTGGAGGTCGGGATTCGCTGCTTCAACGTCGAGTCCGAGTCCGAGCTGGTTCGACTCGATCGGATCGCCGGGGAGATGGGCGTGGTCGCGCCCGTGTCGCTGCGGGTGAATCCCGACGTCGATGCCCAGACCCATCCCTACATCGCCACCGGCTTGAAGGAGAACAAGTTCGGGATCGATATCCATGCGGCCGAGGAGGTCTATGTCCGGGCGGCGGCACTGCCCAACCTGCGGGTGAGCGGGATCGACTGTCATATCGGCTCGCAGCTCACGGATCTGGCCCCCTTTATCGACGCACTCGGGCGCGTGCTGACGCTGGCCGAGCGGCTCGGCGAGATCGGCATCCCGATCGCGCATCTCGACATCGGCGGCGGACTCGGCATCCGCTACACCGAAGAACATCCCCCGGAGCCCGCCGCCTATGCCGCGGCCATGAGCTACCTGCTCGGCGATCGCCCCTACGAGATCATCCTGGAGCCCGGCCGCGCCATCGCCGGCAACGCCGGCGTGTTGCTGACCCGCGTGGAATATCTCAAACACAACGGCCAGCGTCGCTTCGCGATCCTGGACGCGGCGATGAACGACCTGGTGCGCCCCGCGCTCTATCAGGCCGTTCAGGACATCGTGCCGGTGATGCACAACATTGACGCCGAGCCGGCCCGCTATGATCTGGTCGGCCCGGTCTGCGAGACCGGAGACTTCCTCGGCAAGGGACGCCAGCTCGCCTTGCGCGAGGGCGACCTGCTCGCCGTGCGCGGCTCGGGCGCCTACGGCTTCACCATGAGCTCCAATTACAACAGCCGCCCGCGCGTGCCCGAGGTCATGGTCGACGGCGATCGCGTGCATCTGGTGCGCGAGCGCGAGACCATCGCGAGTCTCTTCGCCGGGGAGTCCGTTCTGCCGTCATGAAACGCCGTCCCGAACCCGAGTTGATGGACAGCGACGAGCAAGCGCTCGCCTATGCCCAAGCGGATTTCAACGAATCCAACACGCTTTTCATCGAGCTGCTGCGTCGGCTCGACCCGGGTCCACTCGATGGCGCACGCGCACTCGACATCGGCTGCGGGCCGGCGGACATCAGCATCCGCTTCCTGCGGGCCTGGCCCAAGGCAACCTGCGATGCGCTCGACGGCTCGCAACCCATGCTGGATCTCGCCCAAACCGCGCTCGATGCGTTGCCGGGTGTGGCCAAGCGGTGTCGACTGATCCGCGATCAAATCCCCTCCGCGGCCCTGGATCGCGGCGGCTATGACCTGATCATCTCCAACAGCCTGCTGCACCATCTGCACGACCCTCAGGTCTTGTGGCGGACCCTGATCGAGACCGGCAAGCCCGGTGCGCTGGTGCTGATCATGGATCTGATGCGCCCCGCCTCGGCCGGTTGGGTCGAGGCGCTGGTATCGACCTATGCCGACGGCGAGCCGAAGGTCTTGCGCGATGACTTCCGCAACTCGCTCTTCGCCGCCTTCGAGCCGGCGGAGGTCGCCGAACAGCTGACCGTCGCGGGGCTCGACGGGCTCAAGGTCGGCGTCGTCAGCGACCGCCATCTGGCTGTCTCGGGACGCCTGCCCGAGTGAGTGAACGGATGCGACTCGCCTTCAGCAAGATGCAGGGCCTGGGCAACGACTTCGTCGTCCTGGATGCCACCGCGCACCCCATCGCGATCGACCCCGCACTCGCCCGCCGTCTTGCCGACCGGCGTTTCGGGATCGGCTGCGATCAGATTCTGCTCGTGGAGCCGCCGCGCCTGCCCGACACGGAGTTCTACTACCGCATCTTCAACGCCGACGGCTCCGAGGTGGAGCAGTGCGGCAACGGTGCGCGCTGTTTTGCCCGCTTCGTGCGCGACCGGGGCCTGACCGATCACGACGAGATCCCGGTCGGAACGGCCGCCGGTCCGATTCGACTCTATCTGGAGGACGCCGATCAGGTCCGTGTCGACATGGGCGCGCCCGAGTTCCGGCCCGAGCGGATTCCCTTTCTGGCGGATCGGCAAGCGCTCACCTATGACCTGGCTGTCGCGGGCGAGTCGCTGGTCATCGGCGCGGTCTCGATGGGAAACCCGCACGCCGTCATCCTGGTCGAGGACCTGGACACGGCTCCGCTCGCGCGCATCGGCCCCTTGGTTGAAGCCCACCCGCGCTTCCCGCAACGGGTCAATGTCGGTTTCATGCAGATCCTCGCCCGCGATCATCTGCGCCTGCGCGTCTACGAGCGCGGCGCCGGCGAGACCTTGGCCTGCGGCACCGGTGCCTGCGCGGCCATGGTCCACGCCCGCCGATGCGATCTGGTGGACTCGCGGGTTCGGGTCAGCCTGCCCGGCGGAGATCTTCTGATCGCGTGGAACGCACCCGGCGAACCCGTGTGGATGACCGGACCGGCCGTGCAGGTCTTTGAAGGCGAGATCGCGCTATGAGAAGCCTCGGCGGGTCCGACCGCGTGCACGACATCCAACAGACCGCAGCAGGTCGGGCCGAGATCGCGAGGCCCGACATCACCCCCGCAGGGAGGTATTGCGCATGACTCCCCTCGAACCCGCGCCCGTCGCGACCGATGACCCGGAGATCGAATCCAGGGTCATCGACTATCTCCTGAGCGATCCGACCTTCTTCGCCCGCAACCCGAAGCTCCTGGCGGCGCTCGAGGTCCCGCACGACTCGGGGGCCGCCGTGTCTCTGATCGAGCAGCAGGTGCGCCTCTTGCGCAAGCAGCTGGAAGCCGAGCGCCACCGCCTCACGCATCTCATCTCGCGTGCCCGCGAGTACGAGGCGCTCTCCGGCAGGCTCCACCATCTGGTCCTGAAGCTCATTGCCGCGCAGGATTCGCAGCAGATCTGCGCCCTGCTCAAGGATGCGCTCCTGACCGAGTTCTCGGCCGAAGCGATGACGCTCAAGCTCTTCCAGACCGAGGACGAGGGCGGCCCTCGACCGGACGCACTGACGCTGGCGTTCCGCGACTTCGTCGATCGCCACCATGCCTTGTGCGGCCCGCTCAACAGCGAGAAGGCGCAGATCCTCTTCGGCCAGGCGGGGGCCGAGATCCGATCCGCCGCGCTGGTGCCGGTCCGTGCGGACGGCCATGCCGGCGTGCTGGCGATCGGCAGCCACGACGGGGAGCGCTTTCGCCCGGACATGGGCACCGAGCTGCTCGACCGGCTCGGCGAGATCCTCGGACAGAAGCTGCGCGTCGTGCCGCTGGGACATTGCGACGAGACGAGCTAAATCGCGTCCGGAGCGATATGCATGGTTTTTGGATTGGATCTGCCTCGGCCAGATCCTTAAGCGTCGGAGTTGACGCGATTTAGGACAATGAAATAAATAGAATTTTTGACAGATCGCCCGCCGAAGCTCGGGGCTGCACTCACTACTCACTACTCACTACTCACTACTCACTACTCACTGCTATGACATGAGTACATCGGGCGACCTGATCGAATCCTTCCTCGGCCATCTCGCCCATGAGCGACGGCTGTCGGAGCAAACCCTAATCGCCTACCGCCGCGATCTCGAGCGGCTGAATGCCTGGCTGAGCGAGGCCGAATCACTCGCCATCGAGAAGCTCGACGAGCAGGCCGTGCGTCAATATCTCGCCTGGCGGCACCGTCGCGGCGCCTCCGGAAAGACGCTGCAGCGCGAGCTGTCCAGCCTGCGCAGTCTCTATCGCTGGTTGCTGCGCGAGGGGCTCGCCGGATCCAATCCGGCCGTCGGGGTGAGGGCACCGAAGAGCCCCCGGCGGTTGCCGGCGACACTCGACGCCGATCAGCTGAGCAGCCTGCTGGACCATCCGGCCGACGATGATCTGCTCACGATCCGCGATCAGGCCATGATCGAGCTGTTCTACTCCTCGGGCCTGCGGCTCGCCGAGCTGGTCTCGGTCAACGTCGGCGACATCGACATGGCCGAGGGCGAGCTCGGCGTGCTGGGCAAGGGATCCAAGACCCGGCGCGTACCGGTAGGCAGCAAGGCCCGCGACGCCGTTCAGCGCTGGATGCAGGTGCGCGCCAATCTGGCTGCGGCGGGGGAGCCCGCACTCTTCGTGAGCAGTCGCGGGACGCGGATCAACCCGCGCACGGTCGAGGTGCGCATCGCCCGCTGGGCCCGCGTGCAAGGCGCTACGCGCGACCTGCATCCGCATCTGCTGCGGCACAGCTTCGCCACCCATTTACTGGAATCATCGGGCGATCTGCGCGCGGTTCAGGAACTGCTCGGCCATGCCGATATCGGCACCACCCAGATCTACACCCATCTCGACTTCCAGCATCTCGCGCAGGTCTACGACCAGGCCCACCCGCGTGCGAAGAAGAAGACACCCAGGTCGGATTGACGCCGCCTCCTCCGGCTTCAACCCGGAAGAGCAGACCTCACGCCGAGCGTGATCAACGACCGCTTTCAGGCTTATCGACCCCGCTGACCCTACACCATGCTGCTCTCGCCCAAACATCGCTTTCTCTTCGTCCATATCGCCAAGACCGGCGGGACCAGCGTGCGCGCCGCGCTGGAAGGGCTGCGCTGGCGCGATCCCTGGTACTGGTCCATGTTTCTGTGCAGCAGACTGAGCCATCTCAGCGGGCACCGTATCGCCACCAAGCTGCCCCGCCATGCCAAGGCGATCGCCGCAAAAGAGATGCTGCCCAAGGAGGTCTTCGACGGGCTGTTCAAGTTCGCCTTCGTGCGCAACCCCTGGGACCTTCAGGTCAGCTCGTTCCACCATATCCGGCGCGAACGGCCGCAGTACCTCGGCGGCCACACCGAGTTCGAGCCCTTCCTGCGCTGGAAGCTCGACCCCGAGCGGCCGTACCAATATCACGTCGACACCTCGATCGAGCTGCAGAGCGACTATCTGATCGACCTGCACGGCGCCGTGATCGTGGACTTCATCGGTCGCTACGAGCGTCTGCACGAGGATTTCGCTGTCGCCTGCAAGCGCATCGGCATCCCCGCGCCGGCACTTCCGCATGCGCGCAAGGCCACCGATCGCAGCAAGGACTATCGGGGTTATTACACGGACACGACCGCCGAGCTGGTCGCGAAACACTTTGCCGCGGATGTCGAGCTACTCGGCTATCGATTCGATCCTGACTAGACCGCGTCCCGGAGTCCTATGCACGGTCTCGGGATTGGATTGGCCTCTTAGGCATCAGCGCGATCCTCGCCGACGCGGTCTAGGAGGATAAAGAACAACTCAAAAAAACCAAAACCGTAGGATGGGTAGAGCTCAGCGAAACCCATCCTCCCCGCTCCGCCCCCGGTGACCGCGCACCCAAAGAGCGCAGCGATACCCCACCTTCTTCAGAAACGCGTAACACCGCTCCGCGGTGTCACGCATACCCCCGTGGCGCTCTGCGCCACGTAACGCTATGGCCGGAGTCACTCAATCTCTGGGCACCAAATCCCGATAGGCATACCAGGTCGCATGTCCCACCAAGGGAACGGCGATAAAGAGTCCGATATAGAAGGTCAGAAGCCCAAGCCCCACGATCCCGACCAGCAGGATCGCCCACAGCAACATGGGCAACCAATTCAGCGCCACCGCGCGGACGCTGGTGCGCATCGCGGTGAAGCCGTCGATCGGGCGGTCGATCAGCATCGGCACCGAAATGGCGCTAATGCAGAAGGCGCAAATGGCGAAAAAGGCGCCGACCAGAATCACCGCGAGCATGAGTCCCAAATACTCGCCCGACAGGACGACGACCGGAATAAAGCGCGAAAACGGTGGAAAGGGATCGTTGAACATCATGATGAAGAGAAACACGGATGCCAGGATCCAGAGCTGCATCGTCATCAGGAGGAACCCCATCGCGATCCCCAACTGACCCTGATTACGCTTGAATGCCTCCAATGCCTGGCAGTGATCCACCGGCTCACCGCGTTCCAAGTGCGCGCTCATCTGATAGAGCCCGATCGCCAAAAACGGGGCCATCAAGAAAAAACCCGCGGTCAGGAAGGGGATCAAAAAGGTCAAATGCCCGATGACCGTCAGCCAGACGATCAGACCGCTGAGCAGCACGATCATGGCACCGTATCTCAGACTGTAGACAGGTGCTGTCTTGATGTCCCGCCAACCCTTGGCAAGCCATTGCCAGGGGTGATCCAGGGTGATCTTGTTGACGCGAGGCTCCACGTGGCGCGGTTCGTCCGCGACGGCAGCGTTGTCCATCCTGATTCCTCCGATATTGTTATGGAAACCGGCAAAGGGGCTGTCCGGATCTGCGGTAGCGGCCGACCCGCGGTCGGCAATCCTTCAGATCCCGAGCAACACGACCCTGAGCGAAGACTGAGCGAGGCGCTAAGATTCTACAAGGTTTCGGCAAAAGGCAAGCGGGTCGGACCTGGGGCCGGGGCGAAGGCCGAGGCTCCGACAGATCGCCTCGTGAGCAATCCCGAGATGCCAGGTTCGCGACCTCATCACCGTTCGAGGCTCGTTGAATTCCCAACGCCTTTGCAGCACCGCATGAAGCGGGACGGAACCCCGAATCGACGGGCTGAAGCTTACGTCATGCGGGTGACTGTTTATAGGGAAAATATCGATGGGATCTCAGGTGTTACCCGATACAAACCCGGACCCCGATGGGTGCTGCGCTGCATCAAGACGGCGCTTGGTTTAGACTCGGCGCCCATCCAAGCCACGCATTCACATCGGAGTACGCACGCGCATGTCCACCGCACCCGCACCCTACCAACAGATCGACGACGGTCTCTATTGCCTCGAGACCGGCCTCTACCGGCACGGCCTTGCGGCCTGCTATCTGGTGCGCTCCGCGGATCGGCTAGCCTTCATCGACACGGGCGCCGCCAACTCCGTTCCGGGTTTGCTCGGCGTGATCGCCGACCTGGGCCTGACCCCGGAGCATGTGGACTACGTCATCCCGACTCATGTCCACCTCGACCACGGCGGTGGCGCCGGCACCCTGATGGCCGCCTGCCCGAACGCGCGTCTGGTCATTCATCCCAAGGGCGCGACTCACATGATCGACCCGAGCCGCCTCACCGCCGGCTCCACGGCGGTCTATGGCGAGGACGCCTTTGCCCGCGACTTCGGTGCACTCACACCCGTGCCCGAGGAGCGCATCATCATCGCGCAGGACGGCGACACCTTCGATCTCGCCGGCCGTAAGCTGAGGTTCATCGACACGCCCGGACACGCCAACCACCACGGCTGCATCTACGACGAGACCAGCCGCGGCTTCTTCACCGGCGACACCTTCGGCATCTCCTACCGAGAATTCGACACCGCCGCCGGCCCCTGGCTGTTCGCCCCGACCACCCCGGTCGCCTTCGACCCCGACGCCTGGCTCGACAGCCTCGACAAGCTCATGGCCTATGCGCCGCAAGCCATGTATCTCACCCATTACGGCCGAGTCCAAAACCCCGCAGATCTGGTCGACGACCTGCGTGCCAGCATCCGCGCCCTCGCCGACATCGCACTCGCCGAGGAGGACAACGCCGATCCGGACCGCGAGTCCCGCATCAAAAGCGCCGTGAGTGCCTATCTGGTCGCCGGCGCTCGCGCCCACGGTGTCTCGCTCTCGGACGACGCCATCGCCGAGCTACTCAGCCTTGATACGGAGCTGAATGCGCAGGGGCTGGAGGTTTGGTTGAAGCGGCGAGCGAAAGCTCGGTAGATGTCGTCTACACCCGGATAGTCTCTCCATGCCGGACAGTGTGCGACTCCCCGTTGGTCCGCCGGGCACGACAACGCCCTGATATGGCCTCACGGCGTGCATGACGCGCTCAGCATATTGCCTCCGCGGCTGCGGGACTCCCGCTCGGCGCGCAGCGTAGGAGTTCAGCCGTTGCTCTTGCACGCGAATCACCACCATAACCCGTTCCCCTTTTTTTGCGTGGACTCTGCATTTTCAGAGGACCAGTGTGCTGTGCTGGAGGCACTATTTTTGCGGACCAATGATTGGCAGCATCGGGATGGTGCCTTTTACCGATGCTCTCTTTGCGATGTCACCAAGACGATTCCGGCATCCTTTCAGGCCGAAATACTCGCTAGAATGCGAGAGATTACCCGGTTGCCACTCGTTGATCGCGTTGACGTCACGGCTCAACGAATGCTGCCTGGGCACGTCATCGGCATACATAGTGACCGGCCGCTTTTGGGCTACGAGATTGCGCGACTGGTCGTGCAACTTAATCAAGAATGGCAACCTGATCATGGCGGTGTTTTGGAATTATTCTCATCGCCGGAGGGCAAAGCAGTGTTCAGTGTTGACCCTGAATACAACACGGCATTTGGGTTTACGCTTCACGCAGATTCATACCATGGGGTGACCGAGGTTACACAGCCACGCCAAACAGTGGTCTTCAATTTTTGGCATATTGCGAATACGCCCGAACTGGCTGCTTACGTTCAAGCCTTGTTTGCCAACCTTCATTTCTCGGAATTACCGGCGGCACTCGACCCTGTTGCCTCATCGGCAGAATCGATTCTGCCCGAGGATACGACATTCCGTGCAGGTACAGCGGCGGTTGCACTCCATCGCTTGGGCTATGACGAGGCAACCATTGTGACCGGGTACCGTCACAGCGCCGGGCTTGCTGACTGTGATACCGGCGACACGGAAACCGATGCAGCCGTGCTCCTGGCGGACTGGATGGCCTACTTGTATCGGGATTCGTTTGATCTGGCGCACTGGAATATCTTGCGAAACAAACTCAATCGAGTAGAAAAGTTTACGCGCCTCCAGCCTGCATGGCAGCTTTGCCTGCCGGAATAGAAAGAGTCAAAACAGGTTAACCTGTCCACCGAATCAGGAGCCCTGCATGCCGACCCCGATCGTCCTCGCCACCTTGAACGCGCGCTTTGCGCATGCCTCGCTGGCGTTGCGCTATCTGCGTGCGAATCTGGGGCCGCTGCGCGAGGTCAGCATGCTGTGCGAGTTTGTACTCGGCGCGGCACCCGCGGAGGTCGTCGAACAACTGTTGGCCGAACGCCCGCGCATCGTGGGGTTGTCGGTCTACATCTGGAATGTCGAACCCCTGACGCGTGTGGTCGAATTGCTCAAGGAGACCGCTCCGGATGTGGTGGTCGTGCTCGGCGGCCCGGAGGTGAGTCACGAGGTCGACTCTCAGCGGATCTGCGCGCTGGCCGACTATGTGGTGACGGGTTGGGGCGAGGTGACCTTCGCCCGGCTGGCGCGCACGATCCTGGACGGACAGCGGCCCGCGGCGAAAGTGCATGCGGGCGAGCAGCCGCCTCTGGAGAGGATCCGCTTTCCCTACGACGAGTTCTCGGACCAGGATCTGAGGCGGCGAAATCTGTACGTCGAGGCGTCGCGGGGCTGTCCGTTCAAGTGTGCCTTCTGTCTGTCCGCGCTGGATCGGACCGCGTGGCCCTTTCCGCTCGAACCGTTGATCGCGGAGCTGGATCGGCTGTACGCGCGCGGCGCTCGCCGGTACAAGTTTGTCGACCGGACCTTCAACCTGAAGATCGATCACGCCTCGGCGATCCTGGGGTTTTTTCTGGAGCGCATCCGGGAGTGCCCGGATGACCTGCCCTTTCTGCACTTCGAGCTGGTCCCGGATCATCTGCCGGAGCGGCTGAAGGGGATGCTCGCGGCATTTCCGGCGGGCACGCTGCAGTTGGAAATCGGCGTGCAGACCTTCAATCCCGACGTCCAGGCGCTGATCTCGCGGCGTCAGGACGATGTGCAGGCGGAGGCCAATCTGCGCTGGCTGCATGCCGAAACCACGGCACATTTGCATGCCGATCTGATCATCGGCCTGCCGGGCGAGGATCCGGCCTCGTTCGCGGCCGGCTTCGACCGGCTGATGGGAATCGGTCCCCACGAGATCCAGGTCGGGATACTGAAGCGGCTGCGCGGCGCGCCGGTCTGTCGGCACGCCGAGCGGTTCGGGCTGGTGTTCAGCCCGGACCCGCCCTACAGCCTGCTCGCCAGCGATCGCATCGACCGGGGGACCATGCAGCGGCTGACGCGGTTCGCGCGCTACTGGGATCTGGTGGGCAACTCGGGGCGGTTCGGTCGCACCCTGCCGCTCCTGCTGGGCGATGCGCCGTTCGAGCGCTTTCTCGCCTGGTCCGACTGGTTTTACGCGCACTCGGGCAAGACACACGGCATCCCGCTCGAGCATCTGTACGAGGGCCTGCACGCCTGGCTGTCGCTGCAGGGGATGGCGGAGACGGCCACCGCGGCATTGCGCAGCGACTATGCGGCCTGCGGTGCGCGTGGACGCTTATCGTTCGACCCCACGCGGCGGATCCCACCGCCGTCGCCGAAGACCGAGGGGACGCTGCCGACGCGCCAGGCGCGTCATCTCAAACCTCGGACGCATTCCAGTTGTTGAAGGCGAGGAGCCAAGAGGAGATGCCCGGATTGGCGGCACCTTCGGCCTGCAGGACCTCGCCGATCTCGATCATCAGCTCGCGAAACTCGCGGACCTCGCGGCGCCAGAGCGCCTCGGGCAGACCGGGATTATCGGCCATGGTCTCGGCCGCCAGTGAGCCGGCGCCGGCCCACCAATCATTGGCGTCGAGGCGGTGTCGCACGCGCTCGGGCGACTCCGCGAAGAGGGTGACCTGTTCCTCGACTTCCGCGGCCCGCGGGTGCCCGATGCGGGCGAGCAGCTCGGCGAGGTGGGTCAGCGAGGACAGTAGTCGGGCATCGGGTGCGGTCATGGTTTCGGTTGTCGCAATGGATGAGCCTGAAAAGAGCCGACGTCGGCCAAGGACGTGAAAGAAGCGCTGCAGGTTGTGCTGGCGGTACGGCGATTTCCGAGAATAAGCATCCCGACTGCACATGCATGGAAGGCATCGAGTCCCTTACGCCGTTGGTCTCGAGCAAACCGTCGCGGCATTTGTCGTCGTCGTTGTCGTCGTCGTTGTCGTCGTCGTCGTTGTCGTCGTCGTCGTCGTTGTCGTTGTCGTTGTCGTTGTCGTTGTCGTTGTCGTTGTCGTAATCGGATTCCGGACGACAACGACATCGAGTAGAGCCTTCGACCACTTTTCCTGGTTACGGCTCTGCCTGCCGGCAGATCCATTTTACGGTTGTGCGAAAGCAGCGGCTCACCATCACGCTGATATCTTCGGCCTTGACTTCGATATCCTCGACCAAGGCGAACTGGATCCCGGCCTTGCGCAGGTTCTCGCCCGGCTCCGCGACCTTGAAATAACGGTCGCCTTCGAGGTGGTCGGTCAGGAATCGCAGGCCCAGCTCGAAGGGCATGAGGCGGATCGCCTCGGGGATCAGGGCGATCTCTTCGGCGCTCAGCCAATCGCGCGTCTGCGCGGCATAGGCGCCGAGGATCGGCTCGGCGATGGCGAGATCGAACGCGACCCCGGTGTGGCCATTCGCGGATTCACCGCTGCGGTTGCAGCAGGAGCGCAGACAGTCGCCGATATCGTGCAGGATCAGGCCGGGCTGCAGGGTGTCGAGGTCGATCAGGGCGAGTGCACGCCCGCTGTTGCGATCGAAAAGGATGTTGTCGAGCTTGGGGTCGCCGTGGGTCACGCGCAGGGGGATCTCGCCTCGATCGCGCGCATCGGCGAGGCGCATCGCGAGCGCTTGGCGGTCGATCGCGAACCGGACACAGGTCTCGATCTGTGGGTCGTTCCGGGCGCCCTCGACCCGCTCCAGGGCCGACAGAAAGCGCGCGAGATAGGCCGGCGTGTCGTGAAATCCGGGGAGGGTGACGCCCATTGCCTCGGCGGGGAGCGATTGCAGCAGGGTATGGAAGCGACCGAGGAGCCTGCCGACCTCTCGAGCCTGCTCGGGATGCTCGATGCGGGGTAGACCGACGGCATCCTCGATCAGCGTCATGAGACGCCAGACGCTTCCGTCCGGCGTGCGCAGACCCGCATCGCCTGCACGGGTCGCGATCAACGCCGGAACCCGAAATCCGAGATCGGGGTGCAGCCGCGCCTGCCGATCGAGCGCCTCGATGTTGGACATGATCCGCAACGGTTCCGGAAAGACCGCGCCGTTGATCCGCTGAAGCACATAGCACATTCCATCGGCCGCGACACGAAAGGTGTCGTTGATCAGCCCGCGTCCGTAAGGCTCGATCGTCGCGACCGGCGCGGGGATCTCGAACGCCTCGGCGATGGTCACGAGCGATGCGTGCGTCTGCGGCTGTGGCGCCTCGTCGATCTCTGCCCGCCCCATCTCAGTAAGACCGCCGCACGTCCAAGACATCCGGGATCTGCTGCAGCTTCGCCAGGATCTTCTCCAGATGCGCCATGTTCTTCACCTCCAGGGTGAAGCGCATCGCGGCGGTGTCCGTGGATCGCTCCGAATGGGTGTTGACGCCGAGCACGTCGACCTCGTCGTCGGAGAGCACGGAGGACACATCGCGCAGCAGACCCTTACGATCCGCGGCGATCACCAGCACGTCCACCGAGTAGCCGGCGTTGGCGGGTTGATCCGCCCAACGCACATCGATCAGACGCTCCGCTTCGCCGGGCGGCAGGTTGCGCAGGTTGCTGCAATCCTTACGATGGATGGTCACGCCGCGCCCGCGGGTCACGAAGCCGATGATGGGGTCGTAGGGGACCGGCTTGCAGCAGGGAGCCAGATGGGTCATGAGGTCGTCGACGCCCTCCACCACGACATCGGTGGCGCCCTCCAACCGCGGCTTGTGCGGCTGGCGGAGCTTGGGCTCGATCTCCTTGTCCTCCTCGGTCTTGCGCTCCCCGACCTGACGCGCGACCTGTCCGACCGAGAGGTCGCCGCGTCCGATCGCAGCCAGCAAATCCTCGCCCCGCTTGAAGTTGAAGCGGGTCGCCAGCTCTTCCAGATTGGGTTTCTCCGCGATGCCCAAGCGGCTCAGCTCGCGCTCCAGGGTGGCGCGGCCGCCTTGCAGATGCTGATCGTGATCGAGCTGCTTGAACCATTGGCGGACCCGGTTGCGAGCGCGCGCCGTGGTCAGATAGCCGTGATGCGGGCTCAACCAATCGCGGCTGGGCGAGGCGTTCTTCTGGGTCAGGATCTCGACGGTCTCGCCGCTGCGCAACTCGTAGTTCAGCGGTACGATCCGTCCGTTGATGCGTGCGCCGCGGCAGCGGTTGCCGACCTCCGAGTGGATGGCATAGGCGAAGTCGAGTGCGGTGGACCCCTTGGGCAGCTCGATCACCTTCGACTGCGGGGTGAGCACATAGATGTGGATCGGCTCGAACTCGGCCTTGAAGCGCTCGAGGAAGCCGCCGGTCTCGTCGCCCTCGTTCTTAAGCTCCAACCAGTTGCGCATCCAGATGACGCGCCGTTGGAACTCGGCGTCGTGGCCCTTGGACTCCTTGTAGGCCCAATGGGCAGCGACACCGAACTCGGCGTGCTGATGCATCTCGTGGGTGCGGATCTGCACCTCGAGCGGCTTGTCCTCCGGCCCCACGACGGCCGTATGGAGCGACCGATACATGTTGCCCTTGGGCGTGGCGATGTAGTCGTCGAACTCCCGGGGGATGTGCTTCCAGAGCCCGTGCACCAGCCCGAGCGCGGCGTAGCAGTCCGCGACCGACCCGACCAGGATGCGCACCGCACGCAGGTCGAAGATCTCGGCGATCTCGACCTCCTTGCGCTGCATCTTGCGCCAAATGCTGTAGATATGTTTCGGGCGGCCGGTGATCTCGGCGGCGATGCCGGCCTCGCCGAACGTGTCGTACAGGGTTTGGATGACCGTCGCGATGTAGTCCTCGCGCTCCTCGCGGCGCTCGGCCAAGAGCTTGGCGATACGCTTGTACTCCTCGGGATTGAGGTAGCGCAGGCTCAGATCTTCGAGCTCCCACTTGACCTGCCAGATGCCCAGACGGTTGGCAAGCGGGGCATAGATGCGCTGGGTGTCGCGCGCGATCTTGGCGCGGCGCTCCGGCTCCAGGTCCTTGATGGCGCGCATCAGGTGGACGCGCTCGGCGAGCACCACCAGCACCACCCGCACGTCCTCCGCGATGCCGAGCAGCAGACGGCGCAGGTTCTCCTCGTGCTCGTCCTGATCCTTGGCGGCAATGATGGCGTCGATGTTGGCGATCTGACCGATGCGCGAGAGATCGCCGACCATCCGCGCAATCCCGGGGCCGAAGCGATCTTCGAGCTGCGCTTCGGTGAGGTCGCCCTGATCCAGACAGCCGTTGAGCAGGGCCGCGATAAGGGTCTCGAAGTCCATCCGCAGACGCACCAGGATGTCCGCCGTGGAGAGCACGTGACGCACATGGGTCTCGCCGGTCTCGATACGCCGGTCGCCGCGGCAGCGCGTCAGTGCCGCGCAGGCGCCGGCGATCTGCTTAAGCTCCTCGGTCGGATAATGGCTCGCCAACCCGTCGAGCCAGTGACGGATCGCCTCGTCGTCGTCGCCATGCGACTCTGGGAGGTTGTAGGTGGGTTTGACCATGATGTGGAGCGACTCTCTTAAACCGCGCCCGGTGCGGTAGGCGTCATGTGTTGGAGTGTTTTGACCGCGCCAGCTCCGACGACTGTCGGGGCTGGCGCGGTTTAACGTATTCAAAACGATTAAATTCTAAACCGTGTCTCACCGGGATCGAGGACATCTCCGAAGCCAAACGCAAAGACACGAAGGGCGCAAAGAAAACGTGCGGACTGGATCGTTGACGCAGACTCGACGCACTGCCGAGTCTAAGGATGCGGCGCGCGTCGTTGCGGGCCTCGTGTCGAGAGGATCCTTGCGGGTTCAATCCGTCAGCAGATGGCTCGCCAGCCCGTCCGCCAGCTTCGGCTCGAACCAGGTCGACTTCGGCGGCATCACCTCGCCGGCATCGGCCACCGCCATCAGATCCTCCATCCGGGTCGGGTGGAGCGCGAAGGCGACGGCCATCTCGCCCGAGTCGACCCGCTCCGAGAGCGCCTCCAGTCCGCGGATGCCGCCGACGAAATCGATCCGGTCATCGCGCCGCGGGTCCTGAATGCCGAGGATCGGGCAGATCAGGTTGTCCTGCAGCAGGCTGACATCGAGCCGCCCGACCGGGTCGTCGTAGGGGATCCGCCCCGGATCGAGCGCCAGCCGATACCAGTGACCGGCCAGGTACATCCCGAATGCGCCGGGACGCTCGGGCGCGACCGGACCCGGTGCGCCCTCGATCTCGAAGGCGACCGCGAGTCGCTGCATCAGGGACTCGACGCTGTAACCGTGTAGATCTTTGACCACGCGGTTGTAGTCCAGGATCCGCATCTGATCGTGCGGAAAGATCACCGACAGCATGAAGTTGTAGGGCTCGGCCCCGGTGTGATGCGGATTCGCGGCGCGGCGCATGGCGGCGACGCGCGAGGCCGCGGCGCAACGGTGGTGGCCGTCGGCGATATAGAGTGCGTCCAGGCCCTCGAAGGCCGCGGTCAGCGCGGCGATCGGCGCCGCGTCCATGATCGGCCAAAGCTCGTGTCGAATCCCGTCGGGCGCGGTGACGTCCGTCTCGGCCGGACTCGCGACGAGGCTCGCAAGCAGGACATCGATGTCCGGTCGCGCCCGGCAGGCGAGCAAGACAGGTCCGGTCTGCGCGTTCAGTGCATCGATCTGGCGCACCCGGTCGTCCTCCTTGACGGGACGCGTGAGCTCATGGCGCTTGATCCGATCCGTGTCGTAGGCATCGATCGAGGCGGCAGCGACCAGACCGGTCTGGCGATGTGTGCCCATCGTTAGACGATAGACGTAGTAGCCGGGCGCCGCATCGCGCACCAAGACACCCTCGCCCAGCATCCGATCGAGATTCTCGCGTGCCCTGGCATAGACCGGCGGGCTGTAGGGATCGATGCCTTCGGGCAGATCGACCTCGGGGCGCGAGATGTGCAGAAAGCTCCAGGGGCGCCCTTCGACCAGCCGGCGTGCCTCGGCGGCGTTCATCACGTCGTAGGGCGGGGCAGCCACGTCCGCGGCATGCGCGCGGGCCGGGCGGAGCGCCGCGAAAGGTTTGATCAGGGGCATGGAGACTCACCGTCGGTGGCGTCGAGACTGGATGGATGGCGTTCGGGACATCGGTGTCCGCGGCCCAATGGTATCAGCTCGGATCGAGCCTCGGCCAAATCCGACGCGGCTGTCCGCCGCGCGATCTGCAGACCCGAGCCGGGCGACGCGGAGTCGGACGAGCCCGCCGCCGGGGACGCGAGCTCGGGAAGGCTGCTCTATACTCATGCGGATGCCTCCGCCGCGAATCCGAATCGACAGCATGGCCGACAACAGTTACCTCAAGGACCTGATCCTGCTGCGCAACGACCCGTCAAAGGTCGCGCGCATTCGCGATGCCGCCGAGCGCGGAGAGATGGACGCCCAGTATGCGATGGGCCTCATCTATGCCGAGGGGCGCGGGGTCGAGATCGACCTGGCCCGCGCCCATTTTTGGTTGTCGTTGGCCATCGCGCAAGGGGACACGGACGCCGATCAGTTGCGCAACATCATCGGCAGCCAGATGACCGATGCCGAGTTCGACGCGGCCAAGGAGCTGATCGTCGCGCATCGTGCGACCCACGCGGCGTCAACGACCACGCACTGAACCGTACTGACTCCGACTCTCGTCGAAACTGCCCGACGCGTTGACGGGTTTCGCTCCGATGGGCTTGGCGCGGGCTGGATGGGTTTCGCTTCGCTCTACCCATCCTACGTGTTTCGGTTGTTTTTGAATCGTTCCTGACTTACCAGCAGGGCGCGGCGACGCTCGACATCAGACCGAAGGCATCGAACGGCGAGGGCATCGGCATGCCCCCGACCGGGCCGCCGGCCTTCACGCGGATGACGTATTCGGCCCATTGCAGCGGTCGCGGCAGATAGCCGACTTGGGCGGCGACGGCATGCAGCTCGCCGACGAAGGCGATATCGCAGACCTGCTCAGGGCCGGGACCGGCGATGCAGAGGTCATGGCGCATGCAGGCCGCATCGAAGGCATCCACCGGCGGCGGGAACCCGGCGACCGGGTATCCGACCCCGCACCAATTGCCGTAGAGCGGCATGCATTTGAAGGCAGCGACCTGGGTCGCGCAGGTGCCGAGCAGGGCGCCGAGAAGACAGGAAAGGACAGCGGTACGGCTCATGGTGAATCCTCGTTCGCTCGAGGGGACTGATGCTTGCACGCCCGAGAGGCTAGTGCAGCATGGCAGATGTGTCGAGACCATTCGTTGTCGTTGTCGTTGTCGTTGTCGTTGTCGTAATCGTTGTCGTTTCGATCGTCGACAACGACAACGAAAGCGACGGCGAGGCAGGCGGCAGGCGGCAGGCGGCAGGCGGCAGGCGGCGAAACTACTCGACCTGCGGCGCCGCATCCGAGATATCGCGCTCGCGCCGGTCGAGCCGGTTCTCCGCCTTGAAGCGCGCGGCCTCGCGGATCAGGGCAAGGCGCGCGCGGTCCCGGCCCCAAATCGCCTCGAGGCGGCGGTCCGGCGCGGTCTCTTCGGTCCAGAGACGCCAGAGCAGGGTAGCGTTCTCCCAGTAGGCGGCGCCGATGGAATGGCCGTCGGGGCTGAAGTCTGCGTAGGCAACCCCGCCGAGGGCGCCATCGAGTGTAAGAAAGGACTCCTCCGGCAACACGCTCGGACGCGTGGGACGCATCCAAATGCGCACCGCACCGTCACGCGAGGCGGTCAGGATCCAACGTCCGTCGGGGCTGAACCTGGCGGTGTAGATCCGATCCTTGTGCCCGACGAGATCCGCGAGCCGGGAGCCGTCCAGGGCCCACACCTGTGCCTTCGCGTCCAATGACGCGGTAACGAGTGCCTGACTGTCCGGCGCGAACGCGACGCTGTAGAGGATGCCGGCTTGGGGCTCCAGATAGCGGGGGGACGCGCAACCCTCGTGGTTCAGTGCCACGAGGGCGGCACTGCCGTCCTCGCTGGAGGTCGCCAGCCACCGACCATCCGGGGAGAAGGCCGCGTCGGTGACGGTGTTCGTGTGCCATTGAGCGGAGCACACCGGCACCCAGCCGCCGGTGCTCTCCATCCGCATGACCTGGACCCCGCCGCCGTCGTCGCCGGTTGCGACCAGCGTCGTTCCGTCCACACCCGAGGAGACCGCCGCGGCCTGAACCCCGCTTCCGCCATCGCCCCAGCCGGGTGCAGCCTCCAGCGGGGCGCAGGTCTGCGGATTCCAGAAGCGGACCGGCTCGGCGAGATCGCTCGATGTGGTCAGAAGCCAGCGCCCGTCGGGGGCGAACAGGACCTGATGGACGTTCGGACAGGCGCGCCCGCCATCAGGGCTGCAGGGCGCACCGTCGGTGGCGGCCACGAGGCGGCACCCACCGCCGGTGTTCAGATCCCAAACCCGGGCGGTGCCGTCGTGACCCGCACTCGCAAGCCGGTCAGCCGAGGGCGAGAAGGCGACCCGCCGGACCCGCCCCTGATGCCCCGCCAGGGTCCAGATGCGCACCGGCGGAGGCGCATCGTCGCGCCGATCGTACTGCCAGACCTCGACCCGTCCGTCGAAGGCCGCGGTGGCCAGCATGACCGAGCCCGAGCCCGCCCCCGATTCCGATTCCGTCGTCCCGGAATCATGCGCTCCGGCATCGGGCGATGCGGGGCTCGGGGATGCAGGTGTCTCGGCCATCGCCAGATGCCAGACGTGATCCGCGCTGGGGAGATGAAAGGCCAGCGTCTCGGTCGGCTTGACCGACCAGAGCCGGGCCGAGCCGTCCGGATCCGAGTACGTCAGGACTCGGCGGCCGTCGGCACTGAAGCGTGCATCCGTCACCGCGGCGTCATGACTGAAGACCGCGACCTCCCTGCCGGAGAGCAAGCCCCAGAGCCGCGCGGTCTTGTCGAGCGAGGCGCTCAGGACAAGAGGCTCGCGATCCTCGTCGTCCATGCCCGGCGAGACCCGCACGTGCTCCACGCTCAGTCCGTGATGCCCGAGGACCTCGGCGTGGCGGCTCTCGAGATCCCAACGCACCACCTGCCCGGCATCGTCGCCGGCAATCAAATACTGTCCGCCGGGCGAGAACACCGCCTCGCGCACCGCGGACTTGTGGATACGAATGCGTCGGCCGTCGCGTTCGATGATGCCGAGTTCGGCAAGCTCGCCGCCGTCGAGGTCGTAGACACGGATCCGCTCGTCGGCGGAGGCCACGGCGATCCGCAGACCGGCGGGGTCGAACCGGGCATCGTTGGCCGGCCGGCCGAGCGAGCCGCTACTCGGCAGAACCACCCGTTCGGTTCCCGTACCGGTTTGGAGCACGCGCGCGGAGCCGTCGCGCGAGGCGGTGACGAGCAGCTCCCCATCCGGCGCGAAGGCGATGCTGCGCACCTCGCTCGCGTGCACGGGCTCGTCCCAGAGCGGCGCACCCGGGCGGCTCAGGTCCAGAAGACAGACGGCATAGCGATCCTGCGGCGCACCGTGGGAGAGTGCGAGAAAACGGCCGTCCCGGTCCAGCGCGATCGGGCTGTCCGGGCGCGCGCCGCAGCTCCAGTCCGGCGGCTGCCCCGGCTCGGCCGGGAGCCGCCAAACCCCGTCCTCGCCGATCCCCAGGATGGTCTGCGCCTCGCCGCTGCCGACGAAGCGCACCGAATGGATCGGGATCTCCGGACCGGATAGACGCGCCTCGGGCTGGTAGCTCTGCCCGCGCAGTGCCCAAAGCTGCGCACCTTCGCCCCGCGATTGAGTGACCAAGCGCTCGCCGTCTTCTCGAAACGCCGGAGGCAGCGGTTGGTCGCCCGCCATTGCCTCGGACTGGACCATCGCGATCATACGGTTCGTGGTAAAGGCGCGACTCAAGGTTTCGGTCGCCGCTTCGGGCAGATAGGGACCGGCGTTGAGGGCGAGTCGCACCGCCTCCGGGGTGTTGCCCTGTCGTACGGCGAGATCGGCCGCTTTGAGCAGGCTGCGCTGCAGGTTCAAGGTGGCCTCGCGCGAGGCGTCCCAAGCCCAGAAGGCCGCTCCCGTGGCGAGCACCAGGAGTGTGGCCAAGGTCAGACCGAGGACACGGGCCCACCGATTGCGCCGTCGCTGCAGCACCAGGTGTTGATGCGAGTGCTCGAGAAGCTCCTGCTCCAAGGGTTCGAGCTCCTCGCCGTAGGCATCGGCGAAGCGCCGCGCCGCGGCATAGCCGGCCTCTCCGAGCAGATACTCGCGATTGCAATCGGTGCGCCTCCACAGGCGCGCCTGGCGGGAGATCTGATAGCGCAGGATGAGATCGCGTCGGTTGCTCGGGTCCCCGACCCAGTCGTGGATCGGCGACCACCGCTCGAACAGGGCCGGATGGATGAAGGTCGCGAGCGCACGGTAATCCTCCCAGTGCAGGACCGACACGGCGTCGGGGTCCGCGTCGCGATCGATGGCCGAGGCCACGATGGCGGGATCGGAGGCGACCTCGAAATCGCCGTCCGACGGCACCGACTCATTGCGCCCTGCGGTATCGCGCCGGCTGCGCAGCCGCTCGCGCCATTCCTCGCCGGTCTGGATCATGATGCGCCGCAGATCGTCCATGAGACGCGGGGCCTCCTGCGAGCAGCCGAGCCGGGTCGAAGGATCGGCCACGCCCTCGGCGACCAACAGGCGAGCCTCGATCAGCGACTCGACGAGCCTGGCGACCGCCGGCTGACAGCTCAGGGTGCGAAGATCCCCGCGGCGTGCACCAAGCCCCGACGCGCCTCCGCCCTCGAGTGCGATCAGACCGCGGCAGAGCACCGGGAGCGCATCTCGAACCTCGGGATCCAACGCCTCCCAAAGGGCGTCAGCACGGCCCAGCAATGAGCCGGAAAGTCCGCCGACCTGGCGATAATCGGCAAGGGTCAGGGGCCGATTTCGATTGGATTCCGCATCGCCGGAGCCGTCGCGCGCGCGGCGGTAGAGCTCGTCCAGGGCAGGCTCGAGCACGGCCGGCCAGTGCTCGAGCAGGCTCGCCTCCGACTCCAGCGCCTCGACCAGACCGCGTCCGCCGCCGGCCATGCCCTCGTACTCGATCCCGGCCACCCGTGCCGGGATCTCGATCACCTGCCTGATCCGCGCCGCGGGCGGCGGCTCCAGGCGAAACCAGCTCTGCTCGTCCAGGAGCGACGCGAGCTCGGGCATCTCCCTGAGGTGGCGCAGGTAGTCGCTGCGCAGCGAGGAGATCACCCAGACGCCGTCTCGGGCGGCGAGCAGGGCCAATGCCTTGACGAAGGCGCGAGTGCGAGGCTCCGACCGCATCGCCTCCGTGAACAGACGATCGAGCGGGTCGACGATGACCGCGAGCTGTAAACGCCCGTTCGCGTCGTTGCTTCTGCTCGCCGGATCATCGGCCAACTGCGCGAGCGCGGCCAGAAGCTGATCGGCGGCGACCTCCGGCTCGCTCACCAGCAATCGCGTCAGGCGCGCGACATCGAGCCCGAAGCCGTCCAGCGCCGGCCCCAACAGACCGGGCGCGGCGAGGGTGACGGCCAGGGCATCGATCGGGTCGCGATCCTCCAGATCCACAAAACCCCAGCGGCACCCGGCAATGCCCGGGAAGAGAAAGGGCCGAACCAGACGCGGCAGCAGCCCGGCGCGGATCAGGGAGCTTTTGCCCACCCCGCTCGGACCGCTCAACAGGAGCAGGCCGCACCCCGGACCCTGCAGCACCTCGAGGCGGGCGACCAGCTCGCGCGTCTCGATCTCGCGACCCGTAAAGACGCGGTCGTCGGCCAGCTCGAAGGGTGTACCGGCACGGAAGGGGCTCCCGCGCCAGTCGGCTGCATCGGAGGCCAGGCGCCGCTCCGCACTGATGCGTCGGTTCAGGAGCTTGCGCAGTTGCGTTTCGAGCAGCTCGCGGAAGCTGCGGTCGTTGCCGAACTGTCTGAAGGCGCGGCTGAAGCTGCCGTCCGGGTTGAAGAAGTGGGTGCGGAAGAACTCTTCGAGTCGATGCCGGTCGGCGAGCGCCTCGCGGGTCGCCTCCGCATTGTTGACGTCCACCATGCGCGGCGCGGTCTTTTTATAGACCAAGACCTCGGGTGTGCCCGTGCGGGCAGACTCCCGCACCGCATCGACGAACTCCCACTCGGTCCCCGTCATGCCCTCGTAGGGGTCCTCGGCAAGCGGCGTACCGAGCCGGGTCCAGAGCATGACAAGCACGATCTCGCATTCGGAAGGTCGCAGGAGTCCGGCCTGAAAACTCTGCGCGGCCGTCAGGGCCTCCTCTTCCCATAGCACGGCTTGGAGGCTGAAATAGGGGAGATACTCTTGGGCCAACGCCTCGATGACATCCTTCACCAGGGCACGCTCATGCTCCAGATCGGACGGCGAGGAGACGAAGATTCTGACCTTGTGCTCAGTCATAGGGATGATCGGGGACGGACATACCGCAACTATACTCGGGGCAGACGGGTTTTTCGGAACCGGGATGGGTGACCGCCGCGTGTCAATTCAACCTAAACCGCGCCGACTCCAACGGTCGTCACGCCTGCCGGGGCCGATCCCATCCAAACACATCGCATATCGTCCCGGGCGCGGTTTAGCTTCAACTGTTTCAGGTCATCGACACAGCCGACCCGAGAGGGTTTACAATCGGATGATGCAGGATCCGCCGCGAGACCGATTCAGCCGCGGCGGGCGCATCCCCACACTGCCTCCATCCGACGGAGGAGATCGCGATGCTGGACCACGACATGGCCGATACCGAACGCTTCGAAGAGGTGATTCAGCGTTCAGTGCGACAGATCCTGCTTGCACCGGATCCGGACAGCTTCCTCGACTGGGCGCGCGCGCATCTCCCGGAGATGCTCGGGTTGTCCGGGACCGAGTTCGACGAGGTCGAGCGTCGACGCCTCGCCAATCTCCTCGGCACCGCGATCTGGAACGCGACCCCGCAGCCGACCTGCGCCTTCCAGACGCGACTGATGACCCCTCATCCTCCCGAAGAACCCTGCTCCTGCGGCTCGGGAAGCCCTTACGGCGAGTGCTGCGGCGCCATCGACGAGGTGCCCGAGCTCTCGAGCGACCTGGTCTGGGAGATCCTGCTCGACGAGCTGCCCGAGCACGGGCTGCGCGAGGCACTCGACCTGCATGCGGTTCCCGAGCCCCTGCTTGCCCGCATCGCCGATCGCTGGCTCGCGGAGGATCGCCCGAAGCGCGCGGCCGCGCTCCTGGAACCCCTGTTTGCGGGATCGCTCGAGGATCTCGACGGTGAATTCGAGCCGTCGATCGACATCCTGTGCGATGCCTACGATCGCCTCGGTCATCGGCGCAAGAAGGAGACGTTCCTCGCCCGAATCTGCTCCGAGGGCAGCCGCCCCTTGCAAGCCGCCGCCTGGCAGCGGCGCTGCACCATGGCGATCGACGACGGCGATTTCCCCGAGGCCGATGCCGCCTTCACGGCCGCGTTGCGCAGCGACCCGGACAATCCCGGCACGGCGATCCTCGAGATCACGCTCCTTGCAGCCCAGCACAAGGACTGGATCGCCCGCGAGCGCGCCCGCTTCTGGCTGTTCCGATTCCGTCAGATCGGGTTCACCCATCCCGGCGTCTTGGATTTTCTCAACCAGGCCGTCGAGGATCCGCAACAAGCGCTCGTGGACAGCCACTCGGATGCACTGGATCCGGTCCTGCTCGATCTTCACGACGTGGTCACCCTGATTCAGGCACGTCCGTTGCCCGTTTACCGCTTGGAGCCGCTGAACGTCCATGCGCCCGGGTGGCTGCCGGGACAGCTCGCGTTGTTCGACGACCTCGATGCCCCGGTGCCGGACGGCGACGACGACGACGGGGACCTCGGCCTCTCGCGATACGGCCCCAACCCGGTACGGCTACGCCCCCCGGCGGCACTGCGCCAGCTCGAAACCGACTGGAAATCGGTCTTTCCCCGGGCAAAACCCGATTCCACCCGGCTCGTTCCCGACGAGGACGTCGATCTCTGGTCGACCCCCGACTGGCTCGATCACCTGCAGGCGAACCCGGCACTCGCCGACAGTCTGGAGGTGCTCGACGATCTCGCGACCGCCCTCTACCTGCATCCCGAGAGCGCATTGCCGTGGATCTCCCATCTCCTGTTGCGTCCGCTCCTCGAGCGCGCGCGGAGCATTCTGGATCAGGTGCTGCCCGAGGACGCTCCCCAACATATTCCTTGGTCTGCGCCCCCCAATCGCCCGGCGTTGCGGCTACTCTTCAGACAGTATCTCTGCCAGATCGACGAAGACGAGCCGAACGGTGCGGCACGAACGCTCGAGACCCTGCTGCGACTCAACCCTCGGGACAATCACGGCGTGCGCGCGGAGCTGATGAATCACTATCTGCGCGACGGCCAGGACGAACTCGCACTGGCGCTGGCCCGGCGCTTTCCGAACGATGGACTGGCGGATCTCGCCTACGGGGAGGTGCTGGCACTCTACCGCCTCGGGCGGCAGGACAGGGCACGCCTGGTGCTGACGACCGCCGTCAACCGCTTGCCGAGAATCCCGCATTATCTGACCCGTAAACGCATCAAACGTCCTCGGTTCGCCCCGCCCGACACCCTTCCCGGCGGCGACGACCAAGCCTGGATGTACCGCGAGGCGATGCGCGACGTCTGGGCGGCGGAACCGGGCATCCTCGCCTGGCTGAGACGCCTGACCGCTTAAACCGCGCCCGGCAGGGTATGCGATGCTGTTGGATGGGATCGGCCCCGGCAGACTTGACTACCGCTGGAGCTGGCGCGGTTTAAGGGATTAAAAGATAGATCGTTTTAAACCGCGTCCCCGTGAAGGGCCGTAGATGCACCAAACGTCGAGCTCACTCGTAAAGTTTAGGACCTCGCTCTGGACGCGGTTTAGACGAGCCCGTTGGGCGGACCCCGCCTCTTGGTCGTCGGCGGTCTGTTGGACATCGCTTGACCGAGTCGCTCCCGTATCACTGCCTTTCTCAGGAGAACCGCGATGGAAGGACGCTATCGGATCCTCTACGCCGGCGAGCTTATGCCCGGCCATGCATTGCAGGACGTGGTGCCGCGGCTGGCGGCAAAGTTTAAACTTCAGGAAGACACCGCGCGGGATCTGATTCTCGGCGGACCCGGCCGAGTCTTGAAGCACAGCTTGACGAGCGGGGAGGCGCAGCGTTATCGGGACGCGCTGAGCACCATCGGACTGAAGGTGACCCTCGAGCCGGAATCCACCTCAAACGCCGCACCGGCGCCCGCGGGCAGCCGAACGGGCGGGGTCGTCGCGCAGCCGGCACCGCGGCCCAACGGCCCCGAAGCATCGGCTCGGCCCGGCGAGGGACGGCAAGGGGACGGCCGACAAGCCGGCAACACCCCCGACACCAGCGCCGACGGCGGTCCGACACGCTGCCCGAAATGCGGCGCCGACGCCGTTTCGGAGCTCACCGGCATCTGTCAGGCCTGCGGAGTGGTCGTGGAGCGCTACCTTGCCAACCACGGGATGCGTCCAACGCGCCCGCCAAACCGGGTCGACAACCCCTATGCCCCGCCGCGCGCCGATTTGACACCGCCTCGCGCCGAGCCTGAGGACGACGCGCTGCAGGCACCTCAATCGCGGCCCGTCGGACACGGTTGGCTGTGGATCACCGAGGCGTGGCAGCTGTTCAAGGCACAGCCGGGGGCCTGGATCGGTGCGGTGGTCCTGTTTTACATCATCCTGATTCTGATCAGCATCGTGCCCCTCGTCGGCGGTTTGGTCGTGACCATCCTCACGCCGATGCTGAGCGCGGGACTCGTGATCGGCGCGCACCGTCAGTCTCGGGAGGGTCGCTTCGAGATCAGTCACCTCTTTGCGGGTGTGTCGCAGAGTCCGGGGCCGCTCGCCTTGGTCGGTCTCGTCTATCTGCTGCTGGCGTTCGGCATCGTGATCGTCGCGGGGCTGCTGTTCGCCGCGGTATTCGCGTCCATGGGAAGCACGATGGATCTGTCGACGATGGACCCGAACGACATCGGCATCGTCTTCGCGAACCCGATGATCCTCCTTCCGGTGCTCGTGGCGATGCTGCTCGGCATCCCGCTCGCGATGGCCATGTTCTTCGCCCCGAGCCTGGTGGCACTCGATCAGGTCCCGGTGCTCAAGGCGTTCGGGCTGAGCTTCTCCGGCTGCCTGAAAAACATCCTGCCCTTCCTGATCTACGGGCTGGTCGCGATGGCGCTGGTGATCCTCGGTTCCCTGCCCCTCATGCTCGGGCTGCTGGTTGTCGTGCCCGTCCTGACCATCGCCATCTATACCGCCTATCGGGATATCTTTTACGGTTGAGTCTTTGCCGGTCGGCGATTTCGCACGGCCGGGCGACCGGGGCGACCGGCGCTGCGGCGCCCTTCCGGCGACAGACCCGTGCCGGCGGGTTGAAAGGACGGCACCAGGTGACGCTTGCCGTTTCCGATCAGATCGGAACGGCCCATTTCCTTCAGTGCCTCGCGCAGCAGCGGCCAATTCTCCGGATCGTGGTAGCGCAGGAAGGCCTTGTGCAGACGCCGCTGGCGCTGTTTGCGCACCACGGGGACCCGCTCCGAATCACGCGTGACCTTTTTCAGCGGATTGCGACCCGAGTAATACATGGCCGAGGCGGTCGCCATCGGTGTCGGCAGAAAACCTTGGACCTGGTCGGGTCGGAAACCGTTGCGCTTGAGCCAGAGCGCCAGATTGAGCATATCTTCGTCGCTGGTGCCCGGGTGGGCGGCGATGAAATAGGGAATGAGATACTGCTCCTTACCCGCCTCGCGCGAGTACCGGTCGAACAACTCCTTGAAGCGGTCGTAGGTCCCGATGCCGGGTTTCATCATCTTGCTGAGCGGTCCGGCCTCGGTATGCTCGGGTGCGATCTTGAGATAACCGCCGACATGGTGCGTCACCAGCTCGCGGATGTACTCGGGCGAGCGCACCGCCAGGTCGTAGCGCAATCCGGAGGCAATCAGGACGCGCTTGATGCCGGGGATGGCCCGTGCACGGCGATAGAGCCGGATCAACGGGGCGTGATCGGTGTTGAGGTTCGGGCAGACGTCGGGGTAGACACAGGACGGACGTCGGCAGGACGACTCGATGCGCGGATCCTTGCAGGCGAGCCGGTACATGTTGGCGGTCGGTCCGCCGAGATCGGAGATGGTGCCCGTGAAGCCCGGGGTGCGGTCGCGGATCTCCTCGAGCTCGCGCAGGATGGACTCCTCCGAGCGGCTCTGGATGATGCGGCCCTCATGCTCGGTGATCGAGCAAAAGGTACAGCCGCCGAAGCACCCGCGCATGATGTTGACCGAGAATCGGATCATCTCCCAGGCCGGGATGCGCGCCTCGCCGTAGCTCGAATGGGGGCGGCGGCTGTAGGGCAGCTCGTAGACCCGGTCGAGCTCGGCCGTGGTGAGCGGGATCGGCGGCGGATTAAGCCAGACATCGCGATCGCCGTGGGCCTGGACCATCGCACGCGCGTTCCCCGGATTGGTCTCCAGATGGAAGACCCGGGAGGCATGGGCGTAGAGCACAGGGTCATCGCGGACCTGCGCGAACGAGGGCAGGCGCACCACCGTGCGGGCGCGATCCGTGCGTTGCGGGCGCGGCTGAAACCGGAGGACCTGCGCCCCATCGGGGGTCGAGGGGGAGTCGCTCGCGTCGGCCTCCTTCGCGGCAACCGCGTAGGGATCCGGATGCGGATCCACTCGGCCCGGCCGATCGAGCCCGCTCGAATCGATCTCCGCCCAGTCCTCCGGGCGGCCGCGGGTCATGAAGGCGGTCCCGCGCAGGTCGCGGATCTGCTCGATCGGCTCGCCGCGCGCCAGGCGATGCGCCAGCTCGACCAGTGCGCGTTCGGCGTTGCCGTAGATCAGGAGATCGGCCTTCGCATCCACCAGGACGGAGCGACGGACCTGCTCGGACCAATGGTCGTAGTGGGCGATACGACGCAGGCTCGCCTCGATCCCCCCGATCACGATGGGCACGCCCTTGAATGCCTCGCGCGCACGTTGGGCATAAACGGTCACCGATCGATCGGGGCGGCGACCCGCGGCACCGTCCGGCGTGTAGGCATCGTCCGAGCGCAGACGCCGATCGGAGGTGTAGCGGTTCACCATCGAGTCCATGTTCCCGGCGGTGATGCCGAAGAAGAGGTTCGGCTGTCCGAGGCGTCGGAAGTCCTCGACCGAGGTCCAGTCCGGCTGGGCGATGATGCCGACACGAAAGCCCTGCGCCTCGAGCAGCCGACCGATGATCGCCATCCCGAACGAGGGATGATCGACATAGGCATCCCCCGTCAAGATGACGATGTCGCAGCTGTCCCAGCCGAGCAGATCCATCTCTGCGCGCGACATGGGCAGCTCGGGGGCGGTCCCCAGCTTGTGAGCCCAATGCTTGCGGTGGGAGAAGATGTCGGGTGCTTTCATCATATTGAACCGCGTCCAGAGCGAGATGCTGATTTTCGAGTGACTTCGACGTTTGGTGCATCCACAGCCATTAGCGGGAACGCGGTTTAAAATAATATATTTTTCAATTTCTTAAACCGCGCCGACTCCAGCGGCCGTCAAGTCTGCCGAGGTCGATCCCATCCAAAAACATCGCATGCCGCGCTGGGTGCGGTTTAAGGGCCAAACAAAAAAGCGGCGGACACCGTTGGGGTGACCACCGCCTTGGATCGGGTATGCACGGGGCCAGAAGCGGTCGGCAGACCGTCTTCGGGTCACGGGGCCGAGGACGCGCTCGCCGGAGCACGCTGCGACCTCGGCTTGCGGACCATCTTACACCTCGAGCTGGAGCCTCAGTTTCTTCATCGCATTCTTCTCGATCTGGCGAATGCGCTCTGCGGACACACCGAACTGCTCGGCAAGCTCATGAAGTGTTTGCTTCTTTTCCGACAACCAACGCTCGCGCAGGATCGTCTTGCTGCGCTCGTCCAGTCCCTTGAGCGCGGAGTAGAGACGATGGTGCTGGTCGCGCTCGGTGTCCTGGCGCTCAAGCAGCTTGGCGGGCTCCATCCGCATGTCGGGTAGATATGTCGAGGGCGCGGAGGGCGAGTCGTCATCGTCGTCTTCCAAACCGTCGAACGACAGATCCTGATTGGCCAACCGAGATTCCATCTGCAGGACGGTCTCTGGCTTCACGCCCAGATCGGCGGCAACGGCCTCGACCTCGTCCTTCGTGAACCAGCCCAGCCGCTTCTTCGCGCTGCGCAGGTTAAAGAAGAGCTTCCGCTGGGCCTTGGTCGTCGCGACCTTCACGATACGCCAGTTCCGCAGGATGTACTCGTGGATCTCAGCCCGGATCCAGTGCACGGCGAAGGAGACGAGACGCACCCCCATGTCCGGCTCGAACCGGCGAACCGCCTTCATCAAACCCACGGTGCCTTCCTGGATCAAATCCGGAAGCGGCAGTCCGTAACCGAGATAACCCCGCGCGATGCGGATCACGAAACGCAGATGGGAGGTGACGAGCCGCTTCGCCGCGTCCATGTCGCCATGGTCGCGCAGCGCAATGGCGAGCGATTTCTCTTCTTCCGGAGTCAGGACCGGAATCTGGTAGGCGCCGCTGATGTATGAGTCGATGGTACCCGTCGGCATGAGAGCGAAGTCTTTGGCCATGATCCAATACCTGAGTTAGTTACCTTGGAAAATATCCTAGCAGTACGCTCGGGATTTTGCCAGCACTTTCGGCGGGGTTTTGGAGGTCAGACCGCGACAAAAGTTCACCAGACTCTAGGAGAGGTTCGCAAATTCGGCAAGACAGACACGTTCAAAATCAAGATCGTATGTTCCGATGATCTTCATCGTCAGCGCTGATGATGATATTTATATCTTAGAATCAATAGAATGCGAAATTAACAAAATTTCACGGAGACGCCTTGAGGGCACATTTCACCCTGAACAATCATGGGATTTAATATCGCGAACCTGTTCAAGGCGTAGACGCCCTATCGCTTCAAAAGACGGTCCGTGAGACCTGAACGCTCCAGGTCCGGAGCCGTGCAAGCCTCCGCATCCGGCAAGACTCCCGCTCACAGATCTCCGCGCTCCCGCACGATCGCAAGTGCACGCTCGGCGTCCAAGACGGCGAGATGAGGCAATGGATCCACACCGGCAGCAACGACAAACTCGGTGAGTTGGTCCCGGATCATGTCGCACAAGGCATCCGCCTGCCAGGGTTTGGCGACGTAGCGGTCGAGTCCGGCCTCGTTGATGGCGCGGATGGTGTCGTCCTGATCGGCCTGGCCCGTCACCAGGACCTTGCGTGCGGCTGCGGTGCGATCGTCGGCCGCGAGGCCGATCAAAAAGTCGACACCGCTGATTCCGGGCAAGCGGTGATCGGCCATCACGAGCGCGAGCCGATCGCCTGCCGCGTCGATCTCATCGATGACCTCCAACGCGGTCGGCACGTCCTCGGCCTCCTCAATGCGCACATGACGCGCGAACAACGCAAGGTCGCGCCTGAGCGCCTCGCGGACCGGGCGCTCGTCCTCCAGAATCAACAGTGCCAGCTTCATGTCTCGATGTCCTCGTCGTCCGGCGGGCCGGCCACCGGCAGCGTTATAGTCACCCGTGTGCAGCCGGGGCGCGAGCTCAGCTCGATTGTGCCGCCATGAGCATCCACGATCCGCCGCGCGATGGCGAGGCCGAGCCCAAGCCCGTAGCGCACGGCACCCTGTTTGGTGGTAAAGCGCGGCTCGAAGACCCGCGGCAGGACCTGCGGATCGATCCCGCGCCCGTTATCGCGAATCTGCACACGCACATGCCGCGCGTCGGGCGCATCCGTGATCAAAGCGATGCGCCCGCCGCCGTCGGGGCCGTCCCCGAGCGCGTCGCGGGCGTTGGCCAGGAGGTTGGTCCAAAGCTGCTCGAGCTCGCCGGGATGGCAGCGAATCGGCGGCAGATCGCCGTAGCGGCGCTCGATCTCGACATCGCGCAGCCGGTGCGCCACGAGACGCAGCGTGTCTTCGAGACCGGCATGCAGATCGACCCCGGCGACCGGCTCGCCCTTGGGACGGGCGTAGGCGCGCAGGCTCGTCACCAGCTCGCACATCCGTCGGGACGCCACCTCGAGGTTGCGCACCGCCGAGCCGATGCCGGCGACCGCTTCGGCCAGATCGAGGCTCGGGGGATCGGCTGCGAGCGCACGCGCCCGGTCGGGGTCCTCGATTCCGGCATCGAACAGACGCTGGGCCAGGCCGATATCGCCGAGGGCCGCTTCGAGATGTCGACGCGCCGCGCGCTCCTCGCGCGTGCTGCGCGGCGCACGGTCGCGCTCGGCCGCGAAGATCTCGCTCGCAAGGCGGCCTTGCGGATGGCTCGCGAGCACACGCTCCAGGTCCTCGCCGACATAAGTCGTCGCGCGCAGCATGGCCGCGACCGGATTGTTGAGCTCATGGGCGATCCCGGTCGCCATCTCGCCGAGGGTGGCGTAGCGCGCCTGCTCGACCAGATCCAAACGGGCCTGCTCGAGCAGGTGCAGCGCCTCGGAGAGCTGTTGCCGCTCACGCTCCAGGACATGATTGAGCTGGGTCTTCTCGACCTGGAGCTGATCGGCGCGACGCAGCCGTTTGGCGAGGGCGCGGATGGAGACCGCCGCCATCGCCGCACCGAGAGAGGCATCCACAGCCAGCGCGCGATCGAGCTGCTCGAAGGAGAGATGCACGACCTCGACCTCGGTCGTCGCACGCGCCGTGAAGAAGGCGCGCTGCTGTTGGGCCAGCGACAGCAGGCCGACAACGGACCCGGTCGAGTCGTGGTGGAGCCGCAGATCCCCGGTCGGCGAGGCGTGGTCGAGCGCGACCCTGCCGCGCAGCACGACCAGGACGGCGTCCACATCGACGCCCTCGTGGATCAGGCGTGTCCCGGCCGGCAGGAGCAAACGCGGGCGCGGACCCAGAACGCGCTCGACCCCGGCGAGCAGTTGGGTGGCCACCTCGTGCGTATCTAGCTCGAGCAGTCGCAGCAGATCGCTCTCGGGCTGCGCAACCGGGCGTCCGTCGACCGCCACGAGCGCCCGGGTGCGCGGATCGGTCGGTCGGTGCGTGCTCAGCCAGCGCACCGTTTGAGCCCGCGCGTGCCAGGCGAGGATGCCGGGCGACCACGGGCAGGTCATCACGGCATGCAGCCGGTCGCGGTCGACCGAGAGCGACAGATCATCGTGAAGCACTCGGTCGGTCAGGAGGAGGACGCTCGCCCGGCGCAGGACCGCCTGCTCGTCCAGGGTCGCGATGCGCGTGTCGACTGACTCGGGCTGCGCGGTCGAAGCCGCCATGAGGACGAGAGGTACGACCCGCTCGGGATGCGCTGCCACCAAGGCGCAAGCCTCCACGACATCGGCGATCCTGGCCACCTCCGCGATGTCGGCCACCCCGCGCGCGACCTCCTCCTCGACCGAACCGGCCAAGGGCTCGGGTGCCACGATCAAAACCCACAGGGGAGAGAGGCGATCGCCCGTCGGTGCTCGCTGCGCTCCTGCGCGATCAGCGGACTCGGTCACAACAGGCCCAGGACGCCCCAGAGCGTCGGCATCACCAGCGCCAGGAGGAGCGCACCGAAGCCACCGATGGCGATGCCGCTGACGACCATTTCCCGTGTCGGCACCTCGCCGGTCGCGTAAGCGACCGCGTTCGGCGGCGTGGAGATCGGCAAGGCCATAGCCAGCGCGCAGGCGAGCGCAACCATCACGCCGACCGCGGTCGGATCGATCGGCAGCCCGATCGCCAGGCTCAGCGCCAAGGGGACCAGCAGGTTCGCAGTCGCCGAGTTCGAGATCACGGTGGAAAGTCCGACCGAGACACCCACCAACAGCAGCAGCAAGATCGTCAACGGCAGGGCATCCCAGGCGACCAAACCGACCAGCCAGGCATCCAAACCGCTGTTGCCGATCCCGGCACCCAGCGCGATCCCGCCGGCGACCAGCCAAAGCACCGGCCATTGCAGACGTCGGATGTCGTCGGCGCCCATGACCTGGGTTGCGAGCAGCGCGACGACCGGAAGGAAACCGACCGTCGAGGAAGAGATACCGTGGAAGGGCTCGGTCAACCAGAGCAGCACCGTGGCACCGGCGATCACGTAGAAGAGGATCGCGGCGGGCGAGTGGTCGAAGTCGGCCGAGAGCTGGAGCGTCAACGGGGTATCCGCGGCGATGTAGCGACGCGTCAGAAACCACCAGGCAAAGAGCAACACCACCAGCATCAGCGGGACCGCCAGGAGCATCCAGCCGACGAACGAGACCCCCTGGCCCGATGCCTCCAGAGCACCCAGCGCGATGGCGTTGGGTGGAGAGCCAACCGGGGTTCCGATCCCGCCGACGTTCGCTGCGACCGGAATCGACAAGGCCACGCCGGTGCGGGCGGGTCCGGCCGGCAGCGCCGCCAGGATCGGGATGACGACCGCGAACATGGTGGCCGCGGTCGCCGTGTTGGAGACGAACATCGAGAGCAGCGCCGTGATCGCCATGAGCCCGAGCACCGAGGAGCGGGCGTTGCCGGCGAAGGGCCGCAGCATCACGGCCGCGAGGCTGCGATCCAGCCCGAATTTGTGGGCGCCGTCCGCAATCAGAAAACCGCCGAGAAAGAGGATGATGACCGGATTCGCCAAGGCCGCGAAATAGCTCGCCGCGGACGGTAGCGGACCAACGCCGCCGACTAGCGCCTGATCCGAGAGCATCAGGACCTGAAGCAGGATCACCAGCATCGCCGTGGCATAGAGGGGAATCGCCTCCGTCACCCAGAGCAGGATCGCAAGCAGGAAGATCGCCAGCATCCGATGTCCGGCCGGCTCCAAGCCCGGGATCTCGACCAGGAGCGGCACCACGAAGGCGATCGAGCCCAGGAGCAACCCGAGACGCTGCACAGGGGTGGGACGCGGCAAGCTGACGCGCGGTCGCGCAATCGGGGTCGACATGGGTAAGAACGTCCTGATTTCGGGGTTTGAGCCGGATCTAAACCGCGCCCGGTGCGGTATGCGATGTTTTTGGACGGGATCGGCCCCGGCAGACTTGACGGCCGCTGGCACCGGCGCGGTTTAACATACTAAAAAATATATCATTTTAAAACACGGTCCCGCTCGTGACCGTGGATGCACCAAACGGGGAGTCCGAAGATGAGTGCATCCCGGAACCGAGGCGGAGACGCAGGATTGCCGTTCTCATCTTCAACACTCCTAAACCGCGCCAGCTCCGACACCGAAGGTTCCGGCCGCGGCCGATCCAACCCAAAAACATCGCATACCGCACCGGGCGCGGTTTAGCCCGGCTCGGCGCCGCGCAGATGACGGTTCACGGCGATCCAGCTGCCGATCAGACCGAAGAGCATACTCCCGGAGAGGATCACCAGCATCGCCAATGGTCCCAGGCCGGTGAGCGGAAATTCGCTCCGATAGAGGGTCGCCAAGCGCGAGACCGGTTGCTGGAGCAGTACGACGGCGATGGTCACCAGGAACCAAGCGGTCAGGCCGCCGAGCAGGCCGTACCAAGCCCCGGCGTAGAGAAACGGACGACGGATGAAGGCCCCGGTCGCGCCGACCAGCTCCATGATCTCGATCTCGATGCGCCGGTTCAGGATCTCGAGCCGGATGGTGTTGCCGACGATCAACAAGACACCGAGACCCAGGAGCCCGCCGAGCAGCAGAACCGCACGCTGCGCCAAGTCGAGGATCGCCTGGAAGCGCTGCAGCCAGAGCGTATCCATCCGCGCGAAGTCCGCCTCCGGCAGTGTCATCAATTCGTCGTGCAGCGCCTGCAACCGCTCGGGCGCGGAAGATGCGGCGCGCGGATAGAGGGCGAGGACGGCCGGCAGCGGGTTGCTCTTGAGCTGGGACAAGGCGTCCTCGAATCCGCCGAGTGCCCGAAACTCGTTGAGCGCCTGCTCGCGACTGATCAGATGGACCTGGGCGAGCTCGGGGCGAGCGCGCAACTGCTCCGCCAACCGCGCGGCCCCGGCATCGTCGACATCCTGTTTCAGAAACAGCGAGATGGCTGCCGCCTGGTCCCAGCCGCCGGCCATGGTGCGCAGGTTCTCCGTCACGACGAAGAGCGCGGCCGGCAAGGCCAGCGAGATCCCGATCACCGCGATCGTCATCCCGGTCGGCAGCGGCGTACGCATGAGGCGCCCCAGGGTCGCGACCGCGCTCTGCAGATGCCTGTTCGCCCAAAGCCCGGGCATGTCCAGCAGACGCGGACCGCTGCGGCGGTGCGGCGTGCGCTTGGACGTCTTGGGCTCGGCCGTCTTGGGCTTGGCCGTCTTGGGCTTGGCCATGCTTACCAGGTCCCCGAGTCGTTGGCCAATCGCCCGTCGGCGAGGGTGATGGTTCGATACGGCATGGACATGACGAGACCCAGGTCATGGGTGGCGATCAAGAGGGTCACGCCGACCTGATGGAAGCGCTCGAAGAGACCGAAGATCTCGCGCGAGAGGTCGGGGTCGAGGTTTCCCGTCGGCTCGTCCGCCAGCACCAGCGGCGGACGCCCGACCACGGCGCGCGCGATGCCGACGCGTTGCTGCTCCCCGCCCGAGAGTGCAACCGGGGTGGCCCGCTCGCGCGAGAGCAGACCCACTTGGTCGAGCGCGGCCCGGACCCGCCGGCCGATTTCCCGCTGCCCGAGTCCGGCGACGACCAGCGGCAGGGCGACATTGTCGAAGACGCTGCGGTCCGGGAGCAATCGATGATCCTGGAAGATCATCCCCACCTCGCGGCGGTGATAGGGGATCTTGCGTCTGGGCAGGGCGGCGAGATTGCGGCCGTTGACGATCACCTGGCCGCGCGTCGGCCGCTCGAGCAGCCCGATCAGGCGCAGCAGTGTACTCTTGCCGGCGCCCGAGTGCCCGGTGAGGAAGGCCATCTCCCCGGCCTCCATCTCGAAGCTGAGATCGCTCAGCGCCTCGCCGCGTTCCGGATAGCGCTTGAAGACGTGCTCGAAAGAGATCACGGCCCCGCCTCCTCAGCTCAGCAAGGCATCGAGGAATTCGTCGGCGTCGAAGGGGCGCAAGTCATCGATGGTCTCGCCGACGCCGATGAAACGAATGGGAACCTTCAGACGGTCCGCGATCGCGAAAAGGATCCCGCCCTTTGCCGTGCCGTCGAGCTTGGTCAGCGTAATCCCCGTCAAACCGATCGCCTGATGGAAATGGATCGCCTGGCTGAGCGCGTTCTGACCGGTCGTCGCATCCACGACCAGCATGACCTCGTGGGGCGCATCGGGGTCGATCTTCTTCATGACGCGAGCGACCTTGGCCAGCTCCTCCATCAGGTTGGATTTGGTGTGCAACCGCCCGGCCGTATCGGCGATCAGGACATCGGCGCCGCGCGCCGTGGCCGCCTGCAGGGCATCGAAGATGACGGATGCCGAATCCGCCCCGGTCTGCTGCGCGACCACGCTCACCCGGTTGCGCTCGCCCCAGGTCTGGAGCTGCTCGACCGCCGCCGCGCGGAAGGTATCGCCGGCGGCCAGGATGACGCTGTTGCCCTCCTCCTGCAGCCGCTTGGCGAGCTTGCCGATCGTGGTGGTCTTGCCCGCACCGTTGACCCCGACCATAAGGATGACCTGGGGGCGACCGGCTGCAGGCTGACGAACCGGGGCATCGGCCGCCAGCAGGACGGCGCGCAACTCGCCCTTGAGCGCCCGGAGCAGTGCCTGCGGGTCGGCGAGCGATTTGCGCTTCACGCGGCTCGCCAGATCCTCCATGATGCGGGCGGTCGTGGGGACACCGACGTCGGCCGTGAGCAACAGGGTCTCGAGCTCCTCCATGAGATCGTCGTCGATGCGCTTGCGACCGATGAAGAGCGTCCCGAGACCGTCGCCGAGCGTCTCGCGGGTCCGCGTCAAGCGCTCGCGAAGTCGCGAGAGGACGCCGGATTTCTTCTCCGTTGAATCCTCTTGAACGCGAACCGGGGCGGGGGCAGCAACAGGCTCGGGAGCACGCGTCTCGACAGCCGGCGACGCAGACGCGCTCGGCATGTTCGCCTCGACCGGTTGGCGATTGGATCGAAACCACCCGCCCCGCTTGGGTAGCGGCTCGGACTCGACCGACCCGGAATGGACCGCGGATTGGGCCGACGACGCCTCGGCCACCAAGGCCGACGCGTCGGAGCCGCCGAGGCCGATTGACGGCTCGGCGGCAGCCGACTGATCCGACTCCGGCAACGCGGCTTTCCTGTGCTTTTTTCCGAAACCGAACATAACGACATGCCTGAAGGGGGGAGAGAAACAGCGAGGGGCAGACGAGCGATCCGTCGAGCACTCGACGGTGACTGCGATACAACGCCAGACGAGGCCGCTCCGCCCGTGTGGACGCAATGCTATCAGATCGCCGCGGCCAGATCCCCCAAGCCTCGCCCGTCGCGGGGTGAACCCGGTCTTAAACAGCGCCGTCTCCAGCGGTCGTCAAATCCGCCGGGGCCGATCTCATCCAAAAACATCGCATACCGCTCTGGGCGCGGCTTAACAAACCGTCATCTCCGGGAACTACCAAGGCCCCGTCTCTGCCCCAACATCGCCCGCAGCGGTTTTTCGCCTTCCGATTAAACCGCGTCCAGAGCGAGATGCCCGTTTTCGAGTGAGTTCGATGTTTCGTGCATCTACAGCCATCAGCAGAGACGCAGTTTAAAATGATATATTTTTTAATCTCTTAAACCGCGCCAACTCTAGCGCTCGTCACGTCTGCCGGGGCCGATCCCATCCAAAAACATCGCATACCGCGCTGGACGCGGTTTACATCCGACCGGAGTCTTCATGCACCGAATTCTTTTAGGCTTGCTCTTGTGTCTGCCGACGCTGACGCTGTCGGCGGCAGAGACCGTCCATGAACGCACGCTCGACAACGGGCTCAAGGTCCTGGTCAAACCGGACCGGCGAGCCCCGATCCTCATCTCGCAGGTCTGGTACAAGGTGGGATCGAGCTACGAGTACGGCGGGATCACCGGGATATCGCACCTGCTCGAGCACATGATGTTCAAGGGGACCGAGCGGCTCGCCCCGGGTGAGTTCTCGCGCATCATCGCGGAGAACGGCGGGGAGGAGAACGCCTTCACCGGGCGTGACTACACCGCCTATTTCCAGTCGCTCGCAAACGACCGACTGGAGATCGCCTTCGAGCTCGAGGCCGAGCGCATGCGCAATCTCGCCTTGGATCAGGAGGAGTTCGTCAAGGAGTTGGAGGTCGTCAAGGAGGAGCGCCGCACCCGCACGGACGACAACCCCCAGTCCCTGACCTTCGAGCGCTTCAACGCCGTCGCCTACGTCGCCTCGCCCTACCGAATCCCCGTGATCGGCTGGTCCGGCGATCTGGAGCAGGCAAGCGTCGAGGACCTGCGCGACTGGTACCGTCTCTGGTATGCCCCGAACAACGCGACCCTGGTGGTCGCAGGCGATGTCGATCCGCAGGAGGTCTTCCGGTTGGCCGAGAAGCACTTCGGCCCGCTCGAGCCCGAGCGGATCCGGGCTCCCAAGATGCAACCCGAGCCCGAGCAGCTCGGGGCCAAGCGGATCGTCGTGAAGGCGCCCGCGCAAGAGCCCTACCTCCTGATGGGCTACAAGGCGCCGGCCCTGATCGACGCCGAAGAGGCCTGGGAGCCGTACGCCTTCGAGGTCTTGACCTCGGTCCTGGACGGAGGGAGCAGTGCACGGCTGGAGCGCGAGCTGGTGCGCGGCAGCCAGGTTGCCTCCTCGGCGAGCGCGAGCTACAGCGCCTTCGGTCGCCTGCCGGGCATGTTTATGTTGAGCGGCGTGCCGGCCAAGGGCCAAACGATCGAGCAGGTCGAAGCGGCCTTGCTCGCGCAGATCGAGCGCGTCCGAACCGATCTCGTCGACGAGCGCGAGATGGAGCGCGTGCGCAATCAACTGATCGCCGATAAGGTCTACGAGCGCGACTCTCTCTTCTACCAAGCCATGGTCCTCGGCCAACTCGAGACGGTGGGACTGGGTTGGGAACTCGCCGAGACCTATGTCGACAAACTTGCGGCGGTCACCCCGGAGCAGGTCCGCGCCGTTGCGCAGAAGTATCTGGTCCCCGAGAAGCTCACCGTCGGTATCCTGGATCCGCAGCCGATGGACGACAACCAAACCGCGCGCGCACCGGTTGCGCTGGAGATGCAGACCAATGTGCATTGATCCCCGCCGATTCTCCGTCTGGTCGAGCGCACTTCTGCTGTGCGCCGCAGGGACGCTTCAGGCCGCCCCCGAGATTCAGACGTGGCAGGCCGCGAGCGGCGCCCGCGTGCTCTTCGTGGCCTCGCCCGAGCTGCCGATGGTCGACGTGAACCTGGTCTTCGACGCGGGCAGCGCCCGCGACGGCGAGCGCTCGGGCCTGGCGTCCATGACGGCCGGCATGCTGACGCAGGGTGCGGGTGACTGGGACGCCGACGCGATCGCGGCACGGCTCGAAGACGTCGGCGCCAAACTCGGCGCCAGCACGGATCGGGACAAGACCACGGTGTCGCTGCGTACCCTCACCCGACAGCCGGCAATGGATACGGCCGTGGAAACGCTCGCGACCCTGGTGAGCAACCCGAGCTTTGCGGATGCGGATCTCGAGCGGGAGCGTCGCAATCAGCTCATCGCACTGCGCCAGGCCGAGGAGTCGCCGCGCACCGTCGGGCAGAAGGCGCTCTATCGCAAGATCTTCGGCACTCATCCCTACGCGGCGGACCCGTCCGGTACGGCCGAGACGGTCACGGCGATCACGCGCGAGGATCTGGTCGACTTCCATCGGCGCCACTACACCGGGGCCAACCTGGTGCTGGCGATCGTCGGCGCGCTCGACCGCCCGCAAGCCGAGGCGCTCGCCGAGCGGATCACCGCCGGACTTCCACAGGGCGAGCGGCCGGCGCCCCTGCCGGAGGTGGCGGATCTGGAGGCCGCGGTGACCGAGCAGATCGCCTTCCCGTCCAGCCAGACCACCGTGGTGGCCGGTCAACCCGGCATGCGTCGCGGCGATCCTGACTATTTCACCCTGTACGTGGGCAACCACATCCTCGGCGGCAGCGGTCTGGTCTCGCTGCTGATGGAGGAAATCCGCGAGAAGCGCGGGCTCTCCTACAGCACCTACAGCTATTTCCTGCCTTTGGCGCAGCCCGGCCCTTTCCTAATGGGCTTGCAGACCAAAAACGATCAGGCCGACCAGGCACGGGAGGTCATGCTCGACACCCTGCGTCGCTTCATCGCGTCGGGACCGAGCGAGGCGGAGCTGACCGCAGCGAAGAAGAACATCACCGGTGGGTTCCCGCTGCGGATCGCGAGCAACTCGGACATCGTCGGATATCTTGCCGTGATCGGCTTCTACGACCTGCCGCTGGACTATCTCGACCGCTTCACCGACCGCATCGAGGCGGTGACGGCCGAGCAGATCAAGGATGCCTTTTCGCGTCGGCTCCATCCGGATCGGCTGGCCATCGTGGTGGTCGGGGGCAGCACCGAGCAAACCGCGCGTGTCGGTGACGAAGATTAGTGCCCCGTTCAACCTTATTTTTCATGCTCAGCGAGGCGAGAAGCGTTCAGCGGCTAGGCGCGCGAGTGAAGGAAGAGTGGCCCTCTTGCAAACTCGCGCAACAACGGCGCTGAGCGCTTCTCGCCTCGCCCTACGGGAGCCCCCCAAAGGCGCCAGGGCGGCGTTACAGCCCTTGGAGATAGGACCCACTATTCCCCGCGGCCTGTGCCTTGCCCTGACGCCTTTGGGGGGCTCTGAGCATGCAAAATAAGGTGGAACGGGGCACTCGGGGCGAGCTGCGGATCATCGGCGGTCGCTATCGCGGCCGCCGCCTGCCGATCCCGAGCGAGACCGGGCTGCGACCGACGCCCGATCGCGTGCGCGAAACCCTGTTCAACTGGCTGGCACCGGTGATTCCCGGGGCGCGCTGTCTCGATGTCTTTGCCGGGAGCGGCGCTCTGGGATTCGAGGCGGTCTCGCGCGGCGCGGGCGAGGTGGTTCTGATCGAGCAGTCCGCGCCGGTCGCGCGCCAGCTCGAAGCCAACGCCCGTCGACTGGGGGCTGAAGAGACGCGGATCGTGCGCGGCAATGCCATCCGCTGGCTCGAAGGCTCGGATCAGCCGTTCGATATCGTCTTCCTCGACCCGCCCTTCGACGAGGCGCTTTGGGCACCCGCGATCGAGCGCTTGGACGGCCGCGGCTGGCTCAAGCCGGGCGGGCGCGTCTATTTGGAGGCCCCGGCGCGGATCGGGTTTCCGGATCTGCCGGCGAACTGGGACCTCGTTCGTGACAAGACGGCCGGGGAGGTGCGCTACGGGCTCGTGATCGTCGGCGCGGATGCCGAAACCACATGACTCCTACCCAAGCCTCCGCTGTGGTATCGTGCGGGCCGCCGACGGCCCCGGGGGCCTGCGGGCCTTCATCCGAGCGAGGACACGGGTTTGCGACGCGTGGTTTATCCGGGGACATTCGATCCCGTCACTAATGGTCATACCGATCTGATCCTGCGCGCCGCGCGACTGTTCGACCGCGTGATCGTCGCCGTCGCGGTGGATACCGGCAAGACGCCGCTGTTCTCGACCGACGAGCGCGTGGCTTTGGTTCGAGAGGCACTCGGGCCGCGTGAGAACGTCGAGGTGGTTCCCTTCAACGGGCTCCTCGTGGAATTTACTCGGCAGCTCGGCGTCAGTGTCATCATGCGTGGCTTGCGGGCGGTCTCGGACTTCGAGTACGAGTTCCAGCTCGCCGGTATGAACCGACGCATGGCGCCGGACATCGAAACCCTGTTTCTCACGCCGGCCGAGACTTACTCCTACATCTCCTCCTCGCTGGTACGCGAGATCGCTCGACTCGGCGGGGATGTCTCGACCTTCGTGGCGCCTGCGGTGCAGGCTGCACTGAACGAGCGGTTTGGATAAGATCCGCGCATCCCCATACAGCCCTTTGGGTTCAGCTACCCTAAACCCCTCGACCAGGAGTGATTTCATGGCCCTGATTATTACCGACGAGTGCATCAACTGCGATGTGTGCGAGCCCGAGTGCCCGAACGGCGCCATCTCGCAAGGCGACGAGATCTATGTCATCGAGGCCAGCCTCTGCACCGAGTGCGTCGGTCATTACGAGACCTCGCAGTGTGTCGAGGTCTGCCCGGTCGACTGCATCATCAAGGACCCGGATCACGAGGAGACCGAGGAGGAGCTTCGGGCCAAGTATGAGCACATCACCGGGGAGAGCTGACGTCGCCCGAAGCGTCGCAGGCCGTCGCCGCGCCCTGTGGCTCGGCGGCTTAGGGTTCGCGGCTCTCCTGCTCGCATCCGCGGGGGTCCGAGCCGCCTGTGACGGACCGCAGGTCCGTCCTGCTCAGGCCGCGATCGCCTCTGCCCACCCTTTGGCGACCGAGGCCGGCCTTAAGATTCTCGACGCCGGAGGCAACGCCTTCGATGCCGCCGTCGCCGTCACTGCAGCCTTGGCTGTCGTCGAGCCCTACGGCTCCGGGTTCGGCGGCGGGGGCTTCTGGCTCCTTCATCGCGCACACGATTGCCACGAGACCATGCTTGACGGACGCGAGCGTGCACCGCTGGCGGCCCATCGCGACCTCTTTCTCGACGACGCCGGGCAATTCGTCCCCGAGTCTGCCCTTGTCGGCCCCCTATCGGCGGGTATTCCCGGCACACCGGCCGGGCTCGTACAACTCGCCGAGGGCTACGGACGCCTCCCGTTGGCGCAGACCCTCGCTCCGGCGGTCGGTCTCGCGCGCGATGGGTTCGACATCGGCGACGGGTATCGACGGGTGGCCGCATGGCGTCTGTCGGCCTTGCGTGCCTCGCCGGCAGGAGCCGCTCAGTTCCTGGTCGACGACGAGGTCCCGCCCCGCGGGCACCGTCTGCGTCAGCCGGATCTCGCCGACACACTCGAGCGCCTCGCGAGTGGCGGCCATGCGGGCTTCTATGCCGGCGAGACCGCGGAGCGCCTGGTGTCAGGCGTGCGTGCCGCGGGCGGGATCTGGACGCTCGAGGACCTTGCCGAATACCGGGCCGTGGAGCGCGAGCCGATCGTCGCGCAGTTTCGCGGCTGGCGTCTCGTCAGTGCCGCACCGCCCTCCTCCGGAGGCGTGCTGCTCGTCCAAATCCTCAACATGCTCTCCGCGATCGAGCCGCAACCGGAATCCGACACCCAGCGGGTCCATGCGCTTACCGAGACGATGCGCCGGGCCTATCGCGACCGCGCCCGCTATCTCGGCGACCCCGATCATGTGGAGATGCCGATCGAGCGTCTGACGCATCCGCACTACGCCGCCGGCCTGATCCGCGATTTCGATCCGACCCGAGCCACCCCGAGCACGACCCCAGAGACCGATGTGCCCGCCTCCGAGGGCCGCGACACCACCCATTTCTCGATCCTCGATCGCGAGGGCAACCGGGTTGCAGCGACGCTCAGCATCAACTATCCCTTTGGCTCCGGATTCGTCCCGCCCGGCACCGGTGTCTTGCTGAACGACGAGATGGACGATTTCTCCGCACAACCCGGTGTGGCGAACGCCTACGGCTTGGTCGGCGGGGAGGCCAACGCCATCGCCCCCGGCAAGCGCATGCTCTCGAGCATGTCGCCGACCTTTCTGGAGTCGTCCGAGACGGTCGCCATCCTGGGCACACCCGGCGGCAGCCGCATCATCACCATGGTGCTGCAGGGTGTTCTGGGGGCTGTGGACGGGGTCCCGCTCGAGGACTGGATCGCGCGACCGCGTATCCATCATCAGTACCTTCCGGACCGACTCGAGTTCGAATCGGGTGCACTGAGCCCGGCCGAACAACGCGATCTCACGGCGATGGGGCATCGCCTCGAGCTGCTGATCCGCCCCATCGGGGACATGCAGGCGATCCTCTGGGATCGCGCGAACGGGCAAGTGAAGGCCGCGAGCGATCCGCGCGGTGCCGGACACGCCGAGGTTCGGTGAATCCGGCGGATCGGGCGGTCAGGTCCGAATTGTTTTTTGCCACGCAGACCGGATGCTAAAGGGTTGCTGTCGAGTCCCGAATCGCCACAATGATTACGTCAATTCACCTATCGAGGAGTCACGACTCGCATGAGATTCAAATCACTCATGACTGCGGCCATCGCCATCGTTGCGGTCACCGTCCTTTCCGTCCCCGCCGACGTCGAGGCCAAGCGCATGGGCGGCGGTATGAACCTCGGCAAGCAGTCCAGCGGGATGCAGCGCCAGGCCCAACCCGCCGCGACGGCGCAACGTCCGGCCCAGCCCAATGCAGCACAAGCCGCTGCCGGTCAACGCCCGGCGAGCGGTGCGAGCCGTTGGCTCGGTCCCTTGGCCGGTCTTGCGGCCGGCGGTCTGCTGGCCTCCATGTTCTTCGGCGACGGCTTCGAGGGGTTCCAGATCATGGACTTCCTGCTGATCGCGCTGCTTGCGGTCGGGGGCTTCATGCTGTTTCGCATGTGGAAGCGTAACCAGGCCAAACCGGCGATGGCCGCGGCCGGCGTGGGCGGCGGGTTCCCGCACGCCGGATCCGCTCCGGCCTACGAGCGCCGCGGACAGGCAGATAGCGGCATCCTGCACCCCGGCATCGGCGCTCAGGGCGGTCCGGTGGCCGGCGACAACCAGTCACCGAGCTGGTTCGACGGCGCCGGCTTCCTGGAAGGCGCGAAGTCGCACTTCATCAATCTTCAGTCGGCTTGGGACCAAGCTGACTTCGACGGCATTCGCGAATACATGACCCCCGAGCTCTTCGCGGATCTGCAGCGCGAGCGCCTCAAGACCGAAGGGAGCCAATCCACCGAGGTCGTGCGCTTGAACGCCGAGATGATCGGGGTGCGTCGCGAGGGGGACCTGGTTGTGGCGAGCGTGCTCTTCTCCGGCCTGATCCGCGAGGACGAAAACGGCGCAGCGGATGCCTTCAGCGAGATCTGGCATGTTCAGCACCGTTGGGACGGCGCCGAGGGCGACTGGCACATTGCAGGGATCCAGCAGGTCGAAGGCTGATCCTGGAACCGGCCTGCGCCGCTCGCGGCGCAGGCCGGCATCCTCACTTGTCCTGCCCGATCGGTGCCCTGTCGTTGAACCACTCGCGTGCGATGGAAAAACTCACATCCACGGCGATTAAACCAAGGATCAAGAAGCCCATGGCGAGGAGCCAGTAGAGCCTTCGCAACAGCCCCCGCATCCATCGGCGCCAGCCGCCGCCCGCCTCGGGAGCTCCCGGGATTCGGGCAAACAGATCGATGAAGACCACCCCCAGCACGGACCACAACAGAACGACCAACGCGGGAAACAGAACCAGATCGCCCTTCGCCGCCTCGAACGCGACGAGCGAGATCCCCGCGGCCAATACTCCCGCCAAGGCAAGGCCCATCAGGACGGCGCGGGCCGGTGCGCAACGCAAGGCGATGTGCTGCATAAGATCGAGCATGTCCGGAGCCTGGTCGTCTGAAGTTAAACCGCGTCCAATGTTTTTGGATTGGATCGGCCACGGCCACATCCGCGACCGTCGGAGCTGACGCGGCTTAACCGCTTAAAAAATATATTATGATAAACCGCGTCCCCGCCAAGGGCCGTGAACACGCCAAACATCGAGCTCACTGGAAAATCAGCATCTCGCTCTGGACGCGGTTTAGGATAGATGCCTGATTTTACGAGGTGCAACGCGCTTGTACTTCGCCTTTCGTCGCCCGACGGCCTTTCACGCACGAATCGAGACAGGCTGCACGATGCGGCTCTTGCGGTCGTGCTGCAGCTCGCTCTATTCTGTCGCGCGTACGAGCCGGAGCCGCCGATCAGTCGGATGGTCGGCGAAGGACCCGACCCCGACCCGAATCGAAACATCCTTGCCGGGGATATTGGCCATCCGCTCGCCCCGTCTCCCTCACCGCCGGCCGACCGGCCAACCTATCCCTACAACCGATCCAGATCCTACGGACATATCCCCATGCTCGCAGCGGAGCCCTTTGTCGAGCTGATCCTGACGCTCGGCTTGATCCTTTTGGCGCTGTCTTCGCTCAATCTGCTCGGCTTGATGTTTGCGCGTCTGATCACGCCGTCCCGACGACTCGTCGCGACGTCGCACGCGCACGCACAACTGCCGAGCGTGCTGATTCAGCTCCCGCTCTTCAACGAGGGGGAGCTGGTCGATCGCGTCCTCGAGGCCGTAATGGCCCTGGATTGGCCGAGAGACCGCTTGCAGATCCAGGTGCTCGACGACAGCACCGACGACTTTTCGCTGTCGCTCAGCCAGCGGGCCGTCGCCAAGCTGCGGCGCGAAGGTGTGCAGATCGAGCTTCTGCATCGCATTAAGCGCACCGCCTTCAAAGCCGGCGCGCTGGCGGCCGGCCTCGAGCGTTCGGATGCGGAGTTCGTGGCCATCTTCGACGCCGATTTTATGCCGCCGACGGATTTCCTGCGCAAGACCATCGACCCCTTGCTGGCACAGCCCGATCTTGCCTATGTCCAGGCCCGTTGGGCGCACATCAACCGGGACGACAACCTGCTCACCCGCACGCAGGCGCGTCTGCTCGATTCGCATTTCCAGGTCGAGCAGGAGGCACGTTGGCGCTTGGGTCTGCCGGTCCCCTTCAACGGGACTTGCGGTGTCTGGCGTCGCCGCGCCATCGATGACGCCGGCGGCTGGCAAGGCGACACCCTCACGGAGGACCTGGATCTGAGTTTGCGGGCCCGTCTGCGCGGGTGGCGGTCCGGGTTCATGAAGGACCTTCCGGTCCCCGGCGTGCTGCCCGTCTCGGTGCGCGCCTGGCGGACGCAACAGTTTCGCTGGACCAAGGGATTCGCTCAGTGCTTCGTGAAGCTGCTGCCGATGATCTGGGCCAGCCCGGCGCTGCCGCGCTGGCAGAAGGTCATGATCAGCTTCCAGCTGGGCCAACCCCTGGCCTTCCTGATCGGCGCGGCCTGCGTGGTCTTGGGTTTGCCCTTCATCGCCGGCGCGGCGGTCGCCGGGGAGACACTGGGACGCGTCGCGATCGTCACCTCGCTACTCGGCTTCGCAGCACCCATCGGTTTCCTGACACTCGCGGGCATCCGCTCCGGAGCCCGAGCAACGGCGACCGAGGTCTTCGGTGCGCTCTTCCTGACCACCGGGCTTCTCCTCTCCAACGCGCGCGCCGGCCTGGAGGCGCTGCTCGGTTACCGCAGTCCCTTCGTACGCACCCCGAAGGGCGCGGTTACCGCCGGCCCGCGCAGGATCGTGCGCTGGCCGAACGGGCTCGTGGAGCTGAGTGCCGGACTTGGCCTCTTGGGTTTCGCCCTGATGGAACAGCCGGTCACCGTCATCTATCTGGTCATGGTTATCGGCGGTTTGCTGGGCGTGGGAACCTTGCAGTTCCTGGACGGACGCGCGCTGTCGAAACAGACAGGCGCCGGTTCCTGACGCCATTCGCCCGAGTCGGTCAAACCATGTTCGGCCGATTCGGGTGCATGCAGGACGACGCTTGCCCCCCATGCTTGCCTGATAGACTCACGGATATGAACAACCCCCCCATGCTCGTCGTCGGCAAACCCGACGATGCCGACTCCGCGGACCCCGACAGTCCGGGCTTGATCCCCGCCCCACAGTTCACGAAGGATCCAACCTCTCGCTGCTCGAGCCCGCCTCCCGGCCTTGCCGGAGGCCCCCGATGAGCGCATGGATGTTTCTCGTCGTCGGCGTTCTGATCCTGATCAATGCACTCTATGTCGCGGCCGAGTTCGCGATCGTGGGTGCGCGGGCCAGTCGCGTCGAGCATTTTGCCCGGAAGGGTCACCGGCTCGCGGCGGCACTCTTGCCCATCGTCAAAGACACGACGCGCCTGGATCGCTACATCGCCACCTGCCAAATCGGGATCACACTCTCCAGCCTGATCCTCGGCGCCTTCGGACAGGCGACGATCGCCCTTGCGTTCGGTGCACTCCTGGTCTCGGACTGGGGGATGGAAACCGTGGGCGCCTATGCCTTGTCGGCGACCATCGTGCTGGTGGTGCTGACCTCGACGCAGGTCGTGCTCGGGGAGCTGATCCCCAAGACGGTGGCGCTCCAGTACCCGGTCGGGACGGCCATGTACACCTACCTGCCGATGCGCTGGTCCTTGGTCGTGTTCTACCCCTTCATCGGACTGCTCAACGGGAGCGGCAACCTGATTCTGAGGCGGTTCGGCATCGACCCGGAGGTCAGCCACCGCCATGTCCATTCTCCGGACGAGATCGAGCTGCTGATTCGCGAAAGCAACGAGGGCGGGATGTTGGAGGCCAAGGCGAGTAAGCGTCTGCGCGAAGTGCTGCGCCTGAGCCGCCACACGGTGCGCCAGTTCATGGTCCCGCGGCGACAGATCGCGAGTCTGGATCTGGCCGCACCGCTCGATGAACTCTTGGCCGAGATCGATGCGTCGCCCTACACCCGCCTGGTGGTCCACCGGGGTGGGCTCGACAACGTGCGTGGCTTCATCCATGTCAAGGATCTGGCGATCGCGACCGCCGGCGGGCGCGAGATCCTCGCGCTGCAGCCCCTGGTCCGCCCGCTTCTGGCGCTGCCGAACCGATTGACCCTGGATCGGGTGCTGGGACAGATGCGCGATCGGCGCGCCCGCATTGCTCTGGTGGTGAGCGAATACGGCGACGTCGAGGGCCTCATCAGCCTGGAGGACATCGTACGCGAGCTGATCGGCGAGCTGTCCGACGAGTTCAAGTCCAACAGCGAGCTCGACCCGGAGCAGCTCGATGCCGAGCGTTGGCGCCTGCCCGGACGCCTCCCGCTCGACGAGGCGATCGATTGGGCGCGCCCCTACACCGACCCGGCCGTCTGGCACGACAGTCATGCCGAGACCCTGGCCGGCTGGTTGTTGGAGCAGCTCGGGAACATCCCGGAGGTGGGCGACAGGCTCGAGGTGATCGGCCTCGCGTTCGAGATCGAGGCGATGGACGGGCCGGCGATCGTATCCGTCATGGTCCGTGTCGTCGGCGGCACATCGGGAGACGATGATGCATGAGCTTTCGATCGTCCTGATCGTCGTGATGGCCTTGGTGGCCCTCAACGGACTTTTTGTCGCGGCCGAGTTCGCGATCATCGGCACCTCGCGCGCCGCGATGGCCGCGCGCGCGGAGGCCGGAGACGCCCTGGCAAGGCGCATCGCCCGCATCCTCGACGACCCGGCGCGACTCGATCGCTATGTCGCCACGGCCCAGCTCGGCATCACCTTCGCGAGCTTGGGGCTGGGGATGTACGGCGAGCACACCCTGGCCGGGTTCTTCGAGGAATGGCTCTTGCTCGCGGGATTCACCGGCCTAGGCGCGCTCGTCACGGCGCATGGGCTCGCAGCGGTGCTGGCCATCACCGCGATCACCTATCTGCACATCGTCTTGGGTGAGATGGTCCCCAAGGCACTTGCGCTCACCCGGCCCATGACGGTCGCCATGTGGGTGACCCCGCCCATGCTGGTGATCGGCTTGATCCTCTATCCCTTGGTCCGTGCGCTCAATCTGACCGGCAACATCCTGCTTGGTCTGGTCGGCTTCAAGCGCGGACGCAGCGCGGCCCATTATCTGGGCCAGGACGAGCTGGAGTCGCTTGCCCGCGAGAGCCAAGAGAGCGGCCTCTTGAGCGAGGAGAGCGGTCGGATCTTCCTCGAGCTTGCCGACTTCAGCGAGATCGCCGCCGTGCAGGCGATGGTGCCGCGGGTACGCGCGAGCGGGATCCCGGTCGGCGCAACCGACGCCATGCTCCGCGAGATCCTGCATCAGCACCGTCATACACGCTACCCGGTCTACGAGGGCAGTCTCGACCAGATCATCGGGACCATCCACGTCAAGGATCTGATGGCGCTGCTGCGTGCAGGCACGGGGCTCGACCCCGCGGTGGTCCGAGAGACGGCCTTCCTGCCCGAAACCGCGACCTTGGACGATGTCCTTGCAGCCATGGATCGGGTACATAACCAAATGATCGTGGTGATGGACGAGCACGGCGGGACCGCGGGCATCCTCACCATGGAAGACATCTGCGCCGAGGCCGTCGGGGATATCGAGGAGGGTGTCGAGGACGTCCCGGATGTCTTGCCGGTCGGCACCGCGGGCTACCAGGTCCAAGGCACGGTGCGCCTGGATACACTCGGCGATCTGATCGGGCGCGAGCTTGAGCACCCCGAGATCGACACCGTCTCCGGGCTGATCCTGAGCGAGCTGGGCCGACCGCCCGTGCTCGGAGATTTGGTCCGGTGGAACGGCCTGCGATTCGAGGTCAGCGGCCTCTTCGGCCGTGGTGTCCGCCAGGCCACCCTGACGTTCGAGATGCCGGAGACGCCGAACGACGAGGATCGCGAGCAGGGCGCGGAGCCGTGATCGTCGCCCGCGACGATCACGGCATCCCTTAAGGCCGCGGCAGAAGACCCGATGCCTTACCGCCGGACCCGCTCGATGCGGAACAGTGTGGTCGTACCGCTCACCTCGTTGGCGACGACCAACAAGGGCACCCCTCGGATCGGGCTCTTCGACGCCTCGATGACCGTCAGCCCCTCGGCACCCAGATCGCCCGCCTCAGGCGTGCCCGGTTCGGCACTGAAATCGCGGTTGTTGAGGTATTGAACGAAGCTCGGTGCATAGGGGTTGGTCACGTCGTAGACCATGACGCCGCCGATGCGCTCCAAGCCGATGAAGGCATAGGTGCGCCCCCACAGCTTGGCTACGGTCACGCCCTCGGGCTCGGGTCCCTTGTTGTCGCTGCGGTCGTCGAAGGCGTTCGCGACGTGGTTGGAATTGAAGTTCTCGGGATAGATGTCGGCGGTGATACGCTCGAAATCCGCACCGCTGTCGTAGACCTGCGTCAGGTCGGCGCTCCAGATCGAAAAGGAGCGGGCACCGAAGGCATAGATGTCCTCGTAGCAACTTCCGTCATCGCGCAGTCCGGTTGCGGTGGTCACCGTGAGTCGTCCCAGATTGATGTTCTCGCGCAGCCCGGCAAGATCGGTGACCCCCATCGGATTGTTGGCCAAGAACGCCTGAAGGCGGGGCGAGTCGGCACAGATCGGGGTCGCTCCGGAGAGCGCCCGGAAGCGCGACTCCTCGCTGAAGCCGGCATAGTCGCGGGCGTCCCCCTCGTTGGCGCTGACGATGTAGGTCCGCCCGCGGTGCTCGTAGCTCGCGATCGAGTCGGGCATATACATGCCCAGGATCGGCCAGTTGGCGATATTGATGCCCTCGTCGCGGTCGCTCGCATCTAGCTCGTTGCCCGCCAAGAGGTGGTCCTTGAAACCGAGACCGTGAATGGCGGTGAATGCTCCGGACTTGATGTCCAGCACGGCGACGGCGTTGTTCTCCTGGAGCGACACCCAGGCGGTCTTGGAGTCCTTGTCGACCGTGATGTACTCGGGCTCGAGGTCTTGCGCGACGCTTGCGTTCGGACCGAAGACTCGCACGGAGGGGTCGAGCTTCGCGTCGTTGAATGCGCGGAAATCGGCCGTGCGTACGTCGGCCTGTGCGAGGTTGCGAATGTTGCGCGGCAGATCGATGATGCTGACCGAGCCCTCCGGATCGACCGTGTAATCGTCGCTCGGCTCGCCCTCGTTGGCCACCAGCACCCGCTTTCCGTCCGGCGTGAAGGTCACCATGTCCGGCAGCGCGCCGACCTCGACGGACGCGAGAACCTTCCCGTCGGCATTGAAGAACACCGCCTTGCCCGGATCCGTTTTGGGATCCGCCTCGACCGCGGCGACGATCAACCCCTTGTGGACAGCCACGCTGTTGACGATCCCGTCGAGGCCCACGCTGAACAAGAGCTGCGGGGCGGAGGGGGTGCGGATGTCGAGCACATCCACGTTGCCGCTCTGCGCATTGACGACGAACAGACGCTGCGTCTTGGGGTCGTGGGCCACGATCTCGGCCGCGGATTCGCCGAATACGCCGGTTGAATAGGTGCCGAGCGGCGCGATGGCGATCGTAGGAAGGGGTAGGTGGGGGCCCGCTAGGGCAGGAGTGGCGATAACGAGCCCCAGGGCGCAGCCTGCGGTAAGTCGAGAGACGGTCGGAAACGTCATGAGACGGAGATCCTCGTGGGTGAAAATCCACGATTATCGGGATCAGGCATGACCGTTCAGGGTCAGTGCGATGACGATTCGGCGATACGCGGCTGCGTGCCGCGAGCCGGACGCCGATCACCGCGAAGGTACTCAGAGATAGAACAGCGACGCCACCAGGAAGAACACCAGGACCGCAATGATATCGTTGCCGGTGGTGATGAAGATCCCCGTGGCCATCGCCGGATCAATTCGAAAGTGATTGAGGATCAGCGGTACGGCCGCGCCCATGGTCACGGCGAGCAGTGTGACGATGGTCAAGGCCACACCTGCGGTCAACGCCAAGCGTATCGGTTCCGCAACGCCCACCAAGGGCCCCACGACGAGCACGATCCCGGCGAGGATCAGCGCGGCGATCGACCCGTTCAGCAAGGCCGCGAGCATCTCCTTGACGAGACGCCAGGGCAGATCGCCAATCCAGAGGGTGCCGGCGGCAAGGCCCTGGATGGCGACCGTCGCGGCCTGAATACCGGCGTTGCCGGCCATCGACATCACGATCGGGATGAAGCTCGCGAGGATGGCCGCCGTGGCGATCTCCGCCTCGTAGGAGCTGATGACGCTGCCCGAGACGAGCGCGCCGACCAACCCCGCGAGCAGCCAAGGCAGCCGGTTCTTGACGATGCCGAGCACCGGATCGTTGGGGCGTGCGTCGGGCGAGACACCGCTGAGCAGACGCACGTCCTCCTCGGCCTCGTCGCGGACCACACGCTGCAGCTCGTCGGCGGTGATGCGCCCGAGCAGCCGACCTTCGGCATCCACCACGGGCACCGTGATGAGGTCGTTCTCCGTGGTCACCCGCACGACCTCTTCCTGATCCATTTCAGAGCTGACCGAGACGAGATCGGTGCGCATGACCTGCTCCACCGGGATGTCGCTGGGGCGCAGCAGCAGATCTCGCAGCTTCAAATAGCCGAGGAGCTTGCGGTCCGCATCCACGACATAGACCGCCGAGAGTTTTTTGATCAGATCGGCGCGACGACGCACCTCGGCCACGACCTGCCCCACGCTCCAGTCCGGCGGCACCGCAACCAGCTTGCGGGTCATGATACTGCCGGCCGAATCCTCCTGATACGCCTTGAGCTCGCGGATGGCGTCGGCCTCGCGCAGGTGCGGGATGAGCCGCTCCTGGACCTCGTCGGGAAGCTCGGTCAGCACATGAACCACGTCCTCGGCATCCCGGCCGTCGAGGATCTCGGCGAGACGCTCGATCGTGGCGTCTTCGAGCAGGGCGCTGCGAAAATCGTTGTTGAGCCCGGCGATCACCTTTGCGGCGGGGCCGGGCGGCAAGACCAAAAACAGTTTGCGAGCGCGCTTCAGGGGAAGCTGTACGAGCAGCTCGACGATGTCTTGCGGGTGCCAGGTTCGCAGCAGACGGCGAATCTCGTCGCGCTCGCCCGCCTTGATCATGCGCCCGATGACCTTGACCAGTGGGCGGTTCACGTCGAGTGTCTCGCCCGGTCGGCCGCGGGTCCATCGCAGCCGAAGCGCTTCGGTGGTCTCTGTCATGGCTGAGGCGGTCCCGGCGCAGGAGTGCTGAGCGGCGTTTCGAAGGCTCGAAAGCCGGCGAGTGTGGCAACACCGGCGGATCAAATCAAATCCGACCGGGTTATGATGCCGCATCGAAGGTCTCGGGATGATCGGGCGCGATTGCCGTCGCGGGACCGGTCCGAATCACGCGTGAAGGAACGAGGGTTCTCAATGTCCGAGTTGCACGTCGAGTGCCGCACGGGAGCGGATCTGATCGCCGACCTGCCGGCGCTCGCGCGGCTGCGCATCCGGGTTTTTCATGTTTGGCTGAAGCACCTGGACTGAGCACCGCCGAGACAACCCATGCCGCAAACCACCGCAGCGCACCGGGATTGGCTCCCGCAAGGCATCGCCTTAGTCCTGATCGCCCTGGCCGGGACCCTGCCCTTTTGGCTGACCGACCTGGATATCCAGGCCGCCGCGCTCTTTTATCATCCGGAGGCCGACGACCCCTGGTACGAGGCCCAAGCCCAGCTGTGGTCCTTTCTCTATGTCGCCTCGCCGCTTCTGACCGGCTTCGTCATGCTCGGCGGCCTGCTTGTCCTCGGCGCCGGCGCGGTCTGGCAGTCGTTCAGGCGGCTGCGCTGTTACGCGATCCTGCTCATCGCCGCGACCATCCTCGGACCCGGCCTCATCGTCAACGGTGTCTTCAAGGACAACTGGGGTCGGCCGCGACCGCACCAGATCGAGCAGCTCGGCGGGACCCGCGCCTATGTCCCGCCGCTCGCGATCTCCGAGCACGGGGACGGCAAGTCCTTCCCGTGCGGGCACAGCTCCATCGGCTACATGCTCGGCGTCTTCTTCATCATCTGGCGCAGACGCAGACCGGCGCTCGCCTGGACGGCGCTGGCGGGCTCGCTCGCCTTCGGCACGCTGCTCGGAATCGGGCGGATGGCGGCGGGGGACCACTTCCTCTCGGACGTCATCTGGTCCGGGGTCATCGCCTACGGGATTGCCTGGGGGCTCTATTATTTCGTCCTGCGCATCCCGAGGCGCGAGGCCGTCGAGGCGGCGTCACCCCTGTCGCCGATGCCCGAGTTGCGACGCCCCAAGCTGACGGCGGCGCTCTACGCGCTTGTCGCGGTCTTGATGATCGGGGCGGTGCTGTTGGCGACGCCGTTGAAGAACGTACAGATCCAATGGGTTCGGCCGGGGGACTTCGATCCGTCTCCCCGAGTCTTGCGCCTGGTCGCCGATCAGGCATACGTGATCCTCTTCTGGCCGGGCGGTACGCACCGCACGGCCGAGATTCGGTTGGAGGCGCGTGGCTTCGGCTTACCCTGGAGCAAGGTCGAGCCGGAGCTGACCGGCGACCACCGGGTGCTGACCTACCGGCTCAGCCATCAGGGGATCTTCACGGAGAAGGACACCAAGGTCGTCATGGGGATCGTCGCGAACGATTGGGATCGGGTCGAGGTCCGGATCGACTCGGGAGACATCCGGGTCCATCCCTCGCAGGATCCGCTCCCCGAGCTCGACCTGCAGACGGCCGATGGCAAGGTGATCCGGGTCGAACACTGATCGGCAATGTGCGCACAGTGATCGACAGCCACCTGCTAAACCGCGTCCAGAGCGATATGCTCACTTTCGCGTGAGTTCGACGTTGGTTGCATCCACGGCCCTTAGCGGCGACGCGGTTTAGAATTTTATTTTTTTCAATGACTTAAACCGCGCCAGCTCCGGCAGCCGCCGGAGCTGGCGCGGCCAAGCCATTTCAACACAGTACGCATACCGCGCTTGGCGCGGTTTAGGACCGCAGTCTTGTGCACAACCGGGGGCGAAGCCGTGCCGCAATCCGAACCCTTGATCCGCTTCAACCGCACGACCACCGCACACATCCCGGCGGACGTGACCCTGACACTTACGCTGGAGCAACGCACCCGCTGTCGGCTGCGCGTCATGCTCGACGACGGCCGGGAGGCCGGACTCTTTCTGCCCCGGGGCACCGTGCTGAATCACGGGGACGGATTGATCGCCGAGGACGGTCTGGTCGCGCGCATCATCGCGGCGCCGGAGCACCTCTCGCGCGTCGAGAGCGCGGATCCCCTGCTGCTCGCACGCGCTTGTTACCACCTCGGCAACCGGCATGTGCCTTTGCAGATCGAGCCGGGGCGACTCAGCTACCGACAGGATCAGGTCCTCGACGAGATGGTGCGCGGTCTCGGGCTCGAGGTCAGGCTCGTGGATGCCGGCTTCGAGCCGGAGGCCGGGGCCTATGGCGGTCAGGGCGCGGATCATTCGGGCCATGTCCACGAGCACTGACGGGGCGCTGCCTCTGCTGCGCCTGATGCACCTGGTCAGCCCGTCGCTGCCTGTCGGCGGCTTCACCTACTCCCAGGGCATCGAATGGGCGGTCGAGACCGGTTGGATCCGCGATGCCGACGACTTGGAAGGCTGGATGGCCGATCAGATCGGGGGCAGCCTTCGGTATCTGGACCTTCCGCTCTTGGTGCGGATGCAGGCCGCGGCGCTCGATCGCGATCAAGCGGTGATGGCCGGTTGGGTCGATCGGCTCTTGGCCGGACGCGAAACCGCCGAGCTGCGGCGCGAGGAAACCGATCGCGGACGCGCGCTCGCCGATCTGCTCATCGCCTGGGGGCTCGAAGACGCACTCGCCTGGAAGCCGCAGCTCGCGCGCAGTCAAGCCGCCGGCTTCGCCTTCGCCGCGGGCTCATGGCGGATCGAGCCGCGCGACGCGGCAACGGGCTATGCCTGGAGCTGGCTCGAGAATCTTGTTCTGGCCGGGATCAAGCTCGTCCCTTTGGGCCAGACGCGCGGCCAACAGGCGCTGGCGCGCCTGGCAACGCTTATCCCGAGCACGGTCGGCGCGGCCCTGGAGGTCGCGGACGAGGAGATCGGCGCCTCGACTCCGGCCCTGGCGATCGCAAGCTCCGCCCACGAGACCCAATACACTCGCTTGTTTCGTTCCTGAAGGAGACACCATGGTCGATGCAACACCCCTGCGCATCGGGGTCGGCGGTCCCGTCGGCTCCGGCAAGACGGCGCTGCTGGACGCGCTCTGCAAGGCGCTGCGAGACCGCTATCAGCTGGCGGTGGTCACCAACGACATCTACACCCGTGAAGACGCCGAGTTCCTGATCCGCTCGCAGGCACTGCCCGCCGAGCGCATCGTCGGCGTAGAGACCGGCGGCTGTCCGCACACCGCCATTCGCGAGGACGCCTCGATGAATCTGGCCGCCGTGGAGGATCTGCAGATCCGCTTCCCGGACCTGGATCTGGTCTTCATCGAAAGCGGCGGCGACAACCTCGCCGCGACCTTCAGCCCCGAGCTGGCGGATCTGACCATCTATGTCATCGACGTGGCCGAAGGCGAGAAGATCCCGCGCAAGGGCGGGCCAGGCATCACCCGCTCGGATCTCCTGGTCATCAACAAGATCGACCTAGCGCCCTACGTGGGGGCATCGCTGGAGGTGATGGAGCGCGACTCCAAACGCATGCGCGGGGAGCGGCCGTTCGTCTTCACGAATCTGCGCACCGGTCAGGGGCTGGAGACGATCCTCGACTTCATCGAGCATCAGGGGATGCTCGGGGCTTAAACCGCGCCCGCCGCGGTATGCGATGTGTTTGGATGAGATCGGCCCGGCAGACTTAACGACCGCCGGAGTCGGCGCGGTTTAAGAGATTAAAAAATAGATCAGTCCCTCACGCCGCGCGTCTTGTGCAAACCGTCGCGGAATTCTCGTTGTCGTTGTCGTGTTCGTCCGGAATCCGATTACGACAACGACAACGACAACGACAACGACAACGAGCGGACCTTTCGACCTCTTTTCTTGGTTCCGGCTCTGCCGGGTTAGGTTGACGTCAGGGAAGAAGGGTCCCGACTGCGCATGCCAGGAAGGGCGTAGGGGCGCTAAATGAATTCGCCCCTACAAGTCGGTCGATCCATCCACCCAGCGCCGCGCCGCGTCGTCATCCGTCCCGCGCGCATCGACCCACCGCTCGCCCTGCGCCGTCCGCTCCTTCTTCCAGAAGGGTGCACGGGTCTTGAGATAGTCGATCAGAAACTCGCAGGCGCGAAAGGCTTCGCCACGGTGTCGGCTGCTCACGCCCACGAAGACGATCGGATCCTGCGGCGCGAGCTCGCCGACGCGATGCAGGATGCTGATGTCCTCCAGATCCCAGCGCCGAGCGGCCTCCTCGGCGATGGCAACGAGTGCCTTCTCGGTCATCCCAGGATAGTGCTCCAGGGTCATGGCGACGACCTCGGCACCCTCGTTGATGTCGCGCATCAAACCGACGAAGGTCACGACGGCGCCGACCTGCGGCTTGTCGCGGGAGAGAATTTTTTGCTCCTCCGCGATGTCGAAGAGGTCGCGTTGGACTCGAATGCGTTGCATGTTCGGTTCCTCCGACGCTGGTGTCCGGGGTTCGCCCCCGGTCTGCCCGGTCCGCTCGGCAAAGAAATCAGGGGGATCCTATACTTTCGAGTGCGAGCGTTCGGCCTCGGATCTCGCCGGCTTTCCCTCCGACCCGGGTGTCGAAACGCCCGCCGAGGAAGACCCACTCAGGGACGAATCATGCCCGATGTCGTCCTCCAAGTCCCTGTTTTGCACAACCATCCACAAGAGGAAACGACGATGAACTGGAAAGAGCAACTCGACAAAGCGGTGGCTGCGGTCAAAGAGGCCGCCACGAGCGAGAATGCACGGGAGATCGCGGGCAAGGCGAAAGCGGCGGCCGCGGGTCTAGTCGAAAAGGTCAAGACCGGCGCGGTCGACGCGGCCGACGCCTTCGTCGAGGCCAATCGCGATCCTTCCGCGCTGTCCGTGCGCTTCCTGAACGCGGACCTGACCATCGTCTCGCCCGCCGAGGGTATCTCGATCACCCGACCGGATGCCGCGACCCTCGTGATCGACGATGGTTCGGGTAATGGTCTCGTCATCAACGCAGGGAGCGATCCCGCCGTTGTTGTCGAGGTCATCGGCACGGTCGCAAAGCTGAGCGACAACACCTTCGACCTGGGCCAAGAAGACGGTGTCAACGTCGTCGTGACCAAATTCTGATCGGTGCGAATCGCGAGGCGCCGAAGCGCCTCGCGATAAATCCATCGAGCATGCATCGGTTTCTCTCGCAAATCGCCGGGTGGCCGCACCGAGCCATCGATTGGCTGTGCAGCGGGCGCTCCGACTACGTTGCCTTCCAAAGCCGCAAGGCCACGCCGGCCCACCGGGCGCGTCGCACACTCTGCCTCTTCGTCTGGAGCGGCGCCGCCGTCCTGATGCTGCTCTGCCCGAGCCCGGGCTGTGTCGCAACCTTCATCCTGATCGCCACCTTCGTGAGCTTCTCGGTCCTGGACGAGCGGCCCTGAAGCGTCTTGGGCGAACCCCGGAACCGCGGCTCCTAAACCGCGTCCAGAGCGATATGCGTCATTTTCGCGTTGCGTTTGGCTTTGGAGATATCCTCGATCTCGGTGCGACGCGGTTTAAGTTTTAATTTTTTCAACACTTTAAACCGCGCCAGCTCCGGCAGTCGTCGGAGCTGGCGCGTCCAATCCACTCCAACACATGACGCATACCGCACCGGGCGCGGTTTAAACCGCTCACCCGATCGGTGCAACGCCCATCAGCAACTTGTGCAGCCAGAACATGAAGAGCAGGTAGAGCCCGATCCCGCCGATGATGACGATGGCGTCGTTCACCTGGCTGGGCGGTGCTCCGTAGACGGTCGGGGTCGTGCGATGCTTGAGCGAGATCCGGTCGGCCACCGCCCAAGCAAGGAAGGTCCCGAACAGCAGGATGTCGGCGGCCGTGCCGTTCGCGAGCAGGTGCGCCGTCGCCCAGATCTTCACCGCGAGCAACATCGGATGCTTGGTCGCGGACTGGATCCGACCCGGAAGATAGGCCGCAAGCAGGAGCGGAAAGACCGGCAGCATCAACAGCAGGCTGATGTGACGCATCCAGACTGCCGGCTCGTAGATGATGACCGGCGATAGACGGGTGGCCCCGTATCCCGAGACGATCAAATAAAACCCGACCAGGGCGAGGAGCCCGTACACGGCTTTCCATGGAATCTCGCCGAATCGCGCGACCAGGTCGGTACGCCATTGGCTATTGATGATGGACACCGAGTGAATACCGAGAAACAGGATCAAACCGAGGACGAGTACTGCCATCCGAGGATTCCTCCACAAGCATTGAAAAATCATCCAAACCGCGCCTCACCGAGATCGTAGGACGCGGCGAACTCCCTCGCACTCGAAACCCCGCAGATTACGCCGGACGCGGTTTGGATTTCGCGAGAAGACTGTCCAAGGCGTTCGCAAACGCCTGCCGATCGCGCGCCCCGAAGGCGGGAGGCCCGCCTGTGTTGATGCCGCTGCCGCGAAGGGTATCCATGAAGTCGCGCATCGTCAGGCGCTCGCGAATCGTATCCTTGGTGTAGAGCTCGCCGCGGGGGTTCAGGGCTTGGCCGCCACGCTCGATGACCTCGGCCGCGAGCGGGATATCCGCGGTGATGACCAGATCGCCGGCGGCGAGTCGATTCAGGATCTCGTTGTCGGCGACGTCGAACCCCGCGGAGACCCGCACCGAGCGCACCAAGGGCGAGGGCGGCGTGCTCACCGGCCCGTTCGCCACCAGCGTCACAGCAACACCGAGCCGTTCCGAGACGCGAAAGAGGATCTCCTTCACGGCATTCGGACAGGCGTCGGCGTCGACCCAGATCTCCACCTGTCTCGGCCCCGTCAGCTCGCCTCGGCCGCAACGGGCGCTGCGGTCGGCTGCTCGGCATCGGTGATCGCGCCTTCGGCCTCGCTTTTGACCGCGTCGGCGGACATCGGCTCATGCACCAGGATGAGTCCGGCGAGCGGAGGCAGGGCGATCGGGATGGAATAAGGGCGCCCCATCCAGCTCACCGGTTCAGCCTCGACACCGCCCTGGTTGCCGACGTTGCTGCCGCCGTAGAGCTCGGCGTCCGAATTCAGTGCCTCGCGATAGAAGCCGGGCTCGGGGACACCGATGCGATAGTTGGTGCGCGGCACGGGGGTGAAGTTGAATGCAGCGGCCACGATCTGCTGACCGGAGATGTCCTTGCGCAGATAACTCAAAACGGATTGCGAGCTGTCGTGACAATCGATCCACTCGAACCCCGTGCTGTCGAAGTCGACCTCATGCAGCGCAGGCTGCTCCCGATAGAGGCGGTTGAGGTCCGAGACGATCTGCTTGATGCCTTCGTGCTGCGGACGCGCGAGCAGCTCCCAATCCATCGCCGCGTCGAAGTCCCATTCCGCGCCGTGTGCGAATTCGCAGCCCTGAAACAACAGCTTCTTGCCCGGGTAGCTGAACATGAAGGTGTAGAGCAGACGCAGACTCGCGAACTTCTGCCAGGCGTCACCGGGCATCTTATCCAGCATGGACTTCTTTCCGTGCACCACCTCGTCGTGCGAGAAGGGCAGCACGAAATTCTCCGTAAAGGCATAGAGAAGACCGAACGTCAGCAGATCGTGATGATAATGACGATAGATGGGATCCTTTTGCATGTAGGACAGGGTGTCGTGCATCCAACCCATATTCCATTTCATGCTGAAGCCGAGACCGCCGAGATAGGTCGGACGCGAGACCGCCGGCCAGGCGGTGGATTCCTCGGCGATCATGAGCGTACCCGGGTGCTGCTCGTGCGTCACGGTATTGAGTTGGCGGATGAAATCGACGGCTTCGAGGTTTTCGTTGCCGCCGTATTTGTTCGGGATCCATTCACCGGCATTGCGCGAATAATCGAGATACAGCATGGAGGCGACAGCATCGACGCGTAACCCGTCCAGATGGAACTCGTCGAGCCAATAGAGCGCGCTCGACAACAGGAAGTTCTTCACCTCGTTGCGGCCGAAATTGAAGATGAGGGTTCCCCAATCCTTGTGCTCGCCCATGCGCGGATCGGCATGCTCGTAGAGGGCCGTGCCGTCGAAGCGCGCCAAGGCATAGGCGTCCTTGGGAAAATGGGCGGGCACCCAGTCGAGCAGCACACCGATACCGCGGCGATGCAGATAATCGACGAAAAAGCGGAAGTCGTCCGGCGAGCCGAAACGGGCACTCGGCGCAAAATAACCGGTGCATTGATAACCCCAAGAGGCGTCTAAGGGGTGCTCGGTGATGGGAAGGAGCTCGATATGGGTAAAGCCAAGCTCGGTCACATAGTCCGCGAGCTGCTCTGCAAGCACCCGATAATTGAGAAACTCGCCATCCGCACCGCGTTGCCAGGATCCCAGATGGACCTCGTAAACGGAGAAAGGCCCATGCTGCCAATCCGATTCGGCTCGGGCAGCCAGCCAATCCTGATCGGCCCAACGGAAACGGCTTTCCGGGCAGATGAAACCGGCCGTTTGCGGGCGCTCCTGAAAGGCCTGCGCGTAGGGATCGATCTTGACGTGGATGTTGGTCGCGCGATCGCGGATCTCGTACTTGTAGAACCCGCCTTGTCCGATCCCGGGGATAAACAGCTCCCAAACACCCGTGCCGCCGCGCACACGCATCGGGTGAGCGCGCCCGTCCCATTGGTTGAAGTCTCCGACGACACTCACGCGCTCGGCGCTCGGCGCCCAGACCGAGAACTGCACGCCCGACACGCCCTCGACATCGGTCAGATGCGAGCCCAAGAACCGGTAAGCGTGCCAGTGTCGGCCTTCGCCGAAGAGGTGCAGATCGAAATCCGCGAGCTGGGGGGGAAAGCAGTAGGGATCATGATGGACGTGATGCTCGCCGGAGGCATCGATCCAGTCGATGCGGTAACGCTCGGGAACCTTGGACGCCGTGCCCTCCCAGATGAAGAAATCCGTCCCCTCGATCCGCGCGAAGGGCTCGGACGCCTCGACCAAGATGGCCGACTCGGCGCCCGGCAGGAACACGCGGACCACTGCCCGGTCGCCCTCGAGGTGTCGGCCGAGGACCTCGAACGGGTCGTGGTGGCGCGCCTCGATGATGCGCTGCAAGGGTTCCGGAACCTTGGGGGCTTGCTGTGTCGCGGTTGCCATTCTGAAGTAATTCCTTCGCTGTCGGCTTCTCGATGTCGCCTGTGATCGGCGCTGTCGCGGAAACCGTTCGATATCGCGGCGCCACGCCCTGAATCTGCGGGTCGGCAGCAGATGGGCGGACAGGTTCGGGGGTCTCGTCGGAATCGACGGCCCGAGGCGCGGCGAGGGGATCACCCGACCGCTGGGCAGCGCGCCGACGCTTCGTACCGGCTTGATGTTAACATAAGGGGGACTACTCTTATGCCTTCGTCTAGACGACTACAGGAGGACTTATGCCCCAAACGAATCCCCGGTTCGTCAGCCGCCTGACCCGAAATACCCTGGCGCTGATCTTGGCCGGAGGACGGGGCTCGCGCCTGATGCACCTGACGGCCTGGAGATCCAAGCCGGCCGTGCCCTTCGGCGGTAAATTCCGGATCGTGGATTTCCCGCTTTCGAACTGCATCAATTCGGGGATCCGCCGTATCGGCGTCTTGACGCAATACAAGGCGCATTCACTGATTCTACATATCCAGAAAGGCTGGGGGTTTCTGCGCGGCGAATTCGGCGAATTCGTCGAATTATGGCCCGCACAGCAGCGTGTTGCGGAAACCGCCTGGTATGCGGGTACAGCGGACGCGGTCTTCCAAAACCTCGACATCATTCGCGACCACAATCCGGACTACATCCTCGTGCTTGCCGGCGATCACATCTACAAGATGGATTACGGCGCCATGATTGCCTATCACGTCGAATCCGGCGCGGATATGACGGTCGGATGCCTCGAGATGGAGACCGAGCGCGCCAGTGACTTCGGCGTCATGTCGGTCAACGACGAGGGCCGCGTCCTGCAGTTCTCCGAAAAGCCGAAGGAACCGGAATCCATTCCCGGGTCGCCGAGCAAGAGCCTCGTTTCGATGGGCATCTATGTCTTCAATCGCGGCTTCCTGTTCGAACAGCTGATCAAGGATGCCGACACCCCGCGCTCCTCGCATGACTTCGGCAAGGACATTATCCCCTCCGTCATCAAACACTATCGCGTCATGGCGCACACCTTCCGCGACCCGCGCAGCGGCGAGCAGGCTTATTGGCGGGATGTCGGTACGCTCGACGCCTTTTGGGAGGCAAACCTAGAGCTGATCGGCGTCACACCACCCCTGAGCCTCTATGACAAGAGCTGGCCGATTTGGACCTATCAAGAGCAATTGCCGCCGGCGAAGTTCGTGTTCGACGACGAAGATCGACGCGGTATGGCGGTCGACTCCATGGTCTCGGGCGGCTGCATCATCTCCGGGTCCACCGTGCGGCATTCCTTGTTGTTCTCGAATGTACGCGTGAATTCCTACGCCTATGTCAAGGATTCCGTCATCCTTCCGGATGTGGTGATCGGGCGCAACTGCACGATCCGCAATGCGGTGATCGATCGCTATTGCCAAATCGACGAGGGAACCGTGATCGGCCTCGATCAGGAAGCGGATCGCAAAGCGGGTTTTTACGTCAGCGAGGGCGGCGTCACACTCGTCACGCCCGAGATGCTCGGCCAAGACGCCAACCACGTCCGTTGAGGGCCTCGTCCGAATGCAGATCATCCTGAACGGCGCCGCCACCGAGGTGGCCGACGCACTCACCATGGCCGAGCTGATCGAGCAGCTCGAGCTCGGCACCCGCCGCTTGGCCGTCGAGGTCAACGCCGAGCTGGTCCCGCGCAGCCGTTTCTCCGAGCACAGGCTCGCCCCGCAGGATCAGGTCGAGATCATCCACGCCGTCGGCGGCGGATGACCCGACTTGGGGGTCCTGCCCCGAATCCTTTATCCTGAAACGATCCTGAATCTTTCTTTCTTGGCCACGACATCCATGCCCACAGAGACAGCCGCATCCGATCGCTTCACCCTCGCCGGACGCGAGTACAGCTCCCGACTCCTCGTCGGCACCGGAAAATACAAAGACATGGCGGAGACCGCGCGTGCCATCGAGGCGAGCGGCGCCGAGATCGTCACGGTCGCGGTGCGGCGCACCAACCTCGGTCAAACCCCGGGCGAGCCGAACATCCTCGACATCCTGCCGCCCGAGCGCTACACCATTCTGCCCAATACCGCAGGCTGCTACGATGTCGAGACCGCCGTGCGCACCTGCCGGCTGGCGCGCGAACTGCTGGACGGTCACACCCTGGTCAAGCTCGAGGTCCTCGGCGACGAGAAGACACTCTTCCCGGATGTGATCGCCACGCTCAAGGCCGCCGAGGAGCTGGTCAAGGACGGCTTCCAGGTCATGGTCTACACCAACGACGACCCGATCGTCGCCCGGCAGCTCGAAGAGATCGGCTGCATCGCCGTCATGCCGTTGGCCGCCCCGATCGGATCGGGTCTCGGCATCCGCAATCCGCTCAACATCCGCACCATCGTCGAGAACGCCCATGTCCCGATCCTGGTCGACGCGGGTGTCGGCACGGCTTCCGATGCCGCCGTGGCGATGGAGCTCGGCTGCGACGGCGTGCTGATGAACACCGCGATCGCCGCGGCACGCGACCCCATCCTGATGGCCAGCGCCATGCGCAAGGGTATCGAGGCGGGGCGCGAGGCGTACCTGGCCGGGCGCATGGCGCCGAAGCGGTTCGCCTCGGCGTCCTCGCCGATCGAAGGGCTGTTCTTCTGAACCGCGTCTCGAGCGGAATGGGATGGTCGTTGTGGGGCTGGCGTCGCAGGCTACGGGCGAGGTTCGTGCCGGACGCGGTTCAGAATTGTTGAATCCACTGGTTCGATGATCTCCGGGAAAGGAAGTACCTGCGTGTAGGGGCGAATTGATTCGCCCCTACACATCTTCCGGGCATGCGAAGTCGGGATGCCTCTTCACGGAAATCGCCCCAGGGCGCGCCGGCCGCGGAAGCGGTCGAGTGATGTACGGCCGAGAGGCCAGTTGTAGAGACCTCATGACGGCCGAGACGACACCCAAATTCCTGCGCCCCATCCGGAGCTTCGTCCTGCGCGAAGGTCGTTTGACCTCCGCGCAGGAGCGGGCCTTTCGAGACCTTTGGCCCCTCTACGGAGTGGATTGGACGCAGCCCGCGCCCATCGACCTCGCGGGGCTCTTCGGCAACGCGCACCCCGTCGTCCTCGAGATCGGGTTCGGCAACGGCGATTCGCTCGCCGAGATGGCCGAGCAAGATCCGCAGCGCAATTGGCTGGGGATCGAGGTCCATCGCCCCGGTGTCGGGCACCTGCTGCTCGAGATCGAGCGGCGCGGGTTGACCAATCTGAGGCTGATTCGGCACGACGCGGTCGAGGTCCTCGCCCGAGGCATCGTGCCCGGCAGCCTGGACCGCGTTCAGCTCTTCTTCCCCGACCCCTGGCCGAAGCGCCGCCATCACAAGCGTCGCATCCTGACGCCCGAGCTGATCGGGCTCCTCGCGCACGCCCTGCGCCCGGGCGGTGTCTTTCACGCGGCGACCGATTGGGAGCCCTACGCCGAGCAGATGCTGGAGATCTTGGAAGCGTCCTCGGAACCCTTCGAGAATCTCGCCGGACTCGGCGGCTTCTCGCCCCGCCCGACATCACGTCCGCTCACCCGCTTCGAGCAACGCGGCGAGCGTCTCGGCCATCGGGTCCGCGACCTGATGTTTCGCCGGCGCTGAGACCGGGGCGCCGATGTCCGGACTCAGACTCGACGGGATCCGATCGCGCGCACTCGGGCCGCTCGATCTCACGGTCGCTGCTGGCGAGCTGGTCTTCGTGTCGGGCCCGTCCGGCTCGGGCAAGAGCCTTCTGCTGCGCGCCGTCGCCGACCTGGATCCGCACGAGGGCGAGGTCTGGCTCGGCGAGGAGCCACGCTCGGGCATCGCCCCCGCGACCTGGCGTCGGCGGGTCGGTCTTCTCCCTGCGGAAGCCTTCTGGTGGGCCGAGACCGTCGGGGAGCATCTGCCGGTCACCCTGAGCACGCATGCGGATCAGGCCACGCCAACGCTTCGCCCGGCCATCCTGCGTCTGCCCAAACCCTTTCGTCGCCCGCCCGGACGCGTCTCGAACCACCCTGCCCTGCCGGACCCCTCGACCATCACCGACTGGCTGGTCCACCTCGGCTTCGCACCCGACGTCCTCGCCTGGTCGGTGACGCGCCTCTCGACCGGCGAGCGTCAACGCCTGGCGCTGGTGCGCCTGCTCGCACAAACACCCGAGGCGCTGCTGCTCGACGAGGCCACCGCCAACCTGGATCCGAGCAACGGCGCACGCGTGGAATCCGTCGTCGAGACCTATCGCACGACGCAAGGTGCGGCCGTACTCTGGGTCAGTCACGACCCGGAGCAACGCCGCCGGATCGGCGGGCGCTCGCTGGTCATCCGCAGCGAGCGTCTGGAGCCCGAAGCGTGACCCTCATTTATCTAAGCCCCTTCGATCTGGGACTGGCCTCCATCCTGGTCCTCCTGCTCGCCGCCATGTCCTGGCGGCTGCGCCTCGGGATCGAGCGGCGAGTCCTGATCGCGGCGGCGCGCAGCACGGTCCAGCTCATGCTCGTCGGGTTGGTGCTGAAGGTGCTCTTCGCCCAGACCAGCCTGCCGTTGATCGGGCTGATGGCCCTGGTGATGCTCTCGGTGGCCGGTTACGAGGTGATGCAGCGCCAGAAGCGCCGGTACCGCGGCGTCTGGGGTTACGGGATCGGCGCACTCTCGATGTTCCTCTCGGCCTTCACCGTCACACTGCTCGCCCTGACGGTCATCATCGGGGTCGAACCCTGGTATCAGCCGCAGTATCTGATCCCGCTGCTCGGCATGCTGCTCGGCAACACCATGAGCGGGATCGCCATCGCGCTCGACAGCCTGACCCGCCAGGCCTGGGATGCGCGCGGACGCATCGAGGCACGCCTGCTCGCCGGCGGCACCTGGGACGACGCCATCGAGGAGGTGCGTCGCGACGCCCTGCGCTCCGGCCTGATCCCCATCATCAACGCCATGGCCACCGCCGGCCTGGTCAGCCTCCCCGGCATGATGACCGGCCAGATCCTCGCCGGCAGCCCGCCGATGGAAGCCGCCAAATACCAGCTCCTCATCATGTTCCTCATCGCCGCCGGCACCGGACTCGGCTCGATGGCCGCCGTCTGGATCGGCTCGCGCCGTCTGTTCGACGACCGCCAGCGGCTGCGTCTCGACCGGCTCGCCGCGGCGAACCGGTCGAGTTGAGCGCTGCCGGCGCTGGCGGATCGAGCTGCGCTTGTCCATACAACGCAACGTCATCGAAGGGGCCGGCGATCTGAACGCGGCCATATCCAACGGAGTCGCCCGCATGTCCTTACCCCGCTCTCTCCCGATCCTCCTCCTTCCGCTGATTCTCCTCGGCCACCTAAGCGCATACGCCGAGGCCCCCGCCGTCGGCCCGGACATGAACGCCTACTATCACGGGGCCGATCATGACCGGTGGCGCGACATCTTCGAGAGCGACGGGCGGGAGGTCTACGATCGGCGTTTCGAGATCCTGGAGGCGCTGAAGGTCCGACCCGGCATGCGGATCGCGGACGTGGGGGCCGGCTCGGGGCTCTACACGATGCTGTTTGCCGAGGCGGCCGGTCCGACCGGACGGGTCTTCGCGGTGGATATCTCGGAGAGCTTCGTCACGGCGATCGCGGCTCGCGCGGCGCAGGCGGGCCTCGGCAATGTGCTCCCGGTGCTCAGCCAACAGAAGAGCACCGAGCTGCCGCCCGGGAGTGTGGATCTGGTGTTCACCTCGGATACCTATCACCACTTCGAGTATCCGCGCGCCATGCTCGACTCGATCCGCGCGGCGCTCGTGCCCGGCGGGATACTGGCGATCATCGACTTCAGGCGTGAGCCGGGGGTGAGCAATCGCTGGATCCTGGGGCACGTGCGGGCCGGTCGGGAGGAGGTGATCGCCGAGGTGGAGCAGGCCGGTTTCAAGCTGATCGACGAGCCGATCAAGCTGCGTTTGAATTATTTCGTGCTCTTTCGAAAGGTTGACGCCTGACGTCCGGCACCGCTGCGTTTTCACACTCTCTGCACCTTCAGGTGCTTCAATAAGGATTAAACCGCGCCCAGTGCGGTATGCGATGTTTTTGGATGGGATCGGCCCCGGCAGCTTTGACGGCCGCTGGAGACGGCGCGGTTTAAGAGATTAAAAATATGATTTTAAACCGCGTCTACGCTAAGGGCCGTGGATGCACCAAACGTCGAGCCCACTCGAAAGTGAGCATCTCGCTCTGGACGCGGTTTGGAAGTGAGCGGGTCACGCCGATACCGACGCGGACCCTCACCCGATCGAACCACGGAGGTTTCCATGAAGACGACGATGCGTAGATCCATCATGGCAGTGACGGTCGCGGCGGCATTCGCCGCGCCCTTGGCACTCGCCCAGCAACCTGCGCCGCCGCGCGGCCCAATGACCTTCTCGGCGTTCGATCTCGACGGCGACGGGATCGTGACCGAGGTGGAGTTCGATACCGCGCGGGCTCAGCACATGGCTGAGCGTGCCGCTCAGGGAGCGCCGATGCGTGGGGCGGCCAATGCACCGGCCTTTTCGGAATTCGACCTGAACGGCGACGGGCGGCTGACGCCGGAGGAGTTCGCAACGGTTCAGCAATCCCGAATGCAGGGACGGCCCGGTGGGGGTATGGGACCGGGCATAGGGATGGGACCCGGCGCAGGCATGAGGCGAAACATGCCCGCCTTCGCCGAATTCGATTTGAACGGCGACGGCGCTTTGACCGAGCAGGAGTTTTACGAGGGGCGTGCCAACCGCATAAAAGAGCGCTCTCAGCAGGGCTATCCGATGCGAAACCTTGCAAACGCGCCGTCGTTCGAGGCGATCGATCTGAACGGTGACGGGCGAATCACACCCGACGAATTTGCCGCCGCTCAGGCGCAGCATCACCAGCAGGGTATGCGGGCGCCCTGAGTCGCGATCGGACCACGCTCAATGCCGGTCGGGGAAGAGTCCGGGCATCCAGCGGGGTGCGAGGGCGGCGGGGAATGCCAGTCTCAGGGGGGCGCGGGTGCTTTCCGACGCGATGACCTCCCGGTCAAACAGGGTGGAGGTAATCCGGCGAGCTTGACGGTCTCCGATCCCGAGGTGTCCGGCAACATCGCCGCGCGGCAGCTCGCCTCGGTAGAGTACCGCCTCCAAAAGGGCTCCCGACCTTGCAGGCAGGCGTTCGGCACGGATTTCGTCTTCCGCCCAAGCCCGGATGCGATCCCGAAGTCGCTCGGGCTGAACCAAGCCATCCATAAAGTCGACTTGGTCGATGCAGATTCGCAGGAAGAAGGCCGTGAAGTCGACAAGGGCTTCCTCGCTGAGATGTCCGCGCCCGTCTAGATCGTTGCGACGCGGAAGATCGCAGTTGGCAAGCAGTGACTTGTAGGTGCCCTCGTTGCGGGCCAATCCGCGGGCAACGGACCAGAGACCGCCGGTCTCCAGGGTCCGACGCAGAACGGCGTAGGACATGAGGCGCGCAACCCGACCGTTCCCGTCCAGGAACGGATGTATCCACAAGAGTCTGTGGTGCGCCGTCGCCGCAGCCAGGATGGCGCCCGTCGCTCCCTGGTTGGCGTAGGCGTCTTCGAAGCGGGTGAGGAAGCGCGGGACGGCGCCCGGACTGACGGCGATATGGCGGCCGACACGAACGTCACGAGTGCGCAACGCGCCCGGCACCACACGCATGCGCGCCTTGGTCTCGGGCTCGGTGACCCAAAGCAGCTCATCCGGAAGCCGCTCGCCGAACCGCTTGCTCAGCTCGCACAACCCGGCGACCGTAAAGGCACGATCATCGAGCTCGCCCGCGTCGATCCATGCCTGCACGGCGATATGGGCTTGTGCTTCGAGTTGGAGGTTGCGTTTCTCCGGGTCGCCGCTGTAGTCACCCTTGAGCGCGCGCTCGATGTCGACCGGATGGGTGTCGTGCCCCTCGATCAGGTTGCTGTAGTAGCAGTTCATCGACCGCACCAGATCGGCCAAGGCGCCAACGATGCCGGGCGGTAGGCTCCGTCGAAGGCCGGCCGACTTCGCTGCCAGCTCGATGGCAAGGTCGGACAAAGCGGCGCGTTGCCTCGCACCTTCGCCGATGAGGAGGGGCTCCATCAGGGCGACGGACTCACCCCGATCGACGGCCGGCTCCGCGTCGGCCCTAATGTCCGCTGAGATGTCCGCTTTCCGTTCCGGTGGTTTGGCCATCATTTCATCATTTTTACATTGGGTTGAGACATCTCGAACCTGCGCCGGGACGTCGGTGGTGTCCGGTTCGACGGCCGTATCGCGGCCTACAGACGGCGTTACAACCGGAGCGGCCATGAAACCACCTGATTAGAAAGAATCTTCCGCCAGGCTCACGGAATGCGCCACCGATCGACGCAGACTGCTCTCGGCGCCACCATCCGGCGGAGCCTGCCATGGCCATGACTCGAAGCCAGGGGTTTCCGGCTGCCCCAACGGGGCTTACCACGCGAGCCCGGGGCAACGCCCCGGGATAACGATCCCCATCCAGTTTAGCCCTGAAGGGGCGGCCCAACGCTTTGATGTGTCGATCTTAGGCGAGCGTTTCAGGGAGGCGCCGAACGGTGACAAACGCCATGGCAGGGCGGATCTTTAGACCGCCCTTTCAGGGCTCATTGGTTTTGGTTGATCGAAACCCGGGGCGCTGCCCCGGGCTGACTTCTGACGCGCCGATGGCGCTCGACACTCGACACAAACTGCCGCAACGCCACTCGCCATGTTCTCCCACAATGGCTTTGGTTGCTTGATACTTACCCGGCGCGCCCCGAATCGTCGATTCGGCGCGTGGCTTAAGCTCCTTACTAATCAGGTGAAACCATGATGCGTAGGTCGGATTAGTAATCCGACACTCCAGCCTCATGTCGGATTACGGCGCGCATAAGCCTCTGAGCGAGCCAGAGAGCTCACACCGAGCGCGCCTAACCCGACCTACGGGATGTAGGCTTTCCGTCTTGCCCGGGGCTCATCCCTGGACCACTCCTTGAGGATGGTGACGATGTGCGGGATGGCCTCAGGCTCCGGGTCGCTCGGGAACAAACGTGCGATCATCCCGCGATGTGAGGCACGCACGAGAACCGGCGGCGGAGCGCCGGGGATCCGCAGCGAGTCGAGAGGCACGACGCCGTCGCCTAGACCCTCGCCGAGGCTCGACCACCAGTCTTCGAGCACCTCGGCGAGATCGGGGGCAAGATCGGTCGATCCGATCTCGGCGGAAATGGCTTCGAGACTCGCGGCCATCGACGCCGGTGGTTCCGTCAGCAAACCGCCGATCAGCCGGACGGGGACGGATTCGGGCCAAGGCCGCGCATTCAGATCCTCCAGAAAGGCGCTGCCGGGTCGCAGGTCGATCTTGGCCTCGCCGGTGCCGTCGCGCAGCCCGGCGAAGAGCGAGAAGCGCCGCTCCGGACCGGCGGCCAGATGGTCGCGCAGCTCCAGCCAGATGCGCAGACGCGCCCATTCCGAGCCCTGATTGGGTGTGCCGACCAGGATGACGCCGTGCACGGGCGCACCCTCGACGGGCGCAGGTGCCCCCGCGGGGCTGCGCCAGCGGGTGATGAAATCGCGGATGATCAGCCCGCCCATGCTGTGCCCGATCAACACGACCGGCCGGTCGGACGGCAGCTCGGGCCAATGTGCGGCAAGGAGGTCCGTGCTGCGGTCCACGCCTTGGTCGTTGGGGTAACGGAACTCCCAGACCTCGAAACCGGCAGAGCCGAGCACGGGGATGAGGTCGTCCCAGATGTCGCCGGGCTCGTCGAGTCCGTGGACGAGCAGGACCCGCGGCAGGGCAGGCTCGGCCCCGTCCGGGACGACCTGGATGCGCGGGATGAGGCCATGCCAGCCGTCCAGCGGTGCCATCGCCTGCGGAAACCAGGCATCGAGCTTGTCGTGGACGAGCACCCGCAGACGCCGCTCCTCGCGCGGATGCCCCTCGGCCCACCAGGTCCAGAGCGCGACCGCAAGCAATAGACCGATCGGGATCAGGAGCAGTATCAGACGACGGCGGAACCGCACGGATTTCGCGTTCATGCCTTACCATCCTCCTATCGACATCACCGAACGAGACCCGTCGTCATGGACCAAGGTGTGAAGCGCTGTAATCAGATCTATGCCATCGACCGTTGGGGCGAGGGCTATTTCGGGATCAATCCCGCAGGTCATCTCTATGCGCGACCGAACCTGAACGGCGCAACCGAGGTGGATCTAGCCCTCTTGGCCGAGCAGCTCGACGCCGAGGGCCTGTCGCTGCCGGTGCTGGTGCGCTTCAACGATATCCTGCGCCATCGCGTCGCGTCGCTTCACCAGGCCTTCGTGGATGCGAGCGCGGCGAGCAGTTACAGCGGTCGCTATCAACCCGTCTATCCGATCAAGGTCAACCAGCAGGCCGGCGTGGTGCGCGAGATCCTGCGCTCCGGTCATGCGGGTCTGGAGGCCGGCAGCAAGCCCGAGCTGATGGCGGTGCTGGCACTCTCGCCGCCCGAGGGTCTGGTGGTCTGCAACGGCTACAAAGACCGCGAGTATATCCGGCTCGCCCTGATCGGGAGACGCTTGGGTCTGCGGGTGCAGATCGTGATCGAGAAGCCATCCGAGGTGGGGCTCATCCTCGAGGAGGCCGAGCGGCTCGGCGTGGAGCCCCTGCTCGGCGTGCGGGCGCGGCTCGCCGCCGCGGCGGCGGGGAACTGGCAGAGCAGCGGCGGAGAGAAGGCCAAGTTCGGGCTCTCGGCCAATCAGATCCTGGATCTGGTCCGCACGCTGGAGTCTGCCGGACGGCTGCACTGGCTGAATCTGCTGCATGCGCACTTGGGCTCTCAGATCCCGAATCTTCAGGACATTCGCTCCGGTGTTGCCGAGCTGGTGCGTTTCTACGCCGAGCTGCGCCGCCTGGGTGCGCCGATCACCATCCTGGATGTCGGCGGCGGATTGGGTGTCGACTACGAGGGAACCCGCACGCGCAACTACTGCTCGGTCAACTACAGCTTCGCGGGTTACGCGAGCGCGATCGTCGAGAGTGTCGCGGCCGAGTGTCGCCGACGCGGCCTGCCCGAGCCGGATCTGCTGAGTGAATCAGGCCGGGCGCTCACCGCGCATCATGCCGTCTTGATCACCAACGTGATCGATCGCGAGGAGGCCGGCGGCCAAGGCGTTCAGCCCACGTCCGACGAAGGGGATCCGCTGCTCGATGCGCTGGCCGGACAGCTTCGCGCCGCGGACGAGGCACCGCCGCAGGAGGTCTATTCGGAGGCACGCGAGCTGATGGCGACCGCGCGCGAGCGCTTTGCGGCGGATCGACTCGACCTGACCGGACGGGCCCGCGCGGAGGAGCTCTTCTTCGCCATCTGTCGGCGACTGGCCGGACGGCTGGACCCGGCGATCCGCCGCCATCGCGAGCTGGCCGACGAGGTCAACGCCCTTCTGGCCGACAAGCTCTTCTGCAACTTCTCCTTGTTCCAGTCGATGCCGGACGTCTGGGCACTCGATCAGATCTTTCCCATCGTGCCGATCCAGCGTCTCGACGAGCTGCCGCTGGCACGGGCGATGGTGCATGATCTGACCTGCGACTCCGACGGCTGTATCGACCACTATGTCGACGAGGGCGGCGTGGAGGCGAGCCTGCCGGTGCATGCCGGCGCCGGGTCGGGGGCACCCTATCTCATCGGATTCTTCATGGTCGGCGCCTATCAGGAGATCCTCGGCGACATCCACAACCTCTTCGGCGACACGGATGCCGTGAATGTCGAGCTGGATGCGAGCGCGCCGGGCGGCTACCGTCTGCTCGATGCCGAGCGCGGCGACTCCACCGACGAGCTGTTGAGCTATGTGCACTTCGAGCCGCGGACCCTGCTCGCGCACTATCGACGCAAGCTGGACGCCGCCGGTCTGGACCGGCCGACCCGCGAGCAATTCTTCGTCGAGCTCAAGGCCGGGCTCTACGGCTACACCTATCTGGGCAGCTGAGCCATGCACGAGCTTTCCATCTGTCAGGCGCTGCTCGATCAGGTCGAGCGGATCGCCGTCGAGCACGGGGCCAGCGCGGTCGAGCGGATCCTGCTGCGGGTCGGGCCGCTCTCGGGTGTCGAGGGATCTTTGCTCCGTCACGCCTTTCCGCTGGCCGCGGCAGGGACCGTCGCGGAGAACGCCGAGCTGGTGATCGAGACGGCCCAGGTTCGGGTGGCCTGCAGCGATTGCGGTGCGGAGACGGAGGCGACCCCGAACCGGCTGTTGTGCGGAGACTGCGGCAGCTATAAGACGCGCCTGGTGAGCGGGGATGAGTTGTTGTTGGCGAACCTGGAGCTGACCATTCCGGACTAAACCGCGTTTTAAACTCTTCGGCCTCGTTTGGCGTTGATCGCGACCTCGCATGAATCCGAAACGCCGGCGCGACGCGGTTTAGGACACGAAACGAAAAATTTTCTAAAACGCGTCACTCTCCGAGGTTGTGAGTGGCTATCGAGGCAAGCCCCGAGCGATCAGCGCGCATAGAATGCCTGACGCGTTTTAGAAGCGTACACTCGGGATGATGCGCTCGCCCGGAGCGGCGATGCGCGACGAATCCGGAGTCGACCTCGCGCGATGTCGAGATCCGAATGCCCCGGCCCCACCTGGACAGCAAGGCGGGGCGGCGTCTATGGAGCCATCACTCATGTGCGATACCTGCGGCTGCAACATCACCCCCGGCAACGAGCATCTGGTTCGGGCGGACGGCAAGCACTCCAAAACCGCCGACGGCCGTGCGGCGGTGACCGTGCTCCAAGCCCTGCTCTCGGAGAACGATCACGAGGCGGCCCACAATCGGGAGCATTTCGATCGTCACCAGGTGCTGGCGTTGAACATCATGTCCTCGCCCGGTGCCGGCAAGACGAGCCTGCTGGAACGGACCATCGACGCCTTTGCGGGTCAGGTGCGCATCGCCGTCATCGAGGGCGATCTCGAGACCGAGAACGACGCCGAGCGTATCCGCGCCAAGGGTGTCCCGGCCGTGCAGATCTCCACCGGCACGGCGTGCCATCTGGACGCCCACATGGTGCACGACGCCCTGCATCGGTTGGATCTCAACGAGGTCGACATCCTCTTTATCGAGAACGTCGGCAACCTGGTCTGTCCGGCCAGCTTCGATCTCGGGCAGCACCGTAACGTCACGCTCCTGTCCGTACCGGAGGGCGACGACAAGCCGGCGAAATACCCGGTCATGTTCCGCGCGGCGGACCTGGTGCTCTGCACCAAATCGGATCTGCTCACCGTCCTGCCCGAGTTCTCGGTCGAACGTGCCGAGCACCATCTGCGCCAGCTTGCCAGCGTGGTGCCGTTCGAGTCGGTCTCCACGCGCGGCGAGGGCGACATCGAGCCCTGGCTGAATTGGCTGAGCGACGAACTCGCGGCCCAGCGCTCGCGCCTTGAACTGGGGCGCACCATTCGCCCCTCGGTTCAACCGGACGGGGCTCGGCTGCATGGTCATGCGGCGGACGGACACACACACGATCATCATGGCCATGGCCACACCCATCATCACGACCATGAGCACGGCCATGCGCATGACCACGCTCATCACCACCACACGCACGCCCATGAGCAGGATTGAGCCTCTTGCGACGCCTTGCCGTAGGGTGTAATTAGTGGCCGGGTCGCCGTCGATAGACGGCGACCCGCGAAGATTTCCGGATGCGCGACACGAGAGAAATCACACCAACCCAGGAGGAACGCCCGATGCCGATCAAACCGATCAGGACCCTGTCCGCCGTTTCACTCGCCGCACTGGCTGCGCTGACCGTCTATGCCCCCGTCAGCCAAGCCTTCAACTTCGGCAACATGATGAATCCGAGCCGCTGGATGGGCGGCGACCGCTACAACGACTACGACGATGGCTATTACGGCGGTCCTTACGGTGGTCCGGGCTTCGGTTACCCCTACGGCGGTTACGCACCCGGTTACGGTGCACCCGGATATGCGGCCCCCGGTTTCGTTGCACCTGCCCCGGGCTATGCCGCACCCGGCTACCCGGTCGCACCTGCTGCAGTCCCCGGAATCGCGCCTGCTCCTGCGGCCCAGGCGCCTGCCGCGAGTGCGGCACCCGTGGACAGCGCCGAGGTTCAAGCGCTCAAGCGGCGGGTCGAGGAGCTCGAGGCGGCACAACAGCAGCAGCGGTCCGCTCCACCGCCGGCACCGCCTGCCGGTGATTGGCCGTCCGCACCGGCCTTCCGCCCGATGAACCAATACTGACGCCTCGGCGAGGCGACGCCTTGTCGGTCAGCACCCCGCCATCCGGCGGGGTTTTGCCGCTCGCACGGGGCGCGGTGTCGATCCGTGATCGGCGTTGCGAGACGGCCCATCAAGAGGGATTCAGACGCATGATCACACTCAAGCGCGGCCTCGCCGGACTGCTGTTGGCCGGCGGACTCCTGTCCCAAGCCGCCTTCGGCAGCGGCTACGCCGTCTACACCAGCGACTCCGAATTCGCAGACGTGCTCGACGGGCTCAAGATGGCGATCCAAGAGCGCGGCATGTACATCAACAACGTGATGAACATGGGCGAGATGCTCGAACGCACCGGCAAGGATCTCGGCACGGATACGCCGCTCTACGCGCAAGCCGAGTCCATCGAGTTCTGCAGTGCCGTGCTCTCGCGCGAGATGAGCACCGAGAACCCGGTCCATGTGGTGAACTGTCCCTTCATCATCGCCGTCTACACCCTGCCCGAGGAGACGGGGACGACCTATGTCGCCCACCGCGAGATCCCCGCCGATCAGGTCGAATCCAGCCCGGCGATGGCCAAGGTCGCGGACATGCTCAAGGGGATCTCGGAGGCCGCCGTCTCCTGGTAGATGGTAGGATGACGGCCGTCGGATCGACTGCCGGAACGCACGCCCTGGACATCATCCTCCGTTATTTCCCCCGCGCCCTCCATGTCCTGCGCACGGAGGGCGTCGCCGTCCTGCTGCGCAAGCTCAAGCGCCGTCTAGGCACCACGCCGCTGCGTGTGGCCGACCCGCCGCGTCTGCTCGCGCTCTCCGAGCCCTTCGACCCGGTCGACCTGACGCCGGGCGCGGCGCCGCTGGTCTCGGTGGTGATCCCGGTCCACAACCAGTTCGGCTACACACATCACTGTCTCGCCGCGCTGGCCCACGTCGGCGCCCAGCGGGCCTTCGAGGTGATCCTGGTCGACGACTGCTCAAGCGACGGGACCGGCGAGCGACTCGTGCGCTACCCCGGTTTGCGCCTAATCCGCAACCCCGAGAACCTCGGGTTCGTCGGATCCTGCAATCGCGGGGCCGAGGCCGCGCAGGGTGCCTATCTGGTCTTTCTGAACAACGACACCCAGGTCCAACCCGGCTGGCTGGATGCGCTGATCGACACCTTCGAGGACGCACCGGATGCCGGGATCGTCGGCAGCCGCCTCCTCTATCCGGACGGCCGCCAGCAGGAGGCCGGGGCCATCCTCTTTGCGGACGGCACGGCCTGGAACTACGGCCACCTGGACGCCCCGGACAAGCCCCAATACAGCTATCGCCGCGCCGTCGACTATTGCTCGGGCGCCGCACTCGCCATCGAGACCGCGCTCTTCAGGCGTCTCGGCGGATTCGACAGCGCCTTCGCGCCCGCCTATTACGAGGATGCCGATCTGGCCTTCCGGGTACGCGCAGCCGGGCGCACGGTCTACTACCAGCCGCTGTCGCGCGTCGTGCACTTCGAGGGGATCAGCGCGGGGCGCGACGAGCAGACCCAGACGGGTTTGAAGCGATATCAGCGGATCAATGCCGAGACCTTCCGCACGCGTTGGGCCGAGGTCTTGGCCGGCTTCGGCGAGCGCGGCGAGGATCTGGAGCGGGCGAAGGAGCGCGCCGTACGACGCCGGGTCCTGGTGGTCGACAACTACATGGTCACGCCGGATCGCGAGTCCGGCTCGGTGCGGATGATCAACCTGTTCCGCATCCTGCAAGGGCTCGGCTTCAAGGTGACCTTCGCGGCGGCGAATCTGGAGGCACCCGAGCCTTATGTCGCCGACCTGCAGCGCATCGGTGTGGAGGTGCTCTACCGGCCCTACGTGCGCCGGATCCGCGACCATCTGGCCCGTCACGGGACCGACTACGACCTGGTGATCCTAAGCCGTGCCGATGCTGCGGCGGCCACGCTCGACGCGGCCCGGACCCACTGCCCCAGGGCACGGATCGTCTTCGATACGGTCGATCTGCACTTCCTGCGCGAGCACCGACTCGCGCAGCTGCAAGGCGATCGCGCGACCCTGCGTGTCGCCGAGCGGCGCAAGGCGCAGGAGCTAGACCTGATGCGTCGGGCCGATCTGACCTTCGTGGTCAGCGAGGCCGAGCGTGACATCCTGGCCGTTGAGGCGCCGGATGTCCGGGTCCATGTCGTCTCCAACATCCACCGGGTCTTCGGCTCGGCTAAGCCGTACGATGCGCGGAGCGGGATCCTCTTCATCGGCGCCTTCGCACACCCGCCGAACACCGACGCCGTCCTCTTTCTCTGTCGCGAGATCATGCCCTTGCTGCGCGTGCGCGTCCCGGACAGCCGGCTCAGCATCATCGGTGCGGATCCGCCGCGCGAGGTCCTCGCCTGCGCCGGGTCGGACATCGAGATCCTTGGACACGTCCCCGATGTCGAGCCTTTCTTCGCCGCGTGCCGTGCCTCGGTCGCACCCTTACGCTACGGCGCCGGGGTGAAGGGCAAGATCAACCAGAGTCTGGCCCACGGGCTGCCCGTCGTTGCGACCCGCGTCGCCGCGGAGGGCATGCATCTGGTCGACGGCGAATCGGTGTTGATCGCGGACGACGCGCCCGCCTTCGCCGAGGCGATCGCGCGGCTCGATCGGGATCCACTGCTCTGGCAGCGTCTCTCCGACGGAGGCATCCGGGTGATGGAGACCCATTTCGGCTTCGCCGCCGCCGAGCAGGCGCTGCGCGAAGCGCTCGATCTGGAGGACGGCACGTGAGCACGGCCGCATCGGTCCCCGCCATCGGCGTGATCGTCGTCAACTACAACGCGGGCGATCTGCTGACCCAGTGTGTCGGGGCGGTCCTCGGAGCGGATGTGCCGGTCGAGGTCATCGTCAGCGACAACGGGTCGGACGACGGGAGCCTTGAGCATCTGCGCGCGATGTTCGGCACGGATCCGCGCCTGCGCATCCTCGAAAACCGGTCTAATCTGGGCTTCGCCGCGGCCAACAATCGCGCCTTGCCGCTGGTCCGGGCCGATCGCCTGCTGTTTCTGAATCCGGACTGCCTGGTCGGACCCGACACACTGGGGCGGATGCTCGCCTTCATGGAGAGCCGCCCGGACGTCGGTATGGCCGGCTGCATCGTGCGCAACCCGGACGGGAGCGAGCAGGTGGCGAGCCGCCGCACGATTCCCGACCCCTGGATCGCGCTCAAACGCATCCTGCGGCTCGATCGGCTCCTGCCCGATCGGGGCGGGCGCCGTCTGAACCTTCATCATGAGCCGTTGCCCGCCGAGCCGGTCGCGGTCGAGGCGATCTCCGGATCCTTCATGCTGGTGAGCCGGCGGGCGCTCGACGCGGTCGGGCCGCTCGACGAGGGCTATTTCCTGCACTGCGAGGATCTCGACTGGTTCGTGCGTTTTCGACAGGCCGGTTGGACGATCGCGCTCGTCCCGGATGTCAGCGTGATCCATCACAAAGGTGCCTGCAGCCGACGCCACCCGATCGAGGTCGAGCGGCACAAGCATCGGGGGATGGAGCGCTTTTACCGCAAGTTCCAGGCTCGGGAATATCCAATGTTCTTCAATGGGTTGGTTATCTTCGGCATCCGGGTCCATTTCTGGAGCCGGGTCTTCATCGACACCCTGAGCCGACTGTTCCATCGCCCGAGATCGGGGAAGAGGGGCTGATCATGGACCAAGACGCAAGCGCGCGGCTCGGATCGATCCTCGTCACCGGAGCGACCGGCAAGGTGGGCCGACGGCTGGTCGCGGAGCTGCTGCGGACCGGCCACCGCGTGGCGATCGTCACGCGATCCTCTGATGCGGCGCAGACACTCTGGCCAGAGCAAGGACCGGCGCCGGGTCCCGAGATCCGTGCCGCCGACCTGACCGACCCGTCGAGCCTCGGATCGGTCTGCGACGGCATCGACACCCTATTCCACTTGGCGAGCTACTCGCCGCGTCCGGACGAGCCGGACATCTACGAGGCAGCCTCCCACTGGCCGGTGACCGCCGAGGGCACCGCCACTCTGATGGCCCGCGTCGAGCCGTCCGGGATTCGGCGTGTCGTCTATCTAAGCAGCATCAAGGCGATGGGAGACCGGGCCGGTGCGCTCGGCCGACCCGCCGACGAGTCGGTTGCCCCGGCGCCGGACAGTCTCTACGGTCGCGCAAAGCTCGCAGCCGAGCGCAGTGTCCTGGAACTTGGACGCGCGACCGGCCGACACACCGTGGTTCTGCGGCTTCCCATGGTCTACGGCCTCGGGGACAACGGAAACATCGCGCGCATGGTCAAGGCGGTCGCGGCGGGGCGCTTCCCGCCTTGGCCTCGCATCGAGAATCACCGCGCAGCGATCCATGTCGAGGATGCCGTCGCCGCCGCAATCCTGGTCGCCGGCCGGCCCGAGACGGCCGGCGAGGTCTACCTGGTCACCGACGGCCGAGACTATTCCACCCGCTGGCTCTACGAGCAGAGCCTCATCGCACTCGGCCGGCCCGTGCCGCGCTGGACCACCCCGCTCCCGGTTCTGCGTCTCGCGGCCGGCATCGGTACGCTCGGCGAACGCCTGACCCGACGGCGCATGCCGCTGACCCTGGACGGGCTCGGCAAGCTCACGGGTGATGCCTGGTTCTCCTCGGCGAAGATCGAGCGCGACCTGGGCTTTCGGGCGCGACAGACGCTCAAGGCCGAGATCCCGCATCTGGCCAGGGCTCTGTCGAACATGCCCGACGCCGAGGAATGAGACATTCGGTCCGCACGATCGGACGAGGCGGATCGGCGTGGCTTCGCAAAACCGGCAGAGGGAGCGCCTGTCAGCCGGAATCACCCGTCGTCTCGGGCATGACCTGCTCAAGCACTTGGGCCACCGCGCGATCGGTCAGGGGATCCTGGCTCAAGACGCGCGCCGTCCCCTTGCGCAGATGGCCTGCGAGGCTGGTCGTGGCCAGGGTCAAGGCGTTGTCCCCCTGACGGTTGGTGAAGAGATAGACCCCGCGATACTTGCTGACCCAGCCGAGCCGCAAGGTCTTGCGCGTCCCCCGGAAACTCTGGAACTCCACCCAATCGCCGACCTCGAGCGATCGGGCGAGCAGCAGATATTGATCCGGCGGTGCGGTCTCCTCGGACGCCGGCGTCGCGTCCTCGCCGCGCGCCATTTCCGCGGCGAAGGACGGTGCGTTTGCCGCTCCGGAGGTCTGCAGCAACTCGGATGCGGAGGTCGCGAAGGCATCCTGGTCCAACGGTTTCCCCGGCGGCGGCTCCTTGTGCAGGGCGCCCATGTGAAGCCGGATCAGGCGGTCGAAGAAGGGATCCCATGCCTCCTCGAGATGGACCGTTTCCAGGCCACGGCGCAACCGCTTGAGGAGATCCGGGAGCGCCGTGAGGAGACGATTGCGCTCCTGGGCCGTGTCTTTGGGCTTAACGCTCCAGATCAGGTCGTCCATCGTCGCCAGTGCTTCGCGCCACGGCTCGGCCGCATCGCCGAAGCGGATAAAGACATCGATCAGCACCCGACGCCAAAACCGATCGAAAAACGACGCAACCAGCACGGGAAGCGCAACGTCGGCGGTCCGGGTCGCCAATTCCTCGCCCACTCGCGTGGCCGCAATCTCCTGGCGATCGCGCTGCTCAAGCTGATCGAAGACACGCTGCGACTTGCTTTGCGCGTGCTCTTCTTCCTCGCGCAGGAACTCTTCGAGCCTGTAGGTCTGAACCGCGAAGACGTTCAGGTCCTCGTCGAACCCCTCGACGACGGCATCGACGATCTCCCGGACCTTATCGACCAGGCGGGGCTCGTCCTTCTCGTTGCGCCCGATTCCGGAGCTCGCGACCACGTCGAGCAACCGACGGGCCGGGTGCCTGCGATCGGAAAAGAAGGACTTGTCGACCAACGCGACCTTAAGCACCGGAATCTGCAACTTGGCCAACTCCGCGCGCACGGTCGCCGAGAGCTCGGGGTCGTTGAAGATGGCATCGAAGAGCCGTGCGACGATGTCGATGGTCATGGCATCGAGCGGCCGCGACCACATCATCATGGGAGCGGCGCGAATCTGTTGAAGCACATTCCCACGCCGCGGATCGATGTTCGAGGATCTCAGGCCCGGAATCTGCCGAACATCCGTGAACCCTCGCTGGAGCGCGTTCAACGCCTCGATCAGCTGGGCGAGGCCAAGCGCGGGTGTCTCCGGACCGCCCGGTGCGGCGCCGCCCTTGGACGCGCCGGGCGCGCCGGGCGCACCGGGCGCAGCGGTCGTCCGGGAGAGTCGGCCGCGACTCGCGGTCTGGATCGCGCGGGCCAACTGGCCGAAGACGTCGTCGTTCGCCAGGCGCGGAAGGCGCTCGAAATCCACCCGCGTGTGGACCCGGGCACCCGGCTCGACAAGGCTCTGCTCTTCCTGCTCGGTCAATCCCGGATCCTCGGAAGGCTCGAAACCGGCCCACCCCGACATCCCGCCGATACTGCCGCCGGGCTGGTCGGGGGTCTCGCTGCGCGGAGCCGACAGGGGGCCTGCAAGCGGGATGGTCGGAAGCACGCCGGACTGAACGAGAAAACGATTCAGATCCGCGTAGACGCCGGGAAGCTCGACGGAGGTCTGACGCTCGAACTCGTGCAGAAGGATCAAGGCGAGCTGCTCGCGCACATCCAGGTCGTTCAGGGCCTGGAGCATGGCGCTGAAGACGGTGCGCGGATACAGCGGATTGTCGTCCTGGCTGATCCGCGGCACGCGCAGGAGTGCGGCGAGACGGCGGTCGAGCGCCGTGAGCTGCTGCGAGCAGTTACATGCCGCGCGGGCCGAGAGTTTGCCGATGGCCAGATCACGCTCGAAGTCGTCGGTATCCACGAGACGCAGCTCGTCGGTCTCGTGCATCACCGTCGCGGCCTCTTTCGACTGCAAGGCCGCGACGCTCGCGTCGAAGCAGGCGACGTAGGTACTGCGGAACTGCTGCAGGAGCTGTTGCCCTCGGTTGTCGAGGAAGTCCATCGCCGAGAAATAGAGCTGCTGTTGCTCCAGGCTGGTCGCGCGGTCGGCCATGCCGAGAAAATCCTCGCTCGCCCCGCCGAGATGCTGCGCGAACACGGTCGCCAGACCGTGCGCAAGGCGGTCGCGACACCCGCTCAGCAGTGCGGCCGCATCCGTCGGTGTCAGGCCCGCGACGACGTCGGGCGTCTCGAGCGGAGGAGCTGAGGAGGTGGTGGAGGTGTCGGCCATGGATGCAGGTCTCGAATGTTCAGCCGCACCGTTGCGGCATCGGAGGCATCCTTTGCCGACATCGACCCCCGAGATGCCGTGGACTCGGCACGATGACGGCAGCTGAGCCTCAAACGCCGGCGGGGTCGACCTGAAGGCAAGTATAGGGCAGGTCCGAAACCGATGCCGCGGGTCGAGGATATCGGGTCGTCGTCGAGAGTCAGAAAGTCCGAAATCCAAGCGTCGAGGCTTCCGGAAATCTAAGCAGCCTGGTCAGGAATCCGCTCGAACGGATCGATCGCGACAGCGCGCCGGGGCCCGCCGACTTCAGTCGGCACCCGGGGAGGCGGACTTCAGTCCGCAGCGCGAGCGCGCTCGGGCGACTGAAGCCGCCCGTCCCCGGGAGCCGGATGAATCCGGCGTACCCGGGCGGTCGCGGTCGGCGACCTGGACACTGCCGATGGGGCCGAAACGATGATCAAGACCATGCAATTGACTAAGAACTGGTTTCGATGTCTACGCAGTGATAACAATATACCGCTTAACAAGATGCTGCACTCGGACTGCAACTCCGCTACGCTTCGTTGCCGCCGGTGGGTTCTGTCGTTATACCGAAGAGATTAGAGCACCATGAAAGTTATCCTTCTTGGAAACGCTGGAGCGGGTAAAAGCACCCTGTCCAGAAAACTGATGGCCAAGCATCCCGCCGCCCGGCTGTCGCTGGATGAGGTGGCTTTTCAAGGTGGTACGGAAAGACGCCCTCTTCAAGACAGCATTGAGGATGTGAAACACTGGATTGCATGCAACGAAAGCTGGATCATCGAAGGCTGTTACGCCGACATTATTGAGCCCGTATTGGAGCGCTGTGATGAACTTATCTTCCTCAACCCCGGGGTAGATGCGTGCATTGCACACTGCCGCTCAAGACCGTGGGAGCCGGAAAAGTTTAGCTCACGCCAAGAACAAGACGAAAATCTAGAAAACCTGCTCCAATGGGTTAACTCCTACGAGAGCCGTACGGACGAATATGGGCTCTCAAGGCACCGGGCGCTCTACGAATCGTTTCATGGCAAGAAGCGTGAATTCAATGATCCGAGCGAGTATGAATTGGCATAAGGTGATTTCCGGGAAAGGATCTACCGGCGTGCAGAGGCGAATGCATTCACCCCTACCGTCCCTACAGGTCTTCCCGGCATGCGCAGACGGGATGCCCATTCTCGGAAATCGCCTAACCGGCGAGCAGCCGCCCCTCTCCCGCCCCGTCGCGACGCCCGATGCAGACCCCTTCGCGCATCCGGACGCCCAGCGGCGTTTCCGGATCATGAGCGATGCGCAGGAGCTTGAGCGGGCCTTCGCGTCGACATCCGAGGCCGCGCCCGAACGATTCAGTTCAATTATCGCACCTGGCATCAGATCCGAAGCCAAGCGGACCGCCTTCACGGTCAGGAAACACAAATGCCGTTTCCTGGACGACTTATTCCACCGTCACCGATTTGGCCAAATTCCGGGGCTGATCCACATCGGTCCCCTTGAGCACGGCGACGTGATAGGCAAGGAGCTGCAAGGGGATCGTGAAGATAATGGGGTCGATCAGATCGTCGGTCTCGGGGAGGCGGATGACGGTGACGCCTTCCTCTTCGACCATGGGGACATGCAGGTCGGCGAAGACGTAGAGCTGGCCGCCGCGTGCGCGGACCTCTTCGAGATTGGATTTGAGCTTTTCGAGCAGGGCATTGTTGGGCGCGACGGCGACCACGGGCATTTGCTCGTCGATCAGTGCGAGGGGGCCGTGCTTGAGCTCGCCCGCCGGGTACGCCTCGGCGTGGATGTAGGAGATCTCCTTGAGCTTGAGCGCGCCTTCCATGGCGATCGGGTATTGCTCGCCGCGCCCGAGAAAGAGCGTGTGCTGCTTGTCGACGAAGACCTCGGCAAGGGCGGCGATACGGTCGTCGAGATCCAGCACGGCCTCGACCTTGCCAGGGAGCGCCCGCAGCAGCGCGACCACATGGGCCTCGGCGGTGTCGCTCAGGGCGTTTTCATGGCCGAGCGCCACGGTCATCAGCAACAAGGACACCAGTTGGGTGGTAAACGCCTTGGTTGAGGCCACACCGATCTCGGGGCCGGCATGGGTGAGCAGCACCAGGTCCGACTCGCGTACCAAGGAGCTTTCGGGAACATTGCAGATGGCGAGCGTCGCCGCGTAGCCCGAGGACTTTGCCAGACGCAGCGCCGCCAGGGTATCGGCCGTCTCGCCGGATTGGGAGAGGGTGACGAACAGGGCGTCGGACGGTACCACCTGTTTGCGATAGCGGTACTCGCTTGCCACCTCGACGGTGCACGGCAGACCGGCGAGGGCCTCGATCCAGTAGCGTGCGACCAAGGCGGCATGATAGCTGGTGCCGCAGGCGACCAGGGTCACCGCCTTGACCCGAGCGAAGATCTCGGGGGCCAGATTGCCGAAACTCTCGGGCAGGACGCGGTTGCCGGCCAGGCGACCTTCGAGTGTGTCGGCGATCGCACGCGGCTGCTCGAAGATCTCTTTGAGCATGAAGTGGCGGTACTCGCCCCGCTCGGCGGCATCGGCCGAGACGGCGGAGGTCTTCACCGGCCGCACGACGAGGTTGCCGTCGCGGTCCCAGATGCGGACCGATTCGCGGGTCAGCTCGGCGATATCGCCTTCTTCGAGGAAGATAAAGCGATGGGTGACGGGCAGTAGGGCAAAGACATCGGAGGCGATGAAATGCTCGCCGAATCCGACCCCGATGACCAGAGGGCTCCCTTGGCGTGCCGCGACGAGATGCTCGCCATCCTGCGCATCGATGACGCCGAGGGCATAGGCGCCGCGCAGGCGTGTCGTCGCCAGACGCACGGCATCGAGCAGATGATGGCCGGCCTCGAGCTGGTCGAAAACGGCGTGGACGACGACCTCGGTATCGGTTTCGGACGTGAAACGGTGGCCCGCAGCGGTTTGCTCGCGACGCAGGTCTTCGTGATTCTCGATGATCCCGTTGTGCACGACCACGCAGCGGTCGCGACAGACATGGGGATGGGCGTTGCGGGTCGCAGGCTCGCCGTGGGTCGCCCAACGCGTGTGCGCGATGCCCAGCGTGCCGGGCAACGGCCGCTCGGCGACCGCCTCGGCCAGGCGCGCGACCTTGCCGAGCGTACGGGCGCGATTGAGCCTGCAAGGTGCCTCGAGGACCGCGATGCCGGCGGAGTCGTAGCCCCGATACTCGAGACGCCTCAGCCCTTCCAGCAGGATGGCCGAGACCGGACGTTGAGCGATCGCACCGACGATACCGCACATGACTTGTCCCTCGTTTGTCTTAAACCACGCCCAGCGCAGTATGCAATGTTTTGGGAAGGGGTCGGCCCCGGCAGACTTGATGATCGTTGGAATCGGCGCGGTTTAGACCGATCCGAGCCGATCAGGTGACCGGCCGCTTCCGAGGCCGCGTCCATCCCGGAATCGTCCTTTGCGGGGCGCGCGTCAGCGTGAGCTGGTCCGGCGGAGTATCGCGCGCAATTACGGAACCGGCGCCGATGGTCGCTCCGGCGCCGACCCGCACGGGCGCGACCAGAGCAGTATTGGATCCGATAAAGGCGCCGTCTTCGATCAGGGTGAGCGATTTGTTGGCACCGTCGTAGTTACAGGTGATGGTCCCCGCGCCGACATTCACGCCGGCGCCGATCTCGGCGTCGCCGAGATAGCTCAGGTGATTGGCCTTGCTGCCGGCGCCGAGGCTGGTCTTTTTGATCTCTACGAAATTTCCGACATGGGTGTGGTCGGCAAGTCGAGTATCGGGACGCAGTCGCGCGAACGGACCGATCCGCGCTTGGGCCCCAACCACGGCACCCTCGATCACCGAGTTGGCCAGGACGTGAGTGTCCGGACCGATGCTGCAGTCCTTCAGAAGACAGTTGGGGCCGATACGTGTGCCGCTCGACAGCCGAACCACGCCCTCGAATATGCAGTTGATGTCGATGACGACATCCGGCTCGGCCTGAAGGACGCCGCGCAGATCGAACCGCGACGGATCCGCCAAGGTCACGCCGGAGCGCATCAGGTCTTCGGCGGCATGGAGCTGATAGTCGCGCTCGAGGGCCGCGAGTTGAACTCGGTCGTTGACGCCGGCGACCTCCGCGAGTCGGCCGGGCCGGGTCGATGCAACCGCCACGTCCTCGGCTGCGGCCAGCGCGGTGACGTCGGTGAGATAGTATTCTCCCTGAACGTTGTCGTTACCGATGCGGGCGAGCCAGCCGTCGAGCTTCGATCGGTCGGCGACCAGAATGCCTGTGTTGATCTCGGTGATGGTGCGCTGTTCGGGTGTCGCGTCCTTTTCCTCGACGATCCCGATGACTTGACCGCGGCTGTCGCGCAGGATCCGTCCGTAACCGGCGGGATCCGGAACGTCGGCGGTCAGGATCCCGAGATCGGTATCGACCGCGACCTGGAGCAGACGATTCAAGGTCTCGCCGGTGATGAGCGGCACGTCGCCGTAGAGGATCAAGACGCGGTCCATGTCCGCGACCTGGGGCATGGCCTGAATGACGGCGTGTCCGGTGCCCAATTGCTCGGCCTGCTCGACCCAGAGGCATCCGGTATCGGCCAACGCGGTGCGGACCTGGTCGCCGCCGTGACCGTACACGGTGACGATGCGCGCGGCGCCGATCGACTCGGCGGTGTCCATGACATGGCCAAGCAGCGGCTTCCCGGCCAAGGGATGAAGTACCTTCGGAAGAGCGGAGCGCATCCGCTTGCCGAGCCCCGCCGCCAAGATCACGACTCCAAGCCTCATCGCTTCGCCCTCTTCGAACGTCGGATCAGTGCAGACCGCCACCCGGGAGCATACCACCCCCGCCAAGGTCGGCCGTCAACTCCGCATGTGTCGGCTCGCGCACCTCCTCGATCCGGACATGCACGCGCAGCGTCTTGCCGGCAAGCGGATGGTTGCCGTCGAGGATGAGCTTGCCGTCCTCGATCCGGGTGACGTGGAACTGGCGCGTTTCCCCCGCCTCGTTCTCCATCTGCACCTCGGCACCGACAAACCTGAATTCGGTCGGCACGTTCTCCAAGGTGTCGGTAAAGATCAGGTCGGGATCATACGCGCCGAAGCCTTGATCCGGTCCCAGAACCAGCTCGACCGCGTCGCCGGCGCGGCGCCCGTCGACGGCCGCACCCATGCCGCCGATCAGCTCGTTCTGACCGCCGTGAATATAGCTGACCGGGATATCGGTCTGCTCCAGGATGTTGCCCTGCCCGTCCTCGATTCGGTAGGTCAGTGCGACAAGCTTGCCGGCGCTGATGAGCTGTTCGGTCATGATGGGGTTCGCCTCCGGGTCAGGATGGGCCGGCGGGGCCCCCTTGCGGGTCGCCGGTGCGGCGTGGCGAACAAGGGGAGCAGGAAGAGGGTCGAGGCGATGCCTCGTAGAACGAACGGCCCGCGCGTGTCCGAGCGGGCCTATGAATTCGTAAACTCAAGAAGCGATCCGGACGGATCAGCCCTTCATCTTGCGGAGCTTCTCGATCGCTCGCAACTGTGCGATCGCCTCGGCCAGCTCGGCTTGGGCCTTGGCGTACTCGAACTGAGCGGTCTGACCGGCTAATGCCTCCTCGGCACGGCGCTTGGCGTCGAGCGCCGCGGCCTCGTCGAGGTCACGCGCACGGATCGCGGTATCGGCCAAGACGGTCACGACATGCGGCTGGACCTCGAGCATGCCGCCGGAGACATAGAAATGCTCCTGCTCGCCGTGCTCGTTCTCGACCCGTACGTCACCCGGCTTCAGACGGCTGATGAACGCGGTGTGCCGGGGCGCGATACCGACCTCGCCCAGCTGGGCGGTCGCGTACACCATGGTCGCCTGACCCGAATGAATCGCCCCTTCGGCGCTTACGATATCGACGTGAATTGTCATCGCCATAGTGCACCCCTATTAAACCGCGTCATGTTGTCAAACATGACGTTCTCGCGGAATCGGTCCGAAGCGGACTTCAGTCCCTCTGTGCCGACGCGGTTTAAAATGAAAAAATAAAATCCTAAAACGCGGCAGCTCCGACATCTGTCGAGAAGTGCGCCGCTCGACCAAGGCCATGAACAGCGCACGTCGCTCAGGCCGCGTTTTAGCTACCCATCTTCTCGGCCTTGGCCACTGCTTCTTCGATGCCGCCGACCATATAGAAGGCCTGCTCGGGCAGGTGATCGTAGTCGCCGCTCACGATCGCCTTGAAGTCCTTGATGGTGTCTTTGACGGACACGAACTTGCCGGGCGAGCCGGTGAAGACCTCGGCCACGAAGAAGGGCTGCGAGAGGAAGCGCTGGATCTTGCGGGCACGCGACACGGCGAGCTTGTCGTCGTCGGAGAGCTCGTCCATACCGAGGATGGCGATGATGTCCTTGAGTTCCTTGTAGCGCTGCAAGGTGCCCTGCACCGCACGCGCGGTCTGGTAGTGCTCCTGGCCGACCACGTTCGGGTCGAGGATTCGGCTGGTGGAGTCCAGCGGATCCACGGCCGGGTAGATGCCCAGCTCGGCGATCTGACGGGACAACACGAGGGTCGCGTCCAAATGCGCAAAGGTGGTCGCCGGCGACGGGTCGGTCAAGTCGTCCGCGGGGACGTACACCGCCTGGAAGGAGGTGATGGAGCCGGTGCGCGTGGAGGTGATGCGCTCCTGCAGCGCGCCCATCTCGGAGGCCAGTGTCGGCTGGTAACCTACGGCGGAGGGCATGCGGCCCAAGAGCGCCGAGACCTCGGTTCCGGCCAAGGTGTAGCGGTAGATGTTGTCGACGAAGAGCAGGACGTCCCGGCCCTCTTCGCGGAAGAACTCGGCCATGGTCAGACCGGTTAGCGCGACGCGAAGACGGTTGCCGGGCGGCTCGTTCATCTGGCCGTAGACCAGGGCCACCTTGTCGAGAACGTTCGACTCCTTCATCTCGTGATAGAAGTCGTTGCCCTCGCGGGTGCGCTCGCCGACGCCGGCGAATACGGAGAAGCCGGAATGCTCGGCGGCGATGTTGCGGATCAGCTCCATCAGGGTCACGGTCTTGCCGACACCGGCGCCGCCGAAGAGGCCGACCTTGCCGCCCTTGGGGATGGGCATGATGAGGTCGATGACCTTGATGCCGGTCTCCAAGATCTCGGTGGAGGTCGCCTGGTCTTCGAACGGCGGTGCGGAACGGTGGATCGACCAGCGCTCCTCGGACTCGACATCGCCCAGCTCGTCGATGGGGTTGCCCAGCACGTCCATGATGCGGCCGAGCGTCTTCTGCCCGACCGGCACCTGGATCGGTGCGCCGGTGGCAAGTGCGGGGATGCCGCGCTGCAGACCATCGGTGGATCCCATGGCGATCGCGCGCACGACGCCGTCGCCGAGCTGTTGCTGAACCTCGAGGGTCAGCCCCGTCGACTCGATCTTGAGCGCCTCATAGACCTTGGGTATCTCGCCGCGCGGGAACTGAACGTCCACGACGGCTCCGATGATCTCCACCACGTTACCAGAGCTCATAGTCTTTTCCTCTTATGCCTTCCGGCCAATAGCGATTCTGTTTGTATGCGAGCACTCGATGTCCGAGCGCTGGGCGCGAGCGACTGCGACCTATCGGGCGATCACACGGCGGCCGCGCCGCTCACGATCTCGGAGATCTCTTGGGTGATCGCAGCCTGTCGGGCCTTGTTGTAAATGAGCTGAAGCTCGCCGATCAGGTCGCCGGCATTGTCCGAGGCCGACTTCATCGCGACCATGCGCGAGGCTTGCTCGCAGGCGCCGTTCTCGACCACCGCTTGGTAGACGAGCGACTCGATATAACGGGTCAACAGGGCATCGAGCACCGTGTGCGCATCGGGCTCGTAGATGTAATCCCAGTGATAGGGCATCGCGGACTGCTCTTCACCGATGATTGGCACCAATTGCCGGATCATGGGACGCTGGGTCATGGTGTTGACGAATTCGTTGCTCGCAATATAGATGGCGTCGAGCTCTTTGGCCTCGAAGGCATCCAACATAACCTTCACGGGTCCGATCAAGTCCTCGATGTGCGGCTTGTCGCCGAGGTTGGTGACCTGTGCCTTGACGTCCCCGCCGAAGCGCTTGAAAAAGCCCAGCGCCTTGGATCCGATGGTACAGAATGCGGGCTCGGTTCCGGCCGTGCGCTTCTCTTTGATGTCGATGACAAGGCGACGAAAAAGATTGCTGTTGAGTCCGCCGCAGAGCCCCTTGTCGGACGAGACCACAATGTAGCCGACACGCTTGTGCGGTCGCTCCAGTGCCATGAACGAATGACGATATTCGGGTGTCGCCCGCGCCAGATGGCTGATGACCTGAAGCATCTTCTCGGAATAAGGCTTCGACGCCGCCATCCGGTCCTGCGCCTTGCGCATCTTGGAAGCCGCCACCATTTGCATGGCGCCGGTGATCTTTTGCGTGCTCTTGATGCTCGCAATCTTCGTGCGAATTTCTTTGGCGGCTGCCATATGTTAGCTCCCGGCCTTCAGCGGCCAGCCTCCGGCGCGAGCGCCGAGGTGGTGAAGGTTCGATACGTGTCAAGACGCACAACGCCAGCTATACCGGCCCCCCTGAGGAGGCCCCCCTGAGGAGGCCGGCCGCTGATGGCTGGCGGCTGCCCTACCAGGTGTTGTTGGCTTTGAATGCCTTGATGGCCTCGTGCAGCGCGGTCTGGATCTCCGCGCTGTAATCGCCGGTCGTATCGATCTGCTCGATCAACGCCGCCTGGGCCGACTTCATGTAGCTCTGCATCGCCTGCTCGAAGTCGACGATCTTCTTGACGTCGACATCGTCGAGATAGCCTTCGTTGGCCGCGAAGAGCGATACCGCCATCTGACCGACACTCATGGGCGAGTACTGGAACTGCTTCATCAGCTCCGTGACGCGCTCGCCACGCTGCAACTGCTTGCGGGTGGCTTCGTCGAGGTCGGACGCGAACTGCGAGAAGGCCGCGAGCTCGCGATACTGAGCGAGCGCGAGACGGATACCGCCGCCGAGCTTCTTGATGATCTTCGTTTGGGCAGCACCGCCGACACGCGACACGGACAGACCGGCATTGATGGCGGGTCGAATACCGGCGTTGAAGAGGTCGGTCTCGAGGAAGATCTGACCATCCGTGATCGAGATGACGTTGGTCGGGACGAAGGCCGAGACGTCGCCGGCCTGCGTCTCGATGATCGGCAGCGCGGTCAAGGATCCGGTCTTGCCTTTCACGGCGCCGCCGGTGGCCTGCTCCACATAGTGTGCGTTGACGCGTGCGGCGCGCTCAAGCAAGCGGGAATGGAGATAGAAGACGTCGCCGGGATAGGCTTCGCGACCCGGAGGACGACGCAGCAACAGCGAAACTTGGCGATAGGCCCACGCCTGCTTGGTCAAATCATCGTAGACGATCAGGGCGTCTTCGCCCTTGTCGCGGAAGTACTCGCCCATGGTGCAGCCGGCATAGGGCGCGATGTACTGCATCGCGGCCGATTCGGCGGCGGCAGCGGCTACGATGATGGTGTGATCCATCGCGCCGTGCTCTTCGAGCTTGCGCACCAGCGCGGCAATCGAGGAGTTCTTCTGCCCGATGGCGACGTAGATACACTTAACGCCGGTGCCTTTCTGGTTGATGATGGCGTCCACGGCGACAGCGGTCTTACCGGTCTGGCGGTCGCCGATGATCAGCTCGCGCTGTCCACGACCCACCGGCACCATCGCATCGATTGCCTTCAGACCGGTCTGAACCGGCTCGTCGACCGACTGACGGGCAATGACGCCGGGGGCGACCTTCTCGATCGGGGCGGTGCCGGATGCCTGAATCGGTCCCTTGCCGTCGATCGGGTTGCCCAACGCATCGACGACGCGCCCGAGCAGCCCTTCGCCGACCGGCACCTCGAGGACGCGTCCGGTGCAGCGCACCCAATCGCCTTCGGACAAATGGGTGTATTCACCCAAGACCACCGCGCCGACCGAGTCGCGCTCGAGGTTCAACGCAAGCCCGAAGGCGTCGCCGGGGAACTCCAGCATCTCGTAATACTTGGCGTCCGAGAGACCGTGCACGCGCACGATCCCGTCGGTCAAGCTGACGATGGTGCCTTCGGTCCGCGCCTCGGTCTGAAGATCGAGCTTCTCGATCTTTTGTTTGATGAGATCGCTGATCTCGGAAGGATTCAGTTGCATGGCGGTGTCCCGTTCAGAATTGCAATGCGTGAGCCAGTTGCTTGAGCTTGCCGCGGACCGAGTCGTCGATGACAAGGTCCCCGGCGCGAATCTCGATCCCGCCGATCAGGGTGCTGTCGGTCTCGACGGTGACCTCGACCTGCCCGCCGAAGCGTTTCGCGAGCGCGGCGGAAACCGCCGCCTGCTCGGATTCGCTCACGTCGAATGCGCTGCGAATCAGCACATGGCGCACGCCTTGATCGGCGGTCCGGCTCGCCTCGAAGAGTCTTGTGATCTCGGGCAATGCCGCAAGCCTGGCGTTCTCGGTCAGCAACCCCAGGAGATTGGATGCCTCGGGCAGGAGATCATCGCCGCAGACCTCGAGGATGATGTCGCGGATGCGCTCGCGGGGCACGTTCGGGTTGGCGATCTGCTCGGCCATCTGGGGATCGCCCACGACGGCCGAGAGCATCTCGAGAGCTTGCGACCAGGCGTCCAACTGACCGACCTCTTTCGCGCGCTCGAACACGGCCTCTGCGTAAGGCCGCGCGATGGTGGTGATGTCTCCGGCCATGGGTGTTCCCTAAAGCTGCTTGGCGAACGATTCGACGAGGCCCTTGTGCGCCTTGATGTCGATCTCCTTCTGGAGGATCTTCTCGGCGGCGGCGACGGCAAGCGTGGCAACCCGCTCGCGAAGCTCTTCGCGGGCACGGTTGGTTTCCCGGTCGATCTCGGCTTGGGCGGCGGCGACCACACGGCCGCTTTCGCTGCGCGCGTCCACCTTGGCCTCTTCCACGATCTCGGTTGCCCGCTTCTGAGCCTGCGCGACGATATCGGCGGCAGCGGCCTTGGCGTCCTTGATGAGGACGAGGGCGCGCTGCTCCCCGAGCGCCTTCTCTTGATGACCGCGCTCGGCCGCGGCGAGACCCTCGGCGATCTTCGCTTTGCGCTCCGCCAACGCATTCACGATCGGCGGCCAGATAAACTTCATACAGAACCCGACGAACACCGCGAAGGCGATCATCTGGGCGAACAGGGTCAGATTGATATTCATAGCGTTGCCTCGTGCCTATGCCTCATACCGCGTCCGGGAACAGGGCCAGGAGCCTCGACCCCGGCGGAAGTGGGATGGGTGTCAGGCAGCGAACATCACGAACAGACCCATGGCGATCGCGATGACAGGCAGCGCGTCGACCAGACCCATAACAATGAAGAACTGGGTGCGGAGCATCGGGATCAGCTCGGGCTGACGGGCTGCGCCTTCGAGAAAGCGACCACCCAGGATACCGATACCGACGCCGGCGCCGACCGCGCCGAGACCCAGCATCAAGCCTGCACCGATGAACTTGATGACGTCGGCGAACAGGTTAGCGACTTCGAGTTCCATGATTCTCTCCAGTAATGAACAGTGTTAGAGCAGGAAAAACGGGTTAGTGATGCTCCTGGTGGGCCATGTCGAGATAGACGACGGTCAGCACCATGAAGATGAAAGCCTGCAGCGTAATGATGAGGATATGGAACACGGCCCAGACGAACTGCAGCATTCCGCCGGTGATATTCAACACCATACTGCTGCCGTAGAGCAGCGCGATCAGGATGAAGATCATCTCGCCCGCATACATGTTGCCGAACAGACGCAGTGCCAGCGAAAGCGGCTTCGAGAGGAGACTGATGCCTTCGAGCAGGAGGTTGGCAGGCATGCCCCACTTGCCGAACGGCTGCATCGTCAGCTCGGCGGCGAAGCCCCCGATGCCCTTCATCTTGACGCTGTAATAGAGCACGAGACCGAAGACCACGAGCGCCATGCCGAAGGTCGCATTCGGGTCGGTGGTCGGCACGATGCGCAGGAAGACATGATGCGGGTCCGCACCGAACAGCGACATGAGCTGCCCGAAGAGATGCGGGATCAGATCGACCGGGATCAGGTCCATCAGATTCATTAAGAAGACCCAGGCGAAGATCGTCAGGGCAAGAGGCCCGACCAGCGGGTTCTTCGCGGTGAACGAGCCGCGGACGTTCTCTTCGACGAAATCAACGATCCACTCGACGAAGTTTTGAGCCCCGCTCGGCACGCCGACGGTCATCTTCTCGGCCACGCGTCGGAAGAACCAAATAAAGAGGTATCCGAGAAGGATGGAGAAGAACATGGTGTCGACGTTGATCGCCCAGAATCCCATCTCGGCTGCCTCGGCACTGGAACGCGCGAAGCCGAAACCCTGCTCGGGATGAACCCCGAGTGTCAGGTTGGTGAGGTGATGCTGGATATAATCCTGGGAGGTGAGCGTTTCGGAAGCAGCCATCGATCGTCTCTCACTTCGTGGTTCGTTCGGGCGTTTGAGCCGCAATCAGGGTCGGGATGACCTGGACCGCGAGATAGGCGCCAAGCAACACCGGGAGGTTAAGGTCGTCCAGGGTCACGAAGGCGATCGTGAACAAGCCTAGAATCAAGACGATCTTCAGGATCTCGGCACCATAAATGCGCATGACCAGCCGCGCGGGCTCCCGGGCGCGATAACCGCGAAAGACCAGGGCCGCGAACAAGGCATTGGCCACCAAGCAAGAGCCGGCCCCGACAAGGACCGAGACGGTAACCGAGACGCCGAACGGGAGGGCGAATACCACCGAGGCCAAGCCAAGGAGACTCTGGAGTTTCAGGACCCTTTTGGCCTGGAGCGTGTCCGGCTGATGCATCAGATCGTCATGGTTTGGTTGAGCACACCGCTCACCGGCGCGCAGTATAAGGGGTCACGTATATAGGGTCAACGCGATGTCGGCGTTTCCGAACGCAGCCGGAAACGATCCTCATGATTGAGCAAGGCAATAGACCGAGCGCACGGCCGACTCGGGCCTGTCGGAAATTCCGGGGGGAAACGAATCACTTGATGTGGGCCAGGATGCCGTCGAGCTCGTCGAGGCTGTTGTAGGCGATCACCAGCTTGCCGGCGCCGCGATTGCCCTGCTGAATCTGGACACGCGCGCCGAGCTTGTCCGTCAGGTCGGTCTGAAGCCTGCGGATGTTGGGATCGAGATCGGGCTTGTGCTCCGAGGCCCCGAGGGCCTCGCCGGATTGCTGGATCCGGCGCACCAGGCGCTCGGTCTCGCGCACCGAGAGTCCGCCCCTGACAACCTGAGCCGCGGTCGTGCTCTGATCGTGCCCCCGCAGGCCAAGCAGTGCGCGGGCATGACCCATCTCCAGCAGGCCCTTCTCGAGAAAGTCGCGGACATCCGGGTTGAGATCCAGCAGACGCAGCAGGTTGGTCACCATCGAGCGCGACTTGCCCAGGGCATCGGCGATCTGCTGGTGGGTCAGGTTGAACTCTTTGAGCAGGCGCTCAAGCGCACCGGCTTCTTCCAGCGGATTCAGGTCGGCGCGCTGGATGTTCTCGATGAGCCCGATCGCCAGCGCGGCCTGCTCGTCGACCTCCCGCACCACGACCGGGATCTCGGCGAGACCGGCGAGCTGGCAGGCCCGCCAGCGCCGCTCGCCGGCGATGATCTCGTAGCTCTCCCCGGCAAGCGGGCGGACCACGATCGGCTGGATGACGCCTTGCGCGAGGATCGAATCGGAGAGCTCGCGCAAGGCATCGGGGTCGAAGTCGTGGCGGGGCTGGTAGCGTCCGGGCCGGATGCACTCCACGGGCAAGCGGGTAACGCGCTCGCTCCCGTGCTCGCCGACCATGGGGGCGGATGGCTCCTCCTCCGGGCTCGACACCGCGACCATCGGTGCGCGGGCCGCCCCGAGCAGGGCATCGAGCCCGCGTCCCAGCCCCTTTTTCTTCGGTGGCGTTTTCTGCTCGCTGTCCATGGTCACCCGCCTCAGGCCGCGGACTTACGCGTCTCGCGACGACGCAGCAGCTCGCTGGCGAGCGCAAGATAGGCGACTGCGCCCTTGGACGCCGGATCATAGAGCAGGGCCGGCAGACCGTGACTGGGCGCCTCGGCCAGACGCACGTTGCGCGGGATGATGGTGCGATAGACCTGATCTTTGAAATGGGTGACGAGCTGGGTCGAGACCTGATTGGCGAGGTTGTTGCGCGGGTCGTGCATGGTGCGCAGGATCCCCTCCACCCGCAGCTCCGGGTTGCGGTTGGCGCGGATCTGCTCGATGGTGTCCATCAGGGCCGATAGGCCTTCCAAGGCGTAATACTCGCACTGGATCGGGATCAGGACGCCCCCGGCCGCGACCAGCGCATTGACCGTAAGCATATTGAGCGACGGGGGACAGTCGACGATGACCAGCTCGTAGTCCTGGAGCGCATCGGCCAGCACCCGCGCGAAACGACGCTCGCGGTCCGGCGAGTCGAGCAGCCCGATCTCGGCCGCGGTCAGATCCCCGTTGGCCGGCAGTAGATCGAAGCCCGGCGCGGGGTCCTCGACACGACACAGACAGTCGGCCAACGTCACGTCGCCGAGCAGCAGATCGCAGGTCGAGTTGGCGAGGTTGTGCTTGTCGACCCCGCAGCCCATGGTGGCGTTGCCCTGCGGGTCGAGGTCGACCAGCAAGACGCGCCGCTTGAGCGAGGCCAGCGAGGCCGCCAGATTGACCGCGGTCGTGGTCTTGCCGACGCCGCCCTTCTGGTTGGCAATGGCGATGATGTTGACCATAGGGGACTCAGTCACTCCGAAACTCGATCAGGTGGCGCTCGACGTCGAGGAAGGGGATTTGCAGCGGGTGGACGTGCACGGACCCGTTCGACAGGTCTTGCATGCGCGCGACGTCGTCGAGGTCGCGCCCCTTCATCAGGAGCAATCGGCCCGGACGCGCCAGCAGATCCCGGTGAGCGGCGCCGAGCAGATCGGCGGCCGCGACGGCACGACTCACTATGGTACTGAAGTTTCGCCCCGGCCGGTATGTCTCCATCCGAGCATGGACCGTTTCGACGTTGTCGAGCCGCAGCTCCAAGACCGCCTGGCGAACGAATCGCAGCTTCTTCTGGTTGCTGTCGAGCAGCCAAAAGCGCCGTTGCGGCTCGACGATCGCCAGCGGCAGACCAGGCAGACCGGCGCCCGTGCCGAGGTCCAGTACGCTCTCGCCGAACAAGAACGGCGCAACCGCGAGGCTGTCGAGCAGATGTTTGGAGACCATCTCAAGCGGATCGCGCACCGCGGTCAGGTTGTAGGCCCGGTTCCAGCGCGCCAGGAGGGCGATGAGATGCAGCAGGCGCTCTTGCGCCGTTACGTCCAGCGCGAGACCCAGTTGCGTTGCGCCTGCGGACAGCCGCCCGGACAGATCCGATGCACCTTCGACAGCGACGAGGGGTGCGCTCGCCATCAGGCGCAGCGCCGCTTCAGATGGATCAGCAGCAGCGACACGGCCGCCGGGGTCACGCCGGGGATGCGTGCGGCCTGACCCAGGGTGTGCGGTCGCACCCGATTGAGCTTCTCGCGCACCTCGGTCGAGAGACCGCGCACCTGGTCAAAGTCGAAATCCTCGGGCAGCGCTCGGGCGTCCTGGTCACGATGGCGGTCGATCTCGTCACGCTGGCGCTCGATGTAACCCTGATAGCGCGCCTGGATCTCAAGCTGCTCGGTGACCTCGGCGGGCAGAGGCTCGGGCGGATCGCCGGCGAGGGCCACGACCCCCGCATAGCCGACGTTCGGGCGGGCGAGCAGCTCGGAGGCGCGCACCTCGCGCCGCAGCGGCTCGCCGAGAATGCGCTCGGCGAGCGCCTGATCGATCCGCTCGGGACGCACGAAGGTCTCGCGCAAGCGCTGGCGCTCGCGCTCGATCGCCTCGCGCTTGTCCTCGAAACGACGCCATTGCGCATCGCCGACCAAGCCGAGCCGTCGGCCCGATTCGGTCAGGCGCAGGTCGGCGTTGTCCTCGCGCAGCATCAGCCGATACTCGGCCCGGCTGGTGAACATCCGGTAGGGCTCGGCCGTCCCGCGCGTGATGAGATCGTCAACCATGACACCGAGATAGGCTTCGTCGCGACGCGGCAGCCAGGGGTCTCGGCCCTGCACCGCAAGGGCTGCGTTGACGCCGGCCAGCAGGCCCTGCGCCGCGGCCTCCTCGTAGCCGGTCGTTCCGTTGATCTGGCCGGCAAAGTAGAGGCCCTGAATATGGCGCGTCTCCAACGAAGGCTTGAGATCTCGCGGATCGAAGAAGTCGTATTCGATCGCATAGCCCGGACGGGTGATGTGCGCGTGCTCGAAACCGACGATCGAGCGCACCAATGCCTGTTGGATATCGAAAGGCAGGCTGGTCGAGATGCCGTTCGGATAGACCTCATGGGTCTCGAGCCCCTCCGGCTCGACGAAGATCTGATGCGACGTCTTCTCGGCGAAGCGCACCACCTTGTCCTCGATCGAGGGACAATAGCGCGGTCCGACACCGGCGATGACGCCCGTGTAGAGCGGCGAGCGCGAGAGGCCCGAATGGATGATCTCGTGGGTGCGTGCATTGGTGTGGGTGATGTAGCAGCTCACCTGGCGCGGATGATCGCTGGCGCTGCCCGTATAGGAGAAGACCGGCACCGGCACGTCGCCCGGCTGCTCGGCGAGACGCGCGAAATCGATGCTCCGCCCGTCGATACGCGGCGGCGTACCTGTCTTGAGGCGCTCCACACGAAACGGCAGCTCGCGCAGACGTCGCGAGAGTGCATTCGACGGTGGATCGCCGGCGCGTCCGCCCTCATAGTTCGAGAGTCCGATATGGATGCGACCGCCCAGGAAGGTCCCGACCGTGAGCACGACCGCATGCGCGCGAAAGCGCAACCCCATCTGAGTCTCGACGCCGACCACCCGGTCCTGCTCGATCAGGAGGTCTTCGACCGATTGTTGGAACAGGGTGAGCCCGGCTTGGTTCTCGACCGCCGAGCGCACCGCAGCCTTGTAGAGGATGCGATCGGCCTGAGCGCGTGTCGCCCGCACCGCCGGTCCCTTGCTGGCGTTGAGGATGCGAAACTGGATACCGCCGCGATCCGCCGCGCGAGCCATCAGGCCGCCGAGCGCATCGATCTCCTTGACCAGATGACCCTTGCCGATGCCCCCGATGGCCGGATTGCAGCTCATCTGGCCGACGGTTTCGATATTCTGGGTCAGCAGGAGTGTGCGCAGACCGCAGCGGGCCGCCGCAAGCGCCGCTTCGGTACCCGCGTGACCACCGCCCACCACCACCACGTCGTAAGGATCACCGACCATCATGAAGGGAAACCCAAGTCTATGAGACCAGTCAGTTTAACCCAGATACCTTCACGGATACCCCTATGGCGATGCATCTGACCCGGCAGGTCTCAAGCGACTCGGCCGGTCTCGGGGAACGGGTGCTCGAGGCTGCACGTCTGGTGATCCTCGGCAAGGACCGCGAGCTGCGGCTCGCCTTGGCCTGTCTGATGGCGCGCGGGCATCTCCTGATCGAGGATGTGCCCGGCGTGGGCAAGACCACCTTGGCACACCTGCTCGCACGGCTGCTCGGTCTGGAGTACACCCGGATCCAGTTCACCAGCGATCTGCTGCCGGCCGACGTGATCGGGGTGTCGGTCTACGACCGGGCCTCCGAGTCGTTTCGTTTTCATCCCGGCCCCGTCTTCTCGCAGTTGGTGCTCGCCGACGAGATCAATCGCGCGACACCCAAGGCGCAAAGCGCGCTCCTGGAGGCGATGGAAGAGCGCCAGGTCACGGTCGAAGGCGAAACCCGGCCCTTGCCGGAGCCCTTCTTCGTTATCGCGACCCAGAACCCGCTCTTTCAGGTCGGAACCTTTCCGTTGCCGGAATCCCAATTGGATCGGTTCCTGATGCGGATCCGGCTCGGCTATCCCGCAGCCGAGCAGGAAAAGGCCCTCCTGGCGGGCGAGGATCGGCGCACCATGGTGGCGCGTCAACAGCCGGCCCTGACCGGCGCGCAATTGATGGCGTTGCAGCAGCAGGTCGTCGAGGTCCATGCCGCTCCCGCCATCATCGAGTATGTCCACGCCATCCTTGCGCTCACGCGCAGCAGCGAGCGGTTTCTGCTCGGACTCTCGCCGCGCGCGGGGCTCGGGATGCTGCGCGCGGCGAAGGCGTGGGCGCTGCTTTCCGACCGCGATTACGTGATCCCGGAGGATATCCAAGCCGTCCTGCCGTCCTGCGTCGTGCATCGGCTGGCGGCGTCGGAGTACGGGGGGCGGCTCGACGAAGAGGCGGTGGTGAGTGCGATCCTGGATCATGTCACGCTCGCTTAAGCTGCGTCCTGCGTTATCCACGACATCGCGAGGAGACGCGACCGCCGGGACTGTCCATCACCGTCGTGGTTGACACCGCTTAAGCGAGGATTTTTCGGGTGAGGATCAGGCATGTTCGACTGGACGCGCTTTAAGGCTAAACGGTTGAGTCATTTGTTTCGCCGGGTGGCGCGTGGGGGTGACGGGGTTGCACGGGTCGGCAGTCGTCAGATCTATATCCTGCCGACGGGGAACGGGCTGCGTTTCGCTGCGGTGCTCTTCGTCATGCTGCTGGGTTCGCTCAATTATCAGAACAACCTGGGGCTGCTTTTTACCTTTTTTCTCGCCTCCGTCGCGCTTGTGGCGATGCACCACACCTGGTTCAACCTGCTCGGGCTTTCAATTCAGGCCCGTGGCGGACCTCCGGTCTTCGCCGGGGACGATGCGAGCTTCGAGGTCGTCGTCGGCACGGAAGGGAAGCGGGCGCGTTACGACATCGGAATTCCGGCGGGCGAGACGCGGCATCAGTCGATCGCGATCCCGGGCGGGGACTGCGGCACGATCCGCATCACTCGACCGACACTGCGACGCGGGCTGTCGGGGCTCGACGAGGTGACGGTCGAGACACGCTTCCCGCTGCACCTCTTTCGCGCCTGGTGTTACGTGCGGACGGATGCGACGACCTTGGTCTACCCCAAGCCGGCACAGGTCGCGCCCGAGCCCGGATCCGCTGCGGGCGACACCGAGCCGAGCCGCCGGCAAGGTCCGGAGGGGATGGAGGATTATCTGGGTCCGCGGCCCTATCGCGACGGCGATTCACCCGGGCAGATTGACTGGAAGGCGTTCGCACGCGAGCGCGGGCTCGTCGTGAAGCAATTCGGAGGGGATCAAGGAGAAGAGGTCTGGATCGATTGGGCCGAATTGACCTCGGCGGACCCGGAGGCCAGGATCAGCCTGATGACGCGCCAGGTCCTCGACGCGGCCGAGGCCCAAGTCCGTTTCGGGCTGCGGCTGCCCGGTCTCGAAGAAGCGCCGGGGCGTGGCGCCGGCCATCTTCAACGCTGCCTGACGCATCTGGCGCTCTACGATGTCCAAGCGAACGATCCCCTCCAACGAGCGGCCTGAACGGGCCCAGGTCCTCTGGGTCACGCTGGTCCTGCTCGCGGCCTATCTCCCGCTCGGGGGCCAGCTCGCACTTCAAATCAGCGCCTTCGTCGGGCTGCTCTTCGCGATCCGTCTTGCGTCGCTGCGCTGGCCCGCGGTCCTGCCGGGCACCTGGCCGTTGGCGGCCTTGACCCTGATCGGCGTCGCCAACGCCGCGGTGACCTATCAGGGCTGGTCGGGGCAGAATGCCGGCACGGCGCTCTTCGTGTCCATGCTGGCGCTCAAGCTCATGGAGCTGCGGCGCAAGTCGGATATCCGTCTGGTCGCGACCCTGATCGGGTTTCTCGTCGTGGTTGAATTCCTGTTCGACCAGTCGCCTTGGTTGGTGCTCTATCTGGGCGCCGTGGTCTTGGGGGGCATCGCCCTCCTCGTCGATCTCAACGGCGGGCTCGGGGAGGCACGTCGGCGCGGTGCCTTTGCCGTCGCCGTGAGGCTCTCGCTCCAGGCCCTCCCGCTGACACTCATCCTCTTCCTGCTGTTTCCGCGTCTCAGTGCCCCGCTGTGGAGCCTGGGCTTGGACCCGAGCAAGGCGACGACCGGGATCTCGGACAGTCTCGAGCCGGGCGCGATCAGCGAGCTGGTGCTCAACGGCGAGCTGGCGTTTCGCGCCCGTTTCGACGGCATGCCGCCGGCTGCCGATCAGCTCTATTGGCGCGGCCCCGTTCTCTGGGAGACCGACGGGCGCCGCTGGTCGGTCGGGAAGGATATCGCCAGCACGGACGGCCCCGGCGCGCTCTTGGAAGCGGCTCGCCCGATCGACTACGAGGTCACCTTGGAGCCGACCGATCAACGCTGGCTCTTCGCGCTGGACATGCCGGACAGCGTCCCGGACGGGGCCTCCTTGAGCCCGGATCACCAATTGATCGCACGCCGGGTCGTGAGCGCGGTCAAGCGCTACCGGGTGACCTCAGCGCTCGACTATCGGACCGCGCCTCCGGATCCGGCGCGGCTTGCCGCCGGGCTGCAGGTCCCGGACAACGTCACGCCGCGCATGCGCCGCCTGGCCGACGATTGGCGGAGTCGCTCGGAGACCGATTGGGAGATGGTCCAGTCCGGTCTGCGGTTCTTCAACCGCGAGTCCTTCCACTACACCCTGATGCCGCCGCGCCTCGGCGCAAACCCGACCGACGAGTTCCTCTTCGAGACCCGACGCGGCTTCTGCGAGCATTACGCCAGTAGCTTCGCCGTCTTGATGCGCATGGCAGGCATCCCCTCGCGCATTGTCCTCGGCTATCTCGGGGGCGAGCTCAATCGCGTCGGCGGTTATCACATGATCTGGCAGTCCGACGCCCATGCCTGGGTCGAGGTCCTGATCGACGGACGCGGCTGGGTGCGGGTCGACCCCACCGCCGCCGTGGATCCCTCGCGCGTCGACAACAGCGGAGCCTCGCGCATGCTCGGCGCCGGCCCTTCGGTGCGCTTCACCCTGGAGCAGGCCGATGCGCTCGCCCGTTTCGCGCGCAACATGCGCCTCTTCGCCGACAGCCTGGATGCCGCCTGGCAGGATTGGGTCCTGGGCTTCTCGGTCGAGGATCAACTGGCCCTGCTGCAGCGGCTGCGGCTGGGCGAGCTGCGCGAGTACGGCCTGGTCGCACTGATGCTCGCCGCCCTCGGCATCACCCTCGGCATCCTGGTGCTCGCCTCGATCCGCGAACGCAAACCGCTCGACCCGCTCCAAGCCGAATACGCCCGCTTCTGCAAACGCCTCGCAGGCATCGGACTCGACCGTCTGCCCAACGAAGGACCAAGGGACTACGCCGGACGCGTCGTCGCGCAACGGCCGGATCTCGCACCGACGGTCGAGCGCTTCATGGATCTCTATATCCCCGCGCGTTACGGACCGGGGGATCCGCACGACGCCCTGACCGCGCTCGCCGATCTGCTGCGCGACTTTCGGCCCCGACCGGCGCGCCGTACATCAACGTTCGTCGGGCGCTCCCGGTAGTTTTCCGAAGGACAAACACGTCGTCGTAGGACTTCGAGCGCAGCATGCTGGTCTGAGCGCGACCCTCTGCTATCGTCTGATGAGCAATGGAGACCCTGGCTCTGCTCGGCCTCGGCCACCGTTTCGGCCACATCGGAAGTGTCCAGATCGCCGCCCGGGTACGCCGACTTCAGTCGGCTCCCGCGCTCGGGCGGCCTCAGTCGCCTGGGCGCGCTCGCACGGCGGACTGAAGTCCGCCTCCCCAGGAGCCGACTGAAGTCGGCGTACCCGGGCGTGCGGCCGGAGTTTGGCATCCGGATGATCCAATACGCCCTTCACCCGGATCCAATCCGCTCGAAAAAAAGCTCGCCGTAAAACGCGATCAACGAGGTTCCTCGCTCGACCGACGCTCGACCGATCGAGAGTCGCCGGTCACCGGTCGCCCGAGCCACGAAGACCATGGTCCGGCGGACCGCCGCACGGTCATCACGCGGTCCGGCACAGGCCCGTCGACGGTCGACGCCTCCAATCTTGACATAGAGAGCAAAGAACCATGAGTCAACACCCGCATCGCACCCTGTGGTGTCGTGACTTCGGCGCCGTCCCGGCCGCCGAGCGTCGTCTCGCCCGTCTCGCCCTGCAGTGGCTCGACAGCTTTCCGGCCGCGCGCGCCGCGTTGAGAGCCGACGACACCCTCGAAGCGATGTGGCGGTTGACCCTACCGCTGCTCGCACCCGACGCGGTCGCGGGCTGGTTGCCGCCGCCGAGTGACGAACAGTCGCCGGACGACGATGCCGACGTCCGATACGAGTCGGAAATGGTCCGTCAGCTCTCGAAACACATCGAAATCGACCGGCGGGGTGACGACGATCAGGCGCTGGATCACCGCCACCGGCATCGCGTCCACGTCTTCTTCAAGACACTGCCGCGCGCTGTCTTGACGCGCCTGGCCAAGGCCGACGGGCGGACGCCGGTCTCGACGACCATCGCCGTACTCGGCGAGGTCCTCGGGCTCGACGAAACGAGCCTTTGCGTGCTCGATTTTCTGGACCAGCGCGAGCAATCCGAGGCGCTGCGCTGTGTCTTGCGTGCGGGCAGCCGAGGCAGCGGGAGGACCAATCTGGAGCGCTTGGCAGGGGTTCTTGGAATCAAACCCAGTGCCTTGCGCGAGGCCTTGGCCAAGCGCGCCCCGCTGTGCAGTCTCGGGCTTCTCGACCGACAGCACCGTCACGAGTCCGACCTGGAGGACTTCCTGGCCCCGCAAAGCCTCCTGCGCGAGGTGCTCGATGCCGCGCCGCGGGACAGCGAGGCGTTGCTTGCGCTCCTGATCGAGCCGGCACCCGCCGGTGCCTGGCGCCTGGATGCCTTCCCGCATCTGGCCGCCGAGAGCGCGCGGCTGAGCGCGACCCTGGCGCGCGCCGCGGCCACCGGGGCGGTCGGTGTGAACGCGCTCTTTTACGGCGCGCCCGGCACCGGCAAGACCGAGCTGGCGCGTGCCCTGGTCGAGGCGTGCGGGCTGCGTGCCTATCAGGTGCGCAGTGCCGACGAGGACGCGGACGGGCTCGATCGCGACGGGCGCCTGTCGGCCTATTTGGTTGCGCAGCGCCTGCTCGGACGGCGCGGCGGCGCGGTGTTGATCTTCGACGAGGTCGAGGACGTGTTCGACGAGGGCGGCGGTCTGCTCGCGTGGCTCGGCGGGGAGCGCAGCACGGGTCGGCAGAAGGGCTGGATGAACCGCATCCTGGAGGAGAACCCGGTGCCGGCGATCTGGATCACCAACCGCACCGACGGGATGGATCCGGCCTTCCTGCGGCGCTTTCTGCTGCCGGTTGCCTTCACGACCCCGCCGCGGTCGGTCCGGCGCCGGATGGCCGAGCGCCATCTGGGGGACAGGGCGCTGCCGCCGGCGCTGCTCGACGAGCTGGCGGCGGACGCCGCTCTGGCGCCGGCGCAGCTGGGCGCGGCCCGCCGTCTGCTCGACCTGCACCCGCAGGCGCCGGCCGAGCAGACGGTCCGCGACGGCATCGGGGCGCTGCGCAGCCTCCTGCACGGGACACCGGGGCCGCGCCGACGCCGGACGGGCACGGTGTTCGACGTCGCCTATCTGAACCTGGCCGGCGACATCACGCCGGGCGCCATCGCCCGCGCGCTGGCCGAACGAGGACACGGCAGCCTGTGCTTTTACGGCCCGCCGGGGACCGGCAAGACCGCCTTCGCCGAGGTGCTGGCCGAGGCGCTCGACCGCGAGCTGGTGGCGCGACAGGCCTCCGACCTGGTCTCGCCCTATGTCGGGGAGACCGAGCAGAACCTGGCGCGCCTGTTTCGCGACTGCGACCCGGCGCACACGGTCCTGCTGCTGGACGAGGTCGACAGCTTCCTGGCCGACCGGCGCGCGGCCCGCCACGGCTGGGAGCGCACGCAGGTGAACGAGCTGTTGCAGCAGATGGAAGGCTTTCCCGGCATCTTCATCGCGGCAACCAACCTGATGTCGGGCATCGACCCCGCGGCGCTGCGGCGGTTCGACTTCAAGATGCACTTCCGTGCACTCAAGCCGGCCCAGCGCCTCGCCCTGTTCGCCCGCGAGGCGCTCGGCGACGCCGGCGCCCCGGTTCCGCCGGAGATCGCACGGTACCTGACGGCGCTGGAGACCCTGACACCGGGCGACTTCGCCACGGTCTGCCGCCAGCGCGAGCTGCTCGGCGAGACCCCGACACCGGAGCAGTTCCTGCGCCGGCTGATCGCGGAGTGCCGGTTGAAGGGGGAGGAGATGGTCAGGGCGGCGTGATCCCGGAGGGGGTCGAGTCGCTCCGGTCGGCGCCGAAGCGGATCCGGGCGGGATCCGCTTCGGCAAGGTCATTCCAGGATTTGCAGCAGCCTTGTGGGGCCGTACGCTTACGCGATACCGGCCCGATTTGTGAAGGTCGACGGGTCGACCGTGCCGATGAAGGACCAACCGAATCGGAGATCGATTGGTGGCCAGGCTTCCGAAACAGGCCGCTACAACTTGACGTCCCCCTTGGCTGGCCCGAATACTCCGGACAGCCATTCGAGAAAGCCTGTTCTTTAAACGGAGTAAGGCGACATGCAACTGACCCTGCAAATACCGGACGACCTTGCGGCAGCGCTCACGCCCCGCAAGGAGGGCCTTCCGCGCATTCTAAGCCTTGGTTTGCGCGAGCTCGACGCCGAAGGCGCTGCCGGATTCTCTGGATTGGCGGACGTCATGGAGTTTCTCGCCAGCCTGCCCACACCGGAGCAGATCATGGCGCTCCGCACAAGCCAAGCGCTCCAGGCCCAGATCGACACGCTTCTCGAGCGCAGCCGCGAAGGCGACCTATCGGACGACGAGGATCGGCAATGGCGAAACTACCAGTACATCGAGCATCTGGTTCGTAAGTCCAAGATTCGAGCCGCAGAACGGCTCCGGCAGGCGTGAGCCGACCATTCATTCCAGCTCGCTTGCGCCGCGTGTTCCTTGAACTCGGCGGTGTACTCTTGCTTCGGAATTTTCTGCATCATCGTCTCCAGTGTGACAGACAGTCTACGTCACCTTTGGAAGACTAAATTTCGGGGGAACCTCAGTTCAATCGCGCAGTCGCCGGATCGGATGCATCGGAGTCGATCCACTGGGTAAGTGATGCATAGGAGTCATCCCGTTGTACATCGAGCAATTGAAACTCGAGAGATTTCGCGGAGCGCAGAATCTGTTGCTTGATTTCGATGAGCGGCTGAACGTCTTTGTTGGCGTGAATGGCGCCGGCAAGTCGAGCGTACTGGATGCCGTAGCGCTCTTGCTGTCGTGGCTTGTCAATCGGATCAAGTCTTCAAGTGGGTCGGGGCGACCCATCAAGGAAATGGACATCAAGACCGGCGAGCCTTCGGCGAATCTCTGGCTCAAGATTGTCGTCCAAGAAAAGCCGTATATTTGGAACCTGGCCAAGGTGCGGTCTGGACATCGGAAACAGGAACCGGCGTCGATTTTGATCCTTGCTACGGAGGCCGCGAAGCGCATCCAGAACGAAATCACGGACCGAAAGGAGCAGGTCAATCTGCCCTTGATTGCCTACTACCCAGTGAATCGCGCGGTTGTCGATATCCCGCTGCGGATTCGCACAAAGCATCATTTCGGCCTCTTGGACACCTACGATGAGTCCTTGACGAGCGGCGCCAACTTTCGAACCTTTTTCGAGTGGTTCCGGGAGAGAGAGGACTTGGAGAACGAGGCGAGGCGGGATCAGCAGTCCTTGTTCTCCGACAACTCCGCGGTTAGGTTTCCGGATCCACAGCTCGAAGCCGTGCGGACCGCGCTATCCCGGTTCATGCCGGATTTCAGGAATCTGAGCGTGCGGCGGAATCCGCTGCGAATGGAAGTAGACAAGAACGGCGAACGGCTGACCGTCAATCAGCTATCCGATGGCGAGAAATGCCTAATGGCTATGATCGGCGACTTGGCGCGCCGAATGGCCATCGCCAATCCCGTTCGTGACAACTCGCTCGACGGCGAAGGCGTCGTTTTGATTGACGAGATCGATCTGCACCTCCACCCCAAATGGCAGCGCATGCTGATCCCGAAGCTGACGGAGACCTTTCCGAACTGCCAGTTTCTGATCTCGACCCACTCGCCTCATGTGATCACCCATGTCCGGCCCGAGAATCTGTTCCTCCTGGCGATGGGAGAGCACGGCCTGACGGCGTTACGTGCAGAGGAGTCCTACGGGAAGACCGTCGAGCGGGTGCTGGAGGATCTGATGGGACTGGAGACGACACGCCCCGACGAGGTCAAAGACGCACTTCGCGCGATCTATGAGCAGATCGACACTGGAGACCTGGGCCGTGCCAACCAGGAGATTGCCAAATTGGGGCGGCAGATCGGCAACGACCCGGAACTGTCCAAGGCCGGGGTGCTCATCAAGCGCAAGGAGTTGATCGGCAAGTGAAGCACATTCAAAAAGGAGCGGAGCCGCAGGAGCTTACGGCTTGGAAGGCGATGGCCAATACGAATTGGCAACCCACCTACGGAGTGCTGTCCGGCTCACCCAAGGATGCCTTGAAGCAGGCGTTGGTGGCGGAGCAAGGGGGCATCTGCTGCTACTGCGAGCGTCGGCTGACCTCGGACGACTCCCACATCGAGCACTTCAGGCCCCAGCATGACCCGGCGGTCGATCCGCTGGATTTCGACAATCTGCTGTGCTCCTGCCAGAGTCGGATCAAGAAGGGTGAGCCGCGACACTGCGGCAACCGGAAGGACAAGTGGTTCGATCCGAATCTGCTGATCTCGCCGCTGGATCATGGTTGCGAAGCTCGGTTCCGGTTCACCGGAGACGGCGAGATCAGACCAGCGTCGGATGGCGACAAGGCCGCCTCGACAACCATCACCAAGCTCGGACTGGACATCCCGAAGCTCAACGCCCTTCGAGCCAACGCGATTGAGCCCTTTTTGGATAGCGACTTGTCACAGGACGAGATCAGCACATTCGTATCCGGCTATTTACAGCGAGACGTATTCGGGCACTTTGGCGAATTCTGGACCACCATCCGCTACCTTTTCGGGGAGCTCGTGACTGAATGAATCCGTGGGTCATGGGCGGCATCGAGGATGGCAAGGTGTCGTACGAGCACATCCACTGGGATCAGGCAAGTGTGCTGGTGCAGATCCGCCTGCCAATGCCATTAATTTAAGCCCTAGCGGCAGCGCTTGTAGTTGGGATGGAAGCGTTTTGGCTTCGTGGACTTGATGTTACGCGGGAACGACCGATCGGGCCGGATCGCCTCCACCTCCAGTGCCATGGCACAGAGGAGCCGTTCAAGGAGGCCGGGCGGTGGCTCCAAAGAGAGCAGGCGCACGACGTTGTCCTTCATTTTCGACAGTGCATTGGCGAAGTTGACCTGATAGCCGCGTCGGCGCTCCTGATACAGGCGCGTGGTCATCCATTGCGCCACCCACACCAGGATCGCCGTGAGGTTGAGCGTCAAGATCTTGGCGAGGACGTCCTGCTTGAGTGCGTGCACCGTGCGCCCGGAGAAGTTCTCCACCTCGACCCGGGATTTTTCCGTTTTGTACCCCTCCTCGATGCCCCAGCGCAGATGGTACAAGTGCTTGAACAGCGGCGTGGGGAATGCCTCCTCGTCGAGCAGCGAGGTGATCAGGAACTCCTCCTCCCCGCTCTTCAGGTGCACCCGAATCAGGCGCAGCCGCAGCGCCTCGGTCGGCAAGCCAAAGGCTTGGCATTGGCGACGCGCTTCATCGCAGGGCGTCAGCTCAATCACGGCGCTGCGCGCGCCACCGGCGGCAAACGCCTCCACCTCGGTGCAGAAGGCGCGCGGCACACGGACACAGAAGTGGCGTTGCTCGACGGCGTGGGAGGCAAACAGCCAGAACGCCGGATAGCCGCGATCGTAGAGCAGCAGATCATCGACCCGGGTCGCCGGCAGATACTCGCCGGCCAGAATGCGCTCGCCGACGCTCAACGGCTCGATGTCCGCCGCCACGATGACACGATTGAGGACGTCGTAGAGCCGCGAGAAACGCGCCTGCGGCGTGACCTCTCCGGTTTGCCCGAACGCCTCCACGATCGCCGGTTCCTTGGGCAACAGAAACGTCGACCCGTCCACCGCCAGCAGCCGAAAACCATGCCAGCGGCGCATCGGCAGCGTACGCATCGCCTCGTTCACCAGCACATCACTGAGTTCGCTGAACGCCTCGGGACGCAGCTTGGCGCGGGCTTGGGTCAGAGCCGACTTGGAGACACTGTCGGCCAGCGGTTGCTCGCACACGACCTCGAAGAAGCGATCCAATTCGTCCTGGTTGGCACCTTTGCGTAAGTTCAGCAAAAACCTCACCAGTTGCGGCAGCGGCAGCTTACGATCGCGCGTGAACGCTTTCTCCCCGACCCGGTGGCGCTCCATGAAGTCCGACGATGCCAAAGTATTGCTTATAGCCCTATAGATAGAAGAAAATCCCCGTTATGTGTGCGATTTCAGTGGGGGTGAAGTCAGTCGCCTTGGGTTTGAGTACCATTTGGGTGCCCTCGCATCGGGTTGTGAATACAGAACTATTCTAACATTGTCAGAGGGTTATGATTCAAAAAACGCTAACTTAACGACATTCGTGCGACACGATGTCGCATGTGTATTTATCAAGGAGATCAAAGAGATCCGGCGTTCTGCCGCCGGTACCCTACCGGGCCGTGCGTCGGGGGTAACCCCGAGGTGCGAAGCGTCCGGGACACGGTAGCCTCCGTCGATCAGACGGGCGACCAAACCGCGAGGGGAGGTCGCGACTGCCAGCCTCGAGGCGGTCGGGAGCCGGGGTTGAAGGGCAAGGCTAACTCAGGTGAATCGCTGTTGAGCCGTCGTTACTAAGAACATGCCAAAGAGGCTGACCAGGCATGGACCAAAAGGTGGGCAGTCAGGTCGGGGCTTCCAATGTTGGCCCCGCGCAGATGTCGCGCTGCCGGCGGAGAGGCGGAGCCTAACCCCTTCGGGAATGGTACACATGCGAAACGTGGTAAGCCCGATCGCTCCCACAAGGACGGTGGACAGCGGCCCGCAAGGGTCGACCCGCGGGCGAGCGGGTAAAGGATGCCGGAGAAAGCGAATGCCGATCCGTAATGGGTCGGATAGGGGTTCAAGCTTTGCCCTACCCCGAAAGGGGGCAGACTTCCGGCGGGTCTTGACTCACGAAACACGCCTGCGACAGGCTCAACCCGACGGGTTTCTTTAGACGATGATTGCCCTCGGCATCATTGAAGGCCCTCGGGATGGGACGGCGCCCTGGTTTGCCATCGACTGGTCCAGGATACGTCGTCTCGTCGGCCGACTCCAAGCGCGAATCGTGAAGGCGGTCAGAGCCGGCAAGTGGCACCGCGTGCGGTCGCTGCAACGCCTGCTCGCCAACTCGCTCGCCGCCAAACTCTTGGCGGTGCAGCGGGTGAGTTCCAATCGGGGCAAGAACACGCCGGGGGTCGATGGTGCGCTGTTGAATACCCCCGCGCGCAAGTGGCGACAAGCCCATCGGTTGAATGCAAGGGACTACCGGCCAAAACCGCTTAGACGGATCTACATCCCCAAGAAAAACGGAAAACGCCGCCCGCTCGGCATTCCGGTGCACGCCGACAGGGCCGAACAGGCCCTGGAGTTGCTGGCGCTGGATCCGGTGTCGGAAACCCTGGCCGACCCGTGCTCCTATGGCTTTCGCAAGGCGCGCGGGGCGCATGATGCGATCGCCGGGTGTTTTCTCGCACTGTGTCGACGCAACTGCGCCGAATGGATTCTGGAAGGGGATATCCGGGCCTGTTTCGATGAATTGTCACATCCGTGGCTCCTCGAACATGTCCCGACGAACCAAGGGAAGCTGCGGGGCTGGCTCAAGGCCGGTTTCATGGAACGCGGGGTCTTCCGTCCTACGACGCAAGGCACTCCGCAAGGGGGGATCCTCTCCCCGACGGCGGCCAATATGGCCCTCGACGGGCTGGAGCAGCGCCTGCGTGCGCGGTTCCACCCCCGTGACAAGGTCAACCTGGTCCGCTATGCGGATGACTTCATCATCACCGGCGCGTCCTTGGCGCTGCTGGCCGATGAGGTCAAACCCCTGGTGCAGCAGTTCCTCATGGAGCGAGGCCTGGAGCTGTCCGAAGCGAAAACCCGGATCGTGCATATCGACGACGGGTTCGACTTCCTCGGCTTCAATCTGCGCAAGTATCATGGAAAACTGCTCATCACACCGGCCAAACCCAGTATCGCCGCGGTTAAGGAAAAGGTCCGGACCCTCCTCGAAGCGGGCGGCAGCCTGTCGCAGGATGTGTTGATCCGGCGCCTCAATCCCGTCATTCGGGGATGGGGTTTCTACTACCGCCATGTCGTGAGCAAGGAGACCTTCAGCGACATCGATCACGCGATCTGGTGCATGACATGGAATTGGGCCAAACGACGACATCCCCAAAAAGGCCGCAAGTGGCTCAAGGATCGCTATTATGCCCACAAGGACGGCCGAGACTGGGTGTTCACGGACGGATCGGTCACGCTCTTTCGGATGGCGAGTATCCCGATTCGACGCCATGTGAAGATCCGCGGCGACGCCAACCCCTACGACCCGCAACAGGCCGACTATTTCGTCGAGCGTCGCGGGCGTCAGCGGGGACGGCTACCCGTGCAGGCTCCTGCATGGCTCGTCGCGTGACGCGTCTTAGCCGAACCCCCGTTGATCGCCGGGTGCTTCACGGTGCCTTTTCAAGGCTTGAGCCGTGTGCGGTGAAAGTCGCAAGCACGGTTGTGTGTCCAGCGAAGGCTGGCGTGTTCAGCAGGAGACAGTCCTGCCGGGGTAACAGTCAGGAGCCCCGTAGCTTGGATCGCAGGGTGGCGGGAGACCAAGACTCTGAAGCCGATCGACAGCACCTTCCTTGGGGAGGTGGCGAGTCACCAGGCCGTAACAACAGTGAACGCAATGATGGCCTCGACAATGCGTAGCTCCGAAGGCCGAGCCTGCAACCGTGGGGCGAAGGCAGCATGGCGGGTCGAAATCTGACCGAGACGATCCGACCACTTCGGCGGGGTGAGTAGCGACGGCATGGTGGCAAGGGCACGCTAAGCAACTGGAGAAGCCCGTCTCGCCCCGGGGCGAAATCCCCGGAGCAAGGTAGGTCTTATAACCGGCGACACCGGGAAGTGGACCGAAGGCGAGCGGGTGGCGGATGGGCGCGTAGTAGCGCTGAAGCGGGGTAATGTCCGTGGAGCGAAGGCGCCCTACTGTTGGCAATCCTTGAACAAGATGGGAGGCAGGGGCGAGATGACAACGACGCCCATCGATCTGCAAGACCTGAGGAAGAGGATCTACATCAAGGCGAAGGCTGAACCGGCCTGGCGCTTCTGGGGACTCTACGTCCACGTGTGCAAAGAGGAGACCCTGCACGCGGCCTATGCGATGGCGAAAGCGAACAACGGTGCCCCCGGCAGTGACGGGGTGACGTTCGCGGCCATCGAGGCGGCTGGCGTGGAGGCGTTTCTGAAAGGCATCCGGGATGAGCTGGTCATCGGAACCTACCGACCGCAACCGAATCGCCGCCGGGAGATTCCCAAGGGAGACGGGCGCATGCGCGTCCTGGGGATTCCCTGCATTCGCGATCGCGTGGTCCAGGGGGCGCTCAAGCTGATTCTGGAGCCGATCTTCGAGGCTGACTTCCAGGATGGAAGCTATGGATACCGACCCAAGCGCACGGCGCATCAAGCCGTGCAGCGCGTGGCCGAGGCCATTGTGAGCAACAAGACCTATGTGATTGATGTGGACCTGGCGTCTTACTTCGACACGGTTCGTCACGATCTCCTCTTGGGGAAGGTGGCGGAGCGGGTCCGCGATGATCAGGTCTTGGGCTTGCTCAAGCGTATCCTCAAGGCCAGTGGCAAGCGGGGCGTTCCGCAAGGCGGTGTGATCTCACCCCTGCTCAGTAACCTCTACCTCAACGAGGTCGACCGGATGCTGGAGCGGGCCAAGGAGGTCACCCGCAACGGACGCTATACCTATATCGAGTATGCCCGTTATGCCGATGACCTGGTGATCTTGGTCGATGGGTATCGCCGGTGGAACTGGCTCAAGGACGCGGCCTGGCGACGCTTGGTCGAGGAGTTGGCCAAGCTCGATGTGCAACTCAATCAAGACAAGACACGACGGCTGGACCTGAGCCGGGGAGGGGCATTCAGCTTCCTGGGCTTTGACTTCCGCCGGGCCAAGACTCGGCGCGGGGTCTGGGGCGCGCGTTACACGCCACGGATGAAGGCGCGTACCGCGATCCTACAACGCCTCAAGGACGTGTTCCGCCGCTACCGCTCGCAGCCGATCGATCGGGTGATCGCCTTGATCAATCCGATCCTCAGGGGGTGGGTAGGCTACTTTCGGGTGGGGCACTCCAGTCGCTGTTTCGGGTATGTCCAAGATTGGGTGGAGAAGAAGATTCGGCGCCATCTGATGCGCGCGCGGCAGCGTCAGGGCTTTGGCTGGAAGAGGTGGAGTAGGACGTGGCTATACGAGGTGCTCGGGCTCTACGACGGGTACCGAATCGGGCTGCGTAAGCCGAAAGCGCTCCCAGTGCAAGCGGTCTCATAACCCTGGATGTGAAGTCGGCAGGAAAGCCCGGTGCCGGAAAACGGCACGCCGGGTTTGACGTGGCGGGGGCTGGAAACGTGATCATGGGAGCCGGACTGAGGGCCAGCGCGAAAGCGCTGGAGGATCCACCGGACCCTAACCTCGGCGCGCCAGTTCTCGACCCTACCTTAGGGGGCGGGGTGACCGTAAGGTCACCCTGCTACCCGACATCCGCCTGCTCGATCCGGCGAACATGCCGGTGGTCGGCGCCGGGGCGGTGGCGAAGCTGAGAAATCCCGCTTGTCGGCTCCCTTTTTCGGCGAGCGCTGACGGCGTGACCTTGGCAAAGTGGGCCGGCCGACGCTTAATCCGGGGTCTTCAGATCCGTTATTCCCGGTTTAAGCGAATTAGATGTCCCTGCTGCATTGTCAGTCGCGCAGTGTGCTGGTTCGAGCGCGTAGTCGGCGGATCGGCTGTATCAAGGTCGGTTCACTGGGCAAGTGATTTCAAGACCCCTGTGCCCGCGATTCTGACCGAAGCGGAGTCTCGCGAATTCCTCGACTCGAATTGCAGGCTGGGTGCCAACACGGACTCGCGCGGCAAAGCATCGGGCGGACTACTCCGATTTCCAGAATCTGCGCGGCAACCGGCTCGCCGCGATCCTGTCCTACCATGAGGAGATCACTGCGACCAATCGGCATTGGGACGCTCATCGGGCACGTTGGAGCGACTGGCCATCGGCGCCGAACACGGTCGCGGATGATACGGAGGTTGACGATGACACAACTGACCCTGGACACGCCCAAGGAAGTCTTTGCGACCCTGCGTAAAGACCCCGAGGAGTTTACGCGCGAGTTGCGGATTGCTGCCGCGGTCAAATGGTATGAGCTGGAGTTCGTCTCGCAAGGCCGCGCGGCGGAAATCGCGGGGGTGACACGGGCCGAGTTCATCACGGCACTCGGTCGATACAAGGTCAGCCCATTCCAGTACACCGCCGATGAGGTCTTGGCGGAGCTACAATATGCCGATTGATACGAGTCGTGTTCAATGCATCGCCCTTGATCACCCTGTTGCGGACGGGACTTAACCCGGTGCTTACGAAACTGTTTTCGGAGTTGTCGGTTCCCGAGGCAGTGTGGAACGAGGGGGTTAGCCGAATCTACGACGATCCGGCAACGCGCGGTCGACCGGAGTCAGTCTGGGCACCGAAGACAGCGCCCACGGCCGACCCGGCCGTTGCCGTATGGGCTTGGGTGCAGGTGAAACCGCCGTGCTCTCCTTATCCTTGCACAGCTCGGGTTTCGGGGCCATCGTCGATGACCGCGCGGCAAGGCGATGCGCTCGCGTTCCGGGAGTGCGAACAATGAGTACATCTGGCATCGTCGTGCTTGCCAAGCGCAAAGGTTTGATCGCGTCGGTGGAAGATGCGTTCCGACAGCTGCAAGGCGCGGGATTGTGGCTCTGCGAGGATCTGATCGTGGCCCTCGTGGCCGAATCGGACCGCTGACTTCTGCCGGGTGTGCGGGGGACGGGGTGGGGCGGGTGCGGGGGTCGGACTTTTGCTGAGGCAAAAGTCAAGACCCGACCCCGCCCCCCCGCCGCGACCCCGACCCCCGCCGACCCCCGCCCGTCGTTCAATTTCGCCGCCTGGGCGTTGGCGCATATTCCGGACGACGGGAATCGGGCCTGGGATGAAAGGATTTTGCCGTGACGATCGGTCTGCGGATCGTTGCTGCCGCAACATCGCGGTCGATCGTGCGCGTGGCCCCGCTTGAAAAGTCGCCTCTCAGTTGCGGCCCACCGGAGATCTGCAGTTGAGCCACGGTATCGAGCTCGCGTTTGCGCAACACCGTGGCCTGCTCGCCCGCGATCAGCAAGATGCGCTCTTGGTCGCGGGTGCTGTGAGTCAATCTCCCGATCTTCGCACGCGCCCGGTCATCTCCGAGAGCCAGGACGGACTCTGCGCCGTCTCCGACGGCGTCGCGATCAGCCCCTGCCCGCAGCGTGCAAGCCGCGCCGTGCTCGAGGCCCTGTGCGAAATCGGCCCGCAGCATGACGGGTTACTGCAAGACGGCTGGATCGGGCCGCGGCTGATTCGCAGGCACGTCCATCCCGCGTTGTGCCGAGCGCTCGCCGGGGATCGCCGCACCCGCGGGTCGGCTTGCACCTTGGCGCTGCTGCAATGGCGCGCGGGGCGGTTCAGCGTGCTCAACGTCGGGGATTCGCGGGTGTATCGCATCGACCGCGCGGGTCGCTGGCAGCAGTTGTCGCGGGATCACACCTATTTTAACTCCATGGTCGAGCGCGGGGAGGTCGCCGCGGACCAGTCCGTCGGTCAGCTCTATCAGGATCTCGAGCACATGCTCATCGCCGACGAGGCCGAGGAGGACTTCGCGATTCATTGGCGGCTGGGCGATTGGGCGCCGGGGGACACCCTTCTGGTCTGCACGGACGGTTTGCACGACACGCTGGGGCAGCAGGCGTTGGAGGCGCTCTATCGTGCGGAGCGTCCACCGGAGGAGCAGGCCGCCGTCTATCTCGATGCGGTCTTGGATGCGGGTGCGCCCGACAATGTGTCTTTGATTCTGGGACGAATCGCGGGGCCAGTCTAAAACCGTCCAGGAACGACATCGAACAGCGCATGTCGCGCCCGGCGCGGCTCCATCTCAATCCCCCACGACCGTCAAGCTCAGCAGGCGCTCCCCGTGACCTCGCTTCGGATTCGGAAACGGCGTCAACAACAGATCCGCGTTCGGAGGGAGCCGCTCGGTCAGCAGGGTGTTCAGAATGTCCCATTCGTCGATCGTGATCGTCAGGTCGGTATGGAGCCAGCCCAGGGCGCCGCGGCTGCGGGTCGACACCAGGTCGGCGCAGACTTCGGCGATGGCGGCGATGCGCTCCTCGGGGCGCGTCCAGCGCACCGCCGTGGTCCGGGCGAATGGTCCCGAGGCGAGGATGGTGCGCACATCGACCGGGTCGCAGCAGATCATCGCCGGTTGGAAGAAGGGCAGACCGGGCAGCATGGCCTCGATCAGCGCAGCCGTATCCAGATCGCCGCACGCCCTGCCGATCTCGATGACCGGGCCATCCAGGGTTGCGCGCCAATCGGGATCGAGACCCTCGGCCGGCGTGTCGAGGACGACCGCCGCGCGCAGATAGACCTCGGATGCAGCCAGGTGTCGGGTCCAGATCGGCGCATCGCGTCGCGCCTGATCATCCGAGGGGTCGATCAGCAGCAGGGTGCTGGCGCATCGGTCCAGGCGCAATGCCAACGCTTCGGCCGCCTGACCACTTTGCATCGAACCGGTGCGGTACAAACCGCAATCCGCGGGGATCGCGATCCGCTCGGGAAGGCGGTCCAGGATACGTTCCGCCGCGGGTCCAAGGGCGATCACCAAGGGGTGAAGGTGGGTGTCCCAGTCATCGAGGAGGTCGCGCGCGGCGCGGCTTTGATCGATGCCGTCGGTGAGCAACCCGGCGAGACCGGGAGACTGTTGCGCTTGGGCTGCCGCCGCAAGGAGGCTCGGCAGGCGGTCGAAGACCGGGGTCAGCGGTTGGGCCCTCGCCGCACGACCGACGGCCTCGGCGAGTGTCCAATGGCTGGTCAGCCCGAGCGCACCGGCGGCGCTCATCGCGTGGATGAAGGTTCTGCGTTTCATTGCGGAGTGGGTGTCGCGAGCAGTTGTAGGTTTTGGTCCCGAGTATGATCCGGGATTTTACGACAGGTCGTGTCGCATCCCTGCGGCATCGTCCGACGTTTCGACACCACGACACAGGAGTGCATCCATGACCTTCATCGCGACCATCAGATGCTCGCTCCTCGGCGCTGTTCTGATCCCGCTCGCCGCATCGGCAGATTCGGCGTTGCCCGTGCAGCCGATCGCCAAGTCGGGCACCTGTCCGAGCGGCTACAGCACCAGCGGCGCCTACTGCAAGCCCGGCGCGAAGGCCCGTGCGGCGTTGGAGAAACGCGGATCGTGCCCGAGCGGCTATTCAACCAGCGGTGCCTATTGTTTGGCGGGGACTCAGGCGCGGCCGGCGGTGCCGAAGATCGGCGCCGGGTGCCCGTCGGGTTGGTCGAGCAGCGGGGATTATTGCCTGCGCAATCGTTGATCGGAGGATGGCGGGGTTCGCAAAGCTGTCGCAAGCTGACACGTCAGAACGAAAACCAACGAGCGCCAAAGGATGGGTGGCAGCTGCCCATGAGATCACCTCCACCGACACCTGGATGGAGGGGCGTACGGTTGATCCATCTATCGATCCGCTGGAGTGCATTGCAAAATGCCGAAGAACTTTGTCCGTTGCACTTACGACGCATGGATCCGCGAGCACGCCCGGCGATTCCGGTATCCGCCCTGGATCGTAGAGTCCCGCAAGAACGGCTTTGCGCTGCGTTTCGTAGGGCTGGCGCCACAGTTGAGCTTCCAGATCCGTCAACGGCAGGGAAGTGCCGAGCTCATGATTCACGATGAGCGCGGCGTCTACTGGGACATCATCGGCGACTTCGACGTCACCGAGGTGCGCACACCCGACGGTCGCTATCGTTGCGGGTGGTGCCAGGACGGTGCTCGTTATCCCTCGCGAGCCGCGCTGTGGGAGGCGCATGTATTCGAGCCAATGCTGGACTGGGTCAATCAACGAACTGCGGATCAATGGGTTTGCCTCTACGGCACCCCGGATGAGGGCATTTGGGGCGCCCACATTCTCAAATTCGACGCGATCGCGGAAAGAAATTGTGTCGATACGTTCCCGCTTGTGACGAGCAATAGCAAAGGTGAGCCTGAGCGACTTAACCGGCATGCATGCGCCGGCGGACTTTCACGCAAGAAGGACGCTCTTCTCGCTGATCGTGAAAAAGCTCACCCAGCAGTGGCATGGCCGCTGGACTTACCACCTGCTTTGGCATTGTTCGGCTTCGGCATCAGAAGCTCCTGATTAGCAAGGAACGTCAGCTACGCGCCGAATCCACGATTCGGGGCGGGGGCCGCAAGCCGTCGCCGCCACCAGCAGGCGGGTCGGCAGGGTGCGCAAATCGAAGCGGCGATTAAACCGAAAGGCGATCGCGCCGAGGTAGCGGGCGGCATACTTGCTGAAATCGAAGCTGTGGTAAGCCCCGTTGAAGCTGGTCTTAAGATTGCCCAAGACGGTGTTGACCCAGCGAAACATCGGTAAGTCCCTGGGTTTGCGTGTCCCGACGACGGTCGGGAAGCCGGACAAGGAGGTGAACTTGGCGCGCAGCGGATGGCCTTGGTCGTTGAGCGAGACCGCGCCGACGAAGGACACCTTGTTCTCCGAATCACGCCCCGCGGCACCGTTGACGAGCTCACCGCCAAGGTAGGCGTCGTCGACCTGCACGGTTCCGAACAGCACCGTGGCGGCCTCGCGCTCGACCATCGCCTGCATCAGTTTGTGGTGGCTCAGCCAAGCGGTGGGGTAACTGACCCCGAGGTCGCGCTTCAGCGCCAAGGCCGAGAGCCCGGTCTTGGCTTCGCCGATCAGATAAATGGCCAGAAACCTCACGGTCAGTCCCAGTTTGGTGGCCTCGAAGAGCGTCCTGGCGATCAGCGAGGTCTGGTGATGGCAGGCGTTGCATTGGAAGGTCTTGCGGGTACCGCCGCGCAGCACGCAGTGCGCGGACCCGCCGCAGCTCGGACAGCGGAACCCATCCGGTCAGCGCAGGCGCTCGAGTGCCGCCACGCGCTGGGCCTCGGTACCGAACTGTTGGGAATGCTCTCACAGCGACATCCCGTGCTGGAACTGAATTCGATTCATAGCCATGACAGCCTCCGTCGGATGGTGGACCTGAGACCAGTCTGCGCCGGCCGGTGGCTCATTCCGTGAGCCTGGCGGAAGATTCTTTCTAATCAGGTCTCATTATAGCATCCATGCACGAAGAAAAGATGCCATTCTTAGATCCTAAATGTGTCGGAGAACTTGCAATTTACTTTTCTAGAATAACGCTAAAGTGTTGTCTTGCGATACGTTTCCTCGACCACGGGGCCGGACAATAAAACGTACGGCATCCTTAACAGCAACATCGGGAGGATCATTTTCGGAATCATGGCGTCTGTTCCATCCGATCATGACGTCTGGATTGAATAGGTTTAAAGCGGAGGTCGCTGCCTCCATGATCGAATCTCGCGTAGACAGACCATCTTTATCCATCTGAGCTAAGTTGCTTACGAGATTCATGTTAATCAAGACGGACGGTGTCCAATTAATCAGGGTCTTGTACCCGAAAACCCAAACGACTTTTGCGGCATCTGTCAAGAGATATAGGTGGACGTCGTTTTGAGCTCCTCCGATTTCGCAAGAGCCGAAAATAATCCCTTCTACTCGTTTGCCTCCGTCGCGCTGTAGCTTATCAACGAGGAGTTTGCTGATATTGGAAAAATTCGAGTTTGCTATGCGACCACCATATCCGTGAGATGCGACATACAGGAAAAGGCGTTCTTGAGGTGCTGTCAATAAATGTTTTAGCGAGCCTTCAAAGCTCTTTGAGTCGACAAACATCGTGTAATAAACTTGGAGGTCTTGGTCCAATCTGGCCAACCCTTCAAAAAAAGGTAGAACCGATGCCTGGTTGCCATTGGAATTGTTTAGATCCCACCAGGGGCTCTCAAGGATAAGTAGCGCTTTGTTAGCCATGTCAAACAATGCTTCCTATAGTTCGTATTCGGGGGTTCTTGATGTTCGGCTTCAGTGCGTAGGGGTGTCGCAATCTCCTATTGGATGATTGCGAGCTTTGGCCCTTTGGCTTGCTCCAACTAGAGGTAACCGTAGAAAACAGTCTCGAAATCGTCACCGGCCGTACGCATTCCCAGGACATGCTCTACCGCCATCGCTCGCGAATGATCGGTTTACGTTCGAAGATGGCGCGATTGACGGTGATGCGTTCCAACAGTTTGTCTTCGTTCATCGTGAGACCCAATCATCAAACGATTGTCGATGACCGGTTGCTGGTGGGTACTGTCTCATCCCCGTAATTCTCCCTTAATTGGTTTGCTTCGCGACGTCCATCCCAAAACCTATCGGGTCCGTGATTCGGCCGCGTGGATCTGCTCCACGCCGGCATGATCGCCCTTGATCATGATGATGGGCTCCCGCGCCCCACGGATGTTAGACCACGCTGTGCTGCGCCTCCCCCTTCATCCGATACTCCCCGGCCAACCGCCGCAGGAACTGCTCCGGTGTCAACGTCTCGCCGAGGAGTGTACGCTGCCGCGCCACGGTCGCGAAGTCGCCGGGTGTAAGCGCCTCCAGTGCCCCAAGGTGCCGTGCGAGATCGGCCGGAACCGAGAGGGCGACATCCCCGAGCGCCTCGCGCGCGAACAGCGCAAGCCGCTGAGTCGGTGCGAGCGCCCGAAAGTGCAGCTTGAAGTCGAACCGTCGCAGCGCCGCGGGATCGATCCCGGACATGAGGTTGGTGGCGGCGACGAAGATGCCGGGGTAGTGCTCCATCTGCTGGAGCAGCTCGTTGACTTGGGTGCGCTCCCAGCTGTGGCGGGCGTCCCGTCGGTCGCCGAGGAAGCTGTCGACCTCGTCGAGCAGCAGCAGGCTGTGGGCGGGGTCGCTGTCGCGAAAGAGCCGTGCGAGGTTCTGCTCGGTCTCGCCGACGTAGGGGGAGATGAGATCGGAGGCGCGGCGGGCGATCAGCTCGCGATCCAGCGCCTCGGCGAGGATCTCGGCGAAGGCGGTCTTGCCGGTGCCGGGCGGGCCGTAGAAGCAGAGGCTGCCGTGGCCGGTGCGATCGAGTGCCTGGACGATGGCGCTCGGGGCGATGCCGCCGGCGAGGTTCAGGTAGGCGACGTCGAAGGCGATGCCGGGGCGGCGCCGCGGCGGGGTCGGCGAGCCGTGCAGGAGGCTGCGCATCGCGGCGAGACCGTGGCGCACGGTCGGCTCGGGGGCGGTGTCCGGGCGCAGCTCGAGCAGGCGCCGGGCCGCGCCCAATTGTGCCGGGGCCAGGGCGGCATCGTCCGCCAGCGCGTCGAGCAGGGCCGGCGGCAGGCCGCAGTCGCCGAGGTGTGACTCGGCGATGCGTCGGCGCACCGAGCGCGGCGGGGTGGTACAGGCTAGCGGCAGCAGGAAACGGCGCAGGAAGGCCGGATCCATCCCCTCGGTGCTGTTGGTGATCCAGATCGCGGGGACCGGGTTGTCCTCGAGGGTGCGGTTCATCCAGCCCTTCTGGTGCCCCGAACCGGCCCGACCGCGCAGCAGGGCGAAGAGATCGTCGCCGGTGTCGAAGACGTCCTCCACCTCGTCGAAGATCAGCAGGGCATCGCGACGCCGGGCGAGCAGGCGTTGGGCCAGCAGATAGGCCGAGAGGCGGCCCTTGCGCGAGAGCCCGTCGCCGTCCTCGTCGGCGCTGCGCACCTGATAGGCGCGCAGCCCGCAGGTGTCCGCGAGGGCGCGGGCGAGCTCGGTCTTGCCGGTGCCGGGTGCGCCGTGCAGCAGGGCGTTGACGCCGATCGCGCCGGTCGTCGCGGCACGGCCGAGGACTGCTTTGAGGTGCGCGACCGCGTCGGCGACGTGGGGAAAGGCGGTCAGCGGCCAGGCGGCGGCGGGTGCAGGCTCGATCAGGATGGCGAGGAGTGCGTCGGCATCCGTGGGCTCGGCAGCCAGCAGCTCGCGCAGCAGGCTGGTCGGGCGGACGAAATCTTCCAGGTCGCAGGGGTCGCCCGTGTAGTCGAGCAGACCGAGTCGACGCAGCGGGGCTTGGCGGGTCAGCGCCTCGCGCAGGGTGTGCTCGGGGATTGCGAGGGCCGCGCTCAGACGGACCAGGTTAACGCGCGCGGCGGTCTGCCCGTAGCGGCGCAGGAGGGTGCGCAGCGGCTCGTGGGCGTCGTATGCGTCGAGATAGGCGAGGATCTGCAGGTCGGTCCGATCCAGTCCCAGGCTTTCGCCCAGGATCGCGAGCACGGGCGGCGTCGGCTCCGCCGTGTCGGCTGACGCCAGACGGGTCAGGACGCTGCGCGGGATGCGTTGGAAGAGCCGACGCAGACGCCCGCGCAGGACGGCGTCGTCCTGCGGTTGCAGGGCGGCGTCCTCGTCGGCGTCCGCCCAAGCCTCGTCCGGATCGCGGCCGGCGGCGTTGGCCAGGAAGGCCGCCACCTGCTCGGGCTCGAACAGCGGCAGACACAGGGTCCAGAGCGCGCCGAGTGTGGAGCGGTCCTCGAGCGTGGGGTGCGCGCGGACCAGTTGCAGGGCATAGCGCGCGGCCCGCCATGTCGCGGCCGGCACGGCGGTGACGTCCGTGCGCCAAAGTGTGCGGGGTTGGGGCATGCTCAGACCTCCCGTGTCCAGGGTTGCAGACGGCGACCGTCGAAGTGCCAGGTCAGCAGCTCGCCGCGCGCCGGACCGGTGTCGATGAAGAGGCCCAGGACCAGGTCGAGCGGCTCGTTGAAATAGGTGCTCCCGGACTCGCGCTCGCCATCGACGACGGGCGGGTCCAGCACCTCCATGACCACGGCGGGCTGACCGTAGCGGGGGATACGGCGGTTCTTCAGACCCGGTTTCCAGGTCACCAGATCGCCGACCGCGAAGGTGTGGCGTTCCTGGAAGGAACGGCAGCGGGCGGCGAGTGCCGCGCCGATGTCGCCGGAGAGATCGTCAAGCGGCTCGTTGTCGAGCAGGTCCTGCGGATGCTCGTCGCTTAAGCCGATGCGGGCGAGCAGCTCGCGCGAGGAGAGTGAACGGTCGTGTCGGGACATGCTGGAAACCTCGTCGGTGGGGCGGATGCGGCGACAAGGTCCATTTCACCATGGGCATGCGTCACACACTGTCGTACACTCGGCGCATGAGCGCCATCCACACCACTCGAATCGAGCGTCTCAAGCGCCTGGAGCAGCTGCTGCCGCGGGAGGTGTCCTCCGTCGATTCCGCTCCCGACGGTGCGCGGCTGCTCGCCATCCTCGGCGATGCCTACACCGCCAAGAGCGACACGGCGCGGCTTCGCAAGCTGCAGCGCGATCTGGACGAGTTGGTGACGGACGGGCGGATCGAGGCGGTCAATCCCGGCGGCAAGCCGCTGCGGTATCGGCGCCTGACGGATAACGTGAACGACGACCCGCCGGTCCTGCAATACGCGCTGCAGCAGGTCCGCGACCTGATCGCCGAATATGTGCCCCTGCGCCAGCTCGATCGGTTCTGGCAGCGCGTGCTCACCGAGGTCGAAGGTCCGGTGCTGGATCGCACGCGGTTGCGGATCGTTCCGGATACCCTGCGGCTGCAACCCGTGGAGCTGCATCCGAAGGTGTTGAGCGCGGCCATCGAGGCTTTGGCGAAAGGCCGTGCGCTGGACATCACCTATCGCAACGCCGAAGACCTGTGCGCACCGGTGCGCATCCATCCGCAGGCGCTCCTTCAGCGCGGCCCGATCCCCTATCTCTTCGCACTGAAGAACGACGAGGACGCGCCCGTGCGTCTCTATGCCCTGCACCGAATGGTGCGGGCGGAGGTCGCGAGCGACACGCCTGCGCGGGCCGCCGCGGGGTTCGACTTGGACCAGGCGATCGCGCGCGGTCAGGCGGATTTCGGTCAGGGCGAGCTGATCGATCTGGAACTGCGGGTCCGCGGGTATCTGGCCACGGTGTTGGCCGCCTGCCCGCTCGCACCCGGGCAGTGGTTCGAGGACGAGCCGGAGGGCTCCATGTTCGATCTGCGGGTATCCGCCCGCGTCCCCTCGACGGGGCAGCTGCTGCGCTGGTTGCTCGGGGCGGGGGATAATCTGGAGGTACTCTCCCCGCCGGACTTGCGCCATGTGGTGGCGGTGCAGGCGGGCAAGATGGCGGCGATCTATAGCGATCCGTCCGGAGCGAGCGACGCGGTTTGAAGGATCTGCCGTCGGGGCCGTGTTCCGGACTCAGTGGCGCGGTGCGTCTTCCACCCCGAGACTTGTCAGGATCAGATCGAGACGCCGCCGCGCCGGCGCCACATCGACGCCATGGGCGGCGCGGTCTTCGAGCAGACGGATCGCCTGATCCGCGAGCTCGGCGCATTGCTCGGGGTCGAGGATCTGCAGTACCGCAGCGACCTCGTCGAGCGTCGCCGAAAGGACGGCCGGCGTAAGCTGGTCCGGGCCGATCGGCGACTCGGGGTGGAGCAGATCAGCCACCAGCGGTTGCTTGAGCAGGCGGAAGTGGATCTCGCGGGCCTCTTCCTCTTCGGCAAGCTCCTGCCTAGCGAGCGGATCGACACCCGCCGCGCGCTTGACGGCCTGCATGATGAGGGCGATGAGCTTGCGGATCGCCTTGCGTTCCTCGGTGTGGGTCTCCGGCAGACCGAAGGACTGCTCGTAATGTCGCTCCAACGCCTCCTTGAGACCCAGAACGATCTCGCTGCCGGCGTCCGGCGGCAGCTCGACGGCCTTTTGAACGAGCGCGCGGAAGTCCGTGCGGAAGGCTTCCATCTCCTCATGATCCGCCTGCTGGGCCGCCAGCAGATCCTCGGGTGGGACCTCTTGCGGTGGCCAGGCGAAGAGCGGGTTCTCGTGTCGACGTCTCAGATGACGCTCGCGTCGACCGGGTTTGTGGGTGAAGGGGAGCTCCATGGGGATTCTGACGCCTTTCTGTCTCGTCGGCGATTGGGTTCGCGCAACCTGTCATCCGACACTCCGTAGCGCGGTAGGTGGCTGCGGGCCTGATGTCGGTGCTCATCCTCCGCGCTCTTTGCTCCGAGGGATCATATGCCTCGGCCACCGGTCACCCCTTCGAGGGTGCTGAAGAGCTGATCGTCTCGTAGAGCGCGGAGTAGTCTTGATCGGCGAGACCCGCGGCCGCCGCGTCGGCGCAGACCGCCTCGATCGCCGAGATCACTCGGGTGTCCACCTGCCATGCCTCGCCGACGCGTGCGAACAGGCGCACATCCTTGAGCAGGTGCTTGAGCGGAAAGCTCGCGCCGGCGTAGTCGTGGCTCAGATACTTGTCGAGCTTCTTGTCGAAGGTCTTGGCGTGGAGCGCACTTCCGCGCAGTAGAGTCATGAACTGCTCGACATCGATGCCCTCGCGGCGTACCAAGGCGAGGCTTGTCGCGAAGCTGGCGGTGAGCCCCGCGATCAGCTGGTTCATGGCGAGCTTGAGGGCGGCGCCCTGACCGACCGGGCCGATCCATTGCGGGTCGCGACTGAGGTCGCGCAGCAGGGGCCGGCAGCGCTCGAAGAGATCCCGGTCGCCTCCGGCCATGAGGATCAGGGTGCCCTCGCGCGCCTCGGGCAGACTTCCGAGCACCGGTGCTTCCAGGTAGTTGCCGCCGAGCGCGGTGACCCGTTCGGCGATCGCTCGGCTCTCGGCGGGGGCGATCGTGCCCATCTGGATCAGGACTTTCCCGCGCAAGTCGATCAGATCCGCCGGATCCAACAGGGTGTCCGTGATTGCGGCGGCGTCGCTCAGTACGAGGGCCACCAGCTCGGAGGCCGCGACGGCATCTGCGGGTGTCTGTACCAGCTCAAGTCCACGACGTTCCGCGGCGTCGCGATTGGGCTGACCTCGGTTCCAGCAAATGACCTCCCGCCCTTGTCGCTTCAGCCTCAGGGCGATCTCCGAACCCATCAGACCCAGGCCCAACACGGCGGTCTTCATCATCTCTACTCCGGGTGTCGTAGCATTGCGATGACGGCTGCGGTGTCCGGACGGACGCCGCGCCACAACCAAAAGGACTCGGCCGCCTGCTCGATCAGCATCCCCAGTCCGTCGAGTGACCGGGCAGCGCCGTGTCGTTGTCCCCAACGACGGAAGGCGGTCGGCGTGTCGGCGTAGAGCATGTCGTAGGTCCAGCCGCCCGAGGCGAGACAGTCCTCGGGGATGGCCGGGACCGCGTCGCTCAAACCCGCCGAGGTAGCGTTGATGATGAGGTCGAACCGCTCGCCCTCCAACTGATCGAAGCCGCGCGCCTGTGCAGGTCCGAAAGGGGCACCGAGATCCGCAAGCTGTTGGGCCTTGCCCGGGGTTCGGTTGGCGATGATCAGGCGGGCGAGTCCGCTCTCGAGCAGCGGCACCAACACGCCGCGCGCCGCACCGCCGGCCCCGAGCAGCAAAACCTGCGCGCCCGGAAAACGAAAGCCATGGTTGTCCGCAAGATCGCGGACAAGACCGACCCCGTCGGTGTTGTCGCCGCGGAGTCTGTCGTCGTCGAGCCGAATCAGGGTGTTGACCGCGCCGGCGATCTCGGCACGCTGAGAGCGTTCGTCCGCGAGCGCCCAGGCGGCCTCCTTGAAAGGCACCGTGACATTGAGTCCGCGACCGCCGCTGGCGAGGAAACGCCGAACCTCGCCGGGGAAATCATCCGGATCGCCGAGGATACGCCCGTAGTCGAGATCTTGGCCTGTCGCACGTGCGAAGGCGGCATGGATCAGCGGCGACTTGCTGTGGGCGATAGGGTTGCCGATGACGGCGTAGTGGTCCGGCATGGGCGTGTGATGCCTCTGGTGGTGAATCGAGCTGGAGCTTTCGGCCGCTTCCTGCCTCCTGCCTCCTGCCTCCTGCCTCCTGCCTCCTGCCTCCTGCCTCCTGCCTCCTGCCTCCTGCCTCCTGCCTCCTGCTTCCTGCTTCCTGCCTCCTGCTTCCTGCCTCCTGCCTCCTCCGCCAGCTACCAGCGTCTCACCCTCATCCTTGAGGCTGGAGGCTGGAGGCTGGAAGCTGGAGGCTGGCGGCTGGCGGCTGGCGGCTGGCGGCATCCTACCGCCCCAACCAGCGAGCGACGTCCTTCGCGTAATAGGTCAGGATCCCGTCGGCACCGGCGCGCTTCATCGAGACCATGGCTTCCAACACGACGGCGCGCTCGTCGAGCCAGCCGTTCATGCTGGCGGCCTTGAGCATCGCGTATTCACCGCTCACGTGGTAGACGAAGGTGGGCGCGCCGAACTGGTCCTTGATGCGTCGCACGATGTCGAGATACGGCATGCCCGGCTTGATCATGACCATGTCGGCGCCTTCTGCCAGGTCCAAGGCGACCTCGTGCAGGGCCTCGTCCGAGTTTGCGGGGTCCATCTGGTAGTTGTACTTGTTGCCTGAGCCCAGGTTGCCGGCCGAGCCGACGGCGTCGCGAAACGGGCCGTAGTAGGCGGATGCATACTTGGCGGAGTAGGCGAGGATGCGGGTGTGGATGTGCCCCTCGGCCTCGAGCGCCGTTCGGATGGCGCCGATCCGCCCGTCCATCATGTCTGAAGGTGCGACGATGTCGGCACCGGCCTCGGCGTGCGAGACCGCCTGGCGCACCAGCACCTCGACCGTCTCGTCGTTCATGACGTAGCCGGTCTCGTCGATGAGGCCGTCCTGACCGTGCGTGGTGAAGGGGTCGAGCGCGACGTCGGTGATGATCCCGAGATCCGGCACCGCGGCCTTCAGCGCACGCACCGCGCGCTGCGCAAGACCGTCGGGGTTGAACGCCTCGCATGCGTCGAGCGACTTGACCTCCGGCGGGGTGACCGGGAAGAGCGCCATGGCCGGGATGCCGAGTCGCTGGACCTCGATCGCGTCTTCCACCAGGAGATCGATGCTCAGACGCTCGACCCCCGGCATAGAGGCGACCGCCTCGCGCTGCCCGGAGCCTTCCAACACGAAGACGGGATAGATGAGGTCGTCCGGTGTCAGGGTGGTCTCGCGCATCATCCGACGCGAGAAGGCGTCGCGACGCATCCGGCGCATGCGGGTGATGGGGAAGGCGGCACGATGGGTGTCACGATCGGGCATGGGATGGCCTCGGGGTCGGCTCCGGCGCGGCCGGGACCACCCCGGCGCTTAGGGCCGATACAATAGCTCAGGCGCTCGGATGGCTCCAGTGTGGCGGCCTGCTTCGATGCGGGCGGAGTGCTGTTCACGGGTGCATCGGAGTCATTGGCTGCATACATCGTCACGCTCGATGCCGAGATGGCCCGCGCCACCGCCGCATATCTCCAGGTTGGCGAGTATGCTTCACAGATCAAGACGACACGGGAGCCCGACTCATGTTCGCGGACAAGAAGACCCGCCCCAGTCTTTACGAGCAGCTTGAAGCCTTACCCGAAGGGTTGACGGGCGAGATCCTCAATGGCCAGCTCTACACTCAGCCGCGGCCGAGCGGTGCGCATGTCGTCACAGCGTCGGCCTTGGGTTACGAGCTGTTCGGCCCTTTTCAAAGAGGGCGCGGCGGCCCCGGAGGCGACTGGCGGGAGATCTCGTGGTGCGTGGGCGGCTTGCCGGTAGCGGTCGCGCCGTTCGATGCCGTGACGATCGACCTGAGCGATCTCTGGCCGCCGACCGAGCAGCTGTATTCTGGTCGGTGAAGGGTAGATGAGCCTAAACCGCGTCCAGAGCGAGACGCTCGTCTTCGATTGTGTTCGACGTTTGGTGCAGCCTTAACCGTTAGTGGGCGCGCGGTTCAAAATAATAAATTTTTCAGAATCTTAAACCGCGCCAGCTCCAGCGGTCGTCAAGTCTGCCGGGCTGATCCCATCCAAAAACACCCCATACCGCGCTGGGCGCGGTTTAAGCCTGGATGCCAACAGGCCGCGCGCGGCCGAGGACCATCATGCACCGTCGTCAACTTCCGATCGGGATCCAGACCTTTGCCAAGATTCGCGAAGCGGATCATTACTATGTCGACAAGACCGGGTTTATCCGGCGCTTGATCGAGGAGGGCAGTCAGTATTTCCTGTCGCGCCCGCGGCGCTTCGGTAAATCACTGCTGATCGATACGATCGCTGAGCTGTTCGCCGGCAACGAGCCCCTGTTTCGCGGGCTGCTGATCCATCCGCACTGGGATTGGACTGTCCGCTATCCGGTGATCCGCGTCAGTTTCGGCGGGGGTGTCGTGCGCAGCCGGGCGGAACTCGATGAGAAGATTCGAGAGCTGTTGGACGACAATGCCGGGCGGCTGAAGTTGACGGTCGAGGCGTCAACGCTGTCCGGGCGCTTAGGTCGATTGATCCAACAGGCCCATGCCGCAACCGGCCAGCGTGTGGTCGTGCTGGTGGACGAATACGACAAGCCGATCCTGGACAACTTAACCGATCGGGAAACCGCTAGCGCCATGCGCGACGGACTGCGCAATCTGTACTCGGTGATCAAGGACAACGACGCCCACATACGTTTTGCCTTTCTCACCGGGGTGAGCAAATTCAGCAAGGTCAGCATCTTCTCCGGGCTCAACAACCTGAAGGACATCACGGTCGACGCCCGTTACTCGGCGCTCTGCGGTTATACCGAAGAGGATGTCGACACCGTTTTCGCCCCTGAGCTGGACGGCCTGGACCGCGCACAGATCCGCGCCTGGTACAACGGCTACAACTGGACCGGGGAGGCGGTCTACAACCCCTTCGATCTGCTGCTTCTTTTCGATGCGCGCGAGTTCCGCACCTGGTGGTTCGAGACCGGCACGCCAACCTTCCTCGTTGATCTGCTGACCGAGCGAGGCTTCTTCACCCCCCGGCTTGCGCATCTGCGGGCCGACGAAGCTCTCCTGTCGGCCTTCGACGTCGATCATCTGACCCCCGAGGCGCTGTTATGGCAGACCGGCTATCTGACCTTTACCGGGTCGAGACGGCTCGGTGCCCGGCTCGAATACACCCTGGGGTATCCGAATCTGGAGGTCGAAAGTGCGCTCAACGACAGCCTGGCCAAGGCGCTGATCGGACAACCGGGCCAAGCGAGCGAGCTGGCGAGCCGGCTTTACGACGTGCTGGTGGCCGGCGACCTGGACGCCCTGCGCGCCCATGTGGAGAGCCTGTTCGCGGCGATCCCCCATCAGTGGCATACCGCCAACCCCATCGCGCGGTTCGAGGGCTACTACGCCAGCGTCTTCTACAGCCATCTCGCCGCGTTGGGCCTGGATCTCACGGCCGAGGACGCCACCCAGCTCGGTCGCATCGACTTGACGCTCAAGTTCAACGCCAGGATCTGGTTGTTTGAATTCAAGGTCGTCGAACTGGCGCCCGAGGGCCGGGCGCTGCAACAGCTCAAGGAGCGTGGCTACGCCGACAAATACCGCTCACGCTGCGAGCCGATCCACCTGATCGGGATCGAGTTCAGCCGGGAGCGTCGTACTCTGGTCGGCTTCGAGACGGAGACCCTATGAACCTGTTCAGCGTGGACAGTAGGCTGGTTGTCGATGTGCAAAAAAAAGCGCTTTAAACCGCGTCTCGCCGAGATCGAGGATATCTTCAAAACCAGACGCAACGTGAAAATGACACATTTCGCTCTGGTCGCGGTCTAGACCAGATCAACCGGCCAAGGGAGCCCGAGCCATGCACGCCAATCAGACGACTCGCCCCAGTCTGTACGACCAGCTTAAAGCCCTGCCCGAAGGGTTGACGGGCGAGATCCTCAATGGCCAGCTCTACACCCAGCCGCGCCCGAGCGGTGTGCATGTGGTCGCGGCGACGTCGTTGGCCGACGAGCTTGTGAGTCCGTTCCAGAAGGGTCGGGGAGGGCCCGGCGGCTGGTGGATCGCAGCGGAGCCGGAGTTGCACTTCATCCACGACACCGAGGTCGATGTCCCCGATCTGGCCGGCTGGCGTCGCAGCAGACTGCCGCGCATCCCGCAGGATCATCGGTTTACGGTCGTGCCCGATTGGATCTGCGAGATCCTCTCGCCGTCGACTGCAAGCAAGGATCGCGAGGTGAAAATGCCGATCTATGCTCACTTCGGGGTCACCTACGCCTGGTTGATCGATCCGCGGGCTCATACGCTGGAAGCCTACGCTCTGGACGGTGGCGCCTGGGGCGAGATCGGGCGGTTTGCGGGCGGTGCGCAGGTGTCGGTTGCGCCGTTCGAAGCGGTCACGATTGACCTGAGCGACCTGTGGGCGCCGACCGAGTAAACCGCGCCCGGTGCCGTATGCGTCATGTGTTGGAATGGCTTGGCCGCGCCAGCTCCGACGACTGTCGGAGCTGGCGCGGTTTAGCAGAACGAGAACGAAAGATCCGATATGGCCATCTCAATCGATCAGTCCCAGTACAGCGTGAATGTCGACCTCGAGAGCTTCCAGCGTGAGGTGATCGAAGCGTCCGCGGTCCGACCTGTCCTGGTGGACTTCTGGGCCGACTGGTGCGCGCCCTGTCATGCCTTGGCGCCGCACTTGGGGAGGGTCGTCGCGGATCTCGACGGGCGGATCGGGCTCGCCAAGATCGAGGTCGACGAGGGCGAGAACATGAAGCTCGCAGGTCAATACAAGCTGCGCGGCTTCCCGACCGTGATCCTCTTTTATCGGGGCGAGGAGCTGGCGCGTTTCAGCGGCGCGCGATCTCGCCACGAGATCCTCGACTGGTTGCGGATCCATCTTCCGGATGATCTTGCAGGACTGGCGGTGTCTTGAGTCGTGTCGGTCGAGCGTCGGTCCCGCGATGAGAGCTCTCGGTCGGCCTTTATGCTCGTCGAATCGGTCGCTGCCTTCGGAACCCCGGCCTTCCCGGAGGTCTTGAGGCGTGAGCTTCTAGCCCTGCAGGACGGGGTTCTGCCGATTGCGGGCGAGCACGGCGGCTTGATCGATCCCGAGACCCTCGGGTTGACCCTCCTGTCGAGTTGCGCGGACGCCGAGCGGATCGAGGTTGTCGTCGGGGTGTTCTTTACCGAAATCGTCGGCGGCTGCAGCTGCGGCGACGAGCCCTTCGAGGTGAACGGCTACACGGAGCTGAGGCTGCGGATCGAGCGGACGCATGGTGCGGCCGTGATCCTGCTTCAGGGGGATTGACCGGACATGTCGAATAGATCGGGATCCGGGGCAGGACGCCCCGGATCCCGACCCGGCTCCCGATCCCATCAGCCCGTTGCGGTGCGGATCCACTCCACGCGCGTGCGCATCACGCCGTAATAGACCACCGGGATGACGACCAGGGTCAAGAGGGTCGAGACGAACAGACCGAACAGCAGCGACACCGCGAGCCCCGAGAAGATCGGGTCATCCAGGATGAAGAGCGCCCCTGCCATGGCCGCGGCGGCGGTCAGTGCGATCGGCTTGGCGCGCACCACGGCCGAGTTGATGACGGCCTCCTCGAACCCTTTACCCTCGCGCACCTGCTGGTTGATGAAGTCGACCAACAGGATCGAGTTGCGCACGATGATGCCGGCGAGCGCGATCATGCCGATCATGGAGGTCGCCGTGAACTGTGCACCCAAGAGCGCATGGCCGGGCATGATGCCGATAATCGTCAGCGGGATCGGCGCCATGATCACCAGCGGCACCAGGTAACTGCGGAACTGGGCGACCACCAGCAGATAGATGAGGAGCAGTCCGACCCCGTAGGCGATGCCCATGTCGCGGAAGGTCTCGTAGGTCACCTGCCACTCGCCGTCCCACTTGAGGCTGTACTCGTAGGGGTTGGCCGGTTGCTGGATAAACCACTGCTCGAGGCCCTGCTCCTCGGCGAGGCGATCCGAGATCTCGAACATCCCGTAGAGCGGGCTGTCGGTCTCGCCGGCCATGTCGGCGGTGACATAGACCACGGGCATCAGATCCTTGTGGTAGATGCTGTGCGCACGCTCGGTCTCCTGGACCTCGACGATCTCGGAGAGCGGCACCAGTGCACCCGACATCGAGAGCACCCGCAACGCCAGCACCTGATCCAGATCGGCCTTGTCGGCCTCGCTGAGCTCCACACGGATCGGCACGGCATATTTCACGTTCTGACAGTGCTGATAGCTCATGTCCTCGCCGTCGAGGAGCGTGGACAGTGCTTGGGCGACCGTGCTTTGGGGCACACCCAGGCGCGATGCCTTGGTGCGATCCACGACCACGACCAGCTTGCGTGACGGATATTCGACCGAATCGTCGACATCGACGATGTCGGGCGTGGATTCAAAGATCTTGCGGACCTCGCGGGCGACGCGGATCTGTCCATCGTAGTCCAGCCCGTAGATCTCCGCGACCAGGGGCGAGAGCACCGGCGGACCGGGCGGGATCTCGACGATCTTGGCGTTGCCGCCGTAGCGCAAGGCGATCTCCTGCAGAGGGGCGCGCATGCCGGCGGCGATCGCGTGACTCTGGAGGTCGCGATGATGGCTGTCGACCAGGTTGACCTGGATGTCGCCCAGGTGTGCGCCCTCGCGCAAATAGTACTGGCGCACCAAGCCGTTGAAGTTGATCGGCGCGGCGGTGCCGGCATAGACCTGGAAATCGGTGACCTCGTCGACGCCGGCCAGAAAATCGCCCATCTCGCCCAGCACCCGCGCCGTTTGCTCCAGGCTGGTCCCTTCGGGCATGTCGAGCACGACCTGGAACTCGCTCTTGTTGTCGAAGGGCAGCATCTTGAGAATCACGACCCGGCTGGTGACGAGCGAGATCGAGCCCGCGATCAGAATCAGGATTCCGGCCAGCAGCAGCCAGCGGTTGAGGACCCCTTTGCGCCCGACCAGGAACGGCCCGATGACGGTGTGGAACAGGCTGCCGAGACGCCCGCCCGCATGGGCCGCATCCGGATCATCGCCGTGCTGCGCATGTCCGGCGCCCGCGGCGTGGCGCTTGCCGAGCATGGCGTTCGCCATCCAGGGCGTGAAGACGAAGGCAACGATCAGCGAGATCAGCATGCCCATTGAGGCGTTGATGGGGATCGGGCTCATGTAGGGCCCCATCAGTCCGCTGACGAAGGCCATCGGCAGCAGCGCGGCGATGACGGTGAAGGTCGCGAGGATGGTCGGTCCGCCGACCTCGTCGACTGCCTTGGGCATGAGGTCGAGCAGCTTGGCCTTGCTCATCGCCATGTGCCTGTGGATGTTTTCCACGACCACGATAGCGTCGTCGACCAGGATGCCGATGGAGAAGATCAGTGCGAAGAGCGAGACCCGATTGAGCGTAAAGCCCCAAGCCCAAGAGGCGAAAAGCGTCAGGGCCAGTGTCACGACCACGGCCGCGCCGACGATGATGGCCTCGCGCCAGCCGATCGCGAGCCAGACCAGCAGGACCACCGAGGCGGTCGCGAAGACCAGCTTGGTGATCAGCTTCTTCGCCTTGTAGTCGGCCGTGGCGCCGTAGTTGCGCGTGACCGTGACCTGGACGTTGTCCGGGATAAAGGTGCCTTCGAGCTGTGCGAAACGCTCGATGACCTGCTCGGCGACGGCGACGGCATTCACACCCTCCTGCTTGGCCACCGCGATCGTGACGGCCGGGGTGCTGCCGGACAGGTCGAGATCCGTGTGGACCGCGCCCGCGCCGGAACCCATCCGCACATAGGCTGCGGGTTGTTCGGGGCCGCGCTTCAGGGTCGCCACGTCGCTGAGGTAGACGGGTCGACCGCCGTGCAGGCCGACGACCAGCTGATGCAGCTCCTCCGGACAGGTGAGGAAGGTACCGGCCTGCACGAGGATCTCCTCGTTGTCGGCGGTCACCGTGAGGTTGTCCCTGATGACATTGCCGGCCTGCAGGGAACGGCGCAGGTCGCTCAGGTCGATTTGGTAGCCGGCAAGCGCTTGGGGGTCCAACAGCACGCGCACGATCTGGGACGGCGCGCCGACGGTGTAGACGTCGCGCGTGCCGGGGACGCGCTTGATCTCCTGCTCGAGCGCATGGGCGACCTGCCCCAGCTCGAAGGCGCCGACGTCCGGATCTTGGGACCAGAGCGTGGCGGTGATGATGGGAACATCGTCGATCCCTTTGGGTTTGACGATCGGGGTGCCGACACCCAGGTTCGGCGGCAGCCAATCCTGATTGGCCAGCACCTTGCTGAAGAGCCGCACCACGGCGTCGGTATTGTCTTCGCCGACCCTATACTGGACGGTCACCACGGCCATGCCGGGGCGCGACACCGAGAAGACGTGCTCGATCCCCTTGATCTCGGAGAAGACCTGCTCGGCCGGTCCGGCGACCAAGTGCTCGACCTCGCTCGCCGAGGCGCCCGGGAAGGGGATGAAGATGTCCGCAAAGGTGACGTTGATCTGCGGTTCTTCCTCGCGCGGCGTGACGAGGATCGCGAACAACCCGAGCAGCAGGCCGACGACGGCCAGCAGCGGGGTGATCTCGGTGTTCTGAAAACGCCGGGCGATGCTGCCCGAGATGCCGAGCTGCTCAGCCATGATCTTGTCCCGCCTCGGCGCTGCCGGCGCTCGACTGCGACTTCAAAGCGACGCCGGCAGCGATCGGGTCGAGCGCGACCCGCTCGCCTTCGCCGAGTCCGGCGAGCACGACGACACCGCCCTCGACGGCCCGTCCGAGCCGGATCTGGCGAAAGCCGACTCGCCCGTCAGTGTCCACCACATAGACGGCAGTCACCTCGGAGCGCTGCACGACCGCTTCCGAAGGGATCGTCAGCTCCTGCTTGGCGCCGATCTCGAAGGCGGTCTTCACGAACATGCCCGGAAAGAGGCCTTTCGTACCTTCCGGCAGATCCAGACGCACGGTGAAGGTGTTGGAGCCCATGTCCGCGAACGGAAAGATGGTGACCCGATCCGACTGGAGGATCTCCTCGGGACCCAGATAGATGCGCGCGGTTGCGCCCTCGCGGACCGAGGGGATGACACTCTGAGGAACGTCGACAATCACACGCAGCTGATCGAGCGAGATCCCGCTCATGACCTGCTGACCGGGGCTCGCCGTCTCGCCGACCTCGATATGGCGATGGGTCACGATGCCCGAGTAGGGGGCGCGGATCTGGGTGTATTCCAACTGTTCCTGCGCCTGCTCGAGCCGTGCGGTGGCGGATTCGAGCTCGGCTTGGGCCGCGGCAAGATCCGCCTTCGCCTGATCCATGGCGGACTCGGAGACATTTTTTTTCTCGAATAGACCGATGACGCGCGTGAACTCCTCCTGCGTCTGCTCCAATCGCGCCGAGGCGGACCGCAAATCGGCGGCCGCTTGGGCCACCCGCGCACGGTGCTCGGTATCCTTCAAACGTGCGACGATCACGTCCTTCTCGACGAAATCCTCCACATCGAACAGGATCTCTTGGACCTGGCCCGTGGTCTGTGCCGAGACGGTGGTGCGATTGATCGCCTCGACGATACCGTCGAGTCGGTATTCGCGCGGCAAGACCCGGTATTCAGCCGGTGCGGTGTCGAGGGCGGCGGTCTGGGCGGCCTGCAGGGTCGGCGCTGCAAGCACCGCAAGGCCGGCGAGTGCCGGTATCAGCCAGGGGACGAGGGGCATGGTGGCGGTCCTCTAAAATATTAGATTTTGCTTATATTAGCAGAATTTATTGGCAAAACAAGGCGATCGATGCGTTTTCCGGATCTCATGCCCAGTCGGCGCGTTACCGGGATCGGGGGCAGACACGCGCTGTCGCAATCCGATCGGAGGGTAGCAGAGGCGTGACGGTCGCCGGAGAATTTTCGGGTTGCGTCGGCATGCCCCGTCCTTCGGCCGCGCTGCGCATCCTGGCCTCGAGGCAACACTGGTGCCGAAGGCGTTGCACGGGGACAATAGGGCAAACAACAGAAACCCGGTCCTGCTCGCATGTCCGTGCACGAGCAGTCATGCCCCGATGGCGGGCCGTGCCGGAGAATCGAGACGCCGCCTCTCTGCGTGGGTCGGCGAGACCAGGAGGATAGCCCGTGAGCCGATGGTCCGAGGACCTGATTCCGATCGACCGCGCCAAGACCCTGGACGGGCTCTTCGTTCAACGCGTCAGGCGCTCGCCGACGCGGGTTGCCTATCGCCATTTCGAGCGCGACGGCGGGTGGGCCGAGCTGACCTGGGCCGAGACGAGCGAGCGTGCAGCACGCTGGCATCGGGCGCTCGCGGGCGAGACACTCGAAAGCGGGGACCGGGTCGCCATCCTGCTGCGCAACTGTCCGGATTGGGTGGTGTTCGATCAGGCAGCGCTGTCGCTCGGGCTGGTCACGGTGCCACTCTACACGGATGATCGGGCCGAGAACGCGGCCTATATCCTGCAGGATGCCGCGGTCAAGCTGTTGCTGATCCACGATGCCGGGCGTTGGAAGCGGCTGGCCGAAAGTCTCGGCGATGCGCCCTTCCCGACGCGCGTCGTGATCCTGGAGTCGAGTCCCGCGGCACGCGAGATCGCGGCGGCGGATCCGCGGGTGGTGATCGCCGAGGATTGGCTTCCGGAGACGGCGCCCGAGCTTGTGCAACGTGACGGCGATCCGGATGCCTTGGCGACCATTGTCTACACCTCGGGCACCACCGGGCGCCCCAAGGGCGTGATGCTCAGCCACCGCAACATCCTGGGCAACGCCCATGGCGCACTGACCGTGATCGATTGCTATCAGGAAGATCGGTTTCTCTCCTTTCTGCCGCTGTCCCACATGCTCGAACGCACGGGCGGCTATTACCTGCCGATGATGGCCGGAGCAACGGTTGCCTTTGCGCGCTCGATCGCGCAGCTCGCCGAGGATATGCAGAGTATTCGTCCCACCGTCATCATCGCCGTCCCGCGGGTCTTCGAGCGGGTCCACCAGCGCATCCAGGACCAGTTGGAGGCTCGCCCGGCGCCTGCGCGCTGGCTGTTCCGGCTCGCCGTCGCCGCGGGGTGGCGGACCTTTCTGCGTGCGCAAGGGCGCGGCGGCTGGCACCCTTTGATGCTGCTCTGGCCGTTGCTGCGCCGCAAGGTCGCCGATCAAGTCCTCGCCAAGCTCGGTGGAGCGCTGCGTGTCGCCGTAAGTGGCGGTGCGCCCCTGCCGGCCCCGGTCGCGCACACCTTCATCGGTCTGGGATTGCCCCTGCTGCAGGGCTACGGCTTGACCGAGACCAGTCCCGTCATCAGCTTCAATCCGCTCAACGACAATATCCCGGAAAGCGTGGGTGTGCCGCTGCGTGGGCTTCAGTTGCGCATCGGGGCACAGGACGAGCTGCTCGTGAAGGGCGAGAACGTGATGCTCGGCTACTGGAACAACCACGCGGCCACCGCCCGGGTGCTGACGCATGACGGTTGGCTGCACACCGGCGATCAGGTGCGTCTGGAGCACGGACACATCTACATCACCGGACGCCTCAAGGACATTCTGGTCTTGTCCAACGGCGAGAAGGTCCCGCCCGCCGACCTCGAGATGGCGATCGCGATGGACCCTTTGTTCGAGCAGGTGGTTGTACTCGGCGAGGGGCACTCCTATCTCACGGCGTTGTTGGTGTTGAACGCAGACCTCTGGCCCGGACTCGCGCGCGAGCATGGCCTGGATCCCGAGCGCTCGGAAAGCCTGCGCGACGCTCGGCTCAACAAGCTGATCCTCCAGCGGATACGCTCGGCGCTACACGATTTTCCGGGGTATGCCAAGATCCGGCGCGTGACCCTGACGCTTGAGCCCTGGTCCATCGACAACGGCCTGCTGACGCCGACCATGAAGGTGAAGCGCGCCATGGTGGTCACACGCTATCGCGACGAGATCGAGGGGATGTACGGGATGGATGCCTGATCTAAACCGCGTCCAGAGTGAGATGCTCACTTTACGAGTGAGCTCGGCGTTCGGCGCATCCACGGCCCTTCTTGATTGCGCGGCGTGCAGCGCCTACACTAACCCATCAAAGCGGGTGTAGTTCAATGGTAGAACTTCAGCTTCCCAAGCTGATAGCGTGGGTTCGATTCCCATCACCCGCTCCATCTTCCCCCGCTCTGCACCCCGCTTCCGCGGCGATCATGCCGGTCCCGTAGCCCCATGCAACGACTCTATCAGGCCCGAGATCGCATCGAGGCCCAACTCCTGTTGGACTTTTTGGATCGGCATCTCGTCGAAGCCGTCATCTTGGGCGACTATCTCGCGGGTGCCGCGGGTGGCTTGCCTGCCGACATCGGTCCTACGCTCTGGCTCGTGGAGGACGACGACCTCGAACGCGGCCGCGAGCTGCTCAGCCGATTTCAGGCCGATGCGCGGCGTCCGAGCAGCACCGCAACCTGGTATTGCAGCGGTTGCGAAGAGTCCGTGGACGGCGATTTCGATGTCTGCTGGAACTGCGGACAGGCGCGCGAAGAGGCTGGATCGTGAAGGCGACAGCCCCGTCTCCTCGCACCGAGGATGGGGAGAGGCGATGAGCGCAGGCCCCTCGGTGTGGTTCAGCGAGGCCGTGCTCGGCTGGTTCGATCGGCACGGGCGCAAGGACCTGCCCTGGCAGCGCGACCCGACGCCTTACCGGGTCTGGGTCTCGGAGATCATGCTCCAGCAGACGCAGGTCGCGGTCGTGATCCCCTATTTCGAGCGTTTCGTCGCGCAGTTTCCGACGGTGGCGGACCTTGCCGAGGCGCCGGAGGATCGCCTGATGGCCCTCTGGTCCGGGCTCGGCTACTACGCCCGCGCCCGCAATCTCCATCGTGCCGCCGGTCTGATTCGCGATCTGCACGGCGGCGTCTTCCCCGCAACGATCGAGCCCTTGCTCGCGCTCCCCGGCATCGGCCGCTCCACGGCCGGTGCGGTGCTCTCGCTCGCCTTGGACCAGCCCCATCCGATCCTCGACGGCAACGTGAAGCGGGTGCTCGCGCGTGCCTTCGGCGTCGAGGGTTGGCCCGGCCAAGGTGCTGTCCTCGATCGGCTCTGGACACTGGCCGAGCGGCTGACGCCGGCGAACCGGGTCGGCGCCTACAACCAGGGCATGATGGATCTGGGCGCCACGCTCTGCACCCGTCGCGCCCCGGCCTGCGAGCGCTGTCCGGTCTCGGAGCGGTGTGTTGCGCGCCGCTCGGGCCGTCAGACCGAGCTCCCGACACCCCGCCCGCGCCGCAACCCGCCGGAGCGCGAAACCCTGATGCTGATCCTCGTCGATCCGGCCGGGGAGATCCTGCTGGAGCGTCGGCCCAAGAGCGGGATCTGGGGCGGACTTTGGAGTCTGCCCGAGATTGCGCCGGACGCCGATCCGCGCGACTGGTGTCTCGCTCGCCTCGGTGTTGCGCCCGCGCGGGTTGAAATGATCGGGGCACGCCGTCACACCTTCTCCCACTTCAATCTGGATATCCGGATCGCACTCGTGCAGCTCGACGCGACACCCGCTCGCGTTGCCGACGACGCCGATCGGCGCTGGCTGAACCGTGCCGATCTCGCTTCTCTCGGTACGCCCGCGCCGGTGAAAGGCATCCTGGACCACTTTCTAGCCGGCCGAGCGCAACCGCCCGTTCGTGCGCAACCACACGGAGACGTCTCATGACTCACATGGTTCACTGCGTCAAGCTCGGCCGCGAGGCCGAGGGCCTGGATCGGGCGCCCTATCCGGGCGAACTCGGCAAGCGCATCCACGCCAATGTGTCCAAGCAGGCCTGGCAGGACTGGCTGCGCCACCAGACCATGCTGATCAACGAGAATCGCCTGAGTCCGATGGATCCCAAGTCACGCAAATTTCTCGAAGAGCAGATGGATAAATATTTCTTCGGCGAAGGCGCGGAGATGCCCGAGGGTTACGTCCCGCCGAAAAGCTAGCGGAGCGGCGCGGAGAATCCGAGACCGTCCGAAATTATTTTCGTTGTCGTTGTCGTTGTCGTTGTCGTAATCGACCATCGATACGACCACGATTACGACAACGACAACAAGCGGTCTCGAAACATCTGCCGTGCTGCACCATCAGCGTTCGCCGGCAATCCGAACGGGGCCGGCCGCCGATCCGAGCGCTTCGGTCTTGTCGTGAACACCCGCCTTGCCGATCCTCCCTTGCGTTGTTAGATTAGCTCGCCGTTTTCCGATGGATTTCCCGGAGGATCCTGATCCAGGATGCCCGCGGGAGAGCCGGCGATCTCCTCTTTCTCCCGCAAGGTACGCACCTGATGTTCTTCAGAAGTCTTCGTGGAATCTTCTCGAACGATCTCTCGATCGATTTGGGTACGGCCAACACGCTCATCTTTGCGCGTGACCAGGGGATCGTCCTCAACGAGCCGTCGGTGGTCGCGATCCGTCACGAGCGCAAAGGCGGAGGCAAGACGGTCGTCGCCGTGGGCGAAGAGGCCAAGCTGATGCTCGGTCGTACGCCGCAAAGCATCACGGCGATTCGCCCGCTCAAGGACGGTGTGATCGCGGATTTCACGATCACCGAGAAGATGCTCCAGTACTTTATTCATAAGGTGCATGCGTCGCGCATGATTCGCCCCAGCCCGCGCGTGCTCATCTGCGTGCCCTGCGGCTCGACCCAGGTCGAGCGTCGCGCCATCAAGGAGTCGGCGGCCGGGGCCGGGGCGCGCGAGGTCTTTTTGATCGAAGAGCCCATGTCGGCGGCGATCGGTGCCGGACTCGCGGTCCACGAGCCGCGTGGCTGCATGGTGATCGACATCGGCGGGGGCACCTCCGAGGTGGCCATCATCTCGCTCAACGGCATCGTCTATTCGGCATCGATCCGGGTCGGCGGCGACACCTTCGACGACGCGATCATCAATTACGTCCGGCGCAACTACGGCACCCTCATCGGCGAGGCCACGGCCGAGCGGATCAAGCACAGCATCGGCTCGGCCTTTCCGGGCAACGAGGTGCTGGAGATCGAGGTGCGCGGGCGCAATCTCGCAGAAGGTATCCCGCGCAGCTTTACGCTCAACAGCAACGAGATCCTCGAAGCCCTGCAGGAACCGCTTGCGGCGATCGTCGGCTCGGTGAAGATGGCCTTGGAGCAGACCCCGCCCGAGCTCGGCTCGGACGTGGCCGAGCGCGGCATCGTGTTGACCGGCGGCGGCTCACTGCTGCGCGATTTCGACCGTCTGATCGAGGAAGAGACGGGGCTGCCGGTGGTCGTGGCCGAAGATCCCTTGACCTGTGTCGCGCGCGGCGGCGGCAAGGCGCTCGAGATGATCGACGCACGAGGAATCGATCTCTTTACGACCGAGTGATCCCATCAAACCGCTGTTCATTCGCGGTCCGTCGCCCGCCCTCCGGGTCACCCTGGCTGTGGTATGCGCGCTGGGCCTAATCATCGCCGACCACCGGTTCGACCATCTCGACCGCGTGCGCTCGCTATTGTCCGTTTTGGCCCATCCGCTGCATTTGGCCGTGAACGTGCCGTCCGCACTCATCCGCTCCACGCAGGAGCAGCTCACGGACGCAGCACAGCTGCGGACCCTGAATGCCGCACTGAATCGCGAAAACCTGCTGCTGAAGGCTCGCCTGCAGCAGTTCGAGTCGCTCGAGGCCGAGAACATGCGATTGCGCGACCTGCTAGGCTCGTCGTTCAACATCGGCGAGCGGGTGCTCATCGCGGAGATCCTCGCGGTGGATCTCACGCCCTCGCGGCAGCTGGTGATGGTGAACAAAGGGACAAGCTCGGGCGTCTTCGTGGGGCAGCCGGTGTTGGATGCCAATGCCGTGATGGGACAGGTGATCCGCACCAATCCCTTCTCGTCTATTGTGCTGCTGATCACCGACTCGGATCATTCACTCCCGGTGGAGGTCAATCGCAACGGTCTGCGCAGCATCGCCGCCGGGTCAGGCGTGGGACAGGAGCTGGAGCTGCTTTACATCCCCAAGAATGCCGATATCCGCGAGGGCGATCTGCTGGTCACATCGGGGATGGGCGAGCGCTTTCCGCCGGGCTACCCGGTGGCGCGGGTCACGACGGTGCGTCAGGATCCGGATAATCCCTTTACCACCGTGCTGGCCGAGCCAACCGCCCGGCTTGACCGCAGCCGCGAGGTCCTGTTGGTCTGGACCCTCGATCCGCAGATGCGCCAGCAAGCCCTCACCGACGCCGAGCCGGGCGCCGAAACGAGTGCCGAGACGCGCAAAGGCGCCGTACGATGACCGACGCTCCGCCGCGCGGCGGCTGGCTGATCCTCGCCAGTGTGCTGGTCGCCCTGTTCCTTTCCATCCTGCCCATGCCGGCCGGGATCGATGCCTTCAGGCCACCCTGGGTCGCGCTCGTGACGCTCTATTGGTGCCTGACCGTGCCCGAGCGCTTCGGGGTCTTTTCGGCCTTCGCCGCGGGTTTGGCCTTGGATGTCGCCTCGGGATCTTTGTTCGGGCAGCATGCGCTGGGGCTCTCGCTCGTCGCCTATGCCGCGGTCGAGCTGCATCAACGGATCCGACTTTTCCCCTTGTGGCAACAGTCGCTCTTCGTGTGGGTCCTGTTGCTGGTCGAGCGGCTGCTCAACCTGTGGGTCGTGGCGGCAACCGGCCAGCCGATACCCTCCCTGGTCTACTGGGTGTCGACCCTGCTGGGTCTGCTGCTCTGGCCCTGGCTCTTCGTGATCCTAAGCGATCTCGGACGCCGTGTCGGTTTGGTCTAAACCGCGCCCGGCGCGGTACGCGAGGTTCTTGGATGGGATCGGCCCCGCCGGACTTGTCGACCTCTGGAGTCGGCGCGGTTTAAAATATTAAAAAATATATGATTTTGAATTTGACATCCTTAAACCGCGCCGACTCCAAGGCTGATGGGACCCGCAAAGGCAAGATCCGCCCACCGACCTCGACCGTCACTCCGAGCGCGGTTTAATGCTCGAAGCGAATCTGGAAGACCGCAAACGCGAGGCCCGCCTCGTCTCGATCCGAGCGCTCATCGCCGGATTGCTCGCGATCGCCGCCTTGTCGCTCGTCGTGGTGCGTCTGGTCCATCTGCAGGTCGATCAACACGACCATTTCACCGTCCTGTCCCGCGACAATCGGGTCAAGGTCCAGCCGTTGCCGCCGGCACGCGGACTCATCTACGACGCCAACGGCGTGCTGCTCGCCGACAACCACCCGTCCTTCTCGTTGGACATCACGATCGAGAAGGTCGGCGACCTGGAGGCCACGATCGAGGGACTCTCCCGGTTGATCCGGATCGAGCCACAGGATCGCAACCGCTTCGAGCGTCAGAAGCGTCAACGCATGCGCTTCCAGGGCGTGCCGATCAGGCTCAATCTGACCCAGGCGGAGGTCGCGCGGTTCGCGGTCGACGGGCACCGCTTTCCCGGCGTGGACATCCGCGCCGAGCTGGTGCGCACCTATCCGCTCGGCGAGCACACGGCTCATGTGCTCGGCTATGTCGGACGGATCAACGAGCAGGAGCTCGCCCGCATCGACAAGAGTAACTATGCGGGGAGCCAGTTCATCGGCAAGAGCGGCTTGGAGAAGGCTCACGAGGCGCTACTGCACGGGCAGGTCGGCTACCAGCAGGTGGAGGTCAACGCCCGCGGCCGGGTGATCCGGACCCTCGAGAGCCGCCCGCCGGTCTCCGGCAAGGATCTGCATCTGTATCTGGACATCGGCCTGCAGCAGGTGGCGAAAGAGGCGCTCGGCGAGGAGCGCGGGGCCGTGGTTGCCATCGATCCACGCAACGGCGGCGTCCTGGCCCTCGTGAGCAACCCGAGCTTCGACCCCAATCTGTTCGTGGAAGGGATCAGTCAAACCGATTATCAGGCCCTGTTGAGCTCGCCGGACAAGCCCTTGTTCAACCGAGCGGTGCGCGGACAGTATCCGCCGGGCTCGACCATCAAACAATTTGTCGCCCTCGCCGGCCTTGCCGCGGGGGTGACGACCTCGCGACGCGCGACCTATTGCTCGGGCGCATTCAGTCTGCCCGGACACTCGCATCGGTTTCGCTGCTGGCGCCGCGGCGGTCACGGCGCCGTGAACCTCGAGCAGGCGCTGGTGCAGTCGTGCGACGTCTATTTCTACGATCTGGCCAACCGGATGGGGATCGACCGACTCTCGGGGTTTCTCTCGGACTTCGGCTTCGGGTCCTTGACCGGGATCGATGTCGCCGGCGAGCTGGGCGGACTCATGCCGTCGCGCGAATGGAAGCAACGGGTTCGCAAGCAGGCATGGTTTCCGGGCGAGACCCTGATCGTGGGCATCGGTCAGGGGTCCTTCCTGGCGACACCCTTGCAACTGGCGGTCGCCACGGCCGCGGTCGCCAATCACGGCAAGGTGATTCGTCCGCAGGTGGCGCGGGCGGCACAGGCTCCCGGTGCGCCCGCGGCCGAGCAGCTGCCGATGCTCTCGCATACCATCGAGCTCGGCGAGAAACAGCAATGGGACCAGATCGTCAACGCCATGGCCAAGGTCGTGGAATCCGGCACCGCCCGGCGCATCCGCAGCACCGAGTACCGCATCGCCGGCAAAACCGGGACCTCCCAGGTCTTCAGCCTCGGCCAGAACCAACGCTACAATGCCGCGACACTCCCCAAGCACCTGCATGACCACGCCTTGTTCGTCGCCTTCGCGCCGGTGGAAGATCCGCGTATCGCCATCGCGGTCATCGTCGAGCACGGCGGCGGGGGCGGCGCCACCGCGGCGCCCGTCGCCCGTCGCATCATGGATGCCTACCTGGGCGGCGCGACCGTCTTGACCGATGTCGGAGGCGAGCGTGGCGATTAGATCGAGCAGCTATTTTCCGGATGACGCGTTGTATCGGGGACATCGCGGTCTGTGGCAACGGATTCATCTGGATGCCCCCCTGCTGGTGGCCCTGCTGGCGCTGTGCGGTTTCGGCCTGATGGTGCTCTTCAGCGCGAGCGATCAGGATCCCGTCGCGGTCGAGCGGCAGTTGATTCGGCTGGGGGTTGCCTTCGCCCTGATGATCGCGGTCGCACAGATCCCCCCGGCGCGGCTGCGCAGCTGGTCGCCGCTGCTCTACGGGGTCGGGGTGGCGATGCTGATTGCGGTGCTTCTGTTCGGGGATATCGGCAAGGGGGCGCAGCGCTGGCTGGATTTCGGCTTCGTGCGCTTTCAGCCCTCGGAGCTTCTGAAGCTCGCGGTGCCCATGATGCTCGCCTGGCTGCTCAGCGCCCGTGCCTTGCCGCCGAAGCTCGTGTGGGTGGTCCTCTCGGCCGTGCTGACCCTGATCCCGGTCGTGCTGATCGCCAAGCAACCGGATCTGGGAACCGCGCTGTTGGTCGCCAGTGCGGGCGTGGTGGCGCTCTTCATGGCCGGCATGGGGTGGGGCATGATCCTCGCGCTCGCGGCCGTCGCCGCCGCCGTGACGCCGCTCGTTTGGATCGGTCTGCACGACTATCAACGCGATCGCGTGCTGACCTTCCTGAATCCGGAGTCCGACCCCCTCGGGTCCGGCTATCACATCATCCAGTCCAAGATTGCGATCGGCTCGGGCGGGATCGACGGCAAGGGCTGGCTGAACGGCACCCAGTCGCATCTGGAGTTCCTGCCCGAGCGCAATACCGACTTCATCTTTGCGGTCATCGGCGAGGAGTTCGGGTTTACCGGGATCCTGGCCCTGCTCGCCCTTTATCTCTTCATCATCCTGCGCGGTCTGGTCATCGCCGCACGGGCGCAAGACCGCTTCGGGCGTCTCTTGGCCGGTGCTCTGACCCTGGTGTTTTTCGTCTACGTCTTCGTCAACACCGGGATGGTCACCGGCTTGCTGCCGGTTGTCGGTGTTCCGCTGCCCTTGATCAGCTACGGCGGCACCTCGATGGTGACCCTGATGGTTGGATTCGGCATCATCATGGGGATACACACCCATCGTATACGCTCTCGCGGGTGACGCCTGCGATGGTACGGAGAGTCTCGGCAGCGGCCCGACCCATGCGACGCGTCGATGAGCGCAGCCCCGGCGGGAGCGCTTCGCGCGACGTGTCGCGTCCGACGTCAACACCATTCAACGAGGTGCCTTCCATGCCCGTCGCCCGTCAGTTGTGTTTCGCAAGATGCCTCGTCGCAGGATGCTTGGCGCTCGTCGCGTCGCAGCTGCACGCCGAGCCGGCCAGCTATGCCGCTGAGGCCGATGTGTTCGCGCGCGAGATGGTCGAGCGCCACGGGTTCGATTCGGCAGATCTCGAAGGCGTGCTGGCGAATGCCCGCTACAGTCAGGCCATCGTCGACGCCATGAATCGGCCCTACGAGGCCAAACCCTGGCGCGACTATCGGGCGCTGTTCGTCACGCCCGCGCGGATCGCCGGCGGTGTGACCTTTTGGAGCGAGAACGCCGATCTGCTTGCGCGCGTCGAGGCCGACTACGGCGTCGCCCCGCAAATCATCGTCGCCATCATCGGGGTGGAGACCAACTACGGGGCCAATGTGGGCAAGCATCGGGTGATCGATGCGCTGACCACGCTCGGGTTCTCCTATCCACGGCGGGCGACCTTCTTCCGCCGGGAGCTGGAGGCGTTTCTCGTGCTCAGTCGCGAAGAGCAGCTCGATCCGCTCGGGGCCGTCGGCTCCTATGCGGGGGCGATGGGCAAGCCACAGTTCATCTCCTCGAGCTATCGCAACTATGCGATCGACTTCGACGGAGACGGTCGGCGCGACCTGTGGGGCAGCAACGCGGACGTCGTCGGGAGCGTCGCCAATTATTTCAAACAGCACGGATGGCGCCCCGGCGAGCCGGTCGCCTTTGCGGCGGAGCTGCGCTCCGGCGTCCCCGCCGGGATCACGGTGGTCGAGAAGAGCCCCGCCCTGCCCGACACGACCGCGGGCGACCTACGCGCCGCGGGGGTCGCGTGGGACGAGACCCTGTCGGCCGACGTCCCCGCGAGCCTGATCCGGCTCGACGGGGTCGAAGACGAATACTGGGTGGGGCTCAGCAACTTCTACGCCATCACCCGGTACAACCACAGCAACCTCTACGCGATGGCCGTCTATCAGCTCAGCGAAGAGATCCGGGAAAACCGCTCGAAAGCGACATCCAGCGGGACGGCCGCTGACCCAAGCGCTGCGGACGCTCATGAATCCGCTGAGAATGATTCGGACTGATCCCGCGGCAGCTGGACCCGGACAGAGAGTCCTCCTGTGCGCGCGCGCGCGAAGTCGAGCACCCCGCCGTAGGCGTCGACGACATCCCGCACGATCGCGAGTCCGAGGCCGTTGCCTTCTCTGCGCTCGTCGAGACGCAAACCACGCTCGCCGAGCCGCGGTGTCTGCTCCGCCGGGACACCGGGACCATCGTCTTCGATATCGATCTCGATGCGATCGCCGACGCTCACCCGGATATCCACCTCGGTCCGCGCCCATTTGGCTGCATTCTCGAGCAGGTTTCCCAGCAGCTCCAGCACATCGTCGCCGATGACCGCGGCCCGGGCCTGCGCGGGTGCGACCAGCTGCCAGTCGAGGCGCGCGCCCTCCGGGGTGCGTTGCAGCGTGCGCAGCAGTCGGTGAAGGGTCTCGACCACATCGGCGCCGGCCTGATGGATGTCGGCCCCGGAGCGCAACCGGGCACGCACCAGCTCGCGCTCGACCCGCCGTCGCATCCCCATCGCCAAGTGTTCCAGATCATCGGCCAGCGGCGCATTGCCCTGCTCGCGTAGGCGCTGTGCATCGGCCACCAGCGCGCTCAGCGGGGTTTTGAGTCCGTGAGCGAGGTCTGCGGTCCAGGCCCGCGCGCGCTCGATCGCTTGCTCTCGGGCCTCGAGGAGCCCGTTGACCTCGCCGACCAGCGGCATGACCTCGTCCGGGTAGCCCTCGGCGAGCCGCCGCGCCCGGCCGGTGCGAATCTCGCCGAGACCGCGTCGCACCGCGTCGAGCGGCGCAAGACCGGTCTGGATCTGAACGAAGGTCGCCAGCGCCAAGACCAGTGCAATGAGGGCAAGATAGGGAAGCATGTCGGCCGCGAAGGCATCCCGCGCCGCGATTAACTCCGCCCGATCGACCCCGACCATGAGGCGCAAGGGCATCAGCCCGCCGGCCGCCTGCAGGCGAATCCGACGCTCGCGCACCAACAAGCGCTGCGCGTCCGGACCCATGACCTCGTGGGCGTGGACGGTGCCCGGATCCAGGTCGTCGTCGGTCAACTCGACCAGATGATCCCAGAGCGAGCGCGAGCGCAGCAACCCCGGCCGCGCCGGGCCGTCGATCTGCCAATAGAGCCCGCTCAAGGGCTGAGCGAAACGCGGGTCGGCCGGCTCACGCGCGAGCTGAACCTCCCCCTCCGGCGTGATGGTCATCGCCGCAGCAAGCTGGTTGAGCTGCGCGCGCAGCTCCTCGCCGATACGCCGCTCGACATGGCGCTCGAAGAGGGTCAGCAGACCGAGACCGGCCACCGCCAGGGCCAGCGTGATGGAAAGTGCGGCTCCGATCCAGAGGCGGGCGCGTAGAGAGCGGCGGGGCCGGACGCGGTTCAATACGCATCCTCGACCAAATACCCGAACCCACGCCGCGTCTGAATCAAATCGACCCCGAGCTTGCGACGCACGCGTCCGACCAAAACCTCGACGGCGTTGGACTCGCGCTCGAAGTCCTGGGCATAGAGCTGCTCGGTGAGCTCGAGCTGGGAGACGACGCGGCCGGCATGCTGCATCAGATAACTGACGAGACGGTATTCCTGCGGGGAGAGATGAATCGGGACACCCTCGACCGTCACGGCCATCCGCCGAGTGTCCAAAACGAGCGGGCCGTTGACGAGCACCGCGCTGACCTGACCGGCGGACCGGCGCACCAGGGCGCGCAGACGCGCCAGCAGCTCCTCCATCCGGAAAGGCTTGGGCAGATAGTCGTCGGCACCGGCGTCGATACCCTCGACCCGCTCATGCCAATCGCCTCGCGCGGTCAGGATGAGTACCGGAAAACGCTGCCCGTTCGCCCGCCATTTGCGCAGGATCGAGAGCCCGTCCATGCTCGGCAGTCCAAGGTCCAGGATCACGGCCGAGTAGCCCTCGGTATCGCCCTTGAACCAGGCAACCTCGCCGTCGGTCTCGTGCTCGACGACAAAACCCGCACCCGTCAGTGCGGCGATCAGGCCCTCGGCAAGACGCGTGTCGTCCTCGACCAGAAGCAGGCGCATCAGTCCTCCTCCACCACAAGGATTTCCGCCGTCGGCGCGTCGACCAACACCTCCAGCAGTCGCCCGTCCGGGGCGATGAGCTTGATCTCATAGACCCAGCGCGTTTCTCCGGAGCGTCGCTTGCGCTCGAGCTCCACCTCGATGACCTCGCCCGGCACCTGCGCCTCGACTCGCTTCAGGATCTCGGCGATCGATCGAACCTCGCCCTGCTGCAGCGCCTGTCTGGCGCGGTCGTGATCATGACGATCGGCGCCCTCGCTTCCACGGTGGCCCGCGAGGGACATTGCAGGCGCCATGGTCGAGACCATGACGGCGGCCAAGAGTCGGCGACGCAAGCGCAGTGTGTTCATGGGATGCATTATGGACCGAACCAAGCTGACCGTTCGCTGACAATGCCTCACAGGGTTTCGTCAGGCTCTCCCTCGTAATCTGCACCCGGGCCACGACCGATCGCGGCCGAACCCTTGTCAACGCAGAGATCAGGAGAGCAATGAGATGACCAACGAAGCCATGATCGCACCGGCGATCACCCAACACGAAAGCCCGGAACGCGTCCGCGTCTGGGATCCTCTCGTCCGAATCTTCCACTGGGCGCTGGCCGGCGGATTCGCCACCGCCTTCATCGTCGAGGACGACCTCCTCGGCGTGCATGTCTGGGCCGGCTACTTGGTCTTGGCCCTGATCGCCGTGCGCCTGGTCTGGGGCCTGATCGGCACCCGCCACGCGCGTTTCAGCGATTTCGTGCGCAAGCCGAGCGACGTCCTGGCCTATGTCCGGGACGCCCTGCGGCTGCGCGCACCACGCTATCTCGGCCACAACCCGGCCGGGGGCGCCATGGTGATCGCCCTGATGGTCGCGGTCGTCTTGACCGGACTGAGCGGTCTGGCGGTCTACGGCGCGGAAGAACTCTCCGGTCCGTTGGCACCGATGATGAGCGCTCTGCCGGGGTCTTGGGGCCACTTCTTCGAGGAGGTCCACGAGGTCATGGCCAATCTCACGCTCGTCCTCATCGTCGCCCACGTGGCCGGCGTCATCTTCTCCAGCCTGTCCCATCGGGAAAACCTGATCGGCGGCATGATCACCGGACTGAAGCGGAAGGAAATTCAATGAAACGCGACATGAAACCGATTCTCGCCATTCTGATCATCGTGTCCGGCGCGATGGCCCTTCCGATCGCGTCCTTGGCCGGCGACGCGACGGCGGGCGCCACGGGTTGGACAAAGGAATACCCGCAAACCGACGGCTCGCCCGCGCGCAGCTGCGTGACCTGCCACAACCGTGACCTGACCAAGCCCGGCCGACACGCGGTCACCAACAAGACCATCGAGCCCTTGGCGCCCTCGGTCAATCCGCAGCGTCTGACGGATCAGGCCAAGGTCGAGAAATGGCTGCTGCGCAATTGTCGTTGGACCCTCGGGCGCGAATGCACCCCCGAGGAGAAGAGCGACTTCATCAGCTATATCGAAACCCAGTAATCAGGAGCTGACTCCCATGCAGACATCGACAAAAACGATCGCCATGCTGGCCATCGCCTTCCTTTCATTGGGCGCAGTCGGCCTGGCCCTCGGCGATTCCGACGACGACGATCACGAGAAACGCGAGAAAGGCGGGGGTTGGGTGAAGTCGCGCCCGGATGTCGCCCCGGTCGTGAATGCGACCTACAGCGAGGAGTGCGGCTCCTGCCACATGGCCTATCAGCCGGGTCTGCTGCCCGGCGATGCCTGGACGCAGATCATGAGTCCCGCCGGGTTGAGCAACCACTATGGCGACGACGCCTCGCTGACCGACGAGGTCCGCACCGATATCACCGCGTTCCTGCTCAACAACTCGGCCGACCAAGCCGAGCGTTCGCGCTCGCGGGCCTTTGCCGTCAGCGCGAATCAATCGGTGCAGGCCGATGGGACGTCGCTACCGCGGATCACCGAGACCCGTTACTTCATGCATGAGCATGACGAGATCCCGGCCCGTCTGGTGACGGGCAACCCGAAGGTCGGCAGCTTCAGCCAATGCAACAGTTGCCACCGCGGCGCCGCCGAGGGCATCTACAACGAAAAACAGGTCTCCATTCCCGGTCATGGGCGCTGGGAGGACTAAACGCCTGTTCGGACTGCGTCGAGAGCGGACCTCGACCGCATCCCGTGTGGCCGGGTACGGCAGGAACGTCGTCCGTCCGCGGGGACCAGTCGGATTGGACAGAAATCATGAGTACCTTAACCCTTTTAACCTAGATCCGGCAGTTGAACGGCCCTGGAGTGCGTCCCGCGCGGTGCCCGGCGAGGCGCAACGAGGCGGCGCTTAGTACTTCTACGTCAACGAGTTGCAACGCAGTCGAGCGCCGCGCGAGGCGTGCTCCAGGGACCGTAGCGGTCATCACCCGGCAGGTGAGGCTTCAGATGACCAAGATCATCAACCGCATCAAACCCTTGCATACGGCACGAAGCGGTCAACTGCCGGAAATCGTGTAGACGGCCGGACGACGGGGCCGCGGGCCGGGGCTGCGACAGGCTGGGCTCGCACGATGGGGACGTCCCGAGCCACGCCTGCCGCGGGGTCATGTTGCAGGGCGCAGACCGACAAGCTGATCGATGCGCCGCGGGGAGGGAATGACGTGCGGCAAGGAGAGGGGAATTCTCGAAGGCACGCACCGGCAATCCAGCGCCGTTTCACCGAAGGCGAGCCGCAAACCCTGCAACACCTGCGGATTATACGGACCCCGTCGGGCGCGACTTCTAACGAAATTCTGACACTTGATGGCCGCTCGTGATGGCCGAGGCGTCTGGAATGCGTTGCAACCCGCTGCCGTAGACCCGCGATGATGCCGGGTTGCGCCTTGCCGGTCACCACGCGGGACGTACCGTGACGGCCAGCCGACTGCTCTTTCTAGGATTATCGAACGGCGCGGGCTAGTCGGCTGCTTGAGCGATGAGAGGTTGAACCAATCGAGCCGGCGGAGCGCCGGCTCGACTCTTCGGCAGGGTCAGGCTGTAGGGTGGGGCTCCGGCATCGCAGAACGATCTCATCTGCCCGCTCGATCCCACTGACCCCGGTGCGACGGCTCGGACCTAATCGACCGCCGTACTCGACGCGGTGGTGTTATTGCTGCACGACCCCGTCCCTACGCAAGGAGTGCCTGTTGTCCCCGAGGAGGTCGCGTAGCAACCATACTCAGGTTCACTTTCCTCTCCGCTGACATAGCTGGGAATGCAGGCGCATGCCAGAGCCACCTCGTTACCATTATCATTCAACCCTACGACGACACCGCCGGTAGCGCTCTGGTCCTGGACACAATTGTTGTAGTCCAAGACCACCTCGGCCGTAGTAGTATTCTGGCTTGCGCACACCAGCGACACACTGTTTGGCCCATCACGCCAGTCATCCTCAATTCCGTTTTGCTCACCTCCGGATATCACAAAATTAACATTCGAGCCCGCTTGACAGGTCGCCACATTCAGGGAGGCATTGTAATTAGGATCAGCATTGGAACCCTGATTAACATCAAGATCCCCCTCACATCCCGATTGCCAGCCTTTACTCGACAGCATTCCCGTTGTCGAATCATACTGCACATTAAGCGGTTCATAAGTTAACGTGCCGCAGGTAGGGCTTCCATAGCTCGCCGTGGCGTTTATGATTTCGGGCTGCGTCGTTGGGGGGGCCGAAGCATTAACATAGTTCACAAGCGTCAACGCACCTGTGTTTAGATTGAAAGTCGTCGAAATCTGCGCGATATTCGTATCATTATTGATCAAAGTCGGCGGCTGAAAGGTCCAGGTTGAGGGATTCTGAATCGCGAGCTGGCCGTTGCTGTCGGTGCCGACCGTGGATCCAGTCATGACCGCATCCCAGATATTCAATTGGTTCCCCGTTAAACCACGATTGCTACAGTAGTCATCACCCCCCGAACCATACTTTAAGCAAACGTTGGAATACTGGCCACCTGCTTGCGTGGCGCTACTGACACTACCAGAGCTGGTAAGATATGTGCATTCAGTATTCGGGCTAAATAAGTTCGCTGACACTTGTATGTCCGAGCAGGCTCCTGGAGTACCAGCCTCTGTCGTGTATATCAGTGCATTGGACCATAACGGATTGGGGTTACCGGTATTCGAGGTGAAGGAATTGACTTGGTACTGAACGTAGAAATTAGTCAGCATCAGGCCGAGCAGATTCGACGAGGCGAAGGTGCTGTTGTAGGCCAGGGGTGCGGTCTGCGTCGTCGGCGCACCCATGGTGGTGTTGGTGGTGTAGGCGCTGTTGATGGCGTTGTCCCCGGCCGTCTGCAAGCCACCGGTGGTGGTATTGACGGCGGTCTGGATCCCGACCTGGGCCGCGTCGCTTGCCCCTCCGGTCGCCACCGCTGCACCGACATCGATTGCCGTCATGGTCACATTGAACAGCGCCGAAAAGACTTTACCCCAGAAGCTCTCATGGTCGTTGGCTTGGCTGGCGGCAGTGATTGCCTCGTTGACGACATAGCCCGCCTGGGCGGTCGAGTACATCAGGCTATCGATATAGTTTTGGGCATTGGAAGACGATGGAAACACTCCTGCAGTTGGTAAGTTTGGTGGGTTAATGGTGCTGATGTTATCACCATTCGTTAAGGTACTGTCGCCCAGCAGATTGCTTTGCGAAGTTGCCAGATACCAGAGCGTCTTTGCGGCAAAACTGCTTATGATAAAGGGATCTCCGATGGCAAAGGTCAAATGAGCGCCATAGATATAGGACTGCCACTGGGTATTGCCGTTGTTGTTTTCCTGTTGCGGTTGGGTGTAGCTGGACAGATTGACCGGGAACATACTCGGTACCAGGCTGTACACAGCTTGGGTATTGGCGCCTTGGGTATTGGGGTTTTCAATACCCAACCAGAGACCACCGGTCCCCACATAATTTGCGTCGGCCGGATTCTGGTTCAGGTTGAAGACCATGTCCTCGCTGCTGACAAAACCCTGGCCGTTGACATTGCCCGAGGGTGAGGGTGGATTGTAGTAAGGCCCAACATTCGTGGGCGGCGCGGGCGGGTTGATCAGGGCATTTGACACGAAGTAATCTTGGGCGTGCCACAACAGCCCGGAGCCAAGACTATCGCCGGCCGAGGCGAGGTTAGCCATCACAATGGGATCACCGCCGATACAGTTGATCTCCCAACTATCGCCGGCCGCGGCAGGGTTCGGCTGGCTGCCTATTTGGATCGTGGGTTCCACGAACGAGATGCCTTTGCCGACGCCTATAGAAGTTGGCGAATATGGATAGTTTAGGGCGGCCCCCATACTCACGCCCGTACCCGAACCCGAGTAGTTGTAAATCTCCTGCATCGGCGAGCTGTCTCCGTAGAAGACAACGTATGGCCAAGGCTTAATACCAGGGCCGTTGAGGGAGAATTGACCGAAGAATCCAGGGGTTATTACGTTGCCGTCGAAGAGACTGTTCCAACCTGCGCTAGCAGCCATTGAGCTGGAATCCATAGTCGTAGACGTATTCGGGGTCGCCCCATAGGCCGTCAGGGTGCAGTTATTCCCGCTGAGGTTGAAGATCGAGTAGGACAAGGCGCCGCTCTTGGCATTCCAGGTTGCGAAACCATCGGCGCCTGAAGAGGTGCTCAATCCGCACAGCGACGATGCCGCGAGGCAAATCAGAAGTTGGCGTTTCATGTCAATACCCTCGTGGCAACTTGAAGTTGACGTTTCATGTCAATACCCTCGTGGCAACTTGAAGTTGACGTTCTTGACCTCGAAACTGTTGCCGATCGCATTGGCGGAAATGCCCGACATTCCGTAGAGGTTGTGGTAGGTGAAATAGGTACCCTTGTTGACCTTGAAACCGGTCAGCCGACTTTTTGCGAAGGTACAGTCGGTCAACAGGTCTGACTCCGGAAGTCCGCCCTGCGCCAGCGAAACACCGCAGACCTTGCCGTTGTAGCGAAACTTGAAGGGGACGATGTAGGTGTAATTGCCGGGTCCGTAGAAGGCCAGCGCCGGATGCGCGGTCTCGTCCGGGTTGGCGATCCCTTGATGCAACCTCCACAGATCGAGCCAGCCCATCCGGGTAATGCCGTGCATGGCCGGCGACATCGCCGTCAGCGCGCTGACGCCATTGCGATGAACGTAGGTCTCCAACTCGCTCAGGAGCTGCGCGCCGATATCTTGGATGCCGATCGTATAGCCCTGACCGGAGACCGCATTGAAGGTGGTGCCGCCGATTTCGCAGGTCGGGCTCGACTGCTCGCTATCCGTGGTGGGAACGACGACGAAATTGCCCGGCAGGTAGGAATGAAAACCGGCTTTAATGAATTCCGCCGTGCATCCGCCGTTGTTGGTGCCGGGCAAGGCTTGGAAGCGCTGCACCTTATAGGTCTGGGTCGACGTCCGAGGGGAGTACGGCCATTGCGGTTTGGAGGGGACGGACAAGGTCATGGTCTTGACCCATGTCACCCGCCCGGCGCGCACGGTCACCTTGGCCGGATTCTGGGCGTCGATCCCGGTGGACTTGAAGATCTCATAGGCACCGGGCGCTAGGTTAAGCACCAGGTTGGGCGAAACCAGGATGCCGCTCTCGGGCGCGCCGGCGCCCCTTTCCTTGACCGGACGGACGTAGAACTCACCGCTGCCTCCCGGTTTGGTGCTGACCAACAGGCACAGACCGCCCTGTTCGGACGGCAACGCCGAGGTTTGCTCGCAGTCCGCCGGAAAGCGTGGGGTGAAGCCTTTCAGACTGATCGCCCGTCGCGCGCCCGGCTCCACCGGAAGGCGCGGGTCGGGGTCGCTCGGATTGGTCGGATTGGTCGGATTCGTCGGATTGCTCGGATCCGACGACGACCCGTCCCCGTCCTTGCATGAGGCCAGCAGCATCGGCAAGAGGACGGCCAGGGTCAGCGCCAGAGTCAGTGACGGCCGCAGGCGTTGCGGAGGGTTCCGTTTGAACGTATTCGTCGGGTCGGCGCCCCCGAGCGTTGATTGTCGGGGGGCTGATCGTGCTGCGTGCTTGGCCATAGGGCTCTCCCGCATCCTCTTGAGATCGTGTAGTCGGCCGGACGACGGGGCCGCGGACCGAAGGCCGAGGCAGGCGGGGCTCAAACAGTGGGGGGAACACAGAGCCACGCCTGCCGCGGGGTCATGCTGCGGGGCGAGACCGACAAGCGGATCGATGCGCCGTGGGGGCGGAATGACGGGCGGGAAAGAGAGAGGGATTCTCGGAGGCCGCACCGGCAATCCAGCGCCGTTTCACCGAAGGCGAGCCGCAAACCCTGCAACACTTGAGGATTATAGGAACCCCGTCGACCGGGACTTCTAACAATATTCTGACAATTGATGGCGAGGCGTCGCCTTCAGCGGGATCGCCCCCAGACATAGCCGGCGCCGTAGACACTGTCGAACGGTGCGGGCTGGTCGGTCGCTTGAGCAATCTTCCGCCTCAGGCGCGAGACACTGGTGTGCAGACGGGCACTCGAATAATAGCTTTCGCGATGCCCGAGACCGGCGATGACCGCAGCGCGGCTTACGGCCTCGGGCGCCTGACCGCGGAGCAGGCAGACGAACCTCAGCTCCGTCTCGGTCAAGGAGATGACCAGCTGATCATCGAGAACCAGGGTGCGCGCCTCCTCATGGATGGCCCAGCGATTGTCCATCGGCGCGGACAGCCCCCCCTCCGCCGTCCCCGCGCGATGGGCGTAGCGGCACAGCTCGCGCGCCAGCAACGCCTCCAGCTCCTCGGGCTCGAAGGGCTTGGTGAGATAATGATCGAAGCCCGAGCGCAACCCTTTCAAGCGGTCGTCGAGATCGCAACGACCGGACGTGCAGACGATGGGCAACAGCGGATCGCCGACACGTAATGCCTCGAGCAGTGAATAGCCGTCGCCGTCGGCCAGCGTCAGGTCCAAAACAACCGCGTCGAACCGACAGGCCGCCATGTGCGCGCGCGCCGCATCCTCACCGGTGACCAAATCGACTCGGTACCCGAAACTCTCCAGAAAACGCGCCAACTGAGGACCGCCGACGGCATCGTCCTCCACCACGAGGACGCGTTTGGGCGAATCGATCCGTTCCGGTGCATCGGGCTGCCGCGACATGAATCCCCCGTTAAAAAGCGTGCGAATCGGCGCTGCGAAGACGGGTCACCAGAACCCGAAACCCGGCACCCTGAGGACGCCGAGGGATGTACTCGATGGTGCCGCCGAGCGATTCCACGGCGCTGCGACTCGCCCAGAGCCCCAAACCCCACCCGGGGATGTGGCTGTGCCGCGGATCGCGCCAGAACTGGTCGAAGATGCGCTCGGCATCCGACGCCGCGATGCCCTGCCCCTGGTCCGCGACCTCCAGTTCCAGCCGCTCGGGCGTGCTCGACAGGCTCATGCGCACGCGCCCCCGGCCACCGTATTTGAAGGCATTGTCGAGCAGGTTGGTCAGCACCAGCACCAGACGCGAGGCATCGACCAAATGGGTCGCCGCCCCGGATGCGGCGCACACCTCGAGGTCGAGCCTGGCCGGATCGATGCGTCCGGCCAAGGTGCCCTGCACCTGAGCCACCTTCTCGCGCAGGTCGTAGGTGTAATCCGCCGCGGTGCTGTCCGTAAAGGCGTCGCGCTGCCGCTGGATGCCCCGCACGATGTCGGAGAGCTGATTGGAGATCCGGATCAGATCCGTCGCCGCATCCTCCGGACTCAGCACGCCGCGTCGCAGATTCGTGGCGACAAACCGCAACGAGGATGCCGGGTTGCGAATCTCGTGCGACACCACTTTCAACAAGCCGCTGAACTTCCGCGCCAGGGCAGCGAGGCGCAACCGAGCCTGCCGCGCCCCTTCCAGGCGTCGCGTCTGCTTCGGCACCTCGGCCAGCAGACGACCGCTGACCGTAAGGACCGCGATCAGCATCAATGACTGCATCACGAGGTTGATCGGCCAGAAATAGGCCACTGCAAGGCTTGCCAGCCCCGGGAACCAGGTTCTGGCCACCACCGCGATGCCGGTCGCGCAGGTCGCGAGCAGATACGCCAAGGCGATGCGTCCGAGCGCCGAGGTTCCGCGCCACTGCAAGGGCCCGTAGATCAGAACGAAGGCGATGAAGGCGAGTTGGACGCTGTTGTTGAACCAGGCGATCGATGGGTGCAGATCCGTGAAACCGACCGGCGACAACAGCAGCGCAAGCCAGGCCAGGGTGAACCAGAATCGCCGCAGGCACCAGCGCGACGGCGGGGGCCGGACGATGAGATAGAACGCGAAGATCAGCGCGGCGCTGATCAGATAGGCCAGGACGTTGGAAACGCGGCCGGTCATCCAAGCGGGAACGGATGGCAGGAAGTAGGCCAGTTGACCGATGCTTGCAAGCCCGGTCACGCCGAACGGCACGCTGAGCATCACGAAGGCAAGAAAACGCCGGTCGCGGGTCGCTACCCCCGCGAACAGCATCAGCAGGGCAAACAGGCCCGCCAAGGCTGCCAACATTCCGCCGATCAGCAGACTTCGGGCCTGTCCCAGCGCGAAGCTGGCCGCATCGGTCACGCCCGGCAGCAGGCTGAGCTGGCCGATGGTGGTCACGCGCAGCATCAACGCATGGTCGACGAGGAGGTCGGGCTCGAGCCGAAACGCCAGGGTCGCGCCGATCACGTCGCGCTCGCCCAAAGGCAGGGTGTCGCCGGTGCGCGGGCGCGGCGGCGCCAGCGTGCCGTCCGGAGCGAGATAGGCCAGCTCCACCAGATCCAGATTTGCGACGTTGAGGGTCAGGATCGGCGCCGGCGGCAGCCGAGCGATGTCGGGGCCGAGCGGCAAAGCAACGAACCAGCGTGCACGCGGCTGATGGCCGAGATGAATATCGGTGCGGACCGGCGGCAGATCCTGGTTCACGACCAGGGAAACAGCCTCCTCCCAGCCATGCACCTGCTCGGGCAGAACACTGAACCCGAGCGGCACCGATGACACTGCCGATGCCGCCCCGGATCCGAGCAGCAGGATCGAGAGCAGGAACCCGGCCAAGGCTTTGGTCAAGATGTCGGAGCTCGCTTGTTGTTGAATGCATCGAGCCTCTTCGTCTCCGGCTCGTCCGCCTCGCCTTCCAGCGCAGTAGTCTAACCGACCCGGGATTTGGTGCTGCGATGGTTATCCCGCCCGGGCGCGTCCTGCTGGTTGCGCCCGAGGCAACGGCGCCGGACCTCCGACCGGAGCCGATTGGTTGACTGCTATACTCTTATACCGACAGCGGAATTGGAGTCCTTGGTGAGCGCGGAGTCGTTCCGGATCGGAACACAACAACAATAACGACAACCACCAAAGGAATCAGAAGATGACGACCAACCCCAACAGCCGAATATCCGCCCTGTCCGTTATGTTTGCGGCCACCTGCACGATTGCCGCTCCCGGATATGCCGCCCGGCCACTTGAGACGGTGACTGCAATCGCCTTCGACACGGCACCGACCCTGGACGGCGTTGCCGACGACGCGGTTTGGAACGCAGCCGTGCCGGCCAAGCTCCATTTCAAAAAGGGTGCGAATTTCGGCGAAAAGGGCCGCACCGACGGCACCATTCGCGCAGCACGCGTGGGCGACGAGCTCTTTTTGCTTTTGGAATACGAGGATCCGACCCATTCGGAGCGGCGCTCGCCCTACGTCAAACAGGCCGACGGATCCTGGAAGAAGCTCAAGGATCCCGACGACACGGGCGGCGACAACAACCGTTACTACGAAGACAAGGCGGCCCTGATCTGGCCGATCGACAACTCCATCCCTGATTTCGAGGCCGATGGCTGCTTCGCGGCCTGTCACGACGACGAGCCGCCGAAACCCTACGGCAACAAGTACACCGAGAACGACGGCGAGCGCGGCGATATGTGGCACATCAAGAGCGTGCGCACCGGCCCCGTCGGACAGGTCGACGACCAGTGGCTGGACCACACCCGCTTCGATCCGGAGACTGCGAAGAACGCCGGGCGAAAAACCGATGCCAAGACGGGCGGTGGCTATACCGACATCGCGCTGGTCGATGGAATTCCCGAGTTCATGGCCGGCGACGGCAAGGCCGCCAACAAGGGCGGGGCCTATTGGGTCATGGCTGACGACAAGGCCCCTTTCGACGACAGTCGATTCGAGCCCGGCGACGAGGTTGCCTCCATCATGATCGCCCCCTTCGAAGGCGATCGCGGCGATATCGCGCTCGGGCTGGCTTGGAGCGACGGCGTCTGGACCATGGAGATGCGGCGCAAGCTGGTCACGGGCAGCGAGACCGACGTGCAGTTCGCGGATTTGTCGGCGGCCTACCCGTTCGGCGTCTCGGTGTTCGACAATGCCCAGGTCCGGCATGCCTTCATGCAGAAGCCGCTCGCGCTGGTGTTCGAGGAATAGGGCGCGCGGCGTCGGCTTTCTCGAGAGAGTCTCCTGCCTCCTGCGTCGAGTCGCGGTTGACAGGCGTGGATGTTGACCCGGGCGGGGACAATCACTCGGCCGGCGCGCTGCCGGGTTTCGGTCTGATGCCCTTGGAGCGGACTGGATGGGTTTCGCTTCGCTCTACCCATCCGTGTTTCGGTTGTTTTTGAATCGTTCCTAAACCGCGCCTGGTGCGGTATACGTCATTTGTTGGAATGGCTTAGCCGCGCCAGCTCCGACGAGTGTCGGAGCTGGCGCGGTTTAGAGCATTAAAAAGATTAAATTTAAACCGCGTCTCGCCAAGATCAAGGACGTCTCCGACGCTCAACACAAAATGAAAATGACGCATTTCGCTCTGGACGCGGTTTAAAAAGGAGCAGCCAGTGAGTCCGAGCACACCCGGGACCGCCAGATCCGCCAAATCCGCTCGATCCGCCAGCTCGAACGACCGGCTGCTGCGTCTGGCCACCTACGCCTCGGTCGCGACGGCCTGTCTGCTGATTTTGGCCAAGCTCGGGGCCTGGCTGGTCACGGGATCGGTCAGTGTGCTGGCCTCGTTGGTGGATTCGGCGATGGACGCGGGCGCCTCGCTGGTCAATCTACTGGCGGTGCATTGGTCGCTGATGCCGCCGGATGCCGAGCACCGCTTCGGTCACGGGAAGGCCGAAGCCCTCGCCGCGCTCGGACAGGCGACCTTGATTGCCGCCTCGGCGGTGTTCCTCGGCGTGCAGGCGGTCGACCGTCTGCTGCATCCGCAACCCGTCGCGGAAGCAGGAGTTGGCCTGCTCGTGATCGGGTTCGCAATCCTGGTCACCTTGGCACTCCTGGCGTTCCAACGTCACGTGATCCGCCGCACCGGGTCGGCGGCAATTCGCGCGGACGCCCTGCATTACGCGACGGACCTGGCCACCAATGCCGCGACCGTCGTGGCCTTGCTGCTCGCCTCTGCCGGCTGGTCCGGATTCGACCCGCTGTTCGGTCTGGCCATCGGGGCCTACATCCTCTACAGCGCCTTGCGGATCGGCTTCGATGCCGTCCAGCTCCTGATGGACCGCGAACTCCCCGAAGATGCACGTGGCCCGATCCTGGACCTTGCGGCTTCGGTTCCCGGCGTGCTGGGCGTGCATGGCTTGCGGACACGCCGATCCGGACAATCCCTGATCATTCAACTGCATCTCGCGCTCGACGACACGATGCCATTGCTGGCCGCTCATCAGGTCGCCCTCGATGTCGAGGCGCGTATTTGCGAGATGCATCCGGGCGCGGACATCACCATTCATCAGGATCCGGTCAGCCTCGGCGAACGCTCTTGACGCGGTTTAATGACGCCCGGTTTGTGCTCGGCCTTTGCCTCTCCTCGAGTTCGACAGAACGGTTGAGCCTTGGTCTCTCCCGAACGACGTCTCTGAGTGGCCGAGCGGGGCTTTGCGTGATATCGAGCACAGGTTCGGCGATATCACCTGCTCCCTCCTGTCTCCGATCAGTAAAACCCCAAATCCCGGCAACCGGGGAATGAACTTGGATAGGCTCCTCCGCCACTCGATCACGCAGACGAGACGCGGAGGCATATCCAATGAGCACAATAAGATTAAGGTTTAAGAGTCATCGACTCCGAAACCGAGACACGAACCCGGCGAGGCTTCAGGTCGCGAACAAGACAGGAATACGGGTGCCGAGAAGGGCTCCGCTCGGCAACCTGAACGCCACCGGGACCAGCATCCTGATCGTGATGCTCGCGGGGCTCTCGGTCGTGCTCCGGGCCGAAGCGGCGACCGCGCAAACCCCGAACGACAGCGGCGTGGTCCTGCCCGAGCTGGAGGTGACCGCGGATCGCCTGGACGCTCTCCCGCCCGCGACCTTCGTCGCACCCATCGTCGAGGTCACACCCGGCCTGCCGGCGGACAGCGGCGACCTCCTGCGCTCCGTCCCCGGCGTCAGCGGCTCGCGGATGGGCGGTCTCGGCATCGACCCCATCATCCGCGGCCAGACCGCCGGGCAGCTCAATATCCTGATCGACGGCGCCCATGCCTTCGGCGCCTGCCCCAACCGGATGGACCCGCCGACCGTCTATGTGGATCTGGACAACTACGACTCGGTCACCGTCATCAAGGGCTCGCAGACGGTCCGTTACGGCGGCGGCGGGAGCGGCGGCACCGTTCTGTTCGAACGCGACACCCCCCGTTTCGATCCCGGCGAGGTCTTCCGCGCACGCTTCACCGGCGGCATCACCGACAACTCGCACACCGGCAACCTGGGCGCGGACGTGACCGTCGGCATCCCCGAGGGCTTTGCCCGCGCCACCGGCCAGTATCAGACCGCCGGCAATTACGACGACGGCAACGGCAACCCGGTACGCAGTGCCTACAATACCGAAGGCGCCGGTCTGTCGCTCGGCCTCACCCCGAACGACAACGCGGGTGCCGTTCTGAGCTACGACCATACCCATGACTGGAACGTCCTTTACGCCGGCGCCGGGATGGACGGCATCTACAGCGACAGCGACCAGTGGCGTTTGCGGCTGGGTCAGGACACCCCAATCGGTCCCTTCGCCTCGGTGAAGGCGGAGCTCTACAGCGTCTCGGTCGATCACCTGATGGACAACTACAGCCTCCGGCCGCTCACCGCGATGTTCAAGATGCGCGCACCCAGCACCGCGGACACCGCAGGTGGGCGTCTGATTGCGGATTTGGACGCCATGGGGATGAATTGGACCCTCGGGACCGATTATCTCAAGGTCGATCGCGACGCCACGCGCTTTTGGAACTACCGCTCCGCCGCGGTCGATGTCCCCAACTCGTATCTCTGGCCCGAGGTGGTGAATTCAGACCTCGGCTTCTTCATCGAGATCGAACGCCCTTTGACCGAGCAATCCCGACTCACCGCCGGGCTGCGCTACGACCGCACCGAGGCCAGCGTCTCGCGTTCGCGTGCCGCGCTTGTGCCGATCGGACCGGCCTGGGTGCGTTCCGCCGAGCATTTGTATCGCGCCTACTATGGTATCGGCGCCGAAGACACGGACGAAGACAATCTGGGCGGATTCCTGAACTACGCGCACAACCTGAACGACGGCCTCTCCTTTTCAGTCGGGGTCAGCCGCACCCTGCGCTCGGCCGATGCCACCGAACGCTATATCGCCTCCAATGCCGCACCCTCGACGATTGCGAACAATCAACGCTGGGTCGGTAACCCCGGCCTTGATCCCGAGGCGCATCATCAGATCGGCGTGACGCTGGCCAAGGTCGCCAACCACTGGAACACCCAGCTCGACCTTTTCTACGACCGGGTCGACGATTTCATCCTGCGGGATCGCGCCCATGGCCAGCCGGGGATCTTGCTGGCCGACGGCACCTTTATCTATCGGAACGTCGATGCCGAGCTCACCGGCGGTGAATGGACCGGCTCGGTCGAATTTGCCCGGCACTGGCGAGCCGGCGCGTCGCTGGCCTACGTCTATGCTCAGAATCGCACCGACTCCACACCCATCGCCCAGACCCCGCCGCTCGGCGGCACCGTCAGTCTCGACTATCTGGCCGAGCGTTGGTCCGTCGGCACCACCCTGAGCTGGAACGACACTCAGGACCGCGTGGACGACGACCCGCTCACCGGAAGCGGTCTGGACGTCGGCCCGACGCCCGGCTGGTGGATCCTCGACCTCTATGGTCAGGCACGGCTCTCCAAGTTCGCGACGCTCAGTCTCGGCGTGGACAACCTCTTCGATCGTGCTTACGCCTATGCCGTGAACCGCGCGAACGTCGATCCATTCAACCCAGGTCCGGTGCAGGTCAACGAACCGGGACGACAGTTGTGGGCGCGGGCGTCGCTTGATTTTTGACAGGCCGCGCCATTCTGTTCGGGTGAAGGAATACGATGCCGTGGACGCGGAAACGATTGACAGCACCTCATCGACCTAGAGCACACCATGGACATCCGCCCGATTCACACCGAAGCCGATTACAAAGCCACCCTCGACGAAATCTCGGCTCTCATGGAGGCTGATCCGGATTGGGGCACTCCCGAGGGCGATCGACTGGACATCTTGGCAACGCTCGTTCAGACATACGAAGCCAAGCACGCCCCCATCGATCCTCCCGACCCGGTCGAGGCCATCAAGTTTCGGATGGAGCAGAGTGGCCTTTCCGTAAAAGACCTGGAACCCCTCATCGGCAAGAGCAACCGGGTCTACGAAATCCTCAATCGCAAACGGCCGTTGACGCTGCCCATGATTCGCAGGCTGCACCGGCACCTCGGCATTCCCGCCGAGGTGCTGATCGCGGAGACGGTGACCAGGTGATCCTGTACGCAGCGGCATGACGGATGACCGAAGGTTAGCCTTGGAACGCCGCGGCTCGCGGCATACAACCCACCCGCGTTCACCTCCTCGCTCGATTTGAACTCCAGTTCAGCGCCAATTCAGTTTCGGGAACGAGACTGCATCCGGGTCGAAGACGACACCTGGATCGCCTTCGACCGAGTCGGCTCGCTCCGCCTCAATGGGAAGACGAGCCGCAAAGACCACTCATCCAACCCAAGGGGACCAGACTCATGCAGAGACCACGGCTGACGGCAATCACCGTCGCGATTGGACTCCTGTCTGTCACGGGCGGTGCCATCGCCGGTGATCGGCTCGACCACGACGAGATCAAGCAACTGCGCGAGACGGGGCAGATCCTGCCGATGGGCGAGGTCATGACCAGCGCCCAAACCGTGCAGCCCGGCCAGCTCGTCGAGGCCGAGCTCGAGCGCGAGGACGGCGCCTATCTCTACGAAATCAAGATCCTCGCCGCCGACGGGACCGTCCACAAGCTCTATCTGGATGCCGCGACCGGCGAGGTGATCAAGCGGAAGGAGAAGTAAGCCTTGCTGAACCGCGTCCGGCACGACATGCGCTCCTGTATCTTTTTGCAATCCTTCGGTCACCAAAAGACGCCGCAGCAGACGCGGTTCAGGATATTGAATTCTTTTATCTTCAATCGCGTCGACTCCAAGAATCTCCCGTCGCTCCGGAGTCGGAGAGCTAGGCAAACGCCATTTGTCGCTCGGGACGCGATTTAATGCGGCTGCTGCTGGTGGAAGATGACCTAGCCCTCGCGGCCGAGTTGCAAAAGGCACTCAAATCCTCCGGCTTCGTCCTGGATCACGCCGCCGACGGCGTCACGGGCGAGGCGCTCGGCGCAGGCGAACCCTACGACGCCATCGTTCTTGATCTCGGGCTCCCCGGGCGGCCCGGACTGACGGTACTGCGCAATTGGCGTGGGCGCGGTGTGAAGACACCTATTCTGGTGCTCACCGCGCGCGATGCCTGGCACGAGCGCGTCGACGGGCTCAAGGCAGGAGCCGACGACTATCTCGGCAAGCCCTTCCACATGGAAGAGCTGATCGCGCGCCTCAATGCCTTAACACGTCGCGCGGCGGGCAATCTGCGCAGCGGTCTGGATGTCGGCGGACTTCGTCTCGACGAAGACCTACAGCAGGTCGTCCTTGCCGACGGCAGCGCCAGAGAGCTGACCGGCACCGAGTTTCGACTGCTCCGTTACCTGATGCTTAATCCCGACCGGATTCTCTCCAAGCCCCAGATCATGGATCACGTCTACGATCTGGAGGCCGACCGGGGCAGTAATCTCATCGAGGTCTATGTGCGGCGTCTGCGCGAGAAGATCGGCAAGGAGCGGATCCAGACCCTGCGCGGTCAAGGCTATCTGTTCCCGCGCCGATGAGATCGCTGGAAGGCCGTTTACAGCTCGGCTTGGCCGCCAGCCTGGTCGTCCTGATCGGGGCGGTCTGGTGGATCGGTCACGCGGCCCTGCACCGCACAGCCGACGCCTTCGTGCTCTCGCGCCTCGAGCACGATGCCGAGGCCCTGGTCGGCGCCTTGTCCCGGAACGCCGATGGGGGACTTGAGCTGGGCCAGCAGCGACTCACCCCGGTCTACCACCAGCCCTATTCCGGGCACTATTTCGTGATCGAGACGCACGACGGGCAACGCATGCGATCGCGTTCGCTCTGGGATCAGGATCTCGCCGGTCGGCCGCTCGGACCGGGCGTGTCGGAATACTGGCGCGCCGTCGGCCCGGAGCGGCAGCGACTGCTGGTGCTGGGAGGCGGCTACCGGTTGGATGGCGACGACTTCTCCCTTGCGGTCGCCGAGGATGTCACGCCGCTCGATCATGCCCTGGTTCACTACGAACGGCTCTTCGCCGCGATGGCCCTCGGCGGGCTGATCCTGATGCTGCTGGTGCAGCGCTTCGTCGTCCGGCGCGCCTTCGCGACCCTGATCCCCGTCTACCGCGACATCGGCCGCCTGGAGTCCGGCCAAACCGTCGCCCTGACCGAGCAGGTGCCAAGCGAGATCCTCCCCCTGGTGCGCAAGCTCAACCGGCTGCTGCTGCTCTTCGCGCAACGCCTGGAGCGCTCGCGCACAGCGGCGGGTAACCTGTCGCATGCGATCAAGGGTCCGCTCGGTCTGTTGCGACAACAGCTTCTCGACCCCGCGCTGTCGGTCGATGCGCACACGCGCGAGGCACTGATCGAGCAGGTCGAGCGCCTGCACCGTCTCGCCGAGCGCCAGCTCAAACGCGCGCGCCTTGCGGGTGCCGGCGGTGCCGGACTGCGCTTCGACCCGGACGAAGAGCTGCCGACCCTCGCTCGACTCCTCGGCCGCATCCACGCCCCGAAGGTCCTCGACATCCAGGTCGATATCCGCACCTCCGGCCCGCTCAATGCCGACCGGGAGGATATGCTGGAGCTGCTCGGCAACCTGCTCGACAATGCCTGCAAATGGGCCAACACGCGGGTAAGGTGCAGCCTGCTGACGGAGGGTAAGGCACTGGTCTTCAGGGTTGAAGACGACGGGCCCGGCTGCTCCGACACCGAGATCGCCGACATCACCGGTCGAGGCGTGCGTCTCGACGAGGAGGTCAGCGGCCACGGACTCGGCTTGGCGATCGCCAAGGAGATCGTCGAGAGCTACCGCGGGCGCATCGCCTTCGGTCGCTCGTCCGCGCTCGGCGGCTTGTGCGTAGAGGTCAGTTTGCCGGTGAGTGAATGATGCCTCGACGGCGCGACAATTCCGTCGACGCCGCCGACAGACGTCGGATACCCAACGGCCATTGCGACCCCAAACCATGGAGCAACCTGAGCCCAACGTCGTACGCGTGATGTATAACGAGACCGTCGATCCAGTGTCCATCGTGACGGCATACTTTGACGACGAGGTGACCGATCTATGAAGCTCGAATTCGATCCCGCGGCGGATGCCGCCTATTTCGAGATCTCCCCGGCGGAAGTCGCAACGACCAAAGCAATCGAGCCAGGGATCATCGCTGACTATGACGCCGACGGGCACTTAGTTGGGATCGAAATCCTGTCCGTGAGCAAGCGTGCTCGACCGCAACCTTTGGACCAGGTCGCCTAGATGGGCCGGTCGGCCGAGGTTCATGATCTGGTTGTCCCAACGCAACGCGAAGCACGAGTGAGAAAAAAGGGTCGGGGAAAAGCGACCGGTTTCGAGAGCACATCGAGGCGGCGCTGGAAAAATGCTTCGGGAGGACGCAGCGGGGACGGCCAAAAAACCGGTCCACACACCGCACGAAACGCCTGACGCAAACGGCCAGCAGAGCAGCTTCAAGGACTCTGATCATATCGGCGAAGGGCTCCGACCCTTTTTCGCGTTTTCGAGATCCTGCAGGATGGACCCCCCGTAGGCGTGCTCCGCCTTCGCGACCGCTTCTCGCAGTAGGCCCAGGGGTGGGCTCATCATTGCCAAATCGATCAGGTCGCGGCTGAACGTGGCATCGTCGGCCCAGCGATCGGAGTTGGCCAGAAGCTTGCCGGTGACCATGTCTAGCGGAGTCAAGGTCGCAATGCCGCAGACCTCGTCGCTCGGGGTCGGCGCGGCCAACTCCACGCGCCCTTCCAAGACGATCTCGAATTTGATCGGCTCCTCCCCGACCAGCAGCGCTGTCCTAATGCCATACTGATCGGCCCGCAACTCTCGCGCTTCCTTCAAAGGTATCGCGTCTCGACGACCAATCGCTGCGATGCCGCGAGGTCCGGTGAGCAATTGGCGCAAGGTGCGATAGCCGGCGAGATCCGAAACCATGAAATCGATGTCGACCGACTCGCGATACTCTCCGTAACGCAGCGCGATTAGGGTGCCTCCGCCGAACAGGCACTTGTTCTCTCTCAACAGGGGTCCATCGAGCGCGGACAACACCTGCGCGACGCGTTGGTGATGTGGCCGCTCAAACAAGGCTATGCGGCTCCCCGAGCGCACGGCATAGCGCATCGATCAGTTCCCGTTCGCGTGGCTCCAACGCGTCGAGGTCCAGATGGCGCCGGTTGCGCTCGTAGATCCCCAGTGCCTCGACGGGCGTCAAAGCGTCCGTTCCATGAATTTGCCAAGCCAGACGCTTGAGTTGTGGATAGTCCTGGAGCCGAATGCGAACTGGAATCCAGCCTGGTTTCGCGTGGTCACCGACGGCGGCGGCCGGTTGATCCGGCGCGAGGATGCCGAAATCCAGACCCAATGCCACGATGGCGTTCAGATAGGCACCGATCGTAACCGCAGGCTCGCCTTTTTCGATTCGATGCAGCGTGACCCGCGACATCCCGGCAGCCTCGGCCGCTACCGTGGCACTCACGCCGAGCGCTTTGCGGCGCACACGAATCTGCTCACCAAGCACCTTGAGCTTAGCGGTCGCAGCAGCGCTGGTTAGGGGAGGTCGAGCGGGCATAATGTTTCCCATTCTAGGCAAATAGTCCCTACTGTCAAGAATGAGAAACGCTTTGATGACCCGGAGGGCTTGCGAGTTCCCGCATAAGTCGGGCGCTTTGGTTCGCACGCGAGATGGACGCGGACGTGTGTCGGGGTCGCCCATCTCCTCCGCCATCCGCGCCAGGTACCGGGACGGCTTACCGAATTCCCTTCTCGGTCTCGGCATGCTGCCGGGGAGCAAGGAAACATTCCGCGCCAACACTTGAGCCTCGCTCGCTGAGTTAATAGATCCCCTTCTTCTCTTCTTCCTCTCGGGCGAACTCGGGAATTAAGTAAACTGTCCCCGGATCTGGCAGACATAGCCACGCGAGCGAACAGCGCGGCAGAATAAGAAGAACCTCGGGCTGGGAGGCGGCAGTGTACATTTCAGAATTCTACGCGAGCGGCTTCCGGTGTTTCGATCCGACTGCCCCGTTGCAGTTGAAGCTCTCGCCTGGTCTCAATATCCTCGTGGGGCCAAACGACGCCGGCAAGAGCGCGATCATCGATGCTGCCCGCTATGTCCTATGGACACGCGGCGACGATTACATCCGCCCCGACGAACACGACTTCCATGTCGGCGGGGACGGCATCCGTGGATGCGACTTCCTCGTTCGCTGCACCTTCGACAACCTCAGCCCGGACGAAGAAGCCCGCTTTCTCGAATGGTGCACCAACGAAAAGGGAAACCTTCGCCTGCACGTTTGCATGCGCGGCGCCCGGCGTGTCTCACCAGGCGGCGGCAATGTCATCTCCAGCCAGCACCGCGCTGGTGCCGAGGGCGAAGGCCTGCCGCTCGACGGCGAGCTGCGCGAGTATTTGAAGGCCACCTATCTCAAGCCTCTGCGGGACGCCGAGCGCGAGATGCGCGCGGGCCGCCGATCGCGCCTGTCGCGCATTCTCGGCGCCATGCCCACGATGGGATCCCAGAGCAAGCCGGCGGCCCCGGGCGCCAACGCGACACTCCACGACACGCTGGCTGCCGCGGACACGGCGGTCCGCTCGAACACCGTCGTAGGAGGCGTCGCCAGCAGCGTGAACACCGATTTTCTCGACAAACTGTCGTTCGTGGATGATCGCCTCGTGGCGACACTGGACCTAGGCGCGGGCGGGTCATTCGATCAGATCCTCGAACGGTTTGAGCTCTACCTCAACGCCAGGGCAGGCACCGAGCGAGTACAGCGCGGGTTGGGCTACAACAACCTGCTATTCATGGCGGCTGAGCTGCTGTTGCTTCAGTCGCATCCCGATCAGATCCCGTTCCTGCTGATAGAGGAGCCGGAAGCGCATCTACATCCTCAGCACCAGACGCTGTTCATGGAGGTGCTCGCAGCCCGCGCTGCCAAACCAGATCCCGAAAAAGGAGAGACCCATCAGCAGGTGCAGGTCCTGCTCACGACTCATAGTCCGCAGCTCGCGGCCGGTGCCGAGCTTGAGACCATGACGCTGATCGTCGGTCACCGCGCCTTTCCGCTGGGCATGGCCCATACCCGGCTCGAAGCGGACGACTATGAGTTCCTTCGTCGGTTCCTCGACGCAACCAAAGCCAACCTGTTCTTCGCCCGCGCGCTGATTGTGGTCGAGGGCGACGGGGAGCACTTGTTGCTGCCCCCGATCGCCGAGAAGCTTGGACTCCCACTCAGCGGCCACGGCGTGTCGATCGTCAATGTTGGTCACCGCGGTCTGTTCCGATACAGCCGGATTCTGCAGCGTAAAGCTGGGAACGCGATCGCGGTGCCCGTGGCACTGATCCCCGATAGGGACATCCCGCCGCCCGAGGCGAAAGACCTCGTCGGCGACCGCAAGACGGAGAACGAGCTGACCCCAGATGAGATCGCAGCACGACTGAAGACGCTGCGGCGCGACGTCGGGGACCCCGTCGACGCTTTCATCGCCGATTGCTGGACGCTCGAGTTCGATCTCGCGCTCCGGCCCGAGCTTGCCGAGAGCGTTCACCAGGCGGTTCAGCTCGCAAAGACAAGCAGTCGCAAGCCCGAGCGACTTGCCAAGATCTTGGAGACGGCCAGCGCGACCTACGCAGGCTGGAAAGAGGCTGGGCTCTCTGCGACCGAGATCGCCGTCAAGATCTATAAACCTGTCCATAACAAAGAGGCTTCTAAGGCCGCGGTCGCTGAGCAACTTGCCGCAATACTGCGTAAACGCTCCGATACGCCGGAGCAGATGCGCGATCGGCTCCCGCCATATCTGGTGCGAGCGATCGACTACGTGACGGGTGGCTATATCCCCGGTGCGCCGGCGCCCGCTCCCGAGCCGGAGGCGGAAGTCGAAGAGATCGGGGTCGCCGGGATGGAAGACGCGGCCGCGGCGGAGGTGTAGCGCCATGTTCGAAATCCTGCCGCTCACACCTGAACTGCTCGCCGAACTTGGCGACGAGCTGGGCGGCTGCGATTTCACCGATCCGAGCCAGATCGACTTCCTTGCGAAGGCTACTCCATGTGACGTCCAGGCGGCGCCCGGCAACGGCAAGACGACGCTGCTGGCGGCGAAGCTCGCGCTACTTTCGCGCAACTGGACGACCCGCAGGCGGGGCGTCTGCGTCATCTCGCACACCAATGCCGCGCGAACGGAGGTCGAAGACTTGATCGCGCGTCATCCGACCGCGGCGCGGCTGATGGCCTATCCTCATTTCACCGGCACGGTCACGGCTTTCATCAACCAGTATCTCGCCTTGCCCTATCTTCGAGGCATGGGCTGGCACGTGCGCCAGATTGACGACGATGCCTTCGCGGCCGAGGCGTTGCGGCGTTATCCGTCGTTCTGGGCATTGAAGAAGCAAGCAGAGAGGGCTAGCGCAACTGTAGTCAAATGGGTTGGCAATCTCACACTCGACCCAGCCTTTGATGACGTAAGGGATGAACCCGCAAGCCTGACAGTGCAGCGGCAAAAGGGCCAGCACGGTGCTGATACAAATTGCGGCAAGGCATTAGCAAAGCTCAAGGCTTCGATGGTCAAGAGCGGGCTCTATCGCTACGCCGACATGACCGCGCTTGCATGGCGTGCGCTCCGAGAAAACCCGGCTCTGGCCGAGCGGCTTCGCGATCGCTTCCCGCTCGTCATTCTTGATGAGGCGCAGGACACCTATGGCGACCAGCTCCGGCTACTGGAGCACGTCTTCAAGCAGGACGGGGCGGCGTTCCAACGCCTCGGGGACAGCAATCAAACGCTCTATGAGGACGATGGAGCAGCGCCGGCCTATTGGGCGCCGGGTCCCGGTTGTATCCCTCTTGATACGAGTCGCAGGTTCGGTGGGGAGATCGCCGGTTTTGCAAGCCGGCTGACCGCGCGACAGGCTCAGACAATCGTAGGACTGGGCGCTCGGCCGGCGTCGCGGGTGATGTTCCTTTTCGATGAAGCTACGATCGGACGGGTTTTCGGAGCCTTCGCTGAAGAGGCACGAGCGCTGTGGGGCAGTGATTGCAGCACGCGCGACGTCTGGGCGGTCGCGTCGCGTCACAATCCGGCCAGCAAAAAAGGGGCGTGGCGGCCGAAGAGTCTCGTCGACTACCATCCCGCGTATCGCAGCGAAGGCGGATCTCGATCGAAAGCGAACCTCCTTTGCCGGCAGCTTCAGAAGGCTGCGGTCCACCACGCCTCGGCGCGACCGCCCGCAGAGGTCAGTGAGATGCTCGCCGCGGGCGTGTCTGGACTGGCGCGGGCTCATGGTTGGAAAACAGCGAATGATCGTCCGATCACCGCGCAAAACGTCTGGGCGGCACTAGCGCATCGCGACCTCGCGTTGCCACGCACCATACGACGACTGCTGCGGGACCATGTGCTTGTCGGCGATACGGTGTGGCAAGAGTCGGCATGGCGGGCGTTCGGGGAAGCATTGCTTCCGCTCTTCAGTCCGGCTCCTCAGGGCGCCGAGGGCGACATCGCGGATTTTTGCATCTTTGTCGATGAGCAGAAGGCCGATCTTGCCGACCCCGAGCGCCGCTCCACGAAACAGGTTCAATTCGACGATCTCACATTGCGGCTGGGGTCGATCCACTCGGTCAAGGGCAAGAGCGTAGACGGAATTCTCGTTGTCGAGAGCGAGGTATGGAAAGGCAGCAGCGCAGACAAGCAATGCATCGACCTGACCGCGGTGCTTCCACACGCGTTCGGCGTGACCGACGAGCTCTTTACGGGGGTAAGGCTCACCGCCGCGACAAACGTCTTCGTAGGCGTAACCAGGCCGCGCGAGTTGCTAGGCCTCGCGCTGCGCAAATCCGAAGCAACGGTTCTGATGGGCCCCGCCGTGGATCAAGGGTGGAAAGTCGTCGACCTGGTCGCCCAGGCTGCAGAGCTGAAGGAATGAGCGGGCCCGTGTCGAAGGTCGGACTGGGCACGTCGAGCAAGCTCATTGGTTTGACCAAGCATGCGAAGCACCGCCACGTGCCAAGCCCGATCTCTCTGCATTTCGTCGCGCCACCGGCCCAACTGATGCAGTATCACATAGGCGGGAGTTCCACCCGCTAGAACACGCGGACTTGCCAGGCTGCTATGACCGCTTTTTTTAGCGATTTAAGCAACCTCACTCATGGGGCGAACCCGTGGCGGCGGGAGCGCCCGACCCTCCGCTTTGAAATGTTCTACGACATCCTGTACGACGTCGCAAAGCTCCCCATAGAGAGCGATGGGATCGTCACCATGTATGCCGGTAATTAGATCAGGGCACTTTCCAATGTACACTTGATCCTCATCACTCCACTCCACCCATTTGTGGTATTTGTCGAAATCTTTCATTTGCTCACCATGTCGATTGCCTGCGCGACCTGCTTTTCTTGGTAGCGTTTTGCATCGTCACCGGTCTTGCCGCTTACGGTTACCGCACCTGCATACTTTGGATGGACAAGTTTTCGGTGGGAGCCTTTGCCTGCGCCAGGTATCTCTTCGAAGCCTGCATCCCTGAGGGCCGCCAAGAGGTCACGAATTTTCTGGGGCATCGATTCGCCTTTCTATTTCGTGAATTCAACGCGTTCTAGGTTGGCATGGGCCACGTCCGGCCTAGACTGAGACGGGCCACCCGAGCGCTTGCGACAGGTCTCGAGCCGGTCTCAAGTGGTCGGTTGGGAGTTTCGCCATTCGGTGGACGCGGTGCAACTGCTGCTTGTTGACGTTGCGCACGTTTTAAGCCGGGATGGCGACGTTGCGGTTCGCTGCCGCGCACCACAACCTAAGCGCTGTCGGCAGTCAAATGAGGGTGAAGCCACGGCGCGCCTCGATCGGTTGACGCGGGAACCGGATCGCTCAAGCCAAGCGCCCGATGCCCCCGCGCTCAGGCCCCAACGAAAAGCCGGGGCTCATCAGGGCCTTGAGACCGCGGCCTCGATGCGCTTGGCGATCCACTGATTCAGGCTCAACCCTTCGGCTTCGGCTCGCGCGGCGGCGCGACGATGGACCTCGGGCGTTAGCCGGAGCGGTATCCTGCCTTTGAAGGTGCGGTCGGGCTGCTCACCACGTTCCGCACAGAAGGCGAGGTAATCGTCAATGCTGTCGCGAAAGGCCTGCTCGACCTCGCGATAGGTCTCACCCTCGAACGTGATGACGTCCCTAAGCCCGACCACTCGCCCGATGAACGCGCCCTCGTCCGGCTCGACGGTTCCCACATAACCCTTATATTCAAGCATCGTCGTGCTCCCCGGCGGGTGTTATTCCCGCCGCTTCGAGGAATTCCCGTACGGACCGCACGGCCCCGCGCTTCGCCTGTGGACTCGGGTGCGGGCGGTGAAACACCGCGCGGACACCCTTGAGAGCAACCCGCACTCGGCTTCCGGCGCCTTCACTGACCTCGGCGCCAAGCGCCCGCAAGAGTGCCTCGATCTCGCTCCATCGGATGTCCGCGGGAACGGGGTCCGTGAAGATCCGGGACAAGATCAGTCGCTGGCGTCGGTTCATCTGCCAACGATATCAGATCGCCATATCACGTCTAAACCACATTTGGATTCAGCACCGATTCAGTTTGACCCCCTAATCTCTCCCTCGTGCCCACCTCATGCAGGTCGCGATCGGAGCCATGTCTCGTCCCCTTCTCATCATCCCGTTGATCGGTCTGCTGCTGACCGGTGCCGGCAGTGCCGCGTCGACGACCCTCGCCGAGGCGATCGGCGCCGCGCTGGCGCTTGCCGAGCAGACGCCGCGGGTGACGGCCGCCCGGCAGGAGGCGGATGCGATCCGCGCGCAGGCGGGGAGTCTCGTCGCGCAGGATCCCGCGCTGCGGGTGAAATATCTGTCCGATGAATTGACCGAGGGTGGCGGGGCGAATGAATGGGAGGCGATGTTGGATCTCCCGCTCTGGCTACCGGGTCAGCGCGGTGCCCGCCAAGCCGTCGCCGGCGCGGTCGACAGCCAAGCCGGGACGCTGGAACGTCTGCTGCGCTGGGAGATGGCCGGGCGGGTTCGACAGGCCGCCTGGGAGGCCGCCTTCGCCGAGGGCCGGCTGCGCCAGGCCGAGATCGCGCTGGATGCCTCCCGTGCCCTGGAGGCAACGGTCGCCAAACGCACGGATGCCGGGGAGCTTGCGCGGGTCGACCTCTTACTGGCCCGTCAGGAGACTCTCGGCCGTGAAGTGGATCTGCAGTCTGCGCAGGTCGAGTCCCGGCGTGCGCATGGTGCCTATCGGCACCTGACCGGCGCCGACAGCCTGCCCGAGCCGCTCACCGAATCCCCGCCGCCGACATCCGATACAGCGCCCGTGCTGCCGCCAAACCATCCGCTGTTGGCCGACAGCGACGGCGCCCTGGCCCGTGCGCGCGCCGACCGCAAGCAGGTCGGGGCGGACCGGCGCGGCCATCCGACCCTGAGCATCGGCGGGAAGCGCGCGCAGGAGCTGCGCGGCGAAGACACCCTGGACTCATTGCAGATCGAGGTCAGCATGCCCTTCGGTCTGGCCAGCCAATCCGCGCCTGCACTGGCGTCGGCCGAGCGCGCCTACACCGAGCGCCTCAACGAGCTGCATCGCAACCGGCTGGAAGCAGAGCAGACCCTGACCAGCGCCGACATCGAGCGTCTCGGTGCGGCCGAGGCCCTGTCCGTGGCCGAGCGCCGCCATGCCCTCACGCAGGACGCGTTGCGTCTGATGCGCCGCGCCTTCGATCTCGGCGAGACCGATCTCGCCGAGCTGCTGCGTGCCGAGGACCGCGCTCGCGAGGCGAGCATGGATCTGGAGCTGCGTCGCCTGGAGCAGGGCCGCGCCCTGGCCCGGCTCAATCAAGCCTTAGGAGTGATCCCGGAATGAGCCTTCTCAGTCGTGTTGCCGACGCAGGAATGGGGGTGAAGCAGCCGCCAGCCCCCTGCCGCCAGCCTCCAGCTATGGGGTTGGCCTGCATTGTCGTGTCCGAGGTCAGGTCCCGTCAGAGTCGCCGCGCCATCCGGCTTGCGGAAAGCAGCAGGAGGCTGGAGGCAGGAGGCCGGGGGCTGAAGGCAGGAGGCTGGAGGCTCCCCCTAACGCCGACCCTCTGCTTGCTCCTGGCCATGCTGGCGCAGGTCAGCACCGCCCAATCCGCGAGCCTGATCGCCGTGGATGCCGACCAGCAGAGCGCGTTCGGCATCACCCTGACCGCCCCGCTCCCGGCCGCCGAGACCCTCACCCGGCGTTACCCGGCCGAGGTGGCGGTGCCGAACCGGCAGATGCGCGTGGTGGCGGCGCCGCAGAGCGGCGTGCTGGAGAGTCTTATGGTCGCCGAGGGCGAGCGGGTCGAGGTCGGCCAGGTCTTGGCCGAGCTGCGCAGCCCGGAGCTGGTGGACGCGCAGAGCCAGTATCTGGAGTCATTGACACGGCTCGAGCTGATCGAGACCGAGCTGGCCCGCGATCGCACCTTGTTCCGCGAAGGCGTGATCGCCGAGCGGCGCTTGCTGGAGAGCCAATCCAAGCAGCGCGAGTTGACGACGATGGTCGAGCAGCGTCTTCAGTTGCTGGAGCTGGCCGGTTTCGGCAGCGAGGACATCAAAACGCTCGCGCGCACCCGGCGGCTGACCAGTCGGCTGCCGGTACGCGCGCCGATCGGCGGCGTGGTGCTGGAGCAGATCGTGAGCACGGGCCAGTCGGTCGCGACCGCCGCGCCGCTCTACCGGGTGGCCGAGCTCAACCCCTTGTGGCTCGAAATCCATGTGCCGGTGGAACGCATCGTCGGGGTGCAGGAGGGCGGACGTGTTCTCCTGCCCCGCGAGGGTACCGCTGGAACGGTCGTAACCATCGGGCGAATGGTCCATGGTCAGGATCAGGGTGTGTTGGTGCGCGCCGAGATCACCGAGGGGACGGAGGGACTGCGTCCGGGTCAGTTCGTCGAGGTCCAGTTGAGCGCAGAGGCGCAAGGCGAGAGTTGGCGCGTCCCGCTGGAGTCCGTGGTACGCCATGCAGGTCACGCCTATGTGTTCGTGAATCGCGGCGGCGGATTCGAAGCGCTCACGGTACGGGTGCTCGCCGAGGAGGAAGGCAGCGCCGTGATCGCGGGTGAGCTGACGGCGGCCGACCGCCTCGCGGTCACGGGTGTCGTCGCCGTGAAGGCGGCCTGGCTTGGGGGCGCTGAATAATGCTCGCCCGTCTGATTCAGTTCGCGCTGACCCAGCGGCTTCTGATGCTGCTGGCCATGCTGGCGCTCATCGGCGGCGGCTGGCTGGCCTTCAAGGCCACGCCGATCGATGCCTTCCCGGATGTCTCCACCACACAGGTGAAGATCATCGTGAAGGCGCCGGGGATGACGCCCGAGGAGGTGGAGACGCGCATCACCAATCGGATCGAGCTGGAGATGCTCGGCATCCCGAACCAGACGATGCTGCGCTCCATCGCCAAATATGCCCTGACCGACATCACCCTGGATTTCGCCGAGGGCACGGACATCTACTGGGCGCGCCAGCAGGTGGCCGAGCGGCTCGGCGCCATCTGGGGCGATCTGCCCGACGGCGTGGAAGGCGGGCTCGCGCCCATGACCACGCCGCTCGGGGAGATGTTCATGTTCAGCATCGAGGGCGGCGATCTCTCCCTGGAGGCGCGCCGCGATCTGCTCGACTGGACCATCCGCCCGGCCCTGCGCGCCGTGCCCGGCGTGGCCGACGTGAACGCGCTCGGTGGCCTGGTCAGCAGCTTCGAGGTGGTGCCGGACAATGCCCGCATGGCTGCACGAGGGATCCGACTGTCGGATCTGACCGCCGCGATCACGGCGAACAACCGCAACGACGGTGCCGGACGCCTGAGCGCGGGCGAAGAGGTCTTGCTGGTCCGCAGCCAGGGTGCGATCAAAACGCTGGAGGATCTCGGCGCCATCGTGGTCGGGGGCGATGCCCGCCAGCCGGTGCGGGTCGCCGATATCGCCGAGGTGCGCTTCGGCGCCCTGACCCGCTACGGCGCGGTGACGCGCAACGGCAGCGGCGAGGCGGTCGAGGGTCTGGTGCTGGCCCTGCGCGGCGCCAATGCGCGCGAGGTCGTGCGCGGCATCCATTCCAAGCTCGACGAGCTGGCGCCGGCGCTGCCGGAGGGTGTGCGCATCGATGTCTTCTACGATCGCGGTGTCCTGGTCGACAAGGCGATCCACACTGTCACCAAGGCGCTCATCGAGGCGACGGTTCTGGTCTTGATCCTGCTGGTGCTCTTCCTGGGCGATCTGCGCGCGGCCCTGACGGTCGCCTTGATCCTGCCGCTGTCGGCCTTGGCGACCTTCATCCTGATGCGCCAGTTCGGGTTGTCGGCCAATCTCATGTCCCTGGGCGGGCTGACCATCGCCATCGGCATGTTGGTGGACGCGGCCGTCGTGGTGGTCGAGAACCTGGTCACGCATCTCAATCGGGGCAGCGCGGGCGGACGCCTGCCGCGCCTGCACATCCTCTATCGGGCCACCCGCGAGGTGGCGTTGCCGGTCTCCTCCGGCATTCTGGTCATCATCATCGTCTTCCTGCCCTTGCTCACGCTGCAGGGACTGGAGGGCAAGCTCTTCATGCCGGTGGCGCTGACCATCGTCTTCGCCTTGGCCAGCTCGCTGCTGCTCTCGCTCACGGTCATCCCGGTGCTGGCGTCCTATCTGTTGGGAAAAGGGGCCGGTGCGAGTCATGGCGGGGGCGAGCACGCCGAACCCTGGCTGGTGCGCATCCTCACCCGGATCTATGTCCCGGTGCTCGACTGGAGCCTGCGCCATCAGTGGGTTCTGCTGAGCGGGGCGCTGGCCCTGCTGATCGCCGCGGGCGCCCTCTACACCCAAGTCGGCAAATCCTTCATGCCGACCATGGACGAGGGCGATCTGATCGTCCAGCTGGAGAAGCTGCCTTCGATCAACCTGGCTGAGTCCATCGCCATCGACCAACGCGTCCAAGCGGCGATCCTTGCGGAGGTGCCGGAGGTCGCGTCGATCATCGCCCGCACGGGCTCGGACGAGCTGGGTCTCGACCCGATGGGGCTGAATCAGACCGACAGCTTCCTGGTGCTCAAGCCAAACGACACCTGGCGCTTCAAGACCAAGGACGAGCTGATGAACGCCATCCGCGCGGTGTTGGACCGTTTCCCCGGCATGGACTACGCCTTTACGCAACCGATCGAGATGCGCGTCTCCGAGATGTTGACCGGGGTGCGCGGCGATCTCGCGGTAAAGATCTTCGGCCCGGACTCCAAACGACTCAACGCGCTCGCCGAGCAGATCGTCGGGGTGCTGGAAGGCATATCCGGCTCCCAGGATGTCTACACCCCGCGCAACGACGGCGCCCAATACCTGAATCTGGTGGTCGACCGTCTGGAGGCAGGTCGGCTCGGGGTGGACGCGGACGCCTTGGCCGATCTGCTGCGCGCCCAGGTCGAGGGCCTGACGGTCGGCACACTTGATCTGGAAGGCAAGCGCCGCCCGTTGCTGGTGCGCGGCCCCGAGGCGTTGCGCGAGTCGCCCGCCCGCTTTGCCGGACTTCAGGTCTCCTTGCCCGATGGACGTGCCGTCCCGCTGAATAACCTGGTGCGGATCGAGCGCATGGAGGGACCGGTGGCCATCTCGCGCGAGCGCGGCAGCCGCATGGCCGTGGCCATCGCCAACGTCGACGGGCGCGACCTGGTGGGCTTCGTCGCCGAGGCGCGTGCGGCGGTCGCCGAGCAGATCGAGCTGCCGCCCGGCTATCGCCTGGAATGGGGCGGTGAGTTCGAAAACCAGCAACGTGCCGCGGCGCGTCTGGCCCTGGTGGTGCCGGTCGCGCTGGTGCTGATCTTCCTGGTGCTCTTCTCGACCTTCGGCTCGGTGAAACAGGCCGCCCTGGTTCTCTCGAATGTGCCCTTCGCGATGATCGGCGGCGTCTTCGCGTTGGCCCTTACAGGCGAGTATCTCTCGGTGCCGGCCTCGGTCGGCTTCATCGCCCTGCTCGGCATCGCGGTGCTCAACGGCGTGGTGATGGTCACCTACTTCAACCAACTGCGCGCGCTCGGCCGACCCATGCAGGAAGTGGTCGTCGAGGGCGCGCGGCGGCGTCTGCGTCCCGTGCTCATGACCGCGAGTATCGCGGCCTTCGGCCTGGTGCCGTTGCTCTTCGCGACCGGACCCGGATCCGAGATCCAGCGCCCGCTGGCGATCGTCGTCATCGGCGGGCTGGTCTCGGCCACCCTGCTCACGCTCATCCTGTTGCCGATCCTCTACCGACGTTTCGGTGCGGAGCGAGTCTAATCGCTTAAGGGCGACGCGACCGTGTCGAATCGGGACGATGCCCGACAACAGGGACTCATGACCTTACGGAGAATTACAACCATGTCGAAATCAACCTTGAATGCCCTGGCGGCACTCATTGTGCTGGCCACGACGGTGATCCCGAGCCATGCCGGCGATCTGAAACTGCTCCTCGACGAAACAACATCGGTGATCCCGACCGACGTCACTTATCGACTCTCGCCCGACGGACTCGAGGTCAAGGGCTGGGTCGCAAAACGCACTGCGCACGCCGGGCGGATGCAGGGCCATGTGGAAATCAGGCTGCTTGACGAGACCGGCTTGGTGCTCGCGCACAAAGACACCTCCATGGTCCATTACTCACCGACGCGATCCAATCCGCAGAAGGCCAGCTTCAGCACGCTGGTGCCCGAGGTGCCGTCCGGGACCGCGACCATCGAGGTGGCGCACCGGGTCGGTAAGACCTCGGCCGAGCGCTGAGCGCGGTCGGATGAATCGCATCGATCACACGCCCGGAGAAAAGGCCGCAACATGCAACACCATCTGCTCCATCTGATCGTCCCTCTGCAGGCGGAAGACGCGCTCGTCGAGTGGCTTCTCGAGCGCGAGGACATTCCCGGCTTCACCAGCAGCGCGGTCGCCGGGCACGGCTCGTCCGAGCGATCCATGACTACCGCCGAGCAGGTCGCCGGGCGCAGTCGGCGGGTGATGTTCATGCTGCTGCTTCCCGAAGAGACTGCTCAGGCGGTGCTCGCAGGATTGGGAGACGAGTTCGGGGGCAGCGGCATCCATTACTGGCTGGTACCGGCCATTGCGTACGGTCGATTGGTTTAAAGGGTCTCGACCCTCCGCAGGAAGCTCGCGAAACGGGGCAGCCCGTTTATCGTGCGCCCGTGGTATTTGAAGTTGACGACACTGCCCTCGGGCGGCGGGTCGTCGCGCTCGGCATCGCTGAAACCTGTGCCGAGCCGGAAGCGAGTGCCGTCCGCCTCCTCGACCAGAAGTGAACCCATCCGCCCTTCATGCCGCCCTCGACCCGGGAGATGGGCGATCACCCGCGCGTCGGCTTCCAGGTAGGGTTTGACCTTGAGGAGATCGGCCGTCCGTCCGATGCGGTAGAGCGAATCGCGTCGATGCAGCATCAAGCCTTCGCCGCCCGCGGCGACCACCTGCTCCAATGCGGCCATCAAGGCGTCATGATCCGCAACGTGGGTCTGCTCGACCAGCATGAGGAAGGGGCTCGGCGAGGCCTCGACTAGCCCTCGTAACACGTTCAACCGGGTCTCGAAATCGCCCGGGTGGTCGGGTAGGTCGAACACCATATAGCGGACACGACGCCAAGCGTCTTCGTCCGGCACGGATCGTCGCACCGTTCCCGACAGGAGGGCAAAGGTGCCACGGCCCATCCAGAGTTCTCCGTCGAGCGCAACCGCGGGAAAATCGGCCGTGAACCAGGCGGGCGCCGTGATCGGCATGCCGCCGCGCGTGATGAGACGGCGCCCGTTCCAGTAACCGCGTACACCGTCGAGCTTCTCGCTGAGCAGGTAGGCGCCGAGATCGACACCGGGGCGATAGACCTCCCCCAGTGCCAAACCGGGCACCGTTCGCGTCGTCGTCGACGCGCCCGCAGGAACACGCGTGGCCGACGACACATCCCCCGAAGCAATCGCCTCCTCGCTTGTTGCTGCGGCCGGGCCGTGAAGCAGGCCGAAGAGAAGCAGGGAAAGCCCCCATCGAAAACTGGACCGGTGCGGCATCGATCACGTTCCGTTGATATTTCGATGGCGACACTTTAGCCCACATCAGCAAACACACAAAACAAGAATACACGAAACGATTCGGATACCGCATCAGCATCAGCGTTGCGCGATGCGCGTCAACGACCCCGCTGGCTCTATATGACGCCCTTGACCGCCGTCCGATTGACCCTCCGCGCAAATCCGATTGTTTTACTCAATACATTAAATCCGTCCCGCGGCATTCTTTCCTGTGCCGACATGGGCTAACGTGACCGCATTGTTGCGCTGCACAAAAACCGTCCCGACGACCTGTGGACGTTTGACCCGAGCGCTCGGCTTCACGGCCGCTTGTCAGGACCACAAGACCATGACTGCTTCGACCCACTACGACGTCCTCATCGTCGGTGCCGGCGTCACCGGTACCGCACTCCTCTATCAGCTGGCGAAATTCACCGACCTGAACCGACTTTGCCTGGTCGAGAAATACGACAGCATCGCCACGGTCAACTCGCACGCGCACAACAACAGCCAAACCATTCACTGCGGCGACATCGAGACCAACTACACGCTGGAAAAGGCGCGCGCCATCAAACGCACGGCCTATATGGTGATCAACTACGCGACCAAGCTTGCCCCTCGCGATCGCGATCGCATCATCCACCGGATGCCGAAGATGGTGCTGGGCGTGGGCGAGACCGAATGTCGCTACATCCGTGATCGCTACGAGCGCTTTAAGGGGCTCTATCCGCGCATGGAGCTGCTCGAGCGCAAGGATATCGCGGACATCGAGCCCAACGTCGCCCTCGTGGACGGGACCTGGCGCAAGGAGGAGATCGTCGCGACGGGCACACGGGATGATTATTGTGCCGTCGACTTCCAGGCCCTGGCCCAATCCTTCTCGGCCGATTGCGTGCGGCTGGACCGGCAAACCTCAAAACAGATCACCCAGTTGTTCTCGACCAAGGTCGATAAGATCCGCCGCGACGGCCAGGATTACGTCTTGGAAACCAACCGAGGTTTGTTGAAGGCGCGAGCACTCGTCGTCTGCGCGGGCGGACACTCGCTCTTGATGGCCCAGGAGATGGGGCTGGGATTGGAATACTCCTGCATGCCGGTCGCCGGGTCCTTCTATTTCGCCCCCGAGGCGCTGAACGGCAAGGTCTACACCGTCCAGAATCCGAGCCTGCCGTTCGCCGCGGTCCACGGCGACCACGACATCAAGGAAACCGGCAAGACCCGCTTCGGGCCGACCGCCTTCATGCTGCCGATGCTCGAGCGCTACAACCGCGAGAGCATCCCCGAGTTCTTTAAGGTCCTGAGGTTCGATCGGCGGGTTGCCGCAGCCTTCTGGGCCATGCTCAAAGAGCGCGATATCCGCCACTACATCCTACGCAATTTCCTTTACGAGGTACCGGGCCTGAATCGCCATTTCTTCGTGCGCGAGATCCGCAAGATCGTCCCCTCGATCAGGGCGGCCGACATCACCTATGCCGAGCGCTTCGGCGGGCTGCGACCCCAGTTGATCGACAAGGAGTCCGGCAAGCTGCGCATGGGCGAGGCCAAGATCACCAACGAGGCCGGCCTCATCTTCAACATGACCCCGTCGCCGGGCGGTACCAGTTGTCTGGGCAGCGGCGAGACCGACATGCGCTCGATCGCGGCCTATCTGGGTGCCTGTATCGACGAGCGGTCGCTCGCTCGCGAGCTGCTGATGGGGTACGAGGATACGCGCGGTCATGGCGATGCGACTGCGGGGGTGGAGACGGAATCGGAGGCGGTGGCGCTAGCCGAGGCGGTCTAAAATGAATCGCGCCCTTGCGGGCGTATGTTGGGCTGGAGGCCGTTTCGGCGTCCGTGTCACCAACAACGTCCGAGGGACGCGATTCAGAGGTAAAAAACGAGGAAGGGTGTTGTCGGTCACTTTATCCCACGAGAACTCCTCAGAGTAATCCGCGCTGACCCTACCGGTGACGAGGCAACCGCAGACAACTCAGATCCGATATTAGTGCACCGGGGCGTTCGCCTCCCGGTCGTGCGAAGGTGAACCAGGTTCCCCGCCCACCAGCTCGGCTGTGTCGGTTGGCCCGGCGCGGCGTCCATGCAGCCCCGCCAACAGCAGGACGATGGGCATCTCCACCACCAGGAAGAGCGTGGCGAACAGCACGAGCTCGACCCGCCCGAAGACCGTGATCCCGATCAGCGCGACCAGGGCCAGGTTGCGCACGCCGAATTCCAAGAGGAGCGTGAATCGGTCCCGCCGATTCAGCCCGACCATCCAGCCCAGCACCCAGCCGGTCAGCATGGCGGTGACGAAGAAGATCAGCGCCGCCGTGACCATCGGGCCCAGACCGCTCGCCAGATCAGCCCGCTGCGCGTAGAGGATGGCGCCGACCAGGATCGCCAGTCCCAGCAGGCTGAGCCGCCGCAACCATCGCCCGACGTGGCGCACCAACCCCGGCCACCCGTGCCGCAGCGCCATCCCCAGGCCCAGGGGCAGGACCATCAGCAGCACCAATTGACCGACCATGCGCGCGAAGGGGACCGGGATCGCGTCCTGCCGATCGAGAAACAGGGCCATACCGGCGGCAGTCAGCAGCGGCATGCTGATCAGGGCCAGGAGCGTGGAGAGCGCGGTCAGGGTCACCGACAGGGCGAGATTGGCCCGCGCCAGGTAGGTATAGACATTGGAGAGCGCACCGCCGGGGCTTGCCGCCAGCAGGATCATCCCGGCTACGACCGTCGGCTCCGGGCGCAGTGCCCAGATCAGCGCGGCGGCGATCGCGGGCAGCAGCAGGAGCTGGCCCAGGGTCGCCACCAGGACCGCCTTGGGGTAGACGACGACGCGCCGCAAGTCCCCCGGCGTCAGTTCCAGCCCCACCGCCAACATCAACAGCCAGACCAGTGCTGGAACGGCCAGGTCGGCTATTGGATCGAGATTGGTCATCTACAATCCTCGTTGTCGTTGTCGTTGTCGTTGTCGTAATCGTTGATTGACATCGGTCCCCAAGCGCAGGACCAACTGCCGCGGGCCTCGCAGTCCATCCCTTGAACATCCGTCGATCGGTGCCGCTTCGATCGCCTCGATTACGACAACGACAACGGAGCCAAAGTAAACCGTTCCCTAAGGCCGCCGGGGCCGAGACCCAACCGGCCGTGCGATCCCCAGTTTCAGCATCCGCGAGCGCAGGGTGTTGGGATTGATCCCGAGGCGTTCCGCGGCGTTCCCCGTCCCGTTGATCCGCCAGTCGCAGGCGGCACAGACGGCTAGGATGTGGTCACGTTCCACCTCGCCCAGGGTGCGATTGTCGGTCTCGGCGGACCGGTTGTCCGTCGTTGCCCGAGCGCCCGTCGTGGTGCGCGGGAGCACGTCCACCACCATGGTCGCGCCCGGCGACAGGATCATGGATCGCTCCACGATATTCCCCAACTCCCGCACATTGCCTGGCCAGTCATAGGCCATCAGCGCCGCGACGGCCCGGTCCGGGATACGCAGCGCCGGCCGGCCAAGCTTGGCCCGCAGCTTCTCGACGAAATAGGCCGTCAGGAGCGCGATGTCCTCCTTGCGCTCGCGCAGGGGCGGTACCGTGATCGGAAAGACGCTCAAACGATAGAAGAGGTCCGGGCGGAAACTGCCGTCCCGAGACATGGCCTCCAGATCCCGATTGGTGCTGGCGATGACCCGGGCATCGCTGCGCCGGGTCGCCGTCGCGCCCAGCCGCTCGAACTCGCCGCTTTGCAAGACCCGCAGCAGCTTGGCCTGCAACTCCAGCGGCAGCTCGCCGATCTCGTCCAGGACCAGGGTCCCGCCGTGGGCCACCTCGAAGCGCCCTATCTTGCGTGCGATGGCCCCGGTAAAGGCGCCTTTCTCGTGGCCGAACAGCTCGCTCTCGATCAGGGTTGTGGGCAGGGCGGCGCAATTCACCCGGATCAGCGGGTGTTCCGCCCGTCGGCTGCGCCGGTGGATCGCGGTCGCGATCAGGTCCTTGCCCGTGCCGGTCTCGCCCAACACCAGCACCGTGCTGTCCGTTCGGGCGACTTGCTCGACTTGCAGCAGGACCCGGCGCAGGATCGGACTCTCGCCGACCAGGTCATCGAAACTGCCGCAGAGCAGCGCCTCCTCCCGCCACACGGCGTTTTCCGCCTCCACCCGCTCCCGCAGGGCCACGTTCTCCGCCAGGGCCCCCTTGAGCGCCGTCTCCTTGCGTCTGCGCATCAGCGCATTGGCGAAGATACCGGCGATGAGCCGCAACCGCCGCACGAGGTCATCGGGCCAGGCGTGCTCCCGTCGTACCGCCCCGAACGAGACCCAACCGAGCACCTGTGCGTCCGCGGACAGCGGAAAGACCGCCAGAGACTTCTGCCCGAGACGCAGCAGTGATTGGCGGTCCAGCGACGCCTCCGGCGTCAGGTCCGACAGCCGCTGCGCGATCGTCGGGAGCCCGGCCCGCACCCGCGCCACCAGATAGGGAAAGTGGGCCTCCGCCAGCGGCGAGGGGATCGGTGCGATGCCCTCCTGCGCCCAGGAATGGGTGACGGTCCATTGTGCCAACGCGTCGTCGAAGCGCCCGATGGTGCAGCGGTCGAGCCCCAGGAACCGCACGATCCGGCGCAGCGCGGCCTGAATGTGGGCGTCCAGTGCGCCGGCCTCCACGTTGATGAAGGAGGCCGCGAGATCCGTCAGCAGGTCCTCGAAGCTGGTCTCGGACTGAGCCACCCAGTCGGGCGACGCAGCTTCCCCGGGGTCGCGGGCAAGCGGTGCTGGATCATTCACGGCGTCCTCCGGGAGGTCCCCTGGGGTAGCGGCGCGCATCACGATATTTCGCGACAGAGCCTACCCGAGTTTGATCAGGCCGTCATCGGCAGTGTGATGGCCGGGGGCAGTCGCCGGGTTGCCGATCGGCAGGACACGATATTTCGTAAGAAACGATATATCGCGAACAGTCTCGTTGAATGTCGTCGTTTCACGCCCGGGACGGGGCCTCCGCGGCGACACCGGTCGAAGCCAAAAAGATTCTTTTCAATCGGTTGCCTTTCTCCCAAGCGATTCCGTCGGTTATGGCCCGTGTCCTGCTCTGTGACGGCGCATGACGTTTCGGATCACACGAGTCGACGACCCGCGGCGAACGATCCTCGAGGTCGACGGGTGGTTACAGGTCGACGGGCTTGCCGAGTTGGAACGGGCCTGCGGGGACCCGTCCGCCGGGCTGACCCTGGATCTACGCGGCTTGCGGCAAGCGGACGAGGCGTCTTTGGCCGCCCTGCGGCGGCTGCGAGCGGCTGGGGCGAGCTTGGTCGGTCTTTCGGCCTACCTGACTCTGCGGCTCGGTCCCGCGAGCGCGGAGCAGCAACGTGGCGTGTAACGCGAGGAGGCGGACGCTTGCGACGCGTCGAGTCTGCCGACGCCGATCCCATCCAAAAACATCACATACCGCACTGGGCGCGGTTTAAGTCATATCCCTTCAAAACAACAAAGGACAGAGGACGATGAAGCAACGACCAATTGAACCAAACGCCCCGCGGTTTCGCCCGGATGGCCGGCGCGGTCTGACCGCGCTGGCCTTGACGCTGACGACACTCGGCGCCGCGCTCGGCGTTGTGGGCCCCGCGGGCGCGGCCGACAAGCCAAACATCCTCGTCGTCTGGGGAGACGACATCGGCCAGTCGAATATCAGCGCCTACTCCAGGGGCATGGTCGGCTACCAGACCCCCAATATCGACCGCATCGCCAACGAAGGGATGCTCTTCACCGACTATTACGCCGAGCAATCCTGCACGGCCGGTCGTGCCTCCTTCGTACTCGGTCAGAGCGTGTTCCGCTCCGGACTGTCCAAGGTCGGTCTTCCCGGGGCCAAGGAGGGCATCAGCACGCAGGACCCGACCATCGCCGTGGTGCTCAAGGATCAGGGCTACGCGACCGGCCAATTCGGCAAGAACCACCTCGGGGACCGCGACGAGCACCTCCCCACGAACCACGGATTCGATGAGTTTTTCGGCAACCTCTACCACCTCAACGCCGAGGAAGAGCCGGAGAACGAGGACTACCCCGCCGACCTGGTGCTGGAGGATGGACAGACCTTCCGGCAGAAGTTCGGCCCGCGCGGCGTCATCCACTCCTGGGCCATGCCCGACGGCACGCAGAAGATTGAGGATACCGGGCCGCTCACCAAGAAGCGCATGGAGACGGTGGACGATGAAACGTCGGCCCGCGCCCTCGAGTTCATCACTGAGCAGACCCAGGCCGGCAAGCCCTGGTTCGTTTGGTGGAACGGCACCCGCATGCACTTCCGCACCCACGTCAAGGATGAGCTGCGCGGCATCTCCGGCCAGGACGAATACGCCGACGGCATGGTCGAGCATGATCGCCACATCGGTCAGTTCCTGACCAAGCTCGACGAGCTCGGCATCGCCGACAACACGATCGTCTTCTATTCCACCGACAACGGCCCGCACAAGAACACCTGGCCCGATGCCGGCGTGAATCCCTTCCGCGGGGAGAAGAACACCAACTGGGAGGGCGGCTGGCGGGTGCCCGCCATGGTGCGTTGGCCGGGCGTGATCCCGCCTGCCTCGGTCAGCAACGAGATCGTCCACCACATGGACTGGATGCCGACGCTCGCCGCCGCGGCCGGCAAGGCTGACCTCAAGGACGATCTGCTCGACGGCTATACCTCCAGCGCACTGGGCCGGGACTACAAGGCCCATCTCGACGGCTATGACGTCTCCGCGCACCTGAAGGACAGCGAGAACACCCCGAGCCCCCGCAAGGAGGTCTTCTATTTCTCCGACGACGGCGACCTGACCGCCCTGCGCTACGGCGACTGGAAGATCCTCTTCATGGAGCAGAAGACGCCGGGAACCTTGCGCGTCTGGATGGACGAATTCAGCCCGCTGCGCGTGCCGCTGATCTTCAACCTGCGCCGCGATCCCTACGAGCAGGCAACCATCACCTCCAACACCTACCACGACTGGCAGCTTGACCGGGCCTTCATGCTGGTCCCGGCGCAGGGCTACGTGGGCCGGTTCCTGTCGACCTTCCAGGACTACCCGCCGCGGATGAAGGCGGCGAGCTTCAGCCTGGACAAGGTCATGGAGGCACTGGCACCGCCGGGAGGCTGACAACCCGGACGGGCGACACCCGGCAGCGCCGCGGGGTTCGGTGGACGTTGCTCCCGCTCGTCCACCCGCCCCCTACCGGCACCGGGTGGCCGCGGGTGGTTACCCACCCGCGGCTCCCACAGATCCGGACGTGCGGGACTACCGCATCCGGCTCCTCGGTTGAGCGCTCGCTGCACGACAACTGTCGCACACCCGATGGACCATTCAGCCCATGTCGCGATCTCCTGTCGTTCTGTTCAGATGGTCAGGTGACTCGATGTTCACGCCATCGTCCCTTCAGAAGGTGTCTCAACCGATCGGCCGCTTCCCTCCCATGGGTCCGCTCGGGTGCGTTCCCCACGCTCAACGGTACTATCAGCCGACTCTGACTGCTCAGTCGCCATCGCGCCGCACTTCGTTGCCTTCGCTTGGCGCTACCTTGCCGTCGGTCCTGTTCGCTCCCGTCGGCCGGACCAGCGCCGTCGGGCCGGGGCGGCTTCTTACGCGGTGCCCGCGCCGCGTCTCGGGCAAGGAGCAACTGAGCGCTCCCAGGTTCCTGGACGACCCGTGCGTACATGCCCTGCTCTTAGACCCCGGCGGAGTCTCGACATCAGGCCGTTACGATGCCGAAACTGTTGCCTTCCGGTGTTCCGAATACGTCGGCTCCGCTGAACTCAGTAACGGGGCTCCATCACACGGCCTGCACGCCCCCTGTGTACGCTTCGCAGGCGGGATCGCTCCCGCACCACACAACACTCGGTTCCGGTGGATGGCCACTCCTTACCGGCTCGGGACTTGCACCCGGTGGGTCGCAAAAAGGAGTTTCCGATTGGCTTATCCGTTCGCTATCTTCCTCTCCTTCCAGGCTTTGCCTGGCGCAACGGAAAAACGATCAAGGCCCGATGATTCCCTATTTGCGCTGGCGCCGTGTCAGTGCGTCCCGATCGACCTTACCCGGAACCTCATCATGAACGCCATATTGATGGCCTCGGTCCTCGCAGTGGGTCTTTTTTCGGCATCCTGGCGATGCTGGAATTGGGTCGACGGCTCGGCATTCGGCGACTGGCGAGCGACCCTGCGGGTGCGCAGGCCGGAACCGGCGCGGTCGAGGGTGCGGTCTTTGCGCTCGTGGGCTTGCTGATCGCCTTCACCTTTTCCGGGGCCGCGTCGCGCTTCGACGCGCGACGTGACCTGATCGTTGCGGAAACCAACGCCGTCGGGACCGCCTGGCTGAGGCTCGATCTGCTGCCCGCCGACCAACCGGCCATCCGCGACAGCTTCCTTCGGTATGTGGATGCCCGGCTGGCGGTCTACCGCAAACTGCCGGATCTCGAGGCAGCGCACGCAGAACTGGCGAAGGCGACGGGCTTGCAGGCGACGATCTGGGCGCAGGCCATCGCCGCGGGTCAAAGCCAGGGCGCCTCACCCGATGCCATCAAGCTGCTGTTGCCCGCGCTCAACGAGATGTTCGATATCACCACCACGCGGACGATGGCGACACAAGCACACCCGCCCTTCGTCATCTACGGCATGTTGATTGCGCTGGCGCTGGCCAGTGCACTGCTGGCCGGTTTCGGTATGGCCGGCAGCAAGTCGCGCAGTTGGCTCCACATCCTCGGTTTCGCGGGTGTAATGGCGGTGGCGGTTTACCTCATCATCGATCTGGAATTCCCCCGGCTCGGTCTGATCCGGGTCGATACCTTTGACCAAGCGTTGGTCGAATTACGGGCAAGCATGCCATGACGCAATCGTTCCCCGAATCGATCCCCAAGCTATCGATCCTGTTGGTCGCCTTGCTGCTGCTGGCCGGCTGCGCGACACCGGCCCGCCAGTTGATGCCCACGCCGGAACTGTATCGGCAACCCGGAGGGGTACCGGTCTTCGACAGCACGGCGGTCCAACGACACGGCACGGATGTGGACCTGCTGTACGTGACCGACCGCGGCCCGGAGACCACGGCGGATGGCACCACGATCCCCTATGGCCAGGTCCGCGCCCGGCAAATCCGCTTCGGCACCGCCCAGGTACGCCTGACGCCGGCCATCACCTGGGACGCCCTGCGCGAGCAGAGCCAACTCGGCGAGCGCACCCGGGAGATCGCTCTGGAGCTGGGTGCCGTCGAAGAACTGGGACAATTTCCGAACGAGCCCTACCAACTGCATCGGCTGCCGAACGGCTTGATCGAACGCGATCGTGACGAGCTTGCCCGTCACGATGCGGCCAAAGAGGGACTGACCCGGGAGATCGAGCGCCGCCTGGCGGAGTCATCCTCCAAGGACGTCATGCTCTACGTCCATGGCTTCAACGAGACCTTCGACTCCGCCGCCTACACCGCCGCGGAGCTGTGCCATTTCCTGGGTCGACAGGACGTCTGCGCCTTCTTTACCTGGCCCGCCTCTTCCAGCGGCAACGTCCTGACCTCCTACACCACGACCACGGAGTCCGCGGACTATGCCGTGGAGCACCTGAAGAAGACCATCCGCATGATCGCCCGCACCCCCGGGGTCGAGGGGCTGCAACTGTTGGCCCACAGTCGCGGTACGGCGGTCATGCTGCGCGCCGTGCGCGAGTTGGGCCTGGAGGCCATCTCCGCGGGTCAGGAGCCGATGCAGGTCTATCGGATCGACAACCTGGTGCTGATGTCGCCGGACATCGACGTGGACATCGCCGCCCAGCAGATTACCGGTCTCCTGTCCGATCCGGACCTGGTCACGGTCTGGCCCGAGGGCCGACTGCCACGCCTCCTGAAGGGGCGCATGACGATCTATGCCTCTCCGGAAGATCGGGCGCTGCTGGTCTCCAAGATCCTCTTCCGCAGCCGCAATCGGGTCGGCCAACTGCGCCCGGAGGACCTCCAACCGAGGGCCCAGGCGTATTTCGAAACGCTCGGCAAGGTCGATCTGATCACCTACGAGGGTGATCGCACCGATCTCTTCGGGCACTCCTACTTCACCACCAATCCCCGGGTCAGCTCCGACTTGATCGCCATGCTCCGCTACGGCAAGCAGCTCGGTGAGCCGGGGCGCGAGCTGATCCGGACCGGCAAGGTCACCTGGAAATTCCCGCCCTCCACCGGGCAATAGGAGACACCCGATGCACCGACTCGCTCTATCCGCCGTCTTGGTCCTCGCGGCCCTATCCGCGGCCGCCGACCCGTTACCCTCCTGGAAGGACGGCCCCGCCAAGCAGGCCATTACCGGCTTCGTCACCGACGTGACGAAGGCCGGGGGAAAGGACTTCGTTCCGCCGGCCCAGCGCATCGCCGTCTTCGACAACGACGGGACCCTGTGGATCGAGCAGCCCATGTATACCCAACTCGCCTTTGTGCTGGATCGGCTAAAGGTCCTGGCGCCCGCGCACCCGGAGTGGACAGAGCAGCAGCCCTTCAAGGCCGCCCTGGAAGGCGACCTGGCGACCCTGGGGGCCGCTGGAAGCGAGGGTCTGCTGCAACTCGTGATCGCGACCCACAGCGGCATGACCAGTGCCGAATTCGAGACGATCGCCTTGGATTGGATCGGCGCCGCTCGCCACCCGCGTTTCCAACAGCCCTACACGCAACTCATCTACCAACCCATGCTGGAGCTGCTGGAGTATTTGCGGGGGAACGGCTTCAAGACCTTCATCGTCTCCGGGGGCGGGGCCGACTTCATGCGCCCCTGGTCCGAGACGGTCTACGGCATCCCGCCGGAGCAGGTCATCGGCTCGCAGATCGCGCAGCGTTTCGAGGTCCGCGACGGCGTACCTGTGATCGTGCGCGAGCCCGAGGTGGCCTTCATCGATGACCAGGCCGGCAAGCCGGTGGGCATCCAACGCCACATCGGGCGCCGCCCGATCCTCGCCTTCGGCAACTCCGACGGAGACATCCAAATGCTGCAATGGACCACCGGTGCGCCCGGCCCGAGTCTTGGTCTGATCCTCCATCACACCGACGCCGAGCGCGAGTATGCCTACGACCGGGAGAGCCACTTCGGAAGGCTCGACAAAGCCTTGGCGTTGGCGCCCGAGAACGGTTGGGTGCTGGTCTCCATGAAGGATGCCTGGTCGCACCTGTTTCCGCCGACGCAAGGGTCCCAGCCGGATGAGTAGGTTGTTCGTCGCGTCGACGTGCGTTTGCGGTTCGCATTCAAACCAAGCGCCGGGAGCGCGCACACCCTTGCGAGGACATCCATGCAAAACCGACGGCACCGTCTCGGCCGATCGCTGGCCCCCATCATTGTCGCCGTCTGCGTCGCCGTCACGCCGCAGCTCGCACTCGGGGCGGAGTCGACCACGCCGCCGGCCGATGCCTTCCCCCCGGAGCAGATCGTGCAGCTCGTCGCCCCCATCGCACTCTATCCCGATGCCCTGATCGCCCAGATTCTGATGGCGAGCACCTATCCGCTGGACGTGGTGCAGGCGAAACGCTGGCTCGACGACCATGAAGACATCGAGGGCGGAGCCTTGGACCAGGCGGTCAAGGAGGAGCCGTGGGACGACAGCGTGAAGGCGCTGGTGTTCTTCCCGAGCGTGGTCGCGTTCATGAACGACAACCTGGACTGGACTCAGGACCTGGGCGATGCGGTACTGGCCCAGCAGGGCGAGGTCACCGAGACCATTCAACGTCTGCGCGCGGAGGCCGACCGGACCGGCGCGCTCGCCAGCAACGAACAACAGCGGGTCGAGAAGGCCGGCGACACCATCATCATCCAGCCTGCGCAGCCGGAGGTCGTCTACGTGCCCACCTATGACCCGGTGACGGTCTACGGCGAGAGCAATCCGCCGGCTCAGTCCTATTACCCCGATGCCTATGCCGACGCCACCGCCAGCTACCAGTCCGGCTATGCGGCGGGCCAGGCGGCCGAGGAGTCCGCCTCGAGCGGCATCGGCACCGACAGTCTGATCGGCTTCGGAGTAGGAGCCTTGGCGGGAGGTCTGCTCACCGCGGCCATCATGTGGGACGACGATGACGACTGGAACGACCGACTCTACTACGGCGGTCGCGGCTATTACGGTGCTCCGAGCTACTGGGCTCGCAACGAATACTGGGACAACAACGGCTGGCGAGAACCGGCCAACATCACTGTCGACCGCAGCCGCAACCTCGACATCGACCGCAACGTCGAGCGCGGCGACATCGAGGTCAACCGCGGCATCGTCGGCAACGAGGTCGCAAAATGGGAGCACAACCCCGAGCGGCGCGGCGGCGTGCGCTACCGGGATGCCTCCACCGAGAACCGGTTCGCCGCCAAGCGCGGCGCGGCGAACATCAATCGCGACGCTGCGCGCGGGCGCCTGAAGAGCACCGACCGGCAGGTCAAGGCCCCGAATCTCGACCAGGTCAGGCGCGAGGGCGCGGCCGGCGGCAAGGTCGCCGCGGTCGCGGAGACGCGCCCTGCCGGCGGGGACGCGCGTGCCAAGGTGCAGGCCAAGGCGCCGGCCGTGAAGGCGAAGGCGCCCGCCATCAAGGCCAAAGCCAAACCCAAGGTGCAAGCGGCCGCCGCGACCAAGCGACCGGTGAATCGCGAGGTCAAACGTCCGGCGGTGGCGCCGGCCAAGCGCCCGGCAGCGGCATCGAAACCCTTGGCGCAGCGCCCGGCGGTTCCACGGGCTTCGGCGCCGAAGGCCAGTGCATTCAAGGCAAGCAAGCCGGCCGTCAGCCGCGCCGCCAGCAATCGCGGCGGGGCCAGTCGAGCCGCAGCGGGCCAGCGTGGCGGGGGCGGCGGAGCGGCTCGGGGTGGCGGCGGGCTGAGACGCTGATGGCGGCGCCCGCGTGGCGTGCAGCCAGACCGCGTCTCTCCTCGCGCGGCGGCCTCGGATCGGCTGTCGCATCACCTTGCCTCTTGTTTCGGAGCTCAGCTTATGAAGACGACCAGCGCTTTGCTTGCCTGCTTGCCCCTCGTGCTTGTGATGACCCATTCCCGCGCCGCCGTGGAGGAGATGACTCCGGCGACTGATTCGGCTCCCGGTCCGGAGGCGACCGAGGTGTCGGTCCAGCCGCCGATGTCGTTCGAGACCCCGGATGCCGCCGTCATGGCCCTGATCGACGCGGCTGCCTCCGAGGATCGCGACGCACTCTTCGCTGTGCTCGGATCGGACCTCGACGCGCTCGTCTCCGGCGACCCGGTCGCGGATGCTCTCGATCGTCGGCGCTTCGTGGAGTTGTCCCAAGAGGCAGCGCAGCTTGAGGACGAGACGGACGACAGCGCCATCCTGGTGATCGGCCCCGAGGACTGGCCCTTCCCGATCCCCTTGGCCAAGGACGATCGGGGGTGGTCCTTCGATACGCAGGCCGGGCTCGAAGAGCTCTTGGACAGACGCATCGGACTCAACGAGCTGCATGCCGTCGCGACCGCCCGCGCCTTCGTGGATGCCCAGGTGGAGTACGCCGCAGCCGATCCGGACGGCGACGGCGTGCGGGCCTACGCGGGGCGTTTCTGGAGCACCGAAGGCACACGGGACGGACTCTATTGGCCGACGAACGAGGGCGAGCCCGAGAGTCCCATGGGACCCCTGGTGGACGATGCCGTCGAGGAAGGCTACGAGGTCGGCGACGACGGGGAGGGGCGGCGGCCTTACCACGGTTATTACTTCAAGATCCTCACCGCACAAGGACCGAGCGCGCCGGGCGGGGCCAAGAGTTATCTCGAATGCGGCAAGTTGGCGAACGGTTTCGGTCTGCTCGCCTGGCCTGCAAGCTACGGCAATTCCGGGATCATGAGCTTCCAGGTCAACCAGCGCGGCATGGTCTATCAGGCGAATCTCGGCGAAGACACCGCTGCTGTCGCCGAGACCATCGATGCCTACGACCCCGGCGCGGATTGGGTGCCGGTCGTGGATTGACCTCGCTGGCGTTGTTCATCGGATCGTTGCACCAAAGAAAGCCTGAAAAGGGGGCGAAGGCAAATGTGACATGCAAGCCCTGCTCGTCGGGCTGCAAATCCCACGTGGGTTGCGCCGCCTCTCGGCCGGTGCCGCAGTGCGGAAAGATCGGCGGAAGTCAGGTAAGCGAATCTGAGAAATCCGTGACGAGATAATATCGGAAACAACAAAGGGTTTGGAAGCGGATCGGTCACTGGGTCCGTAAGCTCAAGCCGAGCCATAGACGCCCTTTCGAAAAAATATCCTAAACCGCGTCTTCACCGAGGGCGTGGGCTCACGCAACCGCGAGCCCCAGTCCTAAAACATCCTTTATCTCACCGGACGCGGTTTAGCGGTGGTAGGACCGACTGAGTTCGTGCACTGCCGCGACCATCGCCCCCGCGTGCTCAGGATTCACGTCCGGCGTGATCCCGTGTCCGAGATTAAAGACATGGCCCGGACCCTTACCGTAGCTGGCGAGCACGCGCGCGACCTCTTCGCGAATCCGCTCGGGTGAGGCGTAGAGCGCGCAGGGATCGAGATTGCCCTGAAGCGAGACGCGGTCACCGGTCAGGATGCGTGCGTCGGCCAGATCCGTCGTCCAGTCCACACCGAGTCCGTCGCAGCCGGTATCGGCCATGTGGTTCAGCCACTGACCACCGTTCTTGGTGAAGAGGATCACCGGGACGGCGCGTCCTTCCGACTCGCGGTTCAGACCCTCGACCACGCGCTGCATGTAGGCCAGGGAGAACTCGCGGTAGTTGGCCGGCGCCAGTGCCCCGCCCCAAGTGTCGAAGATCATCGTCGCCTGCGCACCGCGAGCGATCTGAGCGTTCAGGTAGGCGACCACGGCATCCGCTGTCTTGGCCAGCAAGGCGTGGAGCAGATCCGGACGGTCGAACATCATCCCCTTCACATGCGAGAAGTTCTTCGCACCGCCGCCCTCGACCATGTAGGTCGCGAGCGTCCAAGGGCTGCCCGAGAAACCGATCAAGGGCACGCGTCCGGCGAGCTCGCGTCGAATCGTCGACACGGCATCCATCACGTAGCGCAGCTCGTCCTCCGGATCCGGCACGGCGATCCGATCCACATCGGCCTGCGTGCGCACCGGCCGCTCGAAATGCGGTCCCTCGCCCTCGGCGAAATACAGACCCAGCCCCATCGCGTCCGGCACCGTCAGGATGTCTGAAAAGAGGATGGCGGCATCCAGCGGAAAACGCTCCAAGGGCTGCAGCGTGACCTCGCAGGCAAGCTCCGGGTTCTTGCACAGATCCATGAAGCTGCCGGCCTTCGCGCGCGTCGCACGGTACTCGGGCAGATAACGGCCTGCTTGGCGCATCATCCAAACCGGCGTGTATTCAACGGGTTCGCGCATCACTGCACGGAGGAAGGTGTCATTGATGAGTGGCGTCATGAAGCAGGACCTGGGCAGTCGAGGAAGAAGAGTCTCGGTGGTTCGGGCGCCCATTCTACTACGGGTTTCGCTCGTGACGAGGTTGTGAAGGACCCGCGCGCTCAAGTTCAGCGCTCCGGTGCGAACGCCGGGTCGCGCGGCAGGCGAACACCGACCGCTCGTCGGGGGGCAGGGGCACATCGGCCGACTGTATAAGTCTGTTCACGGCAGGGTCTCGAACTCTGTGGATAAGGTGTGATCATTTTGGCGACCTTTTTCTGCACACCGGTTACGCACAGGTTAAGCAGCCATCGGGGAACACCCAAGAATTGCTTCAGACCCTTGAAATTGAATTATTTTTAGACACGGACGAGTTATCCACAGCGCTTATTAAGATTACTGTCTTTTTATTTAAACTAATTTGAATAAGGATCCGGCCGGAAAACCGGCCGATCCCGCCCGCACGGCTCTGTTAGTCATCCAACAGTCTGTATTAATAAGTTTTTCTGCCGCAGCACCACGTCTGGCCTTGTCTACTCCCCGCGTTAAGCCAGCCGACAACAACACATGTCATGCCGGAGCTGGTTTAGTAGAATCCAGGCGATGGATGTCTCCGCCCTACTCGATCCCCTGAACGACGCTCAGCGCGCGGCTGTCGCCGCAGAGTCCGGTAACCTTCTCGTGCTCGCCGGCGCCGGGTCGGGGAAGACTCGCGTCCTGGTCCATCGCATCGCCTGGTTAGTCCAGGTGCAGCAGGTCCCGTCCTACGCCGTTCTGGCGGTCACCTTCACCAACAAAGCAGCGCGCGAGATGCGCGGCCGAATCGAGACCATGCTCGGCATGCCCATCGGCGGGATGTGGGTCGGTACCTTTCACGGGCTCGCCCATCGCTTTTTGCGCGCGCACTGGCAGGACGCCGGACTCCCGCAGCATTTCCAGATCCTGGATTCGGACGACCAATTCCGCCTGATCAAGAGGATCCTCAAGGCGATGCAGCTTGACGAGGCGCGCTGGCCGCCGCGTCAGGTACAGGGTTTCATCAACAAACAGAAGGACGAGGGTCTGCGGCCGAACCACCTGGACGGCGGCGGCGATTTCTTCACGGACAAGATGATCACGGTCTATCGCCAGTACGAGGAGGAGCGCGCACGCTCGGGTCTGCTCGACTTTGCCGATCTTCTGCTCAAGACGTTGGAGCTGCTGCGCGAGCGTCCGGATATCCTCGGGCACTACCAGCGACGCTTCGCGCATATCCTGGTCGACGAGTTTCAGGACACCAACGCCATTCAGTACGCCTGGCTGCGTCTTTTGGCCGGAGCGAACGACAACCTCTTCGCCGTCGGCGACGATGATCAGTCGATCTACGGCTGGCGCGGCGCGAAGGTCGAGAATATCCAATCCTTTCAACGCGATTACCCCAACACCCAGGTGATCCGGCTGGAGCAGAATTATCGATCGAGCGGCAACATCCTGGCCGCAGCCAACGCCCTGATCGCCCACAACCCGACTCGGCTCGGCAAGAATCTCTGGACCCAAGACGGCGAGGGCGAGCCGATCCGACGCTACACGGCCTTCAACGAGGTCGACGAGGCGCGTTTCGTCGTGGAGAGGATTCGGCGCTTGACCCAGACGGAGGGTCATCGGCGCGACGAGTGCGCCATCCTCTATCGCACGACGGCCCAATCACGTCTCTTCGAAGAAGCGCTGATCCAGGCGCAGATCCCCTATCGGGTCTACGGCGGATTGCGGTTCTTCGAGCGCGCCGAGATCCGCGATGCTCTCGCTTATCTGCGCCTGGTGGCCAACCCGGACGACGATGCCGCCTTCGAACGCGTGGTCAACACACCCAACCGGGGCATCGGCGCCCGTACCTTGGATCTGTTGCGCCAGCAGGCGCGCGAGACACGGGTCTCGCTCTGGCGGGCGGCGGCCGATCTGACCGGGACATCGGTCCTGGGCCCGAGGGGCGGTGCCGCACTGCTCGGCTTCATCGATCTGATCCGGGACCAGCGGGGTGCGCGCGAAGGTCTGCCGCTGCACGCGCTGGTGACCGCCTTGATCGAAGCGGCCGGCTTGCCGGATTTCTACAAGAAGAACAAAGACGGCAAGGGCCAGGATCGGGTGGAAAACCTGGAGCAGTTGGTGGATACGGCCGCGCGCTTCGAGGAGGACCTGCACGAGGAAGAGAGCGACGCGCTTGCGGTCTTTCTTGCGCATGCCGCACTCGAAGCAGGCGATACTCAAGCCGACGGTTTCGAGGACAGCGTCCAGCTCATGACCCTGCACAGCGCCAAGGGTCTGGAGTTTCCGGTGGTCTTTCTGGTCGGGCTGGAAGAGGGCCTCTTCCCGCACAGTCTCTCGGCCGAAGATCCGAGCCGGCTCGAAGAGGAACGACGGCTTTGCTATGTCGGCATGACACGCGCGATGCGCGAGCTTTACGTGACCCACGCCGAAAGCCGACGGCTTTACGGCCGGGAGGAGTCCCCGATGCCCTCGCGGTTCCTGCGCGAGGTCCCGCCGGGATTGGTCGAGGAGGTCCGGGCGCGCAGCGCGACCCGCCGCGCGACACCCACCCCGAGCGCGAGCTTGACGTCGATGTCGAGCGGCGATGCCGGTCTCTTCAGGCTCGGCCAACGCGTCGTCCACCCGAAATTCGGCGAGGGCGTGGTCCTGAACAGCGAGGGACGCGGCGCCGCGGCACGGATTCAGGTCAATTTTCAGAAGGCCGGAGCCAAATGGCTGGTCCTGGCTTATGCTCGGCTCGAGCCAGCGGGTTGACGCGCCGTGCTCGTGTTTAAGCACGTATCGTTCGACCACCGCTGTGAGGCGCGCTCGAATTTAATCTTCGCCGAGCCTGCGATCATCCCGACACAACACATCTCACTCCGGACGCGGTTTAGCCGCGACCCTCAACCCGACGACGGCACTCCGCAATCATGTCCGAACCCAGCTTTGAAGACCTCCTCAAGCAATTCGACCAGACCCATCCGCAGTCCGGTGCCGGGGGGGCAGCCGTCGGCGACAAGGTGCGGGGTGTATTGGTGTCGATCGGCGAAGAGTTCGCCTTCGTCGATCTAGGAGGCAAATCGGAAGGCCGCATCGAGGTCTCGGTCCTCAAGGATGACGAGGGCAATCTAAAGTCCGCCGTCGGCGACACCATCGAGACACATGTCACCGGCAAGGACGAAGACTCGGGGATGCTGCTGCTCGGCAGCCAGCACGGTCATCGCTATCACGGTATCGAAGAGGTCGAGGGTGCCTACCGGCAGGGGTTGCCCGTACAAGGCCAGGTCAGCGCGGCCGTGAAGGGTGGTGTCGAGGTGCAGGTGGCCGGGTTGCGTGCCTTCTGTCCGGCCTCTCAGGTCGACATCCGCTTCATCGAAGACCTCTCCGAGCTGGTCGGCCAGCGCTTGGATTTTCGCATCACCAAGTTCGAAGGCGGCCGACGTCCGAATCTGGTGCTGTCGCGCAAGGTCCTGCTCGAAGAGGAGCAGCGCCAACGCGCCGAGGAGACCCGCGCGCAACTGCACGAAGGCGCGGTCTTGTCGGGGATCGTCACCTCGCTGAAGGACTACGGCGCGTTCGTGGATATCGGCGGTCTCGAGGGCATGATCCACATCAGTCAACTGGCCTTCGGTCATGTAAAGCATCCGAGCGAGATCCTCAGCGTCGGCCAGTCGGTCGAGGTCTCGGTCCTGCGCATCGAGCCGCCGAGCGGTCCGAAGGGCCGGGAGAAGATCGCGCTCTCGATCCGCGCTCTCGCCCGCGATCCCTGGCAGGAGGCTGCGAACAGCTTCCCCGTCGGTCAGCGGGTGAGCGGCAGGGTAAGTCGACTGCAACCCTTCGGTGCTTTCGTCGAGCTTGCCCCCGGGATCGACGGCCTGGTCCATATCAGCGAGCTTGGCGCCGGGCGCCGCGTGAACCATCCGAGCGAGGTGCTGAACGTCGGCGACCCTGTCGAGGCAACCGTCCTGGGCGTCGATTCGGAGCGGCGTCGGATCAGCCTATCGCTTGACGAGACCAAAGCGGGCGAAGCCGGGTGGCAGGCGCCGGGCGGCACGTCCGACGTACCGGCCGCGGAGGTGCCGGAGAAGACCATGGGCAGCTTCGGCGCGCTTTTGCAGGCGTCGTTGAAGAAAGGCCAATCGTAAGTCTCCTCGGGCCTTTGCGGACACGAAATGCGGTCCGGGACCGATGTCGCGTTCTGCCCTCGGCCGCGGTATACGACCAACAAACCATCAAGAAGCAGACTGGAGGACGGGGATGCAACGCCGCGATTTCATCAAAGGGGTTGGTGCCGGCTCGTTGGCGGTCGGGGCGCTGGCCGGCGGCATGGGGTCGGCTCATGCCAAGGCCGAATACAGGTGGAAGATGGTCACGACGTGGCCGAAGAACTTCCCGGGTCTCGGCACGGGGGCGAACAACCTTGCGGCTTTGATCGGCGAGATGAGCGGAGGCCGGATCGAGGTCAAGGTCTTCGGTGCCGGCGAGCTGGTCCCCGCGTTCGAGATTTTCGATGCGGTCTCGCGCGGAACCGCCGAGATGGGTCACGGCTCGGCCTATTACTGGAAGGGCAAGAGCGAAGCCGCTCAATTCTTCTCCACCGTGCCTTTCGGCCTGACGGCGCAGGAGATGAACGGCTGGATTTACCATGGCGGCGGGATGGAGCTTTGGTCCGAGCTTTACGCGCGGTTCGGCTTGGTGCCTGCGCCTGCGGGAAACACCGGCGTTCAGATGGGCGGTTGGTTCAACAAGGAGATCAACTCGGTCGAGGATCTGAAAGGCCTGAAGATGCGTATCCCCGGGCTTGGCGGCGAAGTGCTGGCGCGAGCCGGCGGCACCCCGGTCAACCTTCCCGGAGGCGAGCTGTTTACCGCACTACAGAACCGCACGATCGATGCCACCGAGTGGGTCGGACCTTACAACGACCTGGCCTTCGGTCTCTACAAGGCGGCCAAGTATTACTACTATCCGGGTTGGCACGAGCCGGGCACCATCCTGGAGGCAATGATCAACAAAAAGGTCTACGACGGGCTACCCGCGGATCTGCAATCCATCGTCATGAACGCCTGCAAGGTGGTCAATCAGGACATGCTCGCCGAGTACACTGCGCGCAACCCCGTCGCGCTTCAGACGCTCATCACCAAGCACAATGTCGAGCTGCGACGGTTTCCGAACGACGTCATCCTCAAACTTCGGACACTCTCGGAGGAGGTTGTCGCCGAGATTGCACAGAAGGACGAGTTCTCCTCCAAGGTCTATAGCTCCTACAAAAAATTCCTCAGCCAAAGCAAGGAGTGGAGCCGAATCGGGGAGTTGACCTACCTGCAGGCACGCGATCAGGCGTGACCGAATCCGCAAGCAGCAGCAGCGGCGGCGCGCAGGCGTTGCCGCTTGCGCTTTACGTGCACACCCCTTGGTGTGTCAGCAAATGTCCCTATTGCGATTTCAACTCGCACGCCGCGCCCACCCCGCCGTTCGAAGACTATGTGACACGCCTTCTGGCGGATCTGGATCTGGAGCTCGATCGGCCCGGTGCACGCCGGCCGCTGAGTTCGGTCTTTATCGGCGGCGGAACACCCAGCCTGTTTCCCGGCCCGGCCGTGCGGCGCCTGCTCGACGGGATTCGGGAGCGTGCGGACGTGCTCCCCGAGATCGAGATGACCCTGGAGGCGAATCCGGGAACGCGCGATGCGGCCCGTTTCGCGGACTATCGCGAGGCGGGGATCAATCGGCTCTCGATCGGGGTGCAGAGTCTTTCGGCAGCTCGTTTGCGTGCGCTGGGCCGGATCCACGGACCGGACGAGGTTGACGAGACCCTGCGGATGGCCCGCGCGGCGGGCTTCGACAATATCAATCTGGACATGATGTTTGCGCTACCCGAGCAGGACCTCCCAGAGGCACGGCAGGACCTCGAAGGGCTGATCGCTCTGCAACCCGAGCACATCTCCTACTATCAACTCACCCTAGAGCCCAACACGGCGTTTTATGCGAACCCGCCTGCCGTGCCGGATCCCGACCTGGCCGCCGACATCGCCGAGCAGGGCCTCGAGGTCCTGGAACGGGCCGGCTACCGACGATACGAGGTCTCCGCCTATGCGCGGAATGGAGCGCGCTGTCGCCACAACCTCAACTACTGGGAGTTCGGCGACTATCTCGGGATCGGTGCGGGCGCCCACGGCAAGCTCACGCAGGAGAGCCCGGAGCGAGGCGGCCGGCAGGTGTCGCGAACCGCGAAACACCGCCATCCCTCGGCCTACCTGAACGCCTCCACGGACGGCTTGGAGACCTTGGACAGCTTGATCAGCAGCACGCGCATCCTTGACGAGCAGGATCGGGTTTTCGAGTTTGCACTCAATGCACTGCGTCTCGTCGAGGGATTCCCGTGCGCTCTTTTCACCCGCACGACGGGACTGCCTTGGTCTTACATCTCGAACATCCTTCAGGGCGCGGAGCGCGACGGCATGGTCCGGATCCTCGCCGACCGCGTCGAGCCGACCGACCTGGGTCTTCGTTTTCTCGACGACCTTGTCGCGCGCTTTGCGCCGGGGTCGTGATCGCCGCCTGTGCGAGGAGCAGGGGTCAGGCAAAGATGGTCGAGCCGCAACATCTGGTTGCGGGGTTGTACCCGGGGTTGTATCCTACCGCGTTCCATTGATTTTTCAGCGCCCGATCGGGGCCAATGCCAACGCCAGGGTCATCATGAAAGAAGGAATCCATCCCAACTACGCCGACGTCAAGGTGGTCTGCAGCTGCGGTAACGAGTTTACGACCCGCTCAACCTTGGGCAAGGAGATGCACGTCGAGGTTTGCTCCTCTTGCCATCCCTTCTACACCGGCAAGCAAAAGGTTCTCGACACCGCCGGGCGTGTCGACAAGTTCAGGCGCAAATACGCGCGCTGATGCGCTTGCACCGGGCGCTGCCCCGCCCGGCGCATTCCGGCTCGTCGACCGAGTCCCCTCCCCTGAGCGTGACGCTCACCTGTCTCGGATATGCCGCCTGGCGCATCCGCGCTACTCGACCATCCCGCCTGAGCATGATCCCGGCACGATCCCGGCCAGCCGCGGATTGTGCGGCTATTTGCTTGGGTCGAATCTCCGCCGTGCCACCGGTCGATTGCCTGACCCGATCGAGCGACCCCGCGAGTGGCGGGTCACGCACGCGACTGCCGGTGTAAGATAGGCCCCGGGGCGCAGTCCGACTGATCCCCTCGAGGCCACGGCGACGAGGCTGGTCCGCGCGACCGTGGTCAACGGACCACTGATCGGAGAAACAGTCACGTGAACAAGATCACCATCATCGGCGCTGGCCGAGTCGGCGAGACAACCGCGCAAATCCTGGCCGAGGAGGAGCTCTGTCGCGAGATCGCACTCATGGATGTTCGCGAGGGGATCCCCGAGGGGGTCGCGCTGGATATCCTCCAAATGGCACCCTTCTTTGAGTTTGATTGCTCGATCAACGGCAGCAACGATCCTCAAATCCTCAGGGATTCCGATCTGGTCATCGTCACCGCCGGACTTCCGCGCAAACCAGGCATGTCCCGATCCGATGTGCTCGAGGCGAATGTTCGCATCATCGACGGCGTCACCGATCAGATCATGCAGTACGCGCCCGATGCGATGGTGCTGATCGTCTCCAATCCGGTCGATACACTCACCTACCGGGTGGCGCAACGCACCGGCTGGGACCGCAATCGTGTCTTCGGACAGGCCGGTGTTCTCGACGCCTCGCGCATGGCCAGCTTCATCGCTCAGGAAACCGGTTTTTCGGCGCTCGACATCACGACCATGGTGCTCGGCGGGCACGGCGACACGATGGTGCCCGTGCCGCGTTTTTGCACCATCAACGGGATCCCGATCTCGCACTTCATCTCCGAGGAGCGTATCGCGGCCATCATGGAGCGCACCCGTCAAGGCGGCGCCGAGATCCTTGCCTTACGAAAAACCTCAAGCGCCTACGACGCGCCGGGGGCCGCGGTTGCGGCGATGGTCGACGCCATCGTCAACAACCGCCGGCGGCTCCTCTCCTGTGTCGCGCTGCTCGAAGGTGAATACGGCGAGAGCGATATCGCGATGGGCGTTCCCTGCGTGCTCGGCGAGCGGGGCATGGAGTCGATTGTCGAGCTGGATCTGAATGCGCGCGAACGGGCGGACTTCGACCGCTCGGCAAGCGCGGTGCGCGCCGACATCGAACGCCTGAACAGCCTGTCCCTATCATGACGTTGGGCCGAAAATTGCTTAGGTCCGTCGAGCCCACCGGCACCGCGTCGAGGCGTCTTGTTCGAAACCGCAGCGCGGATCGGCACCCACGGATCATGTCGCGACCATCCCGGCACATCGGCCTTGCGTGTCGTTACGCCGTTGTCGAGACTCGAGACCAATAGACCAACGCCGGCCGGGGCGCTAAGCCCCAAAGACGGCCAGGAGCGAGCTTATGGCGAACCAAACGATCACCATCACCAACAACGTCACGGGCGAGAGCTTCGACTTCCCGTTACGCTCCGGCAGCGTCGGCCCGTCGGCCGCGGACATCTCATCGCTCTACAAGGAGGCCGGGATCTTCACCTACGATCCCGGTTTCATGTCCACCGCCAGCTGCCACAGCGCCATCACCTACATCGACGGCGAGGACGGGATCCTGCTCTATCGGGGCTATCCGATCGAGCAGCTGGCGACCAAGGCGAGTTTTCTCGAGGTCGCCTATCTCCTCCTGTATGGCGAGCTGCCCGTGGAAAAGGAGTTGGTCGGGTTCGAAAAGCTGATCACCCGCCACACCATGCTCAATGAAAACCTGAAGGATTTTCTCAACGGTTTTCACTACGACGCCCATCCCATGGCGATCCTGATCGGCGTTGTCGGATCCCTCTCCGCCTTCTATCACGACTCGCTCAGCGTCAACGACGCACGCCACCGCGAGATCTCGGCGCATCGTCTCATCGCAAAACTCCCGACCATCGCTGCTGCGGCCTACAAGCACAGCATCGGCGAGCCGATCATGTATCCCCGCAACGACCTGCGCTATTGCGCGAACTTCCTGCACATGATGTTCGCCACGCCCTGCGAGGTCTACAAGCCGACACTCATCGCCGAGAAGGCGATGAATCTGCTGTTTATCCTTCACGCCGACCATGAGCAGAACGCCAGCACCTCCACGGTGCGCCTCGCCGGCAGCTCAGGTGCGAATCCCTTCGCCTGTGTCGCGGCGGGTATAGCCTCGCTTTGGGGTCCGGCGCACGGGGGTGCGAACGAGGCCGTCTTAGACATGCTCCACGAGATCGGGGATGTCAAGAATGTGCAGCGCTACATGGAAAAGGCCAAGGACAAGGACGACCCGTTCCGGCTTATGGGTTTCGGGCATCGCGTCTACAAGAACTACGATCCGCGCGCGAAGATCATTCGCGAGGTCTGCCACCAGGTGCTCGAAGAGCTCGCCGACAACAATAACCCATTGTTCGAATTAGCGATGAAGCTCGAAGAGATCGCGCTCAGCGACGCGTATTTCGTCGAGCGGAAACTCTATCCGAACGTCGACTTTTACTCCGGAATCATCTACCAAGCGCTCGGGATACCGCGCAACATGTTTACCGTGATGTTCGCGGTTGCACGCACGGTCGGCTGGGTGTCGCATTGGATGGAAATGATGTCCGACCCCAACAACCGTATCGGCCGCCCCCGTCAGATCTACCATGGCCCCACCCAGAGGGACTATCTGCCGATTTCCAAGCGCTAAACCGCGTCCAGAGCGAAATGCGTCATTTTCACTTTGTGTTCGGCGTCGGAGGTTTCCTCGATCTCGGCGAGACGCGGTTTAGGTGATTTCCGGGAAAGGATCTACCGACAGAGCGGGAACCAAGGTCAGTCGTCGAAGGTTCTACTCGTTGTCGTTGTCGTTGTCGTTGTCGTTGTCGGATTCCGGACGAACCGATCCTTCCTTGCACATCCGGTCGGCTGGAAGCACCGTCGGCGTCACTTCCGACCCATCGTCTGCGCAGTCGGGATGTTGATTCCCGGAAATCGCCTTAGAGACGTGCCGCACCGACGGGCGCTCTCTCAGCCGCCCATCGAGACGAGACGAGCCACTTCCTGACGATCCGCTCCGCGCTGCGGGCGCTCGGTCACGGGATCCAAGGGGGGATTGCGCAAGGCCCGTCGCGGCAGCACCGTCAGCTCGACAGGCAACTCTCCGGCCATGAAGCGAAAGACCGGGTGAAGGCAGCGCACGCCGCCGGGATAACGCATCGATCGCTCGGCCTCGCGCCAGGGAATGCGCATCTCGAGCAGCGTAAAGATCACGTCTTCGGTGCGATCTGCAAACAGCAACAGGTCGATGCCCGACCCGCAGCCAAGAGCACCGCTGAGGGCACCGCCGATCAACCGCGGCGAGAAGTGTTCGAGCTGCTGCATCGCTTCAAGGGCCGCGGCCCGGAGGCGTTGCAACGCCTCCTCGTCGGCCCGGCCCATAAAGAGCCGACGCTGGGCGAGAACCGCATCTTGTACCGCCTCGTTGCTCGGCCAATGCCGCCGATCCGGCACTCCGACACGTTCGGCCGCCTTCCGTCTGGCCCTGTCGTAGTCCTCCATGCCTTGGTCGAGGACGATGCGAGCGGCCTCGTAGGCAAGTCGCTCGCGCTGGGCGTCGATCCGTTCTCTGGTCGGCATGGCGTACCTCACTCTGTTGTGCCCGGTATCGGCGCATCGTTCATGCGCTCAAAGCCCGCGCATCGGCGTGGAGCCTGTCTATAATGGGGCCGAGCCGAGGCTCGCCCCGGTGCGGGGTTCGAGCGTCCCCGGCAAGGCCCTCCGGCGGCTCGGAGACGCGCGCGGCGAGCCGGATTAAATCGCGTCCAGAGCGAGATGTTCATTTTCGAGCAAGTTCGATGTTTGCCGCATCCACAACCATTAGCGGGGACGCGGTTTAAAATGATATATTTTTTAATATTTTAAACCGCGTCGGCTCCAACGGTCGTCAAGTCTGCCGGGGCCGATCCCTTCCAAAAACATCGCATACCGCACCGGGCGCGGTTTAGAACGGAAATCACCTCACGAAATGGCGATGTTCGGCCTCAGCAGCAAAATAAAACCCCTCATCGGGATCGATATCAGCTCGACCGCGATCAAGCTCATCGAGCTGTCGCGATTGCCCGTGGAGACCGCCGCGACGTTTCGGGTCGAGTATTTCGCGATCGAGCCCCTTCCGCCGGGTGCCCTGATCGAGAAAAAGATCGCGGATGTCGACCGTGTGGCCGCGACCATCCGCAAGGCCGTCGCCAGAACCGGAACACGCGCGAAACGCGCATCGGTGGCCGTGGCCGGCTCGGCGGTGATCACTAAGGTGATCGCCATGGCCGGAACCCTCAACGACGCCGAGATGGAGAACCAGATCCAGCTCGAAGCGGATCAATACATCCCCTACCCGTTGGAAGAGGTCAATCTCGACTTTCAGATCGTTGGGCCGACGAAGGGCAATCCGTCGATGGTCGACGTGCTGTTGGTCGCCTCGCGTCAGGAGAACGTCGATGACCGGGTGGGCGTACTGGAAGCGTCCGGTTTGATACCGGCCGTCGTCGATGTCGAGGCCTATGCGATGGAGAACGCCTGCTCGCTGATCCTCGCCGAAGAAGCACAGGACCAGACCGAGCTGGAGGCTACTCGAACAGTCGCCGTGGCCGACGTGGGTGCCGCGACGACGACCTTGCACGTCATACACGAAGGTCAGATCGTCTACACCCGCGAGCAGAATTTCGGAGGCCAACAACTGCTCGACGAGGTCCAGCGCCGCTACAGCCTGTCGCGCGAGGTCGCTCTCGGCAAGATCCTCGACGGCGATGTCGCCGAGGGATACGAGACCGACGTGCTTGGACCCTTCAAGGAGGCGTTGGCACAACAGATCGGACGGGCGCTGCAGTTTTTTTATTCCGGGACCAGCTTCAATCGCGTCGATCGGCTCCTGCTTGCCGGTCGACCGGCAAGCATCCCGGGGATCGATCGGCTGATGGCCGAGCGTCTGAAACTGCCGGCCGCTGTCGCCAACCCCTTTCGTCGCATGTCGATCTCCCCGAGCGTCAACAGCCAGGAGTTGATGCGGGAGGCGCCCGGAATGATGGTCGCCGTCGGACTCGCTTTGCGGGGGTTCGACTAGATGACACGCATCAACCTTCTGCCGTGGCGGGAAGAGGCGCGGCAACGCCGGCGCAAGGAGTTTGCCGCCGCGGGAGGGCTCGCACTTGTCTTCACGCTGCTTCTGGCGGTGTTGGTCCACCTGCAGATCGAAGGGCGGATCGGCGATCAGTTGGCTCGAAACCAGCTCATGGAGGGCGAGATCGCGCAATTGGATCGTCAGATCAAGGAAATTCAGGATCTCGAGAAGATCAAAGCAGATCTCCTCTCGCGCATGGAGATCATCCAACAGCTTCAGGAGAGCCGCCCGGAGATCGTGCGGCTGTTCGACGAGCTGGTGGTCGCGATTCCCGAAGGGGTCTATCTCACCAAACTCGAGCAGAACGGACGCGCTGTCGTCGTCGAGGGGCGTGCCCAGTCCAACGCGCGGGTCTCGGCCTTCATGCGGAGCATCGAGGCATCGCAGTGGATCGGCAAACCGCGCCTGCTCTTGATCGAGGACAAGACCGGGACCGGCCTGAGCCAGTTTCGGTTGGCCTTCGATCAGGTGAGCCCCGTGGCAAGCCCGGCATCGACGCAGACGCGCGCCCCGGCGGACAGACCGTCGGGGATGCGGCTCCTGGCCGACAGTCACCGATGACGAGGCGCGCGGAGATCTGCCGATGGACTTGAGCGAACTCAACCAACTCGATCTCAACAGCGTCGGCGAGTGGCCGATCGCGGTGAAGGTCATCGCGATCCTGCTCGCCTGCATCGCCCTGGGCGGCGCGGTCTTCTATTTCGACACGCAGGAGCAGTTGAGTCGACTCGATCGTGCCGAGGCGACCGAGCGGGACCTGCGCGCCGCGTTCGAGACCAAACAGCGCAAGGCGGCCAATCTGGAGGAGTATCGCCAGCAGATCGAGGAAATGAAGGAATCCTTCGGGGCGATGCTCCGACAGTTGCCGAACCGAACCGAGGTCGCTTCGCTCTTGGTCGATGTCTCTCAAACCGGGCTTGCTGCCGGACTCGAATTCGAGCTGTTTCAACCCGGCAACGAGCAGCTCAAGGACTTTTACGCCGAGCTGCCGATCCAGATTCGCGTCACCGGCAGCTATCACGACTTCGGGCGCTTCGTCAGCGGGCTGGCATCCTTGCCGCGCATCGTGACCGTCCACGACACCAGGATCAGCGATGCCGGCGGAACGACCGGAAGCGGTGCGGCGAAGCTGTCGCTGCAGGCGACCGTGAAGACCTACCGCTATCTCGACGAGGACGCCGAACAGTGAGCAGGCGACTGCGCTCAGCCTGCCTACGCGGGTCGATGGTCTTTGCGGCCTTGCTCGTGTGGGGGTGCGATCGCACCGAGACGCAGGAGCTGCGGGCCTACATCGACGAGGTCAAGGCCCGCCCGCCGAGGCCGATCGAGCCCTTACCCGAGATCCAACCCGTCGATGCCTTCATCTTCGAGCCCGACGGACGCCGGGATCCGTTCGTGATGGACACGAAAACCGCCGCGGCGGCCGGAGCGGACAATAGCCTCGCCCCGGACCCGCTTCGACCCAAAGAAGAGCTCGAGAGCTATCCCTTGGATGCGCTGCGCATGGTGGGTACGGTCCAGCAGCAAGAGACCCGATGGGCCTTGGTTCGAACGCGCGAAGGTTTGATCTATCGCGTGCGGGTCGGGAATTATCTCGGAATGAACAACGGACAGATCGTGGATATCACCGACGACGCCGTCCGGTTGACGGAGATCGTTTCCGAGATACCGGGTGATTGGCGCGAACGTTCGGCCGAGCTCAAACTCACCCCGTGACAGGCAGAGGCATGCCGCGATGAACAGCCCCTTTCGACCGAGCCAGCACGGACCACGCGGCATTCTCCGACGGGCGCTCCGGTACGCGGCCCTGCTCGGGTTGTCTCTCGGCGCGGCGAACGTGGCCGCCGTCGATCTCACTGACGTTCAATTCGCGGCACAGCCGGGGAATCGCGTCGAGATCCAGCTCCTCTTCTCCGGACCGGTCAGCGCGCCGCAGACCTTCGACACCGTGTCTCCTGCACGGATCGCGCTCGACTTCGAGGGCGTTGCCAACCGACTCGAGCGCAGAGCCGTTCCGATCGGCGTCGGTCCCGTCCATAGTCTGGTCGCGGTGGAGGCGAGCGATCGTACCCGCATCGTGATCAATCTGAACGATTCGGTCCCCTATCGCGTGACGACCGAGGGCAATCGCGTGCGCGTTGACATCGACGCCAGGAGTGAGCCGGAAGCCGCGCGACCCGCGTCGCCGGCACCCGCTGCCGCGCGGACACAGGCTCGAGCGCCGGCTTCGGCTCCGTGGGATCGCCCCGCCTCCGACGGCGGCGCGGCCCCCGGGCCGAGTGTCCGCGACATCGATTTCCGTCGAGGTCCCGAGGGCGAGGGGCGTGTTCTGATCAAGCTCCCGAGCGCAACCAGCCGCGTAACCGTCCGGGAACAAGGGAGCCGCGTCTTCGTCGACATCATTGACGCGTCCTTGCCGCAGCGTCTGTTTCGGCGACTCGACGTCGTGGACTTCGCAACACCTGTGGTAGCGGTCGAATCTCGGCCCAAGGGACGCAACGTCGAGGTCAATGTCCAAACCGGCAGCGACTTCGAATACATGGCCTACCAGACGGACGACCTCTTCACCTTGGAGCTGCGACCGCTGACGTCCGCCGAAAAGGAGCGACTCGCGCGTGAAAAAGTCGTCTACGACGGGGAGCGGCTCTCGCTGAATTTTCAGGACATCGAGGTCCGGGCGGTTCTCCAACTGCTCGCCGACTTCACCGATCTGAACCTGGTGGCCAGTGATTCGGTGGGCGGCAACATCACCTTGCGTCTCAAGAATGTCCCTTGGGATCAGGCGCTCGACATCATCCTCAAGACCAAGAATCTAACTAAGCGCCAGGAAGGCAATGTCATCATGGTCGGCCCCTTCGACGAGATCGTCGGACACGAAGAGCGTAGCCTGACCGCTGACCAGCGTCTCGAGGAGCTGGCGCCGATCCGCTCGGAGTTTATTCCGGTCAAGTTCGCCAAGGCGGCCGAGATCGCCGCCTTCATTCGGGGTGCGTCCAGTCTGCAGTCGAGCGTCAGCTCGCAAGGGGGCAGCAGCCCGATCGGCCGCGACACGCGTCAGCTTGATCGCACCGTGAGCGAATCCACGAAAGACTCGATCCTGACACCCGGGCGCGGCAGCGTGACCTTCGACCAGCGCACCAATACCCTGCTGGTTATGGACACCGCCGCTCGCTTGGACCAGATCCGCGCGGTCGTTGAGCGGTTGGACATCCCGGTCCGGCAGGTCATGATCGAGTCGCGCGTGGTCATCGCGAACAATGATTTCACCCGGGATCTTGGTGTGCGGTTCGGTCTCGCGACCTCCATGGGCGCGCTGTACAACAACGAGATGCTGATCGGCGGCGGGCTTCCCGGCAATCTGGTCGGGCGCGGCAACTACAATGCCGGACCCTTCGGGCTCGACACCGCCGGCGAGCCGAACAACGCGATCATCCTCGATCCGGTCGCGACCGACACCCCGTCCCTTCTGGTGAACCTTCCTGCAACGGACCCGGCCGGTGCGGTGAACTTCCTGATCGGCAAGGTCGGCTCCTATCTGCTTCAACTGGAGCTCTCGGCAATGCAACGCGAGGGACGCGGCGAGGTGATCTCGAGTCCGCGCGTCATCACCTCCGATCAGAAGGAGGCCAGGATCGAGGTGGGCAAGAAGATTCCCTACTCGACCGTCTCTCAGGACGGCACGAACGTCGAATTCGAGAACGCCACCCTGAGTCTGACGGTCACGCCCGCGATTACGCCCGACGACCGGATCATCATGGACCTGATCGTCACCAAGGATGAGCCGGACTTCAGCCGTGTCGTCGACGGGACCCCGACCATCAACACCCGCGAGATCGAAACACGGGTCCTGGTCGACAATGGCGAGACGGTCGTCTTGGGCGGTGTCTACGAGCGCACCAAGATCTTCGCCAAAGAGCAGGTGCCTTGGATCGGAGACGTCCCGGTCCTCGGGCGACTCTTCAAGCGAGAGGCTCGCGAGGACAACAACTCCGAGCTCTTGATCTTCGTGACGCCGAAGATCCTCAAGGGCGACCTGGTTGGAAACTAACGGCGCCCGTCCCCATCGAGCGGCAACCGCAATCCGCAGCGGATATTCGATGGAGCTCAGAGGGTTGCGCTTGATCTCGCGTTGTCTCGACCGGGCCGGGATCGACCGCACCGGCGCTCGCTCCACGCTTGCGTCGTTTTTCTTACCGCGCTTGGGCCGGGCGTCGTTGCCCTTGCCCGCGCGCCGAAAATCTGGCATACCTTTCCTATGATGCGCGCACAGAACATTTTTATCGTCGGGCCGATGGGCGCCGGCAAGAGTACCGTCGGACGGCAGCTTGCCGAGACGCTTTCCTACACCTTCAAAGACAGCGATCAGGAGATCCAGCGCCGAACGGGCGTGGACATCCCGACGATCTTCGAGTTCGAGGGCGAAACGGGCTTTCGTGCCCGCGAGCGCCAAGTCATCGAGGAGCTGGTGAGCGAGGAGCGGATCGTGCTCGCGACCGGCGGCGGGGTCATCTTGTCGGCGGAGAATCGTCAAGACCTCGCGGCGCGCGGCGTCGTTATCTATCTGCATTGCAGTCCGGAGCAGCAGTATGCCCGTACCGCTCGCGATCGGAATCGCCCGTTGCTGGACACGGAGGATCCACTCGCGAAACTGCGCGAGCTGATGGAGGAGCGCGAGCCGCTCTATCGCCAAGTCGCCGATATGGTCGTTTCGACCGAGAAGCGCGGAACCAGCTCCGTGGTCAAGGAGATCTCTCGGCGCCTGGAGTCCGAGGAGGTCTGAACCGCGCCCCGAAGACCTGGACGAGAGCATCGCTCACGTCCGGGCAGCCTGATCGGAGAAACGCCATGTCCTGGAGCCTCACCGTCGCCCTCGGGGCGCGTGCTTATCCTATCCACATCGGATCCGGCCTGCTCTCGGACCCGGACCTCTACCGGCCGCATCTGCTCGGCTCGCAGGTCATGATCGTGACCAACGAGACGGTTGCGCCTCTCTATCTTGAAGCCGTTCGCTCGGCGCTCGCGGGCTATCACCTCGGCGAAACGGTGCTGCCCGACGGCGAGCAATACAAAACGATGGAGGTCTGGAACCGGATCTTCGATGCCTTGTTGCAGGCGCGTTTCGGGCGCGATTGCACCTTGGTGGCGCTCGGCGGAGGCGTGGTAGGCGACATGACGGGATTCGCCGCCGCCTGTTACCAGCGTGGGGTCGGCTTCATCCAGGTGCCCACGACCCTACTGGCACAGGTCGACTCCTCGGTCGGCGGCAAGACCGGTATCAACCATCCGGCCGGGAAGAACATGATCGGGGCCTTCCACCAGCCCCGGGCAGTGATCGCGGACACCTCGACCTTGGCGACATTGCCGCAGCGCGAGCTCTCGGCCGGATTGGCCGAGGTCCTGAAATACGGGCTTATTCGCGATGCGACCTTCCTCGCCTGGCTCGAATCCCACATGGCCGAGCTGCTCGCCCGCGATCCCGATGCCTTGGCCTACATCATCCGCCGCTCCTGCGAGATCAAGGCGGAGATCGTCGCCGAAGACGAGCTCGAGGCCGGGCAGCGGGCGCTGCTCAACCTCGGTCACACCTTCGGGCACGCCATCGAGACCGCAACCGGTTACGGCACCTGGCTTCACGGCGAGGCGGTCGGGGTCGGAATCTGCATGGCGGCCGATCTCTCCGCCCGCATGGGATGGCTTCACGAGACGGATGTCGAGCGGGTTCGCCGGCTGGTGGCGAGCGCCGGCCTTCCTGTCGCTGCCCCGAATGATCTCTCCGCCGATCGCTTTCTCGAGCTCATGGCGGTCGACAAAAAGGTGCAGGATGGTCAACTGCGCCTTGTTCTCCTGCAACACCCCGGAGACGCACTGGTTACGGGCGACGTCGATCCGGACCTTCTGCGTGCGACCCTCGACGCCGCGGCCTCCTAGGACCACCCCCGCTTGCACTCATTGAGTGCAGATCGAACGCCTCGCGCACGACGGCGGAGCGTTGCCGCGTGCGGTCGGGCTTGCTCAAGCGCCGACATGAGAACGCCTTCGCAGCGGGATCGACGACCGCGGCTCCGGCACGCCGAGACGGAGAACGGCAGGGCCGATCGGACGCGGCGAGGACGCAATTGATGTCCGGCAGATGTGGCACAGCATCTGCTGAGCCGGTATGCTTTGGGGTTTTGCGGTGACCCGGCCAAGATCGTCGTCTTTCCTCTTCGACGGAGAACCGACATTTCCCGTTCTAAACCGCGCCCGGTGGTGCGGTACGCGTTGTTTATCGGATTGGCCGAGCCGCGCCGGCTCCGACGGTCGTCGGAGCCGGCGCGGTTTAAATGACGACACGATTGTGATGTCGGGCCTCGGTTGCGACAATCACACACAGGTTTGAAGGTGTAAGCGCGCGGGTCGCGACTGCACAATCCCCAGCAACATGTTATTCGTATCAGCGAGGTCAATCATGAGCCTTCGTGCCTATCCGCCCGCACAGGGTCTCTATGACCCAGCCAACGAACGCGACTCCTGCGGGGTCGGCTTCGTCTGCAACATCAAGAACACCAAGAGTCACGCGATCGTCCGCCAAGGGCTCGAGATCTTGGAGCGTCTCGCCCACCGCGGCGCAGTGGGCGCGGATCCCAAGGCCGGCGACGGTGCCGGCATCCTGGTGCAGATCCCGGACGCCTTTCTGCGCGCGCAGATCTCGTTCGACCTCCCTCCGGTCGGCGAGTACGGCGTCGGCATGGTGTTTCTGCCCCGCGATGCGGACGCACGCGGTTTGATGCAGGACATCATCGATCGTCACGTGCGGGAAGGCGGTCAACGGGTGCTGGGTTGGCGCGATGTTCCGGTCGACAACAGCGATCTGGGCAAGAGCGTGCTCCCGACCGAGCCGCTCGTTCAGCAGGTCTTCATCGCCCGGGGCGAGCGCTGTGCCGATCAGGACGCCTTCGAGCGCAAGCTCTTCGTCATCCGCAAGCGGATGGACAACGAGATCCGCGGCTCCGGATACGATCAGACCTCCTACTACACCGCATCCTTATCCTCGCGCACGCTCAACTACAAGGGCATGCTGCTCGCCGACCAGGTCGGCAACTATTATCTGGACCTTTCCGACGAGCGCTTCACATCCGCCATCGCGCTGGTCCATCAACGCTTCTCGACCAATACCTTCCCGACCTGGGATCTGGCGCAGCCGTTCCGCATGATCTGCCACAACGGCGAGATCAACACATTGCGCGGCAACGTCAACTGGATGGCCGCGCGCCGACACACCATGCGCTCGGACATCCTCGGCGATGACCTCGACACCATCTGGCCCCTGATCCCGGAAGGTCAGTCGGACTCCGCGTGCTTCGACAATGCGCTCGAGCTGCTGGTGATGGGCGGCTACTCGCTCGCGCACGCCATGATGGTGCTCATCCCCGAGGCTTGGACCGGCAACCGCTTGATGGACGAGAAGCGCCGTGCCTTCTACGAGTATCACACGGCGCTGATGGAGCCCTGGGACGGTCCCGCCGCGGTCGCCTTCACCGACGGGCGCCAGATCGGCGCGACGCTGGATCGCAACGGTCTGCGTCCGGCGCGCTATCTCGTGACCAAAGACGACATGGTTGTGATGGCCTCCGAGATGGGTGTGCTCGATATTGCCGAGGAGCGCATCGTCAAGAAGTGGCGTCTGCAGCCCGGCAAGATGCTCCTGATTGACCTGGAGCAGGGACGCATCATCGACGATGCCGAGATCAAGACCGAGCTCGCCGAGGCCAAGCCCTACGGTGAATGGCTCAAGAAGACGCAGATCCGACTCGACGAGCTGCCGACGAGTGTCGGACCCATGTCTCCGGACGATGCCACCCTGCTGGACGCCCAACAGGCCTTCGGGTACACCCAGGAAGACGTCAAGTTCCTGCTCAGCCCGATGATCCTCACGGGTCAAGAGGCCGTCGGGTCGATGGGCGCGGATAATCCGCCGTCGGTGCTTTCGAGCCGGCCCAAGCATCTCTCCAGCTACTTCAAGCAGAACTTCGCGCAGGTCACCAATCCGCCGATCGACCCGATCCGCGAAGAGCTGGTGATGTCGCTGGTGTGCATGATCGGTCCGCGTCCGAACCTGCTCGGGATCAACGAGGCCGGCAAGCACTGGCGTTTGGAGACCCCGCAGCCGGTGTTGACCAACCAGGACCTGGAGCGAATTCGGCACATCGAGTACAGCGCCGGGGCGGCGTTCAGGACCCGTACGCTCGACATGGTCTACCCCGCGACCGAGGGCGCGGAAGGCATGGGCGCGGCGCTCGATCGTCTCTGCGAGCAAGCCGAGCAGGCGGTCTTGGCCGGCTACAACATCCTGATCCTGTCCGATCGCAACACCAATCTCGACCACATCCCGATCCCGGCGCTGCTCGCCACCTCCTCGGTGCACCACCATCTGATTCGACGCGGCCTGCGCACCAGCTCGGGCATCGTGGTCGAGACCGGTGCGGCCTTGGAAGTGCACCACTTCGCCACGCTGGCCGGCTACGGCGCCGAGGCGATCAACCCCTATCTCGCTTTCGATACGATTCAGTCATTGCTGCCGCATCTGGCCGAGCCATTGACCTTCGAAGAGGCCCAGAAGCGCTACATCAAGGCGGTCGGCAAGGGGCTGCTCAAGGTCATGTCGAAGATGGGCATCTCCATGCTTGAGTCCTATTGCGGGGCGCAGATCTTCGATGCGATCGGGCTCAACACGCCGTTCATCCAGCGCTACTTCACCGGCACCCAAACGAAGGTGGAAGGGATCGGTCTGAAGGAGGTTGCCGAGGAGGCGGTGCGCTGGCACGGGCAAGCCTACGGGCGCGAGCAGATCTACCGCAAACACCTGGATGTCGGCGGGGATTACGCCTATCGCCTGCGCGGCGAGGATCATGTCTGGACCCCCGAGACCATCTCCAAGCTGCAGCACGCGACCCGTGCGAAGAGCTTCGAGACCTTCGGCGAATACTCGAGTCTGATCAACGACCAGTCCGAGCGCCTCCTGACCTTGCGCGGTCTCATGGAGCTGAAATTCGCTCCCGAGCCGATCCCGATCGAGGAGGTCGAGCCGGCGAGTGCCATCGTCAAACGCTTTGCAACCGGCGCCATGTCCTTCGGCTCCATCTCGCCCGAGGCACACTCCACACTCGCCAAGGCAATGAACGCCATCGGCGGAAAGTCCAATACGGGTGAAGGCGGCGAGGAGCCCGAGCGCTTCCAGCCGTTGCCCGACGGCTCGCCGAACCCGGAACGCTCGGCCATCAAACAGGTCGCCTCGGGCCGTTTCGGCGTCACGACCGAGTACCTGGTGAGCGCGGACGACATCCAGATCAAGATCGCGCAAGGGGCCAAGCCGGGCGAGGGCGGCCAGCTGCCGGGCCACAAGGTGAGCCCGCAGATCGCCAGGGTCCGCCATTCCACCCCCGGAGTGGGGCTCATCTCGCCGCCGCCACATCACGATATCTACTCGATCGAGGATCTGGCCCAGCTGATCCACGACCTGAAGAACGTCAACCCGAAGGCCCGCATCTCGGTCAAGCTGGTCTCCGAGGTCGGCGTCGGAACGGTTGCCGCCGGCGTGTCCAAGGCCCATGCCGACCACGTCACCATTGCCGGCTATGACGGCGGCACGGGCGCCAGTCCGCTGACCTCCATCAAGCACGCGGGCTCGCCTTGGGAGATCGGTCTCGCCGAGACCCATCAAACCTTGGTGCTCAACCGGTTGCGCGGGCGTATCGCGGTCCAGGTCGACGGCGGCATGCGCACCGGTCGGGACGTGGTGATCGGGGCGTTGCTCGGGGCCGACGAGTTCGGTTTCGCGACCGCGCCCTTGATCGTCGAGGGCTGCATCATGATGCGCAAGTGTCATCTGAATACCTGCCCGGTGGGTGTCGCGACGCAGGATCCGGAGCTGCGCAGGCGCTTTACCGGACAGCCCGAGCATGTGATCAACTTCTTCTTCTTCGTCGCCGAAGAGGTCCGTCAGTTGATGGCCAAGCTCGGCTTCCGCACGTTGAACGAGATGATCGGCCATTCCGAGCGTATCGAGATGCGGCGCGCGATTTCGCACTGGAAGGCCCGAGGACTTGATTTCTCGCGTCTGCTGGCACGCCCGGATGTCGGAACGGACGTGGCGGTCTACAACAGCGAGAGCCAGGATCACGGCATCGACAAGGCGCTTGATCACGAGCTGATCCGTCAGGCCGAGCCGGCGCTCGCGCGCCGCGAGCCCGTGCGGATACAGACCGAGATCCGGAACTACAACCGCTGTTTCGGCGCCATGCTGTCGGGCCGGGTTGCCGAACGCTTCGGGCATGCCGGGCTACCCGAGGACACCATCTACATCAAGGCCAAGGGCACGGGCGGTCAGTCTTTCGGGGCCTGGGTGGCCGCGGGCGTGACGATCGAACTCGAGGGCGAGGCCAACGACTATGTCGGCAAGGGTCTTTCGGGCGGACGGCTCATCATCTATCCTCCGGCCGAATCCGCGATCGAGCGCGCCGAAGACAACATCATCGTCGGCAATACCGTGCTCTACGGTGCGATCAGCGGCGAGTGCTTCTTCCGGGGTGTAGCGGGCGAGCGCTTCTGTGTGCGCAACTCCGGCGCCATCGCCGTGGTCGAAGGCGTCGGTGATCACGGCTGCGAGTACATGACGGGCGGTATCGCCGTCGTGCTCGGCCCGACGGGACGAAACTTCGCGGCCGGGATGTCCGGCGGCGTCGCTTACGTCTTGGACGAGGACGGCACCTTTGCCGAGCGCTGCAATCTGGCGATGGTCGAGCTCGAGCCGATCGCGATTGAAGACGACATCCTCGAGGCGCTCGACCACCAGGGTGGCGACCTCGAGACCCACGGTCTCGTGGATCTCAGTCAGGATATGAGCCGTTACGATGCCGCGCGGCTCAAGCAGCTCGTCGTGAATCATCTGCACTACACCAATTCCGATGTGGCGCGACGGATCCTCGACGATTGGGAAAGTTATCGCACACGGTTCGTCAAGGTCATGCCGGTTGATTATCGCCGGGCGCTCGAAACCATGCAGACGCGTCAAAGCCGTCCGCCACAGACGATCAAGCAGTCGAAGGGGATTGTGGATCATGGGTAAGCCGACCGGATTCATTGAATTCGACCGTCGTGACCGGCGCTATCAGCCGGCCGCCGACCGCGTCGTGCACTACAACGAGTTCGTGATCCCGATGGGGGATCGCGAGGTCAGCGAGCAAGGTGCTCGCTGCATGGATTGCGGTATTCCCTTTTGTCATCAGGGCTGCCCGGTCAACAACATCATCCCGGACTGGAACGACCTGGTCTATCAGGGTGACTGGCAGGCGGCGATCGAGGTCCTGCACTCGACCAACAACTTTCCGGAGTTCACCGGCCGCATCTGTCCCGCACCCTGCGAGGCCGCTTGCACCCTGAACCTGAACGACACGCCGGTGGCCATTAAGACGATCGAATGCGCCATCGTCGACAAGGCCTGGCAGGAAGGTTGGATCAAGCCGCTGGTGCCGGAGCGACGCACCGGCAAGCGTGTCGCCGTGGTCGGCTCCGGTCCGGCCGGCCTGGCAACTGCCCAGCAGCTCGCGCGTGCCGGTCATCAGGTTCACCTGTTCGAGAAGGCGGATCGCATCGGCGGACTGCTCCGCTACGGCATCCCGGATTTCAAGCTCAGCAAATCGTTGATCGACCGCCGAATGGCGCAGATGCGCACCGAAGGCGTCGAGTTTCACACCAACGCCCATATCGGAGTGGACATCCCGGTCGAGCGGTTGCGCGAGGAGTACGACGCCGTGGTCCTCGCCGGCGGGTCGGAAAAGCCGCGTGACCTGGAGGTGCCAGGGCGCGAGTTGTCCGGGATCCATTTCGCGATGGACTTCTTGACGCGCAACAGCAAGCGCGTGCAGGGCTCGTACGTCCCCGAGGACGAATTCATCAGCGCTCACGGCAAGCATGTCGTCGTGATCGGGGGCGGGGATACCGGCTCGGACTGTATCGGCACCTCCAACCGTCACGGTGCGAAATCCGTCACGCAGATCGAGATCCTGGACAAACCGCCGGAGAAGGAAGACAAGGGATTGACCTGGCCGGATTGGCCGAACCGTCTGCGCACCTCCAGCTCCCAGGAAGAGGGCTGCGAGCGGCTGTGGAACGTCGCCTCCAAGGCGTTCGTCGGCGACGAGAACGGCCGCGTCAAGGGATTACGCTTCGAGCTGGTACGCTGGGAGCGCACCGACGGCGGGCGTTGGCAGATGCAGCCGGTCCCGGACAGCGTCGGCGAGCTCAAGGCCGACCTGGTGCTGCTGGCCATGGGCTTCGTGCATCCCGTACACGAAGGCATGATCGCCGAGCTGCGCGAGAACGCCGGCCTCGAGATTGATCCGCGCGGCAACATCAAGGGCGCCACCGACGGCCCTGCCGCCTATCACACCTCGGTCGACGGCGTCTTCTGTGCCGGGGACATGCGACGCGGTCAGTCGCTCGTGGTGTGGGCCATCCGCGAAGGTCGTCAATGCGCGAGGGCGGTGGATGAGTGGTTGATGGGCCGTTCCGATCTGGCGCGTTGAGACGGGTTGGGCCGCTTCGTTGGTGTACTGCTGCTTGATAGGGTCTTAGCGCGGCTTCGGCCGCGCCGGATCCCGAACGCCGCGTCGCTGACACGGTCGATCATTCTGAAGTGCGTTGTATTCTTCTACATCACTGAGCGGCTCGCATCCGGTCGGGTCCGCTCAGCGTCTCCTCATGAAGGCCGCGTCGCGTCGAGAGGGCGAGATTAGAGATGGATCGTCAACAAGCCGCCCATTTCATGCTCGATTGTCTGCGCAAGATGATGGCCAAGAAGGGGTCGGACCTCTTCATCTCTGCGGGTTTTCCGCCGGCCTGTAAGATCGACGGGCGCATGACGCCCATCAGCGAGCAAGCCTTGACCTCCGCCCAGACCAATGTGCTGGTGCGCTCCATCATGAATGATCGCCAGATTCGCGACTTCGACGCGACGAAGGAGTGCAATTTCGCGATCAGTCCGCAGTCGATCGGTCGGTTTCGGGTCAACGCCTTCATCCAGCAAGGTCATTGCGGCGCAGTGCTGCGCACCATCAATGCGACCATCCCGGAGCTCGACGGGCTCGCGCTCCCTCCGGTATTGAAAGACATCGTGATGGGCGAGCGCGGCCTGGTGTTGGTCGTCGGCGGCACGGGCTCGGGGAAATCGACGTCGCTCGCGGCCATGCTGGGTCATCGCAACGAACACAGCTACGGACATATCATCACGATCGAAGACCCGGTCGAGTACGTCCACCCCCACCGTCATTGTCTCATCACCCAGCGCGAGGTCGGCGTCGATACCGAGAGCTGGGAAATCGCGCTGATGAATACGCTACGCCAGGCACCGGACGTCATCCTGATCGGCGAGATCCGCACCCGGGAGACCATGGAGCATGCCATCAACTTCTCCGAGACCGGCCATCTCTGTCTCTCGACGCTTCATGCCAACAACGCCAACCAAGCCCTCGACCGCATCATCAATCTGTTTCCCGAGGAGCGGCGTGCTCAGTTGCTGATGGATCTGTCCCTGAATCTCAAGGCGGTGATCTCGCAACGTCTCTTGCCCTGCACCGACGGTGGTCGCATCGCGGCAGTCGAGGTCTTGATCAACACGCCGTTGATTCAGGATCTGATCTTCAAGGGCGATGTCGGGTCCATCAAGGCGATCATGAAGCGCTCGCGCGAGCAGGGCATGCAGACCTTCGACATGTCGCTCTTCGATCTTTACGAGGCCGGTAAGATCAGCTATGAGGATGCGTTGCGCAGCGCCGACTCCATGAACGAGCTTCGCTTGGCGATCAAGTTGGAGGGCCACGAAGCCCAGGGCAGAGATCCCTTCGCCGAGACGGACGGACTGACCATTCTCGGTGACGGGGATAGCGATTCATTCGACTCGACCCTGTTCAGCGAGACACTCACGAACTCCACGATGATCGACGGATTGGCTGGTCCAGACCGCGGGCGAAAACCTTAGAACTGCGATGGACATCAACCCTTATCTTGAGATGATGATTCGACACAAGGCGTCGGATCTCTTCTTCGTGCCCGGGGCACCGGCCAAGATCAAGATCGAAGGGGTGATCCGTTCGATCGGCGAGACCCCGTTGACGACGACCTTTTGTCGGGAGGCGATTGCCTCACTGATCGACGCGGATCAGGAGCGTGAGCTGGCTGAATCGCTTGAGCTCGACTTCGCCGTCGCCTTGGAGGATCGGGGACGCTTTCGGGTCAATGCCTATCACCAGCGCGGACACCGCGCGATGGTCCTGCGTTACATCCGCAACAGCATCCCGACCCTCGAGGAATTGGATCTACCCCCTGTGTTGAGCCAATTGGTCATGCACAAGCGGGGAATCATCCTCATGGTCGGCGCGACGGGTTCCGGCAAATCCACGACACTCGCCGCGATGATCGGTCATCGCAATCGCACGGCGCCGGGTCACATCATCACCATCGAAGACCCCATCGAGTTCGTGCATCCTCACCAGCAGTGCATCCTCAGCCAGCGCGAGCTCGGGCTGGACACCAAGGACTACCGACGGGCGCTGAAAAGCGCCTTGCGCGAGGCTCCGGATGTCATTCTGATCGGCGAGATCCGGACTCGTGAAACCATGGAGGCGGCGATCGAGCTGGCCGGGACAGGTCATTTGGCGATCTCGACCCTGCATGCCAACAATGCGTATCAGGCGATGGAACGGATCATCAACATGTTCCCGCAGGAGATGCACAAGACGCTCTTTAGCGATCTCTCGGCCTACATGCGCGCCATCGTGTCGCAGCGCCTGGTTCGCACCACCACTGGCGCGCGCTGTGCGGCCATCGAGATCCTGGTCAACACGCCGCACATCGCCGATCTCATACGAGACGGGCACATCGAGGCGATCGAGGAGGCGATGCAGGGACACGGCGAGGAGGGGACAACCACCTTCGATGAGGCGCTTTTGAAGCTCTACCACAAGGGTTCGATTACGTTGGACGAAGCACTCGCCAATGCGGACTCGGCCCCGAACCTCGAGGCCAAGATCAACTTCGGCTAACGACGGCTCTGCCGAACCGCGAGCGGAGCCGATTAGAACTTCATCTGTAGACCGCGGACCTTGTTGCGGAAGTCGCGTGTGACCGTTTCTGCGTCCTGGTCGCTTGCGATCACCTTCGGCGTCAAAACCACCACGAGCTCGGTCCTTCTGGAGACCTTGGAGCGCTGCCCGAACAGCGGCCCGGCGAAGGGGAGATTGTAGAGCCCGGGGACGCCTTGATTGCCGTCGCTTCGTTCGTTTTGAATCAGGCCACCGAGCACCACGGCCTGGTTGGAGCGTACGGCAACCGAGCTGGTGATATTGCGTGTCGAGAAGGTCGGCGAGTCCAGCGCCGAGCCGCCGCTGCCGGCCGCGTCGACCGTGCTGACCTCCTGCTCGATCTCCATCTGCACCAGACCGCCCGGGGTGACCCGCGGCTTGACCGAGAGCATGACGCCCGTGGGCCGATATTCGATGGTGTTGACGACCCGATCGGTGTTCGTCAGACCCTGCTGCTGGCTGGTCGCGATCGGGACCTCTTTGCCGACCTGAATCTTCGCCGTCTGATTGTCCAAGACCATCACCGACGGGGACGACAGGACGTTGATCAGGTTGTCTTGCGCCAAGGCGCTCAGGGTCGCGCGGATCGTATCCGGCCGGCTGATGACGGCCCAGTTGAAGCCGGGGAAGCTCAGACCGACGCTGGTGTCGAGTGTATTGCCCGAGCCCAAGGTAAATTGGCTGCGCTGATCCTTGGTTGCGAGGCCGAAGAGATTCCACTGCACCCCGTACTTGAGATTGCCCTCCAGGCTGATCTCCACGATGGTGGCCTCGACCAAGACCTGCAGCGGCAGGATATCCAACTGCTTGAGTGCGTCGAGGATCTTCTTGTAGTCCCTCGGACTCGACCTGACCATCAGAGAATTGTTGGTCGCATCGGCAACGATACTGACCGGCGAGGACAGCTCGATCTCGCGCGAAGAGCTGCGACGCGGTGCCGACTGCCCGCCGACACCCCCCCCGTCCGTCCCGCCGTCACCCGTCGAGCCGATCGAGGAGCCGCCCAATCCAGGCGCAACACCGCCCACGGACGGCGTGCGTTGCGACCCCTCCCCCCCAAAGAGCTGGGAGAGTGTGTCGGCCAGATTCTCCGCATCGCCGTGGCGCACCCTATAGACGAAGAGACGCTCGGCGGCGTCGCCGGTCGCTTCGGCCATGTCGAGACGTTCGATCCAGTTGCTGGCCTGTTGGAGATAACTGGCCTGCGGAGACACCACGAGCACGGCATTGGCGCTCTCGATCGGGACGAACCTGAACACACCCTTGAGCGGATTGCTGCCTTCGTCGCCTAAAAGGGTTTGAAGCTGAGTCACGACCTCGTTGGCCTTGGCGTACTCCAGGACAAAGAAGCCGACGGAGAGCCCCGCCATCCAATCGACATCGAAGACGCGGATGGTGTCGAGCAGGTTACCCATGTCCGGACTGGTCCCGGCGATTACCACCAGGTTGCGAAGGTTGTCGACACGAATCACGCTCCCGTCGGGAGCCAGCGGCTGGAGGATGTTGCTCATCTCCTCCGCACCGATGTATTGCAGGGGCACGACCTGCACGCTGTAGCCTTCGGGGAGGGCTCGACCGGACTCGCCGAGCTGGGGCACCACGCGACCCTGAACGGCATTCGCGAGCGGAACCACCTCGTAGGTGCCGCCCGAGTAGACGATGGCGGCGTTGTTCATGCGCAGGAGGGTTTCGAGGGTCGGGATCAGGTGGTCACGCCGCAGCGGGCGACCGGTCTGCAGCGAGGTGACACCCTGCACCGCGGGATGCAGGACATAGTTCACCTGCAGGAGATCGCCGAGGATGACCTTGACGACCTCGCGGATGTCTGTGCCGTCGAAGTTCAGAGTGACGTCGCCCGGCGTGGTGTCCACGCTCGGCGGCGATATCTCGCGGACAAAGGTCCCGGTGCCGCGCTGGAGTGACTCGACGGCGGGACCACGCACATCCTCTTCGCCCAAGGCGATGCTCATTGCTTCGGTCGTGCCCGGCGAGACCATACCGCGGCCTCCGCCCTGCAGGGCGCGGGTCCCGTCATCTCCCATGTCGTCGATGCGGACCGTGGGATCCCAGTAGGCGCGCTCGCACGCCGTGGAGACGAACGCAACGATGACGATAGCCGCCAGTCGGGGCAGGTGACCGGCGAGCGACCGGGCACCGAAATGGCGCGATGGATCCATCGATATCGTGTTCGAGTCGGCTCGGCTCGACAGGCCGATGCGATCAGTGGTCCTAGGTGTCATTGGTCCGGGGAATCCGCGGGTTGCAGCACCCGGGGCGGACGCCGCGGGACCGGCATCGGGGCAGCCGGGTTGGGTGTTTTTCCGTAATCGCGCAATATTAGCGCATCCTGCTCGCCTTGTCGCTCCAGCAGGATACGATCCGGGAGGATGGTCTGAACGGACCAGCCCTCGAGATCATCGCCGATGCGCAGACGTCTGAGCCGGGGTTGATTCGGATCCTGGACCCACGCCGAGACCAGCGTCGGCGTGATGATTACCGCGCTGAGGTTCATGCCGTCGAGCGAGGTCAGCACATCCGGCTCGAGCGTTGGCTGCTCGTCCGGATCGACGTCCTCTTCCGGTCGACGCTGGGGGCGAAACAGCGGTCGGTCGGTCACGCTCACGTAGGCGTCTTTCGGATCGGGGGGCGGCAATTGCGCTGCGGCGTCCGGCTCGCTCCCGACAGGCGTGCTCGTCGCCGCCGAGGATGCGGCGTCGAGTCCGGCGCGCGACGGACCGGGCGGCCAATCCTTCCATTGCAGGGCCAGCAACAGGACCAGGGCAAGCACGAGGAATCCGGGGAGCCACTTGATCAAGTGTCACCTCCGAGGGTAAATCCAAAGATGTCGATTCGGACCGTCAGCTCGCCTGCCGGATTGACCGGGGGACGACGAATGGCGCGTCCGCGCGGATCGGCAGCAGGCTGCTGAGGGCGGGCCGAGGAGCGCACCGAGACCTGATCGACGAACAAAAAAGGCCGTGCCTGTTCGAGATTGTAGAGCACATCCAGGAGGGTCTCGGTCGAACCTTGGATCTGGGTGCGCACCCGCACCCGAGGAGGACTTTCCTCCGGCGGCCCGGGCAGGATCTGGGTACTGATCAGACGGCCGCTGGCCGCGGTGACGATATCCTGGACCTGACGCTGAAGCTCGGCACCCGCCAAGGCCGCTGTCGGTGCATCGAAGTAGAACGCTTTGAAGCTCTCGTTGGTGCGGACCCGCTCGATCTCCGCGCGCAACTCGGGCAGAGTGGCGATCATTCGCCGAAAGCGCATGAGCTGATCCTCGCTGTCTGCGATCCGTGCCGAAAACCCTCTCATCTCGCCGCCCCATGCGATTGCCAGACCGCCGATCACCAGAAGCGGAACCGACAACAGCGCAACCCACGCGAGAACACAGAGGATCTTCGGATGCGATAAGGCCTTCATTCTCCCCTCGCACGCGTGAACCGCAGTGCAATATTGAAGCGCTCCTTGCCGGTCTGCGGGACCTGGGTCACGGGCGAGCGAAAGGACACATCGTCGATCCCGGGCGCCTGCTCGAGCAGCGCGATCAAGGCGGTCGCTTGTCCGGATTCGCCGCGCAGCTCGACCTGTCCGTTGTTGTAGTCGAGGGTCTGGATCCAGGTGTCGTCCGGGATACGGTCGCTCAACTCGCGCAACAGGACGAGGATGTTCGGCTCGTCGCGTTTCTGTTGAAGCACCGCCGTGCTTCCCAAGCGTGCCCGCTCGAGCTCTTGGCGCAGATCGTCGACCGCGACCGCCTCGACGCGTGCCCGCCGCACCTCGGCATCGAGTGCGTCGGCGGTCCGCTTCTGCTGCCACAAGGGTCCGACGAGGGCGACCGCGATAAGCAGCGCCACCGCTGTCCAGAGGAGCTTATCGGCACTGAAGAGTTCGAGACGGCGCTTCGGGCGCTCTGCCGCCGGCAAGAGGTTGGCCGAAGGCCAGGCTCCTTCCCAAGCGATCCGATCGATCGGCGCCCCCGCATCGCGCATGCGCTGGACCCAGGCCGCTGCAAGGTCACGGCGGCACAAGGCGAGCTCGACTTTTACGCGCGCGGCGCCTTTCGGGCCGGGCTTGGCGAGAAAATCGTAGAGGACGTCGCCTGCTTGGAAGGGCGAGAGGCGATCGAGTTCGACGCGAATCACCTGAGGAAGATTGACGCGCACCTGCGACGGCAGCGAGACGGTGCGTGTCAGGATGTCCTCGCGCGGCATCATCAAGACCCGCGTCGGGGAGCGCTCAGGTCCGTTTCGTGCGATCTCGGGGAGCGGAATCGCCGTATCGAGCCCGAGTTCCCCGACAGGCTCGCGCTCCTCGCCGGTCATCAGGAAAAGATGCGCGGTCGATGCCTCGGGCTCGATGATCAAACGACGGTCGCGGCGCGCGAGAAAACGTCGCGCCGGGATGGGCAGACAGGCCACGAGCGAGCGCCGGAGGGTGCGGTAGATCTCGTCGAGACCCGCTACGGGGCCGCTCGGGAGCTGGCCGAGGAATTTGAGTCGATCGCTGAGGGACATGAGTGCCAGTCGGAATGGGGTTGTCGGTCCGCGTCGGATGCCGCACGCCTGTGCTTGCGGTCAGCCGACCCCTTGAGTGTAAGTCCACCGGTCGCCGAGACGCCAGTCAACCGGCATCGGCTTGGATGTCGATCGGCGCCGGCGGCGCAGCGGGCAGACCGAAACGGCGCCAACGCACCTGATAGGGCGGTTGCTGCCCGGGCATTGCTTCGACCAGCGCCTCCATCCTGCGTCCACCGGCGCCCGCACCGGTTTCCGAGACCTCGATTCGGTAGAGGGGTCCGGCCCGATCGACGAACCGAGGTCCGCTGCTGTCTTCGAACAGAGGCGAATCGCGCTGGACAACGCGAAGCTGCGCGTCTTCAAACGGGATCCCCTGGGTCGCGGCGATCGCTGCCGCGGAAGCGAAGCGTTCGTCGAATCCGGCCCCCTCGAGATCGACACTGACCTCCGGGGCCAAGCGCGCGTAGATCTCGGGTGTCATCCCGAGGACCTGCATCAGCTCCTCCACGGCCACGAAGGGCGCATCCTTTGCCCCGAGTGTCCGACCGGCATCACGGTAGTCGCGATCCTCGGCACCGTTCAGGAGCGACAGATCGTCCTCGTCGCGCCAATCGACGATGGCTGCCGCGAGCGACGCCGCCGGATCTTCCTCCATGCCGAGCGTCACGAGGAGCGCCGAGAGCAGCTCGGGCGGTGCCTGATTCAGATCGATTCGCGAGCCCTCGTTGAAGACCCGGATCGCGAGATCGACCCCGCCGAACCGCCAAGGCACGGCCACGCCGTTGGGCAACCAGGCGGACACGTCCGGATCGGTCGCATCGGGCGGCGGCATCGCAAAGACCAGGACCGTGAAGGCGATCGCGGCATCCGCAGCGGTCCGAAAGCGTGCTCCCGAGACGTGATTGTCGCTCAGCGACGTCTCGGTTCGCTGCGCCGCAGTCAGGCCGACCGCCATGACGGTGAGTAGGGTCAGCACCCAGAGCACCAGGACCAAGGCGATGCCCCGCTGGCGCGGGGCGCGCGAACGCACCCCGGTCAAAAGAGGCGCACCGGCAGGCTGACCAGCAGATCCGGCCAGGACTGCGCGGGCGTGGCCATACGGATTTGCAGCAGGGTCGGCATGGTCGATTGTCCGATCCACTCCTCATGCCAATCGGGCTCGATCTCCCCGTCGGCGGTACCGAAATAGGCGATCTGAAACGCAGCGACGCGATCCAGGAGCAGGGTTCGGCCGAAGGCGCCGGCGGCGGTGTCCGTGTCGAGCGGGGTCGAGTCGAGTGCGGCGCCCGAGTCCGCCTCCAAGGGCTCCCAGGCCGGGATCTCGTCGGTTCCCTCGAGTACCTCGGGATGAACCAGCCAGCGCGTCAGGACCAGACTCACGTCTTGACCGATCGGCACAAGCCCGAGACGCAGGATGTAGAGCCCGGGCACGCCGACCTGCGTGGACAGGGGCGCGACAAACTCCAGGCGCTCGCTGTCGCCGGCGAAGACGCTGATCATCTGGGCGTCGAGCGTCAAGGTCGTCGCCCGCGTCTGACTCAGGGTCGACATCAGAAAATCGCGCGCAACCCGCACCTCGGAGACGCGCTCGGAGACCGCATCGACCCCTTCCCAGGCGCGTGAACCGAGGCTCAATCCGGAAAAAAGCATGAGCGTGATGAGACTGACGATCGCCAAGGCAATGAGCAGCTCGATCAGGGTGAAGCCCCGGGTGTCCAGCAACCGACGCCGGACTCTCGTTGCACGCGTCCTAGACCAAGCCGTAGCGAAGGCGGTGGTCGCACAGGGGTTCGTCTTCGACGGGAAACCGGGGCGACCGGTGCCGACACGTCCATAATCACCAAGACGCGTACTCTCGAACCGCGTCTGCTGCAACGATCGTTGACTCATTCGAGGCCGATCACGGTTGAAAACGCTCCATGGCATGGCGGACGCAGTTCAGAACCGCTCCCCGAGGCGCAAGGTCGAAAGCGTGAGGCTGCGGACCTGGCTCCCGTCCTCCCAGAGTGCGGTCGCGTTGATACGGTAGGGCGTGGCCGGCGGCTCGGCTCCGAACTCCTCGCCCAAGGTCACCGGGAGGATGGTGATCTCCCACGCGATGCCGCCCTCCGGATCGCCCGAGACGGAACCTTCTTCCAAGGGGATCGCCGTTCCGACCGCGTTCAACTTGGACTCGGCCAACGACGCGGCGCGGCTGTACTGGGAAGAGACCAGGGTGGTCCGCATGGCTTGCGAGAAGATCTGCATCAGCACACCGAGCGACACGGAGAGGATGGCGAAGGCGACCAACACCTCGAGCAGCGAAAAGCCGGACTGCCGTCTTCTTTGATTCCGCATGGTCTTCAACGCGCGCTCCAAGGCGCCATACGGATGCGCCCCGTCAACCAAACGACACCGACCTGGTAGCCGGAATCCTCGCTCGCCAGGATGATGCGGCCTCCGGTCGAGCTCCCGTCGGGAAAGAACCGAATCGCCCCGCGCTGCTCGTCGAGCATCTCGCGATCGGCGGCCTCGAGTGTGACATCCAGACGCTTGGGCAGCGTCAGGCTGCGGTGTCCGGCAAGCTCGAGACGGCGTTGCTCGACATCCACCACCAAGGCGACCTCCGCTCCCTGACGTATCGCGGTTTCCCGCGCCAGGCGGAGGCTGCTCACCGTGCGGCGTGCGGCGGCTTTCATCTCCACGCCCGGCATGGCCGCAGAGAAGAGCGGCGGCACCGCAGACATGGCCAACGCGGCGATCGCCAAGACCACGAGCAGCTCCACGAGGGTGAAGCCGCGGTGCCCACGCCGGGCAGGAGAGCTCAACTGGGTGTCCGCGCAAAACGGCGAGTCCGCACCCTCGTCAATCCCAACTGCGGATGTCCGCGTTTTCGCCGTCGCCGCCCTCACGGTTGTCCGCGCCGAGCGACCAGATATCGAAGGCGCCGTGCTCGCCGGGGAAGCGGTACTGATAGTCGAAACCCCAAGGGTCTTGCGGGACGCCGCCCTTTCTCAAATAGGGACCGTTCCAGTTCTGGATGTTGGCCGGGCGCTCCACGAGGGCCTGCAGACCCTCGGTCTGCGTCGGATAGCGGCCGACCTCCAAGCGGTACATATCCAGGGTCGCGGCAAGGTTTTCGATCTGGAGCTTGGCCGTCTTGCTCTTGGACGAGCCGAGGAAGCTCATGACTTGGGGACCGACGAGCCCCGCCAGCAGACCGAGGATCGCGAGGACCACGAGCAGCTCGACGAGCGTGAAACCGCGAATTCGCCTTGATTGAAACAGGGATCGATTCGGGGATTGATTCGGGTGCATAGGTAAGCTCGGATGACTTTGAATGTATGTGGTCATTGTAGGGGGCGGATGGTGCAGGGCCAAGGCGATCGGCACGCGCACACGGGTGATGGGTGATGGTTGGGCGCGTCAGAACACCAGCTCGTTGGCTCCGAGGATGGCCATCAAGATCGAGATGATGATGCCTGCGACGACCACGCCGAGCCCGATGATGAGAATCGGCTCGAGCAAGGTCAACATACTCTGGACGCTGTTGCGGGTCTCCCGATCATAAATGCTCGCCACCTTCGCGAGCATCGCGTCCAGACTACCGGACTCCTCCCCGACGCGGATCATCTGCAGTGCGAGATCCGGCAAGACCTCGAGGCGGGCCAGGGGTCCCGCGAGGCCGCGGCCGTGCTTGAGATCGTCGCCGGCCTCGTTGAGCAGACCCGAGAGTTTCCGATTGGAGACCACCTCTTTGGCAAGCGTCAGGGCGCTGAGCAGGGGCAGGCCGTTCTTCAGGAGCGTCGCCAGGGTGTGGCAGAGTCGGGCCGTCTCCATCTTCCAGATCAGATCCCCGAACAGCGGCACGCCCAGTACCTTGTGGTCGAACCGGTCGCGCACGGCCGGGTCCTGAAGCCAACGCTCCAGCACCACGGCAATCAAGGCGATGCCGACCAACATGGCCCACCAATAGTTGCGGAAGAGATCGCCGGTCGCGACCACGATTCGGGTCGGCAGCGGCAGGGCCTCGCCCATATCGTCGAAGAGCACCGTGAACTGGGGTACGACGAAGACCAGCAGCATGATGACCGACAAGGCCGCGACCACCAAGAGGATGGATGGGTAGACCAACGCGGAGGTGATCGTCTGGCGCAGCTCGGCAAGTCGTTCGAGATAATCGGCGAGCCGATCCAGAACCTGATCCAGCGCACCGCTGGCCTCGCCCGCACGTACCATATTGATGTAGAGCCGCGGGAACTGCCCGTCCTGCAGGTCGAGCGCGCTCGAGAAGGTCGCGCCGCCGCGCACGCGTTCCTGCAGGTCCGAAAGGACCTGGATCAGGTGCTCCTCCTCGGTGAGATCCACCAGGATCTGGAGCGATCGGTCCAACGTCATCCCGGCCTCGAGAAGTGTCGCCAGCTCGCGGGTGAGGATGCCGATTTCCTTTTGGTTGATGCGCCGACGTCGTGTCCGCACAAAGCGGGCGCGCAAGCCTGCCGAGGAGCGTGTCTCGATCGGGATCAGTCCTTCGTTCTGGAGCTGGCGCACCAGCGCGGCCTCGTCGACCGCCTCCTGCTCGCCCTCGACCGACTCTCCGTCGAGCTTGACCGCTTTGTAGAAATATTTCGGCACGTCAGTCCTCGGTTGAACCGCGTCCGGCGCAATAGGCACCGGATGCGCACTGTATTGAGGTCGAAACACTCATTCAACGTTGTCGGGGACGCGGTTCAAGTGTTTGAAGATCGATTCGTGTTTTCCTGAGCCGCGTCCGGCTCGGAGCCTTCGGGCGCCACCGAGCGCTGCTTCGAGACACGACATGAGGAGTCGCTTGCGACGCGGCTCAGTCCGCGCTCGGCTCTTCGCCTGCCTCGGCGACACGCAGCACCTCCTCGATCGTCGTGCGACCGTCGAGCGCCTTGCGCAGGCCATCCAGGTACATGGTCTCCATCCCCTCGGCGACCGCGATGCGGCGGATCTCGGTCGCGGTCGCGTGGTTCAGCACCGCCTTGCGGATCTGGTCGGTCATCAGCAAGACCTCTGTGATGACCAAACGGCCGCGATAGCCGGTCCCGTTGCAGGCGTCGCAGCCGACCGCCCGGTGCAGCTCGACGTCCTCGGGCGCGGCCCCGATGGCCGCAAAACGCACCGCCAGCTCCGGGATCGCCGGATAAGCCTCCTGGCAATGCGGGCAGAGTTTGCGCACCAGACGCTGAGCAAGGATGCCGTTGATCGTGGAGGTGAGCAAATAGTCCTCGACGCCCATCTCGAGCAGGCGGGTCACACCGCTGGCCGCGTCGTTGGTATGCAGGGTCGAGAGCACGACATGCCCGGTGAGGGCCGACTGGACCGCGATCCGTGCGGTCTCCAGGTCGCGCATCTCGCCGACCATGATGACGTCCGGGTCCTGGCGGACGATGGCGCGCAGTGCGCTGGCGAAGGTCATGCCGATCGCGCTCTTCACCTGGATCTGGTTGATCCCGGCCAACTGGTACTCCACCGGATCCTCGACCGTGATGATCTTGCGCTCCTCGGTGTTCATCCGGCTGAGCGCCGTGTAGAGGGTCGTACTCTTGCCCGAGCCGGTCGGCCCGGTCACCAGCAGGATGCCGTAAGGCTTCTCCAGGATGAGCCTAAGGCGCTCGCGCGGCGAGCCGTCGAAGCCGAGTGCATCAAGATCGAAGCGCACGCTTTCCTTGTCGAGCAGACGCATGACCACGCTCTCGCCGAACATGGTCGGAACGGTGGAGACACGCAGATCCAGCTCGCGACCCTGGAGTCGGATCGGGATGCGCCCGTCCTGAGGCAGCCGCCGCTCGGCGATATTGAGCTTCGCCATGATCTTCACGCGGGAGATGACAGCGGCCGTGGAGCGCACGGGCGGTGCATCGACCTCTTTGAGGATCCCGTCGACGCGGTAACGCACCTTGAGCTGGTCGGCGAAGGGCTCGATGTGGATATCCGATGCGCGCGATTCGAGCGCCTTTTGAATGAGCTGGTTGACCATCCGGATGACCGGGGCCTCGCTGGCCAGATCCTTGAGATGCTCGATGTCCTCCTCGTCGAAATCGCCGAGCGCACCCTCGGGGCTTTCCGGCGCCTCTTCGACCTTCTCGTAGAGGCGCTCGAGGGCGAGCTCGATCTCGCTCGGCAGCCCCACAAGCGCCTTCACGGGTTTGCCTGCCGCCATCTGCATGGCTTCGACCGCGAACCGATCGATCGGATGGGCGAAAGCGATCTGGATACCGTCATCGTCCTCGGACACGGGGAGAACCTTGGCGTCTTTTAGAAACCGCAGGCTGAAGAGATCTTCGCGCAATGGCTCGGACGGGAAGGCGCTTGCGTCGGTCAGGGGAAGCGCGAGCACGTCGGACATGGCCTGCGCCATGTCGCGCTCGGAGATGAGTCCCAAGCGAACCAGCATCGGCAAGAGGGGATCGCCCGCCTCGTCGGCGAGACGCCTCGCCCGCGCGAGATCACCGGGCGAGAGCTTCCCGGACGCATGCAGGTGTGCAACGACTCGCCCTTCCGGGGGCGGCTCGATATAGGCGGAGACGGCGGCCTTCGGGGTGGGATTGCTGTCGGGCTCCGGGGACATCTCTGCGGCCGGCGCAAGCGCGTCTTCGGGGATTTCAGCGAGCGATTGCGACCCGGAAAACATCCCATCGAGATCATCGCGCCGCGCGCTGATGCTCGGTGCCTCTTCGAGGACGGCGTCGTCATGCATCGGCATTTCTCCGGTCTTGGCCTGCCTCTGTCGAGACGGCCTCGGTCGATAGGGGCCGGTTCGATAAAGACTGGGTCGATAGGGTTTGGCCGCGCGGCTCAGGGTGCCATTCCGGCAGCATCGCCCGCAAGATATTCGCCATCGCGGAGCGATCGTCGACGGCTGCGGCCTGCTCCAGTGCCGCAACGCTCTCCCCGGGCGCGGCCGCGATGAGTCCGCCGCTTCCCCGGGCCACACGAATCTTTGGATGACGCGTCGCGACAAGATCCTCGGAGTCGTAGAACAGCTCCTCGTAGAGCTTCTCCCCGGGGCGCAATCCAATGTAATGGATGGGAATATCCTCGCCGGGCTCGCGTCCGGAGAGTCGGATCATCTGTTCGGCAAGATACCGGATCTTGACCGGCTCGCCCATGTCCAGCACGAAGATCTCGCCGCCGTCGCCGATCACGGCCGCCTGCATGATCAGCTGGCACGCCTCGGGGATGGTCATGAAAAACCGTTCGATATCCGGGTGGGTCACCGTGACCGGTCCGCCGTGCTCGATCTGACGGCTGAACAGCGGCACCACGCTGCCGGCGGATCCGAGGACATTGCCGAATCGCACGGTGATGTAGCGACACGCGGAGTCCTGGTCCAAGGTTTGACAGATCGCCTCGGCGACACGTTTGGTGGCGCCCATGATATTGGCTGGATGCACGGCCTTGTCGGTCGAGATCAAGACGAAACGTTCGCATGCCCAGCGCGACGCCGCCTCCGAAACAATGCGCGTCCCGGTGACGTTGTTGCGCACCGCTGCACGGAGCTGATCCTCAAGCATCGGGACGTGTTTGTAGGCCGCGGCATGGAAGATGATCTGCGGGCGCTCGGCGGCAAAGACCGCATCCAGCCCGGCCGCATCCGCAACGTCCACCAGGTAGCGCGTGAAGCTCAAGCTCGGATAGCGTTCGAGCAGCTCCATCTCGATACGGTAAAGGTTGTACTCGCCGTTGTCGATCAGGATCAAACGAGACGGAACGGCAGCCGCGATCTGGCGCACCAGCTCGGAGCCGATGGAGCCGCCGGCACCCGTCACCAAAACGGCGCGGTCGGAGAGCCCCGCGCGGATCCCCTCCCAGTCCAGACTGACGGGATCGCGACCGAGCAGATCCTCGATCGAGACCGGTCGCAACTGACTGATGCTGACCTGTCCGGTCATGAGATTACGCAGCTCCGGCACGGTGCGGAACGGTCGGCCGGTGCCTTCGCATAACTCCACCAGCCGACGCATCTCTTTGGCCGTCGCACTGGGAACGGCCAGCATCAGCAGATCGATGTCCTCGCGCACGACGATCTCGGGGATCGCCTCGGTCTGCCCGAGCACCGGGACGCCGTGGACCTCGCTGCCCTGTCGGCGCGGTTTGTCGTCGACGAAGCCCGCCGGGAAATAGGATCGGCTTGTATCTCGAAGCATGTCGCGCACCAGCATCTCCCCGGCGCGCCCGGCACCCACGACCAACACGCGCTGTCCCGAGCTCAAATTGAGCCGGTGATCCTTGAGCCAGCGATACAGGAGTCGGGGACCGGCCAACAGGATCACTTGCAGCCCCAAGAAGAGCACGGGCACGGAGCGCGGGATCAGCTCGGTGCGGTTCAGAATGAAGAGCGCAACGACGACCAAGAGGGTCCCCGCCACCGCGGCCTTGACGATGCGTACCAGGTCCGGGAGCGACGCAAAACGCCACACCCCGCGATAGAGCCCGAACAGCCAAAAGACGGTGCCTTGAATAACCAGGACCCAAGGCAGCGAATTCAGGGCGCTGTCGACAAACTCCGGCGGGATCCGGCCCAGATTGAAACGCAGCCAGTACGCGGAGATCCAGGCCACCGGGATCATGACGAGATCGTGCGAGAAGGCGGCGGTTCGCGAGCGCAGACGGTCGAGCAGCGGATTCATGAGGGCTCCGTCGACGAGGCGGTGCGCTCGACCAGTCGTACCTTCAGATGGATCAAGGCATAGATCATCGCCCAAGCCCCGATCAGCAACCATTGCTCATGCGGCGGGAGGCGTGGGGAGGCCACCGCGCAGGCCGCTGCGGCGGCCATGAGGGGATAGGCCCTCAACAGGGTTCGACGATGGCTCCATCCGGCCAGAACCAATCGCTGATAGTGATGCGAGCGATGCGGCTCCCAGATGCGCTCGCGCCTCGCCAACCGGGCCAACAGGGTCCAGGTCGCGTCGAGGATAAAAGGCGAGAAGGCGAGCCAGGCGCTCCACAAGGGGAAGAGTCCGAGATGCACCCCCCACAGCGAGAAGGCAGCCACGAACAATCCGAGACTCGACGAACCCGCGTCCCCGAGAAAGATCCGTGCTGGCGGAAAATTCCCGGTCAGAAACCCGGCGCCCGCCAAGGCCACACAGGCCGAAGCCAGCGCAAAGAGGGGTTCGCCTCCGGACCAGCCCAGGATCGCGAACGCGGAGAATCCGAACACTGCCATCCCTGCGGCAAAGCCATCCATCCCGTCCATAAAGTTGTAGAGATTGATGAGCCAAACGACATAGACGAGGGTCAGAACGACGGCGACCCATCCCGGAAAGACCAAGACCCATCCCGGCAGATCCAGCACGGCCCAACGCAGCCCGCCGCTCATCAAGAGCAGGGCGGCACCGAGGTGAGCGAGGAGCCTCAGGCGACGCGACACCTCGCCGAGGTCGTCGAGATAAGCGATCCCCGCGACCGGCAGCAAGGCCGCTGCGATCCATCCGAGCTCTCGCGCGGAGAGTCCGAGTGCGGCCAGCACCAGAAGCGGCGTACTCGAGCCGAGCAGAACGGCCAGACCGCCGCTGCGCGGAACCGGCGTGCTGTGCAGCGAGCGCGCGTTGGGGTAATCGAGTGGTCCAAGGCCGGCGGCCCCGTGCGAGGCCAACCAGCGGGTCGCGGCGACACTCAACAAAAAAGAGGCAAAGGCTGCGGCAGCCGATATCGGCGGGTCGAGGGGCATGGTCCTTGATGTCCTGGGCTCACGGGTATCCGGGCCGGCGGCTTCGAGCTTCCGTCAGAGGGTTCGGACCAGTCCGCGCTCGACCTGGTCGCGCGATTCGCGCCCGAGCAAGAGCTCGATCAGTTGCAACGCGAAGTCCATTGCCGTACCCGGGCCGCGCGAGGTCACGAGGGTCCCGTCGACAACGACCGCGGCGTCCGTGAAGTCGACACTCGGATAGTCCGAAGGATCGACGGCGCCAGGGTAGACGGTCGCCGATCGCCCGTCGAGCAGTCCGGCACGCGCGAGAACCTTGGGCGCGGCACAGATCGCCGCGGTGAAACGGCCCGCTGCATGCTGACTCCGAAGCAAGGCAATGATGCGGGGATCCTCCGCGAGATGGTCGGATCCCGGCAGCCCCCCCGGCAAGACGATCATGTCGAAGGTCCGCTCCAGGACATCCTCAAGTCTGGTGTCCGCGATCAACAGGGTCCCCCGACTGGCGGTCACCGGCCGGTTGTCCAGGCCGGCCGTCACCACATCGATCGCGGCTCGGCGCAGCAGGTCGATGATCGTGACGGCCTCGAGTTCTTCGCATCCTTGAGCGAGGGGGACGAGTACCCTTGGCATAATCCACTCCGAAATTGAAAGAAAGCGCCTCGGCTGACGTCACTCGAGGACAGGGTCTAGGGAGTGCCTAACTGGCCGAAAATATTCAATGCCTTGAGAACATTGAGCGCTTCTGCTAGTTGGAAGTCCTCGGCGACGAGCGACCCCTTCTCGGCAGCGTCCTCGGATGCGGATTCCGGGGCCTCGTCCTCGAGGTGACGAACCAGATCGGACTCCTTTAGATCCGACACGCCGTTCGCAGCCAAAGGTTTGAACTCGCCGCGCTCGAGCTCGATGTCCGGGGTGATGCCCTGGGCCTGAATCGAACGCCCGGAGGGCGTGAAATAACGGGCGGTCGTGAGCTTCAGCGCAGTCGAGTCGTCGATCGGCACGATCGTCTGGACCGAGCCCTTACCGAACGTCTGGTTGCCCATGACGATCGCGCGTTTGTGGTCCTGTAGGGCACCGGCGACGATCTCGGACGCCGAGGCGCTGCCGCCGTTGACCAGCACGACGATCGGCGCACCGGAGAGGATATCGTCGGGACCGGCCTGGAACTGGAGCTTGCTGTCTTCCTGCCGGCCCTTGGTGTAGACAATCAGACCGCCCGTCAGAAAGGCGTCGCTCACCCCGACCGCGCTGTTGAGCACGCCGCCGGGGTTGTTGCGCAGATCGAGCACGAGCCCTTTCAGGGAGCCGTTGCTTGCACTCTTGAGGGTGTCGACCGCCGCGATCACGTCCTCGGTGGTCCGCGATTGAAAATGCGAGACCCGGATGTAACCGAAGCCGGGCGCGAGCGTGCGGCTGCGCACGCTGGCAACCTGAATCACCGCCCGCTCGAGCGTGACGTCGAACGGAGGCTCGTCGCCGGAACGCATGATCGTCAACTCGATGCTCGTGCCGGGCTCGCCCCGCATCAAGGTCACCGCATCGTTCAGACTGAGCCCCTTCACCGGCTTCTGGTCGATGCGCACGATGGTATCGCCGGACTGAAGGCCCGCGCGCTGTGCCGGCGTGTCGTCGATCGGCGCGATCACCTTCACGAAACCGTCCTCCATTCCGACCTCGATCCCGAGACCTCCGAACTCGCCGCGAGTACCGACCTGCAGATCCTGGAACTCCTCGTTGTCGAGATAAGCCGAATGCGGGTCGAGGCCCGAGAGCATGCCGCGGATCGCGCTTTCGAGCAGGAACTTGTCTTGGACGCCCTCGACGTATTCTTCTTTGATGCGCCCGAACACCTCGGCAAAGGTTCGAAGATCGCTCAGCGGAAGCTCGCTCGCGGTCTCGACCGTCTTGGCCGTAGTCTCGGGGATATCAGGGCTTTCGATCGTCTCGGCAAAGGCACGATCTCCCGGCGCACCAGGCCAGACAAGACAAATCCCGAGAATCAAGGTCGAGGCAAAGGGTAGGCGTCGGGTCATGGCATGTATCATGGAATCACGTCGGTTGGGGGTCGACACGCCGTTGGGCGGGGCGTGCATCGCGCGGCCGGACACGGCCGATCCGCGATTGCGGAACGATGACTTAGCATCGCATGTTTTCGCTGCTTTCGTCAGGTTGATCCGAGGCCAATCCGGACGCTTTGTTGCACCCGACCGCGCCGAGAAACAGCCTTTGTTGCGGCTTTCGACGTGATTTGATCGGTTCGGCGTCGACGCGTTCCCGCAGCCCGTAAAGATCGCTCCGACCCGCCCCGGAGAGGGATCCCTGCCGAGCCGTTGCGCCGCACCAGCCCGCGGGGTCTTGTGGCTTGCCGTTGTGACGAATGGCAAAGTAGAGCACGGGCTCCTCCCGACCTCCGCTGTCGCCGCTCAGGGCGATGACCTCGCCGGTGGCCACCCACTCGCCTGCCTCCTTCAGAAGCGCCTCGTTGTGGCCGTAAATCGACATGTAGCCATCACCGTGATCGATCATCAAGAGCAACCCGAACCCACGCAGCCAATCGGCGTGGATCACCCGCCCGTCATGCACGGCGCGCACCTCTTCGCCTTGCCGCGCCGCCAGCAATACGCCGTCCCAGCGCAGCTCCGAATCGGGTTTGAGCGTTCCGAACTCGGCAAGGATCTCGCCGTGGAGCAGAGGCCATGCCAAGCGCCCTCGGCGCTCCGGAAACGGATCACGCCGGATGTCCAGCTCGGCACGGATCTGCGCACGCTGACGCAGGTGCTCGACCAAGAGCCGCAGCGCCTCGGCATCACGCTCAAGGACCTCGAGATTCTCCGTTTGGCCGGCAATGCTGGCTTCCAATCGACCCAAGACCGCGGCGCGTTCTTGCCGCGCGGCCTCCAAGCGAAGCCGCGCCGTTTCTTGGCGGCGTGCGAGATCGATCAGACGCTCCGCCTCGCGTTCGGCGTCGTGGGCCAAGCGCGTGAGCCGCTCGACGCGCGCCTGGATGGCCGTGATCCTACGCAGCTGTTCTCGATTCAAATAGGCGAAATACGATAGGATACGGCTCGCTTGAGCGGTATCTTCTTGATTCAAAAGAAGTCGTAGACGATCGGCCCGACCCATGACATAAGCGGTGCGCACCAGGTCCGCCCAGAGCGCGAGTTCCTGCTCGAGTGCGGCGTACTCCTCGAGATGACGCAGCCGCAGCGCCTCGGCAACACGGGTTTGCTCGGCAACGGCGCGCGCCAACTCTCGGCCGCTGACGGCCGCCTCGGCAACCTCGCGCTCCCGGACCTCGAGCTCCGCGATCAAGGCACGACGGTCCGCGTGCTGCTCGATGAGCTCCCGACCCACGGTCTCGACCTGCTGCTGGATCTCCTGAAGATCTTTCGCGCGCGTATCCAAGGTCTCGTCCGAGGCCGTCTCCGCCAGCACCGCAGCCGCCGACGCCGTCATCAGGACGCAGATCAGCGCCGGGCGCGCAACGCGGTGCCCGATCCAATCGAGCGCTCGGTGACGCCGATGAGCGAACGGCTCGCGGTGAAGCCGCTCGGGATGTCCTGTTGCGTCGGTCCTGGGCACGGCGGTGAGGGAGTGGGTCGTGGTGCGAATCGGTCGTCTGATTATACGCATCGTCCGAGGCCCGATCGGAAGCCGTGGAAAGAACCGACGGCCGACGATGCGGACCCTCGGCTCTCGGCCGCCCGACCGTCCTCCTCGGGCAAGCCCGGGCTGCGGGGTACATGTACTTCGCACTCTGCCGGAAAGAGTTTATTATTGTATGCTTAAGAATTGATGAGACAGGATCCGATGGTGAGCAATCCGAGCCAGCCTTCCCGCCCGGTCCTGAACGACCCGGTCAACGACCCCGACGCGATGAACCTGTTCGCGGACGATGCGGATATCGAGCGAGCATCCCGATCGCTGAAAGCCATGTCGCACCCCCTGCGCCTGAAGATCCTCTGTACCCTGGGCGACCAAGAGGTCAGCGTCCAGGAGATCGTGGACCACGTCGGCACCTCGCAGAGCAACATCTCCCAACACCTGGCGATTCTGCGCGACAAGGGCATCTTGGCCTCGCGCAAGGATGCCAATCGCGTGTATTACCGGGTCAGCGACGGCAGAACCCTCCAGCTGATCGGGATGATGCGCGAGGTCTTCTGTCAGCACACCCACTGAATCGATGCACTGCGGGATGACGCCCGCGTCCCTACTCCTTATAATTCGCCACCTTAATCATCCCGAGGGCAGTTGCGGGCAACTGCGCCCCCGGCGTGCTCGACCCGTGGTCGAGGCGCCGGTCGCGGCATACCCGAAGTCTTGCCTAATCAATGAGATCGCAGAGCGATGCTGTTAGACCAAATCGTGGAATTCGTCGGAAGCCACTGGTACCTTTTCGTGGCGTTGTTCGTCATCTTGGGGTTGCTGACCCACAACATCATCGTGGGCGGCAAAGGGAGCGTCGAGCCTTTGGCGGCAACCGAGATGATCAACCACCAAGACGCGGTGGTCATCGACGTTCGGCCGGCGGCCGATTTTGCAAAGGGCCACATCATCAACGCGATCAACGTCCCGATGAACGGATTCAAGAACCAGATCGCCACGCTGACAAAGCACAAGGCCAAACCGATCATCATCAACTGCCGTTCCGGAGCTCAGTCGTCCATGGCTTGTAGCCAACTGCGAAAGGAAGGGTTCGAGCAGGTCTTCAACCTGCAGGGCGGCATCATGGCGTGGGAAGCCGCGAGCCTGCCGCTCACGCGCAAGAAACGCTGACGCGGTCACCCATCCCGGGGTCGGCCGCGCCGGCGCCCGATCCTCCCCGTCTTTGATCCAACCGTCGATCAAGTCTTCGATAAGGAACCACCACATGGCCGAGAACGTACAAAGCAACGACCCCCGTACCCAATCGGAGCGACAGTTCTCCGTCCAACGGATCTACGTCAAAGACGCGTCATTCGAATCTCCCAATGCGCCGGACATCTTTCGCGGCGAGTGGAAGCCTACGCACGAGCTCAATGTCAGCACCAAGGTCAATCGGATCCAGGAGGACCTTTTCGAGGTCGTGCTCTCCGTGACCGTCTCGGCACAGCTCGGGGATAAGACGGCCTTTATCGTCGAGGTGCAGCAAGCCGGGATCTTCGGCATCGCCGGTTTTGCCGAGCAGGAGATGGGCGCGATGGTCGGTGCCTACTGTCCCAATCTGCTCTTTCCCTACGCCCGCGAGGTCGTCTCCGATCTGGTGTCCAAGGGCAGCTTCCCGCAGCTCGTTCTGCAGCATGTCAATTTCGACGCCCTGTTTGCGCAACATCAGCAGGAGGCCATGCAGCGCGCGCAGGGCGACGCTGTCGAGCAGCCGAGCCAGCATTGAGCACGACCATGCCGGGCGATTCCCTGCAGGCTGATGGCGCGAAGGCCGCCATCGCGGTTCTGGGTGCAGGATCTTGGGGAACAGCGCTCGCCATCCTGCTGTGTCGTAATGGACACCGCGTGCGGATGTGGGGTCACGAGATCGAGCAGATCGACGCCTTGCGTCGCGACGGCGAGAACCGCCTCTTCCTGCCCGGAGTCCCGCTTCCTGCAGATCTATCTGCGACCGCCTCCCTGGAGGAAGCGCTTGACGGGGCGAGCGACTGCTTGATCGTGGTTCCGAGTCACGCGTTTCGACGCGTTGCGGAACAGATCGCACGGCAACTGCCCGCTGCGATGGGCGTGGCTTGGGCAACCAAGGGCCTTGATCCGGCAAGCGGGGAGCTGCTCCACGCCGTGGCCCGGGAGAGTCTTGGCGCCCGCGCGCTCGCGGTGGTGTCCGGACCCAGCTTTGCTCAGGAGGTCGCGCACGGACTCCCGACCGCCGTGACGGTCGCCTCGGCCGATGCCGCGTTCGCCGAGCGTGTTGCACGGCTTTTGCATGGGGAGCGGTTTCGCGCCTATACGAGCTCGGATATGGTCGGTGTCGAGGTGTGTGGAGCCGCCAAGAACGTGCTCGCGATCGCCACCGGGATCGCCGACGGTCTCGGTTTCGGCGCCAATACCCGCGCCGCGCTCATTACGCGAGGGCTTGCCGAGCTGATTCGGGTCGGCACCGCCTTGGGCGGGCGCAAGGAGACCTTCATGGGCCTCGCCGGCATCGGCGATCTGGTCCTGACCTGCACGGACAACCAATCACGGAACCGGCGGATGGGCCTTGCGCTTGCTGCCGGGGCGAGCTTGGCCGATGCACAGTCCAAGATCGGCCAAGAGGTCGAAGGTGTCGTGACCGCGCTTGCCATGCATCGGCTCGCATCGCGCTTGGGCATCGAGATGCCGATCAGCGAGCAGGTCTACCGGGTGCTCTACGAAGGCGTCTCGCCCGAGAGCGCAACGCGCGCCCTGCTCGATCGCGAGCCAAAGGCGGAGTTCGGCTAAACCGCTCCTTCAAACCCTGTTTGGCGCCATGCCTCGAACGCGACGACCGCAACGGCGTTGGAGAGATTGAGACTGCGATTGCCCGGACGCATCGGGATATAAAGGCATCGATCCCTCGGAAGGGTGTCGAGCAAGGCTTGCGGCAGACCTCGTGTCTCCGGGCCGAATACAAATGCGTCTCCGGTGTCGTAGTGCGGACTCGTATAGGCGGTCGAGCCTCGGGTCGAGAGTGCGAAAAGCCGCTGCGGGCGGATCGCCGCAAGGCAGGTTTCCAGCGTGCGATACACCTGGACCTCTGCCCATTCCCGATAATCGAGCCCGGCACGCCGGAGCAGTCGATCCTCCAGAGCGAAACCGAGCGGCTCGATCAGGTTGAGTCGCAGACCGGCGTTGGCACAGAGCCGCATGACATTGCCGGTATTGGGCGGAATCTCGGGCTCGTAGAGGATGACATCAAACATCGCGGATCCAGTGTGCAGGGCGTGGGCGGGAAGGCCGGTCGCGGCCGGGGTCGATCGACACGCGAACAGGTTCGGCGGTTGACCGAGGCGTCTCGCTGCATGCTATATTAAGGTTTGTGAAAGTTCTAACATCGCCGCTCCAAGGCGGCCAAAAACCCTATGAGGACACCGACATGAGCGATATCGCCGCGCTGAAGAAGGAAAAGCAGGAGTTGATCGAAAAGATGCTCGGGATGCAAAAGCAGTTCATCGACTACGAGCATGAGCACGGGGTTTCAGGCAAGGATTACTGGGCGGCGACGGACGGCTTGCTGGTCAACTATCGGCAGGAATACCAAGATATGGCCAATCGCGTCGTCGACATTGCTCATGAGATCGTCGGCTCTGCGCGCAACTGATCCGACCCGATCCGCTCGGCACGGCTGGAGGCTGGAGATCGCGTCCGAACCTCGGACGCGGCTCACAACGAAAGGGCCTACGCAAGACGCAGTTCAGCGTAAATGCTCGATGTATTTGGGTGTTTCGCGCATGTCCAGTCTGATCGCCGTTCCCTGAGCGACGAACGGATCCTCAACCCCCTCGAAACTCAGCACACAGCGCGCATGCCCTCGACTCTCGAGCGGGATCGGGATCATATCGCGATACGTGAAGATGTTCTCCTCGATGTCCCCTCCCCGACAGACGAGCGGCCCACTCGGAATCGTCGAGGTTTCCTCCACCCCTTCGATCACTAAGTTCCCTGCCTGCTGCCAACGCGTCCGCTCGGTCGAACCCGTCATCGTCTTCACGAGATAAGCCCGTGAGAAATGCAGGCTCAGGCATCCGTCCTTCAAATCAATCGACGAAATCTCCGAGCCTTTCAGCTCGATACTCATACTGTCCAAGTCATTCTCCGGATCTTTAAACCGCGCTTAGCGCGGTATGCGTCGTGTGTTGGATTGGATTGGCTGCGCCTAAGTGATTTGGGGGCTCCGAGCTGAATCCTCATCCGCCGAGGGCTCTTCCGGGTCGATCTCGATGTCGAGCTGCAGCTCCTTGATCTTGCGTGTCAGGGTGTTGCGTCCCCAGCCGAGGAGTCGCGCAGCCTCTTGCCGACGCCCGCCGGTATGCTCCAAGGCGGTCTGGATGAGGATTTGCTCGAACACCGGCATGGCCGTGTCCAGCAAGGCACCCTGGCCCTGTTTGAGGCTCTGACGGACCCAGCGGCGAAACACCGTCTCCCAGGGCTCATCGCGAGCCGGCTCGGAAAACGAGGCGTTGAGCTCGGGCGGCAGATCCTCGGCGTGAATCTCTTTGCCAGAGGCCATGACGGTCACCCAGCGAGCGGTGTTCTCAAGCTGGCGAACATTGCCGGGCCAGTCAAGCCGCTTCAGGTGATCGATCGCACTCGGCGCGAGCACCTTCGGCTCGCACGTCAGCTCCAGGGCCGCCTGGGCGAGAAAGTGCCGCATCAACACCGGAACGTCTTCGCGCCGATTGCGCAGCGCGGGGAGATGAATCCGGATGACGTTGAGACGATGGAACAAGTCTTCGCGAAAACGGCCTTGCCGAACCAATTCCTCAAGGTTTTGGTGCGTCGCGGCGATGATCCGCACGTCGACCCGCGTCGGGGCAACGCCGCCGACGCGGTAGAACTCGCCGTCGGCGAGCACCCGCAGGAGTCGGGTTTGAAGCTCGGCAGGCATATCGCCGATCTCGTCGAGGAACAAGGTTCCCCCGTCGGCCTGCTCGAACCGCCCTTCGCGCCGACTTTGGGCACCCGTAAAGGAGCCGCGCTCGTGACCGAACAGCTCCGATTCCAGAAGATCCCTTGGGATTGCGGCCATGTTCAAGGCGATGAAGGGTCGATCGCTGCGCGGACTGTGGCGGTGCAGTGCGCGTGCCACCAACTCTTTCCCGGTTCCGGATTCGCCGTTGATCAGAACCGTGATGTTGGAGCGCGCAAGTCGGCCGATCGCCCGAAAGACCTCCTGCATGGCAGGTGCCTCGCCGATGATATCCGGCGCCTTGGTCATCACGATCTCTTCGGAGCGCTCCTCGCGACCGCGCCGGCACGCACGGTTGACCTGTCCGACGGCCTCGTCGAGATCGAAGGGCTTGGGCAGGTACTCGAAGGCACCGCCATGAAAGGCCGACACCGCGCTGTCGAGGTCGGAATGTGCGGTCATGATGATCACGGGCAACCCGGGATAGCGGGCCGAGACCTGCCGTAAAAGATCCAACCCGTCGATTCCGGGCATACGGATATCGGTCAGGATGACATCCGGCTGCTCGCGCTGGAGCGCTTCCATGACACCGACCCCGTTGGAGAAACACGTCACGTGCATCTCAGCCTTGCGCAGTGCGCGCTCGAGCACCCATCGGATGGACCTGTCGTCGTCGATGACCCAGACCTTGGGCTCGCGATTATTCATAGTCCGTCTCCAACGGCAGATAGACGCAAAACGTGGTCTCGCCCGGCCGGCTCTCGCATTCGATGAGACCTCCATGTTGACTGATCAGCTCTTGGGCGATGGGTAGGCCCAGCCCGGTACCGCCTTGGTGGCCCGACACCATCGGAAAGAAGATTCGATCCTCGATCTCCAGCGGGATTCCGGGTCCGTTATCACGAATCTGCGCCTGCAGCACAAGGCGATGACGACGGTTTCCGATCGTGAATTGACGCAAAACGCGGGTGCGCAGCTCGATCCGACCCGTCATTCCGGCCGCGGCGGCGGCGTTGCGAGCTAGGTTCAGGAAGGCCTGAATCAAGCGGTCCTGATCGGCCATGAAATCCGGGATACTCGGGTCATAGTCGCGCTGCACGCGCGGACCGGTCGGTGATTCCGCGAGGATGAGTCCACGGACATGCTCGAGGACATTGTGGATATTGACCAAGGCTCGGCGCGGCAAGCGACTGGGGCCGACCATCCGGTTCACCAGATCCTGGAGTCGGTCGGCCTCGTCGATGATGATTCGCGTGTATTCACGCAACCCGGGATCTGGAAGCTCCTGCTCGAGCAACTGCGCGGCGCCGCGCAATCCGCCGAGCGGGTTCTTGATCTCGTGCGCTAAACCGCGGATGAGGGCTTGGGTGGCCTGGTGCTGAGACAGCAGATGCTCCTCACGGGTGATCCGGAGTTGACGGTCGACCTGAGCGAGCTCGACGAGCACTTGATCGTGTGCATCAAAATGGTGCAGCGGTAGGACGGTGCAGTTCACCGTCTTGGTGCGCCCGTCGCCGGCAACGACATTGATCTCGCGCTCCGTAAAGGGGTGACGCGACTCCAAAGCGGCCTTCAAACGCGCTTCAACCTGGTGGTCGGGGCAGGGAAGCAGGTTGAGTGCATGGTGTCCGATCATGTGTCGAGCACTGATCTCGAAGAGCATCTCGGCCGCGGGATTGATATACAGAAGACGTAAGTCCTTATCGAACAGGAGGACGGCCGTGTTCAGGTGATCGAGGATCGTCCGCTCTAGGGCCGGCTTCGGGGCTGGCTGAATACTCATGATCTCTCATCCGAACGGCTGACAAGGTCGCGCGTGACCGAGGGCGCACGCGAAGACGGAGGGTGTAACGTCGACGGTCGGGCTGCGGGAGGCTTACGCAGACAAACGGCGCGACACGCGGACTCTGGCGTCCATTTCGACACCGACGACATGCGAAAAGCATACCATCGCAGATCGGCTCGGTCGTTCGGGAAAGTCAGTGCAATCAGGCAGGCTTAGGGCAATACCCCGGGGGGAATGGATTGGCGCAGCTCAAGCTCAAGCGACGGAGTCGTCGCGACCACCATTCCGAGCGCATCCTGCACGCGCGCTTGGATACGGTGTGCCTCGAAACCGACGCCCTTTATTTGAAACCGCGTCGATCCCGCCTCGACGGGGACCGCGCGATCATCGAGCATGAGATCGAGGCGATGGCCTTCGAGCAACGGCGGCTCCAGCTCAAGTTGGATCTCGAGTGTATCGGTCTGCTGCAGCAGGACAGCACCGGCGGCCGGTGTCAGGATGTCGAAGGCCGCGTAGGGTCCGAGAAGCGGCACATCATCCGACGGCGTCGCGCCATCGGGGGTGGAGTCGCCGACCGAACCCGTATCGGGAACAATGCGCTGCGCCGCCGCATCCGGAGGCCGTCGATCCGAGAAGTGGGTGCGTCCGTCGGCGTCGACCCAGCGAAAGATCTCGGCGCTCCAAGCCAAGGGCGTTAAGAGAGCGAGGACGGCGAACGCGTGTCTGATCATGGTCGAAGAATAGTCGACCGGGATTTAGGGCTCAACCGAAAACGACAGAGGCCCCTGGAGGGGCCTCTGTCGGTATGCTCGAGAGCAGCCCTGTTCTAGAGGCTGTAGTACATGTCGAACTCGACCGGGTGAGTGGTCATCCGGATGCGGGTGACCTCGCCCATCTTCAGAGCGATATAGGCGTCGATCAGATCATCGGTGAAGACGCCACCGGCGGTGAGGTATTCCCTGTCTTTGTCCAGATGCTCCAAGGCCATATCCAGCGAGTGACAGACCGTCGGGATGGCCTTCGCCTCTTCGCGCGGCAGATCGTAGAGATCCTTATCCATGGCATCGCCGGGATGGATCTTGTTCTGGATGCCGTCCAGGCCGGCCATCATCATCGCGGCGAACGCCAGATAGGGGTTACAGGTCGAATCCGGGAAACGGACCTCGATCCGACGACCCTTGGGACTGGCGACATAGGGAATGCGTACGGAGGCGGAGCGGTTGCGCGCCGAATAGGCGAGCATCACAGGGGCCTCGAAGCCCGGCACCAATCGTTTGTACGAGTTGGTGGAGGGGTTGGTCAAGGCGTTGAGAGAGCGGGCGTGCTTGATGATACCGCCGATGTAGTAGAGGGCCGTGTCGGACAAGCCTGCGTACTTGTCGCCGGCAAAGATATTCTGGCCGTCCTTGCTCAGCGACTGGTGCACATGCATGCCGCTGCCGTTGTCGCCGACCAAGGGCTTAGGCATGAAGGTCGCGGTCTTGCCGTAGGCATGTGCGACGTTCTGGACGACGTACTTGGTGATTTGATTCTTGTCTGCGCGGGATACGAGGGTATCGAACTGGGTGCCGATCTCGCATTGGCCCGCGGTTGCGACTTCGTGGTGATGGACCTCGACCGGCACACCCATTTCTTCGAGCGCAAGACACATGGCTGCGCGGATATCATTGAGCGAATCAACCGGCGGGACCGGGAAGTAACCGCCTTTCGTGCTCGGGCGATGCCCCATGTTGCCGTCGGCGAAGACGCGCTCGGAGTTCCAGCCGGCCTCCTCGGAATCGATCTTGTAGAAGGCGCCGCTCATCTCCGCGCCCCAGCGCACATCGTCGAGGATGAAAAACTCGGGCTCTGGGCCGAAGTAGGCCGTGTCGGCGATGCCGGTGGACTTCAGATAGGCTTCCGCGCGCTTGGCCAGGGAGCGCGGGTCGCGCTCGTACCCGGTCATGGTGTCGGGTTCCAGGATGTCGCAGCGGATAATCAGGGTGTTCTCGTCCGTGAAGGGGTCCAACACGGCGGTGGAGGGCTCGGGCATCAGGACCATGTCCGACGCCTCGATGCCCTTCCAGCCCGCGATCGACGAGCCGTCGAACATCTTGCCGTCCTTGAAGAGGTCTTCGTCGACCACCCGCACTGGCATGGAGACGTGCTGCTCCTTGCCGCGTGTGTCGGTGAAGCGAAGGTCGACGAACTTCACGTCGTTGTCCTTGATCATTTTGATCACGTCTGTCATTTGGGATTTCTCCGCTGCTGTGGGTTCGGGGGATACATGGCCGGACGGCGGCATGATAGGTCTGTCGCCTTCGGGCGCACCGAGGCCGCTCGGAGCCTAGCAGGTCGCCCTTCGGGCTGCACGACTCGCGATGGGTCGGCGGGTCGCGGTGATTCGGTGTGTATGGGTGTTCTCCGGGTCGGGTCTAGAGACCGGAGACGACCGGCGCTGTCGATCACCTCCGGGCCGTCTAGCATCTACCGAGCCAAAACATCTTGCGGTGCCTCCCCCTGGCTGGATCCGTACGCCTCTATTGGTCCGATGCACCATCAAAGCATTGTTTAAACAAGGTTATCTTTGGAGCAGCACGCGTCTCGGATTGATCGCGGCCGCCCGAGACCAACCGACGAGGAGCTGGCGGCAAGGCGATACGTCGCCGGCTCCGGCATGGATGCACCTCAATGAGGCTCGGCGAAAAAAAACGCACCGTTATTGTGCGCTAAACCGCATCCCCGCGAAGGGTCGTGGATGCACCAAGCGTCGAATTCACTCGAAAGTGAGCATCTCGCTCTGGACGCGGTTGAGTTACCCGAACAGGATGCGCACATCGCGGAAGGCCGGCTCGTCCTTGATCGCTGCGGCGAGCCGCTCGCGCAGAGCGGCCACATCCGCACCCTGTCGTCGGCACGCGGCAAGCGGAAAATGGACCTCGATATCGATTTGGCCTCGGAGATAATGGAAGACCATTCGTTCACGCTCGTTTGCCTCCGGAATCGCCGACCAAAGCGACGCGAGGCGAGCAAGCGCCTCGGCTCGGAGCGGAAGGCCGACCGGGGGAGGAAACCGATCGTCGTCTTCGGGATCAATATGTACGGTCACATCGGTGATCTCGTCGATCTCACGCTTGAGCCGATGCTCCACCAGAAGGCTGATCATATGCCCTTCGGAGACGCTGACGAGGGGATCGACCAGGACGTGGACGTCGGCCGAAACCTGTCCGGCATAGCGGCGCGTGCGCAGCATATGGATATCGCGCACGCCTCCGACCGAGCGAATCGTCTCCTTGACCGCGTTCAGCCGCTCGGATTCCAGCCCGGTATCGACAAGTTCATTGATCGCTTCCCAGCCGAGCTCCCAACCGATCTTTGCAATCATGATCGCGACCACGACGGCTGCGATCGCATCCAGATAGGCCAAGCCCGCCATGGTCCCGGCAATCCCGACCAGTACGACCACTGAAGAAACCGCGTCTGTACGATGATGCCAGGCGTTGGCGCGCAGCAAATCCGACTTGACCCGCTTGGCATAGCCGAGCGTCCACCAGTAGAGCCATTCCTTGACCAGGATCGATGCCAGAGCCGCAAGCAGGGTCAATGGCTCCGGCTGGAGCAAGGCCGCCGGCTGGAACAGGCGCTCGATGGAATCCCACGCAATGCCGACCGCCACCGCGATGAGCAGCAAACCCAGCAGGAGGGTTGCAACCGTTTCGTAACGGGCGTGCCCGTACGGATGATCGTGATCGGGTCCCTGACTGGCTCGGCGACCGGCCAACAGGACCAGCAGATCGGACAGCAGATCCGAGAGTGAATGGATCCCGTCGGCAACCAGCGCTTGAGAGTGTCCGAATACCCCTGCGATGATCTTCACGACGGACAACACGAGATTGATCGCCGCCCCGACGACGGCCGTGTGCGTCACGGCGTGGCGGCGTTCGGCTGACGCGTCTTTGGGCGTGCGCATGGCGGGAGGAATCAAGGTTGCGTTTGGAGGCCGGCTCGGGGCCGAGGATTCGAGCGGTCGATTGCGCTAGGGTACCAGGCGATGGCGCGTTTTGCGCGCACGGGCGGCCGCGGCGACACGCCATCGCGGATCGGAGGCCATCGGCGATCGCTGTAACTTTGGCGCGATCTCGCCGTTCGGCGCTATACTGCTGGATTTTCGTCAACACTGGGCCGAAGGAGTACGATCTTGAGTCTCGATCGCGAGGATGTCTCGACCTTTCAGGGCCTCGTTTTTGCCCTCGAGCGTTATTGGGCCGAGCAGGGATGCGTCATCCTTCAGCCACTCGACATGGAAGTGGGCGCGGGAACCTTCCATCCGGCAACCTTTCTGCGATCCATCGGGCCAGAGCCTTGGCGCAGCGCCTACGTCCAGCCTTCGCGTCGACCGACCGACGGGCGTTACGGCGAGAATCCGAACCGCCTCCAGCATTACTACCAATACCAGGTCGTGCTGAAACCCTCGCCGCTCGAGATTCAGGATCTTTATCTCGACTCGCTGCGCCGTCTCGGGATCGATCCGCTCGTGCATGATATCCGATTTGTCGAAGACAACTGGGAATCCCCAACCTTGGGTGCTTGGGGGCTCGGCTGGGAGGTTTGGCTCAACGGGATGGAGGTGACGCAGTTCACCTATTTCCAGCAGGTGGGAGGTATCGATTGTCGGCCGGTGACCGGCGAGATCACCTATGGCCTCGAACGGATCGCCATGTACCTGCAGGGTGTGGAGAGCGTCTACGATCTGATCTGGAGCCAGACCCCGGCGGGCGTCGTCACCTACGGCGATGTCTATCATCAAAACGAGGTCGAGCAGTCCGCCTACAACTTCGAGCACGCCGACGTCGATGCCTTGTTCAAGCAGTTCGACACCTGCGAGGCGGTGAGCGCCGCCATGGTCGAGAAGGGGCTCCCGCTGCCGGCCTACGAGCACGTCTTGAAGGCATCGCACACCTTCAACCTGCTCGATGCGCGCGGCGCGATCTCGGTCACCGAGCGGCAGCGGTTCATCCTGCGGGTGCGCACCCTTTCGCGAGCCGTCGCCCAGGCTTATTTCGACCGCCGGGAGGCCCTCGGCTTCCCGATGCTGACCCGCTAACGGGAGACGACTTTGGACGCAACCAGTAACCTTCTGGTCGAGATCGGGACCGAAGAACTCCCTCCGACCGCTTTGCTCGCACTCTCGAACGCCTTTGCCGGGTGTTTTCGCGAGCAACTCGACGGCGCCGGCATCGGCTTCGAGACGATCGAGCCCTTCGCCTCGCCACGTCGACTTGCCCTTTTGGTGCGAGGCATTCTGACCCGGCAGCCCGATCGGGAGATCCTGCGGCGGGGACCTGCCGTGCAATCCGCGTTCGGGCCCGACGGGCTGCCGACCAAGGCCGCCTTGGGTTTCGCCGGGTCGTGCGGTGTGCCGGTCGATGCTCTCGCTCGCGAGGTCACGGACAAGGGCGAATGGCTGGCATTCCGAAGCACGCTGTCCGGCGCGCTCACGACCTCCCTGGTGCCGGATGTGACCGAAGCCGCGCTGGCCCGACTTCCCATCCCCAAACGAATGCGTTGGGGCGAGGGCTCGGAAGAGTTCGTCCGCCCGGTCCACTGGGTCTGCTTACTCCTGGGGACCGAAGCGATACCGGGGCGTATCCTGGGCACCGAGGCCGGTCGCCACACGCACGGACATCGCTTTCATCACCCCGACCCGATCAACGTCCCCGACGCGACGGAATACGCCGAACTCCTGCGCTCGCGGGGTTCGGTCGAGCCGGATTTCAAACGGCGGCGGGATCTGGTACGCAGCCAGGTCGAGGCGCTGGCCGCGGCGAATGGTTTGCGCGCACGGGTCGATGACGCGCTGCTCGACGAGGTCACGGCCTTGGTGGAATGGCCAAGCGCGATTCTGGGCCACTTCGACGCGGCCTACCTCGCCATTCCCCCCGAGGTTCTGATCGAGACGATGCGCTCGAATCAAAAATACTTCCCGGTCGAGGACACCTCGGGTGTCTTGCAAGCTTCCTTCATCACCGTGGCCAACATCGAGAGCCGAGATCCGGATCAGGTCCGTGCCGGCAACGAGCGCGTGATCCGTCCGCGTTTCGCGGATGCGGCCTTTTTTTGGGCCCAAGACCTCAAACAACCGTTGGAAGGATATGCCCAACGGCTCGAGACCGTTGTCTTCCAGGATCGGCTCGGCACGGTCGCCGAGAAGAGCGCCCGAGTAGCGCGCCTGGCACGTGATCTGGCGTCCTCGATCGGGGTCGATCCGGATCTCGCTGCCCGCGCCGCTCGGCTCTCACGCTGCGATCTGGTCACCTCAATGGTCTACGAGTTTCCCGGCCTTCAGGGGACGATGGGGCGCTATTACGCCGAGCACGCGAACGAAGATCCCTGTGTCTGCGCTGCCATGGAAGAGCAGTATCTGCCGAGGTTCGCAGGCGATGTCCTTCCGACGAGCCCGTGCGGAAGGGTCCTGGCGATCGCCGATCGGGTCGATACCCTGGTCGGGATATTCGGCATCGGCTTGCGTCCCACCGGGGCCAAAGACCCTTACGGGCTGCGACGTGCGTCGATCGGCGTGCTGCGCATCCTAATCGAGACCCCCTTGGAGCTCGATCTACGCGAGCTGATTGCTTCGGCGGCATCCGCCTATCCGCAGGGCCTCTTGAGCAAGGATGTCGAGGCTGCTGCGCTGGCGTATGTGATCGATCGTTTGCGCGGCTACTACCATGAGCGTGGTGTCTCCGCGGATACGATCGAGGCGGTGCTCCACACGGGTGTCACTCGACCGACCGATCTGGATGCCCGTCTGGCGGCCGTCACGGCCTTCCGATCCATGAGCGGGTCGGCATCCCTCGCAGCGGCAAACAAGCGCATCCGCAACATCTTAAGCAAGGCAGGGGTCGACATCGAATTCGGCTCGGAGTGTCCGCAAACCAACGGGCAACTGCTCAAAGAGCCTGCCGAGATCCGACTTGCCGCTCGGGTCGAGGAGCTCTCCTCGCTGGTCGTACCCCTCGCCCGTTCCCGTGACTATGTCGGGGTGTTGCATCGTTTATCCGACCTCGAAACCGATCTCGAAGCCTTTTTCGACCAGGTGATGGTCATGGTGGAGGACCCGGATATCCGCGAGAACCGCATCCGACTGCTCAGTTCACTGGCGGGATTGTTCCTCCTGGTTGCGGATATTTCCCGTCTCCAAGAATGATGGATGGGTCAACTCAACGGGCGGTTGCGTTTTGATGTACGAGGGCGGCAGTGATGGTTGATCGGGTCGTGATTCTGGATCGTGACGGCGTCATCAACGAGGATTCGGAGCATTTCGTCAAATCCATCGACGAATGGATCCCTTTGGCGGGCAGCATTGATGCGATCGTGCGTCTCTCCCACGCAGGCTATCGGGTGGCCGTCGCGACAAATCAGTCCGGGTTGGCGCGCGGTCTGCTGACACCGGCGGACCTCGATGCCATGCACCGCAAGCTTCGGGATCTCCTGGCCGAGCAAGGAGGACGGATCGAGATGATCGTCTATTGTCCGCATGGACCCGATGCCGGCTGCGAATGCCGCAAACCGAAACCCGGCATGCTCGAGGAGATCGGAAGGCGACTCTCGGTGAATCTTGCCGGCGTACCCTTTGTCGGCGACTCGCTCGGCGACATCGTTGCGGCGAGGGCTGCCGGGGCCGATCCCTGGATGGTTCGCACGGGAAAAGGGGAAGGCACACTGGCGAGCGGATCCCCTGACCTCGTCGGAGTTCCCGCCTATGCCGACCTCGCGTCCGTCGCCGACGCACTTCTCCATGGATAGGCCGACATTCCGGGAGAGGCTGAATGCCGGTCTGATGCGCGGGGTGACCCTGACCCGTTCCCTGCTGTATCAGGTCGTTCTGGTCGGCTCGGCCCTCGTCTATTCCACCCTTCTTCTCCTCGTCGGTCCGATGGCATCGGACGAACGTCTCGATCGTCTGGCGCAAAGCTGGGCAAAGCTCAATCTCGTGGCATTGAAATGGATCTGCGGCCTGCGCTGCCGCGTCAGTGGACTGGACAGATTGCCTGTCGAGAACGCGATCGTTTTGAGCAAACATCAGTCGGCATGGGACATCCTCGCGCTGAGGGCCGTGCTGCCGATTCGCCAGAGCTGGGTCTTGAAGCAGGAGTTGATGCGCATCCCGGTCTTCGGGGCCGGTTTGAGGCGCCTGCACTGCATTCCGATCGACCGGGCCGCGGGACGTCGAGCCATCGTGGAGCTGGTGCGCGAAGGTCTGCGGAACCTGCAGAGCGGGCGGTGGGTGATCGTCTTCCCGGAAGGTACGCGCACGGCACCGGGCTGTCGCCGCCCGTACGCTATCGGCGGGGCTGTCTTAGCCGAGCGCAGCGGTAAACCCGTCGTGCCGATCGCGCACAATGCGGGTTCCTTCTGGGGACGGCAGAGCATCAGCAAGACACCCGGGACGATCGACCTGGTCATCGGCCCGACCATCCCGACGGCGGGGCGGAGCGCTGCCGAGATCAATGCGGCGGTCGAAGAATGGATTGAGTCGACGGTCGCTGCATTGCCTGGACCGGACGCGGTTTAGACGTCCAGATTCTCGACGTTGAGCGCATTGCGCTCGATGAATTCACGCCTCGGCTCGACGTGATCGCCCATCAGGGTGGTGAAGATCTGGTCGGCACCCACGGCATCCTCGATGGTCACCCGCAACAGGCGCCGAGTCTCGGGATTCATTGTGGTATCCCAGAGCTGGTCGGGATTCATCTCGCCAAGTCCTTTGTAGCGCTGAATGCTGTGTCCGCGCTGCGCCTCGGCGAGCAGCCAGCGGATCCCTTCGCCCAACTCGGTAATCTCCTTACGGCGTTCGCCGCGCGCAATGTAGGCTCCCGGCTCGATCAAGCCAGCGACCTTTCGGCCGTAATCCAGGATCTTTGCGTAGTCCGCCGTGTGGAAGAAGTCCAGCGGGATGATGCGGCTCTCCGGAATGCCATGGATCAAACGAACCAACTCCAGCGCGCCAGGACGAAGCGATGTCGGATCGGTGAGACGGAGCTGGTAGTGCAACGAAAGCGACTTGAGCTGATTCAATCGCCGCTCCATGTCGTTGCGCCAATCGGAGAAGGCTCCGGCATCAGCCAGCAGCGCATCGTCGAGCGGTGGCGCCTTGGCCAGCTCGTCGAGAAAGACCGCGTCGTAGCGTGTCGATAGACGCTTGATGATCCCGACGAACACTTGATAGTCCCGCGCGAGTGTTTCGAGCGCGGTACGGGCCAAGGGCACCGTGTCCGCATTGACGTGGAGGTCGGCACCGTCCAGCGCAGCCTGGAGCATCGCGCGGTTCAGGGCCGCATCGTCGAGCAGGTACTCCTCCTGCTTCCCCTTCTTGATCTTGTAGAGCGGCGGCTGTGCGATGAAGATATGGCCGCGTTCCACCAGCTCCGGCATCTGACGATAAAAGAAGGTCAACAGAAGCGTTCGAATATGAGCGCCGTCGACGTCGGCGTCCGTCATGATGATGATTCGGTGATAACGGAGATTGTCCGGGTTGTATTCTTCGCGCCCGATCCCGCATCCCAGCGCCGTAATGAGGGTACCGACCTCGGCAGAGGACAACATCTTGTCGAAACGGGCCTTCTCGACGTTCAGGATCTTTCCCTTGAGCGGAAGGATCGCTTGGAAGGCCCGGTCACGCCCTTGTTTGGCCGAACCGCCTGCGGAATCACCCTCGACCAGATACAGCTCCGAGTTGGCCGGGTCCTTTTCCTGGCAGTCGGCAAGCTTGCCCGGCAACCCTGCAACATCGAGCACGCCCTTGCGTCGCGTCATCTCACGGGCTTTGCGGGCCGCCTCGCGAGCCCGCGCGGCCTCGAGCATCTTGTTGGCGATCGCTTTCGCCTCCGCCGGCTGCTCCTCGAGAAAGATGTTCAACTGCTCGACGACGAGTGACTCGACGATCGCCTTCACCTCGGAGGAGACCAGCTTGTCTTTCGTCTGGGACGAGAACTTCGGGTCCGGCACCTTCACGGACAGGACCGCGGTCAAGCCTTCGCGCGCGTCGTCGCCGACCGGACGGATCTTCTGGTTGCGGTCGAGACCTTCGCGCTCGATATAGCCGTTCAAGGTCCGGGTCAGCCCGGCACGCAGTCCGGCCAGATGGGTGCCGCCGTCCTTCTGCGGGATGGTGTTGGTGTAGCAGAAGATCGTCTCTTGATAGCCGTTGTTCCACTGAATCGCCAACTCGACCGTGACGGATTGCCGCTCGGCGGTGAAATGGATCACGCTCGGGTGGATCGGCTCTTTGTTCTGGTTCAGGTGCTCCACAAAGGCCCGGATGCCGCCCTGGTACTCGAAGATGTCCTCTCGGCCGGTTGCCTCTTCGAACAACTCTATACGCACACCGGAGTTGAGGAACGAAAGCTCGCGAAGTCGCTTAGCCAGGATGTCGTAATGGAACTCGATGTGGGTAAAGGTCTGGTCCGACGGATAGAAGCGGATTTCCGTTCCCGTTGCATCGGTGTCTCCAACGAGCTTGAGCGGGTACTGAGGTTCTCCGAGGTGGTACTCCTGCTGATACAGGCGCCCCCCCCTGGATATCTTCAAAAAAAGGCGATCGGAGAGAGCGTTGACGACCGACACGCCCACACCGTGGAGCCCTCCCGAGACCTTGTAGGAGTTGTCGTCGAACTTTCCCCCGGCATGGAGGACCGTGAGGATCACCTCGGCCGCCGACCTTTGTTCCTCGGAATGGATATCCACGGGGATCCCGCGCCCGTTGTCGGTCACGGAAACCGAGCCGTCATCGTGCAGGATGACACGGATGTTGTCGCAATGGCCGGCAAGGGCTTCATCGATGGAGTTGTCGACGACCTCGAAGACCATGTGGTGGAGACCGGTGCCGTCATCCGTATCGCCGATGTACATGCCCGGCCGCTTACGGACCGCGTCGAGTCCGCGAAGGACTTTGATGCTCGTTGAATCGTAGGTCATGTGGCCTGGTCGAAATGCTGGATCGGTGGGAGGGCTCGCAAACGCTGGCTGCGCGACCGTTGATGGATCGCCGCATCACGCCTTTTTTGGAAGCATGGTGCGCCCCGCTGTCGGTGAGGTGGACGCCGGGGCAAGGCTGCTGCCTGAACACCCCCATTATACGGGAACGGGCGCCGAAGCGCCTTAAGGGCGGCGGGTGCGGATATGGGCAGTGGACGGTGAGGCCGTCAAACCGAGGACAACCTCGTCGGGGTAAGATCGACGATCGCAGGTGGGGTGAGGACGCCATGTTCCACGTGGAACATGGCGTCCGGCATCGTGGATCCATCGGCGATGCCCCCGGACTCGGCGCTCAAGCGTGCGATGAACAGCTGTGCGACCGACTCTCCGAGCACCCGCCAGAGTCGATCAGCGGTGCCTTTGTCGAGCTCGGCATCGACGTCGTCGAGGAGCCAGAGCGACGGCGCGAGCCCGGTCATTCGGTGAACACGTTCTGCCGCGAGCTGAAGAAGACAAACGACCACCTTTGCCTGGCCACGGGAGAGCCTCGATGGAGATCCGTCGCGGCCGATCCTGATATCGGCCCGGTGTGCGCCCGCGAGGGTCTGACCGCGTTGTATCTCCGCGCTCCGCCCCCGCTCCAGGATGTCCAACAAGTCGCTATCCTCCGGCCAACCGCGCTCGAAGAACAAATCGCACCCGTCTAGGAACGCAAAGTCGTCTGCGAGCGTTCTGAACTGGGCGCGCCACCGCTCCAGGAAAGCCACGCGTTTGCCTGTTATTTGGCCCGAAAGGTCGACGAATGCCGCATCCCAAGTCGACACGCGAGCGCCGCCTTGCCGGAGTGCCGCATTTCGCTGGGCGAGGACACGCCGAAGATCCGCCCGCAGCCGACCAAGCTGATGTTCCACGTGGAACACATTCCAGTCCAAAAGCCCGCGTCTGAGTGTCGGCTCCCCCTCCAACAGAATCTGAGGATTCTCCCCGACAAGCTTGACCCGCAGGGGGCTGTCGCTCGGTGGTAGCGAACCCAACGGGACACTGTTATACCGTCTCAGACTTCCCCGACCGCTTCGCTCAAAGACCAAAATCGAGTCGCTCGACGAATCCACCTCCCGAAACCGCCCTTCGATCAGCGTTCGACGCTCACCGTCGGTCGTGAGGGAACCCGCCTTGCGTCCACGAAAACTCCGGCCTCGAGCCAAAAGATAAACCGCTTCAAGCAGCGTTGTCTTTCCCGCACCGTTGTCCCCGGTCAAGAGGATCCGTTGCGACTTCTCCCGCAGGTCCAGATCCACGCTCCGGAGGTTTCTTAGATTCCTGATCCGCAGCGTCAAAAGCCGCGGACCTGTCAAACCGTCCATGAACTCCGCAGATCACAACCGCATCGGCATGACGACATAGGTTTCGTCCTCCGCCGCGAGACCACGCCAAACAGAGCTGCTCCCCGCATCGCTGAATCGAACCTCGATCTCCGTGCCCTCGACCGCACCCAAGACATCGGACAAATAGGCAACATTGAAACCGATCGCGACGGGCTCGCCGCTGTAGTCGAGCTCGATCTCCTCCTCCGCCTCCTCCTGCTCGGGATTGTGAGCCTGCAGCCGTAGGACGCCCTCCTCGAACGCCAAACGAACGCCACGATATTTCTCGTTCGACAGAATCGAGGTCCGTGCCAAGGCGCGCTTCAAGGCATCGTTACTCACCCTGGCCACCTTTCCGAGCTCGCGCGGGATAACCCGATCGTATTCCGGATAACGTCCGTCGACCAACTTGGAAGTCATGATCATGCCCCCGACCGCAATCCGAATGCTCCTCGAACCGACCGAAACCGTCACTTCCTCGTCGGTGGATGCCAATTGTCGCCGAAGCTCGAGGATTGTCTTGCTCGGTACGATGACCTGGACGCGTTCCGGCACATCCAAATCCAGGGTCCGATGAAATTTCGCCAATCGATGCCCGTCGGTGCCGACGGCCGTGATCCCGGTGCGTTCCCACTCGAGCAGTAGACCGTTCAGGTAATAGCGCACGTCCTGTTGGGCCATCGCGAACGAGGTTTTATCGAGAATCTGACGCAGGACGCCCTCCGGAACCTTCACCTCCACACCATCGATGTCGGCATCCATCAGCGGGAAGTCCGCCGCGGGCAAAGCACCGAGGGTAAACCGACCGCGTCCCGCAGTGACCAGGCAACGCTCGTTGTTCAGTCGAAACCGAATCTCCGTCCCTTCAGCCAGATTCCGGCAAATATCCATCAGCTTTCTAGCCGGAAGCGTGGTCTCACCCACCCCCGGCACCGTGGCGGTACAGCTCGTCCTCACCTCGACCTCTAAATCCGTTCCGCAAATATCGAGGCGGTCTTCGCGAGCGGACAACAAGAGGTTCCCGAGGATCGGGAGCGTTTGGCGTCGTTCCACCACACCGACGACTTTACTGAGCACAGGCAACAAGCGTTCACGGCTGACGACAAGCTCCATCGTGATCTCCTAAAACTTAAGTAATTTAAAAAACCTGTAGTAATAAGGGCTGTGCATGAGTGCAGGAGCGCCCACAACTGACCTTGGATCAGCGACATCGGCGTGCTCGACCGAAGACACAACCTCTGGGCAGTCTGTGTATAAGTTTCGACTCAAACCGCCTTCGATTTCTGTCAACACGCTATCCACAGCTATGAGGTCAGAGTTCTCAACAGGTTCTTGTAGTCCTCTTCGATCGATGCGTCGCTGTCGCGAAGATTCTTGATCGTCCGGGTCGCGTGCAGGACGGTCGTATGATCACGTCCTCCGAAGGCCCGTCCGATCTCGGGTAGACTGTGCTTCGTCAGCTCCTTTGCGAGCGCCATGGCGACCTGACGCGGGCGAGCGATCGAGCGACTGCGTTTCGCCGAGATCATGTCGGAGGTTCTGAGCTTGTAGTACTCGGCCACGGTCTTCTGGATATTCTCGATACTGACCTGTTTGTCCTGTGCGGCCAGCATGTCCCGAAGCGCATGTTTTGCCAGCTCCATGCTGATGGGTTTGCCGGTGAACTGAGCGTTGGCAACCAGACGTCGGAGCGCCCCTTCGAGCTCGCGAATGTTCGAGCGAATCCGCCGCCCGACGAAAAAGGCGACATCCTCCGGCAGATCCACACCCCAGAGGCTCGCTTTGCTGTGCAGAATCGCGACACTGGTTTCGAGGTCCGGCGGCTCGATGGAAACCGTCAGTCCCCAACCGAAACGGGATTTAAGCCGCTCTTCAAGGCCTACGACCTCCTTCGGAAAACGGTCGCTGGAGAGGACAATCTGTTGGCGGGACTCGAACAGTGCGTTGAAGGTGTGAAAAAACTCCTCCTGTGATCGCTCCTTCCCCGCAAAGAACTGAACATCGTCGATCAGCAGGGCGTTGACCGAGCGATAGGTCTTCTTGAACTCGTCGATTCGGTTGTGCTGAAGCGCCTTGATCATCTCGGCCACGAACCGCTCCGAGTGCAGATAAACGACCCGAGCGTTCGGGTTGGTCGCGAGGACGATGTTGCCGACGGCATGCATCAGATGTGTTTTGCCGAGCCCAACGCCGCCGTAGATGAAAAGCGGGTTGTATGCGGTACCCGGATTCTGTCCGATCTGGATCGATGCCGCCCGGGCGAGCTGGTTGGATTTACCCTCGACGAAGCTGTCGAACGTGAAATCCGCGTTCAAATTGGCACTCGCCCGCCGCGCGGCCAACTCACCGTCTGCATCCACGGGAACGGCGGCGGTGGAGATCTGGGCCGGCGTGCCATTCGAGGTGGAGTCTAAACCCCCGACCTCGAAGCTCAGCCTCGCGATCGCACCGTCGCTGTAGGCACGGCACAGGTCAAGCAGCCGCCCCTCGTAATGCTGGCGCGTCCAATCCAAGACGAACCGGTTCGGCGCGAACAACCGCAACCGACCCTCGTCCACCCGCGCCTGCAACGGCAGGATCCAGGTGTTGAACTCAGCCGAGGTCAACTCTCCTTTCAGTTGTCTGACACACTGTTCCCATACTCCCACGGTGGACTCCCAAAAACCCGCTTGCTGTTGTCGAGCAGGACCGTCGATCGCTCCGGCGCTCCTGATGGCTCGGCCGATCGGTCCGGAGGTTTCCCTCGCTGACCTCTCCCCGATCCGGTGTTGCGGCAGTCTAGCCTCCCGGACGAGACTTATCCACAACCGGTCGCCCAGAGCCCGAACCCTATCGGCATTGACTTTCAGGCGGAAATTGCTTATGTTTCCGCGCCTTTTAAGGCGGGGCTCAGCCGAGTCCCGGACGACGCGACTTCCGGAGCACCGAGCATGAAACGCACCTTCCAACCCAGCCGCATCAAGCGCGCGCGGACCCATGGTTTTCGCGCGCGCAGCGCGACCAAAAACGGCCGAAAGGTCCTCAATGCCCGCCGCGCCAAGGGTCGCGTGCGCCTGATCCCCTGAACCGCGCGGAGGATCGCGCCGAGCCGCCCGCGGAGCCGGATCAGACCTTTCCGCGGACCTGTCGACTCACCCTTTCCCGACAGTTTCGTGACGTCTTTGCCGAACCGCGGCGCCGCGGCGGCGCCGGCTTCCTCGTGCTGTACCGCGAGAATCAATTGGAGCATCCACGACTCGGGCTCGCGATCGCGAAGAAGTGCGCGCGCCGCGCCGTCGACCGAGCCCGTTTGAAACGGATCGTTCGCGAAAGCTTCCGGCTCAATCGCTCGCGCCTCGGCGGCTGGGATATCGTTGTGCTGTGCGCGTCCGGCGCGCCGGCCATGCCGAATCAGCGCTTGTTCGCCACCCTCGCCCGCGCCTGGGATACCATCGAGAAACAACCATGCGTCGAATCTTGATCGTCCTGATCCGCGCCTATCAGTACGGCATCAGTCCGCTCCTCGGGCCGCATTGCCGATTCCATCCCTCCTGCTCGCACTACGCCGTCGAGGCGATCGAGCGCCACGGATTCCTGCACGGCGGCTACCTGGCGATGCGCCGGGTGTCCCGCTGCCACCCCTGGCACGAAGGCGGCTTCGATCCAGTTCCAACCGAAAGGCAGACCAGTTCTCATGGATAACCAGCGTTTAATCCTGTTTTTCGCCCTGGCCGCCGTAGTGTTTCTCATCTACTCGGCCTGGATGGAAGACTACGGGCGCCCGGCTCAGCCGCAGGTGGCGCAGGAGCGCGGTCTGACGGTCGATGCATCCGCCCCCTCCTCCGCGGCGCCGGATGTCCCGCAGGTCGCGACGACCCCCGATGCCATTACCGCCGGCATGTCTGCCGCCGAAGCGTCGACGTCACCGACCGAGATCCCGGTCCGGGTCGAGACCGACGTCTTCCACATCGAGATCTCCCCGCGCGGTGGAACCCTCTCCGCGGCCTGGTTGTTGGATTACGCGACCGTCGCGGAGCGTCCGGACGAACCCTTCCAGTTGCTCAAGCCCGTTCCCCCGAACATGTTTATTGCCCAGTCGGGGCTGCTGGGCGAAGACCCCTCATTGCTGCCGACACATGAGGCGATCTTCGAGGCCACTCAGTCCGTCTATCGGCTCGGGCCGGACGAGAAGACCCTCGATGTCGAATTGGTTTGGGTCAGCGACACCGGCATCGAGGTCCGCAAACGCTACAGCTTCGAGCGCGGCAGCTATGTCGTGCGCACCAGCCAGTCGATCACCAACACGACCGACGCGCCTCTCGTCGCGCGCCAGTACAACCAGCTCCAGCGCACGGATCTCTACGATCCGAACGAATCGCGCTTCATCCACACCTTCACCGGTGCCGTCTATTACAGCCCGGAGGACAAGTACAAGAAGGTGTCGTTCGACGACATGCGCAAAGGCAAGCTCGACCGGAGTGTCGCCGACGGCTGGATCGCCATGATGCAGCACTACTTCCTGGCGGCTTGGATCCCGCCGGCGGGCGTGCTCGAGACCTTTTATACGAACGTCCTCGCCGACTCGCGCTACATCATCGGCAAGTACTCGCCCGCGGTCAGCATCGCGCCCGGCGCAACCCACGTCTTCGAGAACGAGCTCTTTGTCGGTCCGAAGCTCCAAGACCAGCTTGCGGGCGTGGCTCCGGGGCTGGAGCTGGCGGTCGACTACGGTTGGCTCACCGTCATCGCGCAGCCGATCTTCTGGGTGCTCAGCAAGATCTACTGGGTGGTCGGGAATTGGGGTTGGTCGATCATCTTCCTCACGATCCTGATCAAGCTGGCCTTCTACAAACTCTCCGAGACCAGCTACAAGTCGATGGCCAACATGCGTCAGCTGGCGCCTCGACTGCAGGCATTGAAAGATCGCTACGGCGACGACAAGCAACGCCTGAACCAGGCCATGATGGAGATGTACAAGACCGAGAAGATCAACCCGCTCGGCGGCTGTCTGCCGATCCTGATCCAGATCCCGGTCTTCATCGCGCTTTACTGGGTCCTGCTCGAGAGCGTGGAGCTGCGCTATGCGCCCTTCATCCTCTGGCTCGACAATCTCTCGGCGCCCGACCCCTACTTCATCCTGCCGCTGATCATGGGTGTCTCCATGTTCGTGCAGATGAAGCTGAATCCGCCGCCGCCGGATCCGATGCAGGCGAAGATCATGATGGCCTTGCCGTTCGTCTTCACGGTCTTCTTCGCCTTCTTCCCGTCGGGCCTGGTGCTCTACTGGACCGTCAACAATCTCCTGTCCATCGCGCAGCAATGGCACATCACCCGCACGATCGAGAAGCAGGCGGCCGCGGCCAAACGGAAGAAGTAGACCCTGTGGGTCGAGCGCAATGGTGACAGACACCATTGCAGCCGTCGCCACCCCGCCCGGATTCGGCGGGGTGGGCATCGTGCGGGTGAGCGGCAGCGGTGTTTCCCGTATTGCCACCGCCGTGCTCGGCCGGCTTCCTGCTGCGCGATCCGCGAGCTTCGCGACCTTCCGCGATGCTTCGGGCGCCTTCATCGACCAAGGCATCGTCCTTTACTTTCCCGCACCGGCATCCTTCACCGGCGAGGATGTCCTCGAGCTACAGGGCCACGGCGGCCCGGTCGTGTTGGATCTTCTGGTCCAGCGCTGCCTCGAACTCGGCGCCCGCCCTGCCCGCCCCGGAGAGTTCTCCGAGCGCGCCTTTCTCAACGGCAAGATCGATCTCGCGCAGGCCGAGGCCATCGCGGATCTCATCGAAAGCTCGACCGCGCTCTCCGCCCGGCTCGCCGGACGCAGCCTGCAGGGGGTCTTCTCGCAGAAGATCGACGACCTCATCGAGCGCCTCATCCGCATGAGGACCTACATCGAGGCCACGCTCGACTTTCCCGATGAAGAGCTCGATCTCGCTGCCGATCTCGGCGTCTCCGACGATCTTCGGATCCTCATCGGCCTCACAAGCGAGGTTATGGGTGCCGCGCGTCTGGGGCAGGTCATTCGAGATGGTCTCGCGGTCGTCATCGCCGGCCCGCCAAACGCTGGAAAATCCAGTTTGCTCAATGCCCTGTCCGGACAGGATGCCGCCATCGTCACCCCGATCCCGGGCACCACGCGCGATCTGCTGAAGCTCGATATCCAGGTCGACGGATTGCCCATTCGGATCGTCGATACCGCGGGGCTGCGTCACAGCGAAGACCTCGTTGAGCGCGAAGGCGTGCGGCGAGCGCGTGAGCAAATCGACCAAGCCGACCTGGTCCTCTGGGTCTACGACGCCGCCGAAGGCCCGGATCCGCTGACCCGCGAGAGCCTCCCGGCACGCGTTCCGGTCACCCGCGTCCGCAACAAGATCGACCTCTACGGCATGCCGCCCGGATCGAGCGAGGTGGAGACGGGCACGGAGATCGCCCTCTCCGCGAAGACCGGAGAAGGGCTCGACCTCTTGCAGTCCCACCTGAGGGATCGAGCAGGTCTCGGTGCCCTGACCGAAGGCGCCTTCGTTGCGCGGCGACGCCACCTTGATGCCCTGCATCGCGGCCTCGCTCATTTACGATCGGCCCAAGACGCACTCGCGCAGGCAGCAGGCGCAGAGTTGGTGGCCGAGGATCTGCTTCAGGCCCAGCACGCCTTCGGCGAGATCACCGGCCGCTTTACCTCGGAAGACCTGCTCGGACGGATCTTCTCGAGCTTCTGTATCGGAAAGTAAAGCCTGCTCCGCGCGTATTGACAGGTTGCTCTGCGCCTGTCAAAACGCGGGTGAAGCCGTGCTCAAAACGCCGGCCACTGCGATGACTTTGCGCCGTGGGGTGGACAAGCGCAGCGCAGTCCACCAGCGCCGGAGCGGGGTTCGGTGGACTTCGCTCGCGCTCGTCCACCCTACCGGCCGGGCTTGGTTTGAAGGAACCGGCGTGCGGGTGCCGCGATCGAAAACGATCGCGGCCGCGCTCTTTACAGGCTGAACAGTGGAACCCATCGAGGAACCGATTTATGAACATCGAGGCAGACGTCGAAGAAGACGGTACTGTGACGATTCAGGTCCCGAGGCGATATCGCGGTAAGCGTATCCGCGTCAGCATCCAAGAAGCCGACGAGCAGGCAGCCTCTGCGCAATGGAGCAAGCTGTCGGAGGTGTTGGACGGACTCGATCAGCTCGGCACGCACAGCCGCAGCCATCTTCAAATCATCGACGAGCTTAAAAGGTTTCGCGAGGGATCATGAAACTCGCATACGTTGACGCCTGTGTCTGGATCAGCCTGGTCGAGGGGCTCACCACCTATCATCCCAAGATCCGCGCTGCATTGAAGACTCTGGCCTTGGACAATTGGGTCCTCTGCACATCCGACGCGGTCCGATTGGAAGTGTTGATCGGTCCGTTGCGAAAGAAGCAAGCACCCTTGGCGATGGCCTACCGCGCCATCCTGGAGACCACCCCTGTCCTGAAGACACCCAAGTCGGTGTTCACCGATGCCCTATCGATCGCGGAAAGCGAGCGCCTCAAGGCGATGGATGCGGTGCATATCGCGATCGCAAATCACTATGGCTGCGGCCGATTCGTCACGACCGATCCGCACTTCGTGTCGCTTTCCCTCCTGACACCCCTCTGGATCGACCTGAACAGCACGGATGTCCCCGAGGACTCCGAGGACTCCGGCGACGAAGCCTCCGGCGCGGACGATGATCGCGCGCGCTGATCAGGCAGTTGGAGGCGCACCGACGACTCTAGAGGCAGTCGGCGCCTATCCGCCAAGTGTGCGACACTTCCGGACAGACGAAGAACACGGACGCTCCGACCATGCAGCTCGAACAGCTTCAGCCCAGCGCCATGATTCGGGGCATCCTCCCGGATGCTCTGGTCGAAGTCGTGAGCGTCAAGTGGTTCGGATCCGAGGCGTTGGAGCTGACCTACAAGACGCCGACGGGCAAGGTCGCCAACGAGATCCTCTACCGCGATGACGAGTCCCGCCTGGAACTGGCGGAGCAGGGCCGTCCTTGGAGCTTCGACGGCGACGGCGCGCTCTTCCGCCTGGTCTCGGAGGCGCACCGCATCCGCCTGGCGCATCTGTTCGACCCGGTGCTGGCGGTGCACACCTCGCTGGTCGATCCGCTCCCGCACCAGGTCACCGCGGTCTACGAGGCGATGCTGCCGCGCCAGCCGCTGCGTTTTCTGCTGGCCGACGATCCCGGCGCCGGCAACTGGTTCCTCGAAACCAACCTGGTCATCGCCCGACTCGACAAGCTCTCGCGCAACGAGGAGGTGCAGCAGAAACTCAAGGCCCCGGACTGCCGTTGGGATCTGGTGGTCTGCGACGAGGCCCATAAGATGTCCGCCACCATCTTCGGCAACGAGGTCAAATACACCAAGCGCTACCGCCTCGGCCAACTGCTCTCGACCCTGACACGTCACTTCCTGCTGATGTCGGCCACGCCCCACAACGGCAAGGAGGAAGACTTCCAGCTCTTCATGGCGCTGCTCGACGGCGACCGCTTCGAGGGCAAGTTCCGCGACGGCGTGCACACCGCCGATGTCTCGGACCTGATGCGCCGGATGGTCAAGGAGAGCCTGCTCAAGTTCGACGGTACGCCGCTCTTTCCCGAGCGCATCGCCCACACGGTCCCCTATAAGCTCTCCGACGCCGAAGCCGCCCTGTATCAGGCGGTCACGGCCTATGTGCGCGAGGAGTTCAATCGTGCCGAGGCACCCGAGAACGAAGTCGCCGCCCTCGAAGAGACCATCCTCGACCAAGCCACCGCGGCACGCTCGATCGCCGAGCTGCGCATCGAGATCGCCACGCTTCAGCATCTCGAAGCACAAGCGCTCGCCGTCTGCCGCAGCGGCACCGACACCAAGTGGCGCGAGCTGGCCAGCCTGCTGGGCGAGATCTTTACCACCGCCGCCTTGGCCGACCGCGCCGAGGAGCCCAAGGTCCCCTATGGCGCGGGTCCGATCCCGCCGCCCACGCCGTCGCCGCATCAGAAGCTCGTCATCTTCACCGAACATCGCGACACCCTGAACTATCTGGAGGGCCGCATCACCACCTTGCTCGGGCGCAAGGATGCCGTGGTCATCATCCACGGCGGGATCGGCCGCGAGGCGCGCCTTAATGTCCAGGAGTCCTTCAAGCACGACCCCCGAGGTCCAGGTCCTGCTCGCCACCGACGCGGCCGGCGAGGGCATCAACCTGCAGCGCGCGCATCTCATGGTCAATTACGACCTGCCCTGGAATCCGAACCGCTTGGAGCAGCGCTTCGGGCGCATCCACCGCATCGGCCAGACCGAGGTGTGCCATCTGTGGAACCTGGTCGCCGAGGAGACCCGCGAGGGCGACGTCTACCGCCGGCTGCTGGAGAAGCTCGAGCAGGCGCGCCAAGCCCTCGGCGGGCAGGTCTTCGACGTGCTCGGCAAGCTCCAGTTCGAGGGTAAATCACTGCGCGACCTGCTGATCGAGGCGATCCGCTACGGCGAACGGCCCGAGGTCCAAGCCTTCCTCACCACCGTGCTCGATACGGCACTCGACCGCGGTCACCTGCAGGGCCTGCTCGAAGAGCGTGTTCTGGCCCACGATGCCATGGATGCCAGCGGCGTGCAGCGTATCCGCGAGGAGATGGAGCGCGCCGACGCCCGCCGTCTGCAACCGCACTACATCGAGTCCTTCTTCTTTGACGCCTTCAAACGACTCGGCGGCACGGCCAAGCAGCGCGAGCCCCGGCGTTACGAGATCACCCACGTCCCCGCCGCCGTGCGCAACCGCGATCGCCTGATCGGCATCGGCGAACCGGTGCTGCCGCGCTACGAGCGCATCGCCTTCGACAAATCTCTGGTCGCCCCGCAGGGTCAGCCCCTGGCCGCCTTCGTCTGCCCCGGCCATCCGCTGCTCGACGCCGTCATCGATCTCACCCTGGAGCGCAACCGCGACCTGCTCAAGCGCGGCACCCTGCTGGTGGACGAGCGCGACCTCGGCACCGCGCCGCGCGTGGTGTTCTATCTGGAGCACGCCATCCAGGACGCCGGAGTCACCCGCTCGGGCGAGCGCCGGATGGTCTCCAAGCGCATGCTTTTTGTAGAAGTGAGGAGCGAGGAGCGAGGAGAGAGAAACGAGAAAAGAGAAGTTAGGAGCGAGAAAAGAGAAGGCAGGAGTGAGGGGCATGCATTATCGAGAGACTGTGGTTTGGCAGAAGGCCATGTTCGCGGCTCGGGAGGTCTATCGACTCGTCCCGCTTCTCCCGAAGGAAGAGATGTACGGGATGCGTTCCCAGATCACGCGGTCCGCGGTTTCAATGCCGGCGAACATCGCGGAGGGATGGACGCGAGAGGGGATCCGGGAGAAAACGCAGTTTCTGGCGATCGCCCACGCCTCGCTGGCGGAAACCGAGACCCTGCTGACCCTGTGCGAGGATCTCGGCTGGTTTCCGAAGGCGGAAACGGCCCTACTTCGAGGTTTGCTGGACGAAGTCAGCCGGATGTTGACCGTCATGCGCCGCAAACACCGCCAAACCTAAACACCGATGTCCCACCCGGACCTCACTCCTCACTTCTCTCTCCTCGTTTCTCTCTCCTCGCTTCTCGTTTCTCACTCCTCTTTTCTCACCTCGCCTACGCGCCCTATCTCGACTACCGACCGCCGGCGCCGGACGAGCCGGGGATCGACGCCATCCTCGACCGCCCCGAGTGCCGATGGATCGACCGCGAGCTGGAGAAAAAGGCGCAGGGTCATGCCATCGCCCACGTGGTGCCGGAGCATCTAGCCGAGGTGAAGGCGCGCAAGCTCGACCTGATCGCCAAGACCGAGGCGGCGGTGAAGGACCGTCTCACCAAAGAGATCACCTACTGGGACCATCGCGCCGAGGAGTTGAAGCTCCAGGAGTCGGCCGGTAAGCCCAACGCCAGGCTCAACTCGGGCGAAGCACGCAAGCGCGCCGACCTCCTGCAAGGGCGGCTGCAAAAGCGACTGCAAGACCTGAAGCTGGATGCCCAGCTCTCGCCGCTCCCGCCGGTGGTCCTCGGCGGTCTGTTGGTGGTGCCGATCGGGCTGATCCGCGCCATGACCGGACAAACCGGCACCGAACCGACCCATCCGATCGACACCCAAGCGAGCGCCGCCAGTGCCCGCGCCATCGTCATGGCGGTCGAGCGCGGCCTCGGCTTCGATCCGACCGACCGCGAATTCGAGAAGCTCGGTTACGACATCGAGAGCCGCGTCCCGGGAACCGGAAAACTGCGCTTCATCGAGGTCAAGGGCCGGGTGTCGGGCGCCGAGACCATCACGGTGACGCGCAACGAGGTCCTCTACTCGCTGAATAAGCCCGACGATTTCATCCTCGCCATGGTGGAGTTTCTCGAGGGCGACACACACCGAGTGCACTACCTTCGACAACCGTTTCGGCGGGAGCCGGACTTCCATGCCAACAGCGTGAATTACGACTTCGCTGAATTACTGAGTCGCGCGGAGGCGCCGCGATAGTCTCCGCGCCACCTTAACCGCGTCGTCGAGGAGACTGCTTAACGGATGCGAGGACCTTCCCTGCCACGTCCCCCTGATCTTGAAACGAGGCGGTTCCGATGCTCACCAGCAAACTCACCAGCAGAGCGCAAACCACCATTCCTCAGCCTGTGCGCCTCGCGCTTGATCTCCATCCCGGAGACGAGATCCTGTATCGCATCGACGAGGGGCAGGTCATCCTGAGCAAGGCGCACCCCATCAGGCGCGATGACTCCTTCAAGACCTTCGATGAATGGGATTCCGAGGAGGATCGCCAAGCCTATGCGGACCTCTGATCGACACGCCGATGTTCGACGCGCAAACCGGCGCCGCCGCTCGCGCCAAAGCGAAGACAGGATATCCGTGCTCAAGACCTGGTGCCCGGCCCGAGTTCCGCGCTATAAATGGCGGATAGACGTTTATCCGCTTAGGAGTCAGCATGACAGAAGCAGTCCGCTGGACGATCAAGGTCTCTCAAGAAACCGATCTCGCTTTGCGCGGTTTCCTTGGCGCGCAAGGCATGAAAAAAGGCGATCTCTCAAAGTTCGTCGAGGATGCGGTGCGCTGGCGGATGCTGGACCGCACGGTTCAAGTCGTGAAGGATCGCAATCAAGATCTCTCGCCCGATGTCCTGGAGGCGATGATCGACGAGGCCACGCGCGAAGTACGCGCCCAAATGCGTGACCAGAGTCGGTAGCGCCGATCCATGCGCCTCGTTCTCGATACCAATATCTTGTTGTCGGCCTTGATGGTTCGCGGAACGCCGCCGGATCGGCTCTACGAAGCCTGGCGACACGGGCGGTTTCACCTGGCCTCTGCCGAGCAGCAACTGGAAGAACTAAAAAGGGTATCGCGACGACCGTTTTTTAAGGCGCGCCTGACGGCGAGCGAGATCGGCAGGATGATCAACGACATTCGTTGCCTTGCGACCATGTTTGACCCCTTGCCCAGCGTCACGGTATCCCCGGACCCGAACGATGATTTTCTGTTGGCCATAGCCCAAGCTGCCGCCGCAGACTATCTGGTCACCGGCGACAAAAGTGATCTGCTTGCCCTCGGCTCTCACGCAAGCACGCGAATCGTCTCTGCCAAGACCATGGTGCAACTCCTTGAGCGCTCTTGAAGTGCAGTTGGAAAGGACATTTTTTCGTGACGCTTCCCAAGAAAAAACTCATCGAAGTCGCCCTGCCGCTTGAGGCGATCAACAAGGCCAGTGCGCGGGAGAAGTCGATCCGGCACGGGCATCCGTCGACGCTGCAGCGGTCTATACCCGTTATGCGCAGGTGCTCGATGCCGAGGGCAAGCCGCTGCCGGTGCGCGCCGCGCTGGCCCTGATCAATCAAACTCTCGACGAGGCGCTGGCCGAGCAGGAGGGCGAATTCGACGCGGATACCCGCTGGGCGCTGACCTGGTTCGAGCAGATGGCCTTCAACGAGGGCGAGTACGGCGTCGCCGAGCAGCTCTCCAAGTCCAAGAACACCAGTGTCGCGGGGCTGGAGCAGGCCGGCATTTTAGTCTCCAAGGCCGGCAAGGTGCGTCTGCTGAAACCCGCCGAGCTGTCCGCGGACTGGGATCCGGAGGACGAGCAACGAGGAAAGAGGGGCGAGAAGCGAGCACACCCACTCACTCCTCACTCCTCTTTTCTCACTCCTCACTGGATGATGGTGCACCAACTGATCCGCGCGCTCGAATCCGGCGGCGAGACCGCGGCGGCGGCCCTGCTCGCCAAGCTCGGCAGCGAATCGGAGACGGCGCGCGAGCTGTGCTATCGCCTCTACACCCTCTGCGAGCGCAAGAAACGCGAGAACGAGGCCATGGCGTACAACGGCTTAGTGCAGAGTTGGCCGGAGATCGCCAGACTGGCGCGGGAGACCGGTAGCACGGCACCTCAGGGTACCGGGGATCTGTTCGCACAACCTTAAGCGGAGCGAATCATGCGAGTCGCCGTTGATCTTCCGAATGATTTTGTCGAGATGCTGACTGAGCAGGCGATCGCCAAAGAGATGCGACTGGCCTATGCGCTGTCCTTGTTCAAGGATGCGCGGATCACGATTGCCAAGGCGGCAGAGCTGGCCGGGATCACGATTTACGAGTTCATGGCTGCGTGTAAGGCGAATCGGATCCCGGTCATCGAGGTTTCACGTGAAGAGCTTGTTCAGGAGTTGCAGTCCATTGGGCGCCACCCATGATCCTGGTCGCGGACTGCTCTGCCTTGATCGCCCCGGCGACCACGGCGCAGGAACTCGCGGGTAGCCATTTGAGGTCGCTACAGGAGGGCCCCTCATGCATCACATCTTGACTCTCGATGAGCCGGTCCTCGCCCGGTTTTGCGAGAAACACCGGATTCGCCGTCTGTCTTTGTTCGGCTCGCAACTTAAGGGAACGGCGGGGCCAGACAGCGATATCGATTTGCTGGTGGAGTTCGATCCCGATCACACACCGACGCTGTTCGGGATTGCCGGCATGGAGATCGAGCTGACGGACATGCTGGGCCGCAAGGTGGATCTGCGAACCGCCGGCGATCTGTCGCGCTATTTCCGCGACGAAGTGGTGCGCACGGCCGAGGTGCAGTATGCGGCCTGAAGATCGGAAAACGGCTTCGACGGCCATCCCGTCCCTGATGAGACAACTGGAAGCGATCCTTTCGCACGGAGGCTGAGTAGTGGCCATCACCAACTACGAACGCGTCGGCAAATCACTCACCCTGCTCAAGGCCGGTCTCGGGCCGTTTGTCGAGCGTGAGCTGAAGGCCAAATACGGCGAGGGCTGGGCCTTCGAGGCCAAGGATATTCTGGCCGACACCCGTCTGAGCGACGGCAAGAGCGATCCCACCGGGGACGTTGCCGCCATGCTGGTGATCATGGATCGAAAATGGGGCGAGGTCTTTCGCCATATCCTCGGCAAGGCCGAGCGTAGTCTGGTCAATGAGATCATCAGTGTGCGCAACCGTTGGGCGCACCAAGAACTCTTCTCCGGCGACGACGCCTACCGTGCGCTGGACTCCGTCGAGCGTCTCTTGTCCGCCGTCTCCGCCCCCGAGGCCGAGGACGTCGACAAGATGAAGATGGAGCTGCTGCGGGTGCGCTTCGACGAACAGGCGCGCGGGGAGAAGCGCAAGTCGGCCGGGATCGCCATCGAGAGCGGCGCGAGCGGCAACCTCAAGCCCTGGCGAGAGGTGGTGATGCCGCACGAGGACGTCGCGAGCGGGCGCTATCAACAGGCCGAGTTCGCTGCCGATCTCTGGCAGGTGCATCTCGGCGAAGGCACGCCCGAGTACCGCGACCCGGAGGAGTTCTTCCGTCGGACCTACCTCACCGAGAGCCTGCGCGCGATGCTGATCGGGGCGCTGCGCCGGTTGATCGTCGGCGACGGCGACCCCGTGATTCAGTTGCAGACCAACTTCGGCGGCGGCAAGACCCACGCGATGCTGGCGCTGTATCACCTGGTGTCGGGCATCCTCGGAGCAGGTCTCGCCGGAGTCGATGCCCTCATGGCCGCCGCCGGGATCGACCGTCTGCCGACGGCGCGGCGCGTCGTGCTGGTGGGCAACAAGATCTCGCCCGGCAACCCCTCGGTCAAACCCGACGGCACGGTGGTGCGCACCCTCTGGGGCGAGCTGGCCTGGCAACTGGGTGGCCCGGAGGCTTACGCCCGCGTCGCGGCCGACGACGCGAACGCGACCAGCCCCGGCGACATGCTGCGCGAGCTGTTCAACGACTACGGACCTTGTCTGATCCTGATCGACGAGTGGGTCGCCTACGCCCGCCAGCTCCATGATCAGAGCGATCTGCCGGCCGGCGGCTTCGAGACCCAGTTCAGCTTCGCCCAAGTGCTGACCGAATCGGCCAAGCTGGCGCGCAATTGTCTGCTGGTCATCAGCCTGCCCGCGTCCGATACCTCGGGCACGGCCCATTCTCACTCGGACGATGTGGAGGTCGGCGGCACCCGCGGGCGCGAGGCACTCGACCGGCTGCGCAATGTCGTGGGACGGCTCGAATCCTCCTGGCGCCCGGCCACCGCGGAGGAGGGTTTCGAGATCGTGCGGCGACGCCTGTTCCAGCCGATCACCGATCCCGCGCATTTCAAAGACCGCGACGTGACCGCGCGCGCCTTCGCCGAGCTGTACCGCACCCAACAGGCCGAGTTTCCGCCGGAGTGTCGCGAGACCGATTACGAGCAGCGGCTCAAGGCCGCCTATCCGATCCATCCCGAGGTCTTCGACCGGCTCTATACCGACTGGTCGACCCTGGTGAAATTCCAGCGCACCCGCGGCGTGCTGCGTCTGATGGCCGCCGTCATCCACAGCCTCTGGGAGAAGGGCGACCGTAACCCGCTCATTCTACCCGCCAACGTCGCCATCGACGACGCGCGCGTGCAGTCGGAGCTGACCCGCTATCTCTCCGACAACTGGGTGCCGGTGATCGAGAAGGACGTCGACGGCCCCAGCTCCCTGCCGCTGAAGCTCGACAGCGAGCTGCCGAATCTGGGTAAGTTCTCGGCCTGCCGGCGCGTGGCGCGCGCGGTCTATATGGGCTCTGCCCCGACCACGGCGGCCGCCCACAAGGGCATCGAGGACCGGCGCGTGAAGCTTGGCTGCGTCATGCCTGGCGAGTCCCCGGCGGTGTTCGGCGACGCCCTGCGCCGCATGGCCGCCGCCGCGACCTATCTGTATCAGGACGGGCCGCACTACTGGTATTCGACCCAGCCGACCGTGACCAAGCTCGCCGAGGACCGTGCCGAGCAGTTCAAGCGCGAGCCGGACAAGGTTGCCCATGAGCTGGAGCAACGTCTGCGCAAGGATCTGACCGACAAGGGTGCCTTCACCCGCATCCATCCGATGCCGCAGACCAGCGCCGATGTCCCGGACGATCTGGACGCACGCCTGGTGGTGCTGGGCATCGGTCAGCCCTACGCCAAGACGCCCGACAGCGCCGCCGAGGTCGCCGCCAAGGCGATCCTGGAGACTCGCGGCACCAGTCCGCGCCTCTATCGCAATACCCTGGTCTTCCTGGCCGCGGACAAGACCCGCCTGCAGGATCTCGACGAGGCGGCGCGCAAATACCTGGCCTGGCAGTCGATCCTCGCCGACCGCACACACCTGGATCTGACGCCCTATCAGGTCACCCAAGCCGAGACCCAGCGTGGTGTGGCCGAGAGCACCATGCTCGCCCGCATTCCGGAGACCTACCAATGGCTGCTGGTGCCGGTCCAAGCGACCCCGCAGTCGCCCGTCACCTGGGAAGCGAGCCGCTTGAGCGTCCCGGACGCCTTGGCCGTGCGTGTCAGCAAGAAGCTGCGCTCCGACGAGCTGTACCTGACCAGTTTCGGCGCCACCCGCCTGAAGATGGATCTGGACAGGATTCCACTCTGGCGCGGCGATCATGTCGAGGTCAAGCAGCTGGTCGAGGATTTCGCACGCTATCTCTACCTGCCGCGTCTCAAAGACCCGAGCGTTCTGCTCCACGCGATGACCGACGGGGTCAATCTGCTGACCTGGGTGCAGGATGGCTTTGCCTTCGCCGACGGATACGATGCCGAAGCGGGGCGTTACCAAGGGCTACGCGCGGGCCAAATGCTGACCTTGGTCGACAGCCAAGCGCCGGGGCTGTTGGTCAAACCCGACGTGGCCGCACGTCAGATGGACGCCGAGCGCCCGGTCGCTCCGGAGCCGCGGAGCGTTGATCCGAACCCGAACGGCGTGGACGAACCGACGGTGGTCACGCCCGAGATCACCACACCGGGCGGAAACACCCTGCCCCCGGCGGCGGCGAAGCCGAAGCGCTTCCACGGCACTGTCCTTCTCGACGCGACCCGCGTCGGGCGCGACGCCGGCCGCATCGCCGAAGAGGTCATCGCCCACCTGGATGGTCTCGTTCATGCCAAAGTGACGGTCACCATCGAGATCGAGGCGGAGATGCCCGACGGCGCACCGGATCAGGTGGTGCGCACGGTGACCGAGAACTGCCGGACGCTGAAGTTTACGAGTCAGGGGTTCGAGCAGGAGTGATTCATCCGCTTGCGAAGACGGCGGAAAAGCCGCGATCCAGCACACCTGTTCAAAATCCGTTCAAAACGCACGATGGCCCAGCATTGCGCTGGGCCAATTCGTATCTTTACGTCTTCATGGGGTCGCCGAAGTTCGGGACTTAATTATTCAGTTCGGGACTTAATTATGAAGAAATAATAGCGGATCAACCGCCGTAGTTGGCCGCCACAAACTCCCAATTGATCTTGTCCCAGATCGCTTCGAGGTATTTCGGACGGGCGTTGCGATAGTCGACGTAGTAGGCATGCTCCCAAACGTCGACGGTCATCAGCGCGGTCTTGCCCTCGGTCATGGGGGTCCCGGCGTTGGAGGTGTTGTGGATCTCGACGGAGCCGTCGGCGTTCTTCACCAGCCAGGTCCAGCCGGAGCCGAAGTTGGTTGCGGCGGCTTGGGAGAACTGCTTTTTGAATTCGTCGAACGAGCCGAACTTGGCGTCGATGGCATCGGAAAGTGCGCCGGTCGGGCCGCCGCCGCCGTCCGGGCTGAGACAGTTCCAGTAGAAGGTGTGGTTCCAGACCTGGGCGGCGTTGTTGAACAATCCGCCCGAGGATTTCATGATGATCTCTTCGAGACTCATGGTCTCGTACTCGGTGCCGGGGATCAGGTTGTTGAGGTTGTTGACGTAGGTCTGATGATGCTTGCCGTAGTGGTAGTCGATGGTCTCGGCGGAGATCACGGGCTCGAGTGCATTCTTTTCGTAGGGTAACGCCGGGAGTTCATGGGCCATGGTCAAGCCTCCTCGAAGGTTGAATTCTGCAGTGGTCGACGGTCACCCGCAATGTTGGCCCGCGATCGGGTATCTCAACCCGTTGATGCGGTGCCCGAGCGAGAGATGCGAAACTTTCGCAGGACGACGGGGTCGCCGGCGCGTCGCTGCGTGTGAAAGCCCGGAGGTCCCGACAGCATGAATGCCATCGACTTGGGGCTTTTCGCTAGCCGGCTCGAGTCGGTCTGCGAGGAGATGGGCGTGGTTCTGCGACAAGCGGCCTTCTCGACGAACATCCGCGATCGGCTCGATTTCTCGTGCGCGGTGTTTGACCCCGACGGGAACCTCAGCGCCCAGGCCGCCCACATTCCGGTCCACCTCGGGAGCATGGCCTACGCGATGGCGGACATCGTCGGCGCGCTGGACTGGGCCGAGGGCGACATGGTGGTCCTCAACGATCCTTTCCTCGGCGGGACGCATCTGCCGGACGTGACGCTGGTGGCCCCGCTCTTTGCGGAGGGTCGACTGGTCGCCTTCGTCGCCAATCGCGCACATCATGCCGACATCGGGGCGAGCGTACCGGGGTCGATGCCGGTCTCGCGCACGCTCGACGAGGAGGGGCTCATCATCCCGCCCGTGCGGTTGGTCAGAGAAGGCGAGATCGACCAGCCGCTGCTGGCGCGGATCCTCGGTGCGACCCGCAACCCGGACGATGCGCGCGGCGACTTCTTCGCCCAGATCGGCGCCAATCGCGCCGGGTTGACCCGACTGCAGGGTCTGATCGACGGCCTAGGCGTCTCGGCCTATGTGTCGGCGATTTGCGCACTCGACGACTATGCCGAGCGCCTCGCCCGTGCAGCCCTCGGGACGATCCCGCCGGGACGTTACGCCTTTGAGGACCTGATGGACGACGACGGCCAGGGGACCGAGGCGATCCCGATCCGGGTGAGCCTCGATGTGACGCCCGAGGGGATCCAAGTCGATTTCGCCGGTACCGCGCTACAGGTCGCCGGCAACATCAATTGCCCGCTCTCGGTCGCTGCGGCCGCCGTCTTCTATGTCTTTCGCTGTCTGATGCCGCCACAGACGCCGGCGTGCGCCGGAACCTTCCGCTCGATCGGCTTGAGCGCGCCGCTCGGTTGCTTGCTCAACGCGCAGCGCCCGGCAGCGGTGGCCGCGGGCAATGTCGAGACCAGCAGCCGTGTCGTGGATGTCGTCCTTGGGGCACTCGCCCGAGCGATTCCGCATCGGATCCCGGCGGCCAGTCAGGGCAGCATGAACAACCTGGCCGTCGGCAGCAGCGAGCCCGGCGCGGCCTGGGATTACTACGAGACCATCGGCGGCGGCATGGGCGCGGGGGCCACCGGCGGCGGTTGGTCGGGTGTTCAGACCCACATGACCAACACGCTGAACACGCCGATCGAGGTCCTGGAGACGCGCTTTCCTCTGCGGGTGTCGCGGTATGCCTTGCGATCCGGATCGGGCGGGCAAGGGGCGCGCGCCGGCGGCGAGGGCCTGATCCGCGAGCTGACCTTTCTTGCGCCGGCCGAGGTGACGCTTCTCACCGAGCGGCGCCGGGTCGCGCCTTGGGGCATTGCCGGCGGCGGCCCTGCCCTGCCGGGGCGTAATCGGCTCAACGGCGAAGAGCTGCCGCCGAAGGTGAGTCTTCGCGTCGACGGCGGGGATCGCCTGACCATCGAGACACCGGGCGGCGGGGGGTGGGGTACGGAGCCGACGCGGGACGGATAGTGTCTGCGGTGCGGCCTGCCTCGCGAGTCTAGTATGAGTGCGATGGTCTCGCTCATGAGGGCGGCCTCGCAAACCTACGGAAGCTCGTGAGGCATTGTTTGTCACTCCGGCCGCCGCGGCACTTGGCGCAGAGCGCCTAGGGCATGCGTGACACCGCCGAGCGGTGTCACGGTACGCCTGCAGAGGCGTTTCAACAGTACGGTGAAAGTCCGTACCGGGGCAAGCCATAACCCCGTAGCCGAAGGTTACTGCGTCGCCGCGAGGCGGGGTGGGGAGCAACCGGAGGCGAACGACCAGTCCGTAGGATGACGAACCCGTTTCGGTGTTCGGTGGTGGCGAGCCTGCCGTGACATGGCGAAGCCTGAAACGCACCGCTCACGCTGACATGGCGCCCAAAGCGATGAGTGGACCACCGGGTATGTTTGGGGATGGAATGGTCGGAAGGTGAAACGAGAGAAGCAGGGAGACCTGCCCGCGGAGGTGACCGGGGGCAGGAGTCAGAGTCCTCGTAGTACCGCACGTACGCTCGGACAACCAGGGCCATCGGCTGGAAACGGCCGATCCTCGAGAGACCGGGGCGCAGACCCGGCCTACCGTTGAGACCGGGTACGGAAAAGCGCGGAAAGCAAAGCCGCGTCGAGGGAAGGGGGATAGGAAGAGCGATTTGGAATGACCAGAGCGATGCAGCAAAACAGAGCAGTTTCGGCAGTGTCGGCAACGACTAAACGTGAGACAGACACCCGCTCTTGGCAGTGGGTGGAAGCATCGGTGTGGACGGACCGAATGTTGGCAGCCCTGGAGAACGGGGTGAAGGGAGGGCGATGGTACAGTCTGATGGATAAGGTTCATGCCCCGACAACGCTGCGCCTGGCCTGGGAACGGGTGCGGGCGAATCACGGCGCGGCGGGTGTGGATCGGATGCGGATTGAGCACTTCGAGGCGCAGGCGGATCGCTACCTGGCGGAACTGCATGATGACCTCGCCGCGGGACGCTACCGGCCCGATGCGGTGCGACGGGTCTACATCCCCAAGGGTGACGGAAAACGCCGCCCGCTGGGAATCCCCGTGATCAAAGATCGCATCGTGCAAGCGGCGCTGAAGCTGGTCATGGAACCGATCTTTGAAAAGGATTTCCTGCCCGTGAATTATGGCTTCAGACCGCAACGAGGATGCAAGGACGCGCTGCGGCAGGTCGATGAGCTCCTGCGCGAAGGCTACACCACAGTGGTGGATGCCGACCTGGCGAGCTACTACGACAGCATCCCGCATCAGCCACTGCTGGAACGGGTGGCCGAACGGATCAGCGATGGTCGCGTACTGAACCTGATCGGGCGCTTCTTGGAGCAAGCGGTCATGGACGGCCTGGAGTGTTGGACCCCCACGGCGGGCACCCCCCAAGGTGCGGTGCTCAGTCCGCTGCTGGCCAACCTCTACCTGCACCCCCTGGATCGGATGATCACCGAGCGGGGTTGGAAGATGGTTCGATACGCCGACGACTTCGTCATCCTCTGTCGGGACCGGGACGAGGCGCAAGCCGCATTGGAAGCGGTCCGGGCGTGGACCCAAGCCAACGGGCTGACGCTCCACCCCGAGAAGACCCACATCGGCGATTGCCGTGAACCGGGGCAGGGGTTTGAATTCCTGGGCTACCGGTTCGAGGCGGGGCGCCGTTGGGTGCGCAAGAAGAGTCGCAAGGCACTGCGCGAGGTCGTGCGGGCCAAAACCCGTCGCTCGCGCAGCGGGAGCATGGCGCAGATCGTGGAGGAATTGAACCTCACGCTGCGAGGCTGGTTTGAATATTTCAAGCACGCCTACCGCACCGAGTTTCCCGACGTGGACAAGTTTGTCCGCCGCCGCTTACGCGCCCTGTTATTGCGCCGCCACCACAAGCAGGGATGGGGCCTAAGCCCCCTAACGCATCGACGTTGGCCAAATGCCTACTTCGCGAAGCTTGGGCTTTTCACCCTGACCGAAGCCCATGCCCTAGCGTGCCGATCCCGATGAGGAAACGCTCGACCGGAGAGCCGTATGCGGGAGAACCGCACGTACGGTTGTGTGTCCAGCGAAGGCTGGCGTGTTCAGCAGGAGACAGTCCTGCCGGGGTAACAGTCAGGAGCCCCGTAGCTTGGATCGCAGGGTGGCGGGAGACCAAGACTCTGAAGCCGATCGACAGCACCTTCCTTGGGGAGGTGGCGAGTCACCAGGCCGTAACAACAGTGAACGCAATGATGGCCTCGACAATGCGTAGCTCCGAAGGCCGAGCCTGCAACCGTGGGGCGAAGGCAGCATGGCGGGTCGAAATCTGACCGAGACGATCCGACCACTTCGGCGGGGTGAGTAGCGACGGCATGGTGGCAAGGGCACGCTAAGCAACTGGAGAAGCCCGTCTCGCCCCGGGGCGAAATCCCCGGAGCAAGGTAGGTCTTATAACCGGCGACACCGGGAAGTGGACCGAAGGCGAGCGGGTGGCGGATGGGCGCGTAGTAGCGCTGAAGCGGGGTAATGTCCGTGGAGCGAAGGCGCCCTACTGTTGGCAATCCTTGAACAAGATGGGAGGCAGGGGCGAGATGACAACGACGCCCATCGATCTGCAAGACCTGAGGAAGAGGATCTACATCAAGGCGAAGGCTGAACCGGCCTGGCGCTTCTGGGGACTCTACGTCCACGTGTGCAAAGAGGAGACCCTGCACGCGGCCTATGCGATGGCGAAAGCGAACAACGGTGCCCCCGGCAGTGACGGGGTGACGTTCGCGGCCATCGAGGCGGCTGGCGTGGAGGCGTTTCTGAAAGGCATCCGGGATGAGCTGGTCATCGGAACCTACCGACCGCAACCGAATCGCCGCCGGGAGATTCCCAAGGGAGACGGGCGCATGCGCGTCCTGGGGATTCCCTGCATTCGCGATCGCGTGGTCCAGGGGGCGCTCAAGCTGATTCTGGAGCCGATCTTCGAGGCTGACTTCCAGGATGGAAGCTATGGATACCGACCCAAGCGCACGGCGCATCAAGCCGTGCAGCGCGTGGCCGAGGCCATTGTGAGCAACAAGACCTATGTGATTGATGTGGACCTGGCGTCTTACTTCGACACGGTTCGTCACGATCTCCTCTTGGGGAAGGTGGCGGAGCGGGTCCGCGATGATCAGGTCTTGGGCTTGCTCAAGCGTATCCTCAAGGCCAGTGGCAAGCGGGGCGTTCCGCAAGGCGGTGTGATCTCACCCCTGCTCAGTAACCTCTACCTCAACGAGGTCGACCGGATGCTGGAGCGGGCCAAGGAGGTCACCCGCAACGGACGCTATACCTATATCGAGTATGCCCGTTATGCCGATGACCTGGTGATCTTGGTCGATGGGTATCGCCGGTGGAACTGGCTCAAGGACGCGGCCTGGCGACGCTTGGTCGAGGAGTTGGCCAAGCTCGATGTGCAACTCAATCAAGACAAGACACGACGGCTGGACCTGAGCCGGGGAGGGGCATTCAGCTTCCTGGGCTTTGACTTCCGCCGGGCCAAGACTCGGCGCGGGGTCTGGGGCGCGCGTTACACGCCACGGATGAAGGCGCGTACCGCGATCCTACAACGCCTCAAGGACGTGTTCCGCCGCTACCGCTCGCAGCCGATCGATCGGGTGATCGCCTTGATCAATCCGATCCTCAGGGGGTGGGTAGGCTACTTTCGGGTGGGGCACTCCAGTCGCTGTTTCGGGTATGTCCAAGATTGGGTGGAGAAGAAGATTCGGCGCCATCTGATGCGCGCGCGGCAGCGTCAGGGCTTTGGCTGGAAGAGGTGGAGTAGGACGTGGCTATACGAGGTGCTCGGGCTCTACGACGGGTACCGAATCGGGCTGCGTAAGCCGAAAGCGCTCCCAGTGCAAGCGGTCTCATAACCCTGGATGTGAAGTCGGCAGGAAAGCCCGGTGCCGGAAAACGGCACGCCGGGTTTGACGTGGCGGGGGCTGGAAACGTGATCATGGGAGCCGGACTGAGGGCCAGCGCGAAAGCGCTGGAGGATCCACCGGACCCTAACCTCGGCGCGCCAGTTCTCGACCCTACCGGAGGGAGGGGAGGCGTGAGCCTTCCCTACCCTATAGACCTTCTAAGATTCGGTGGCACCGGTAAGGTTGGTTGGCGCCGGTCTAATGAGCGATGCCGCTCGCGACACCCGCGCTGCGGTGTCACTCTAGCCACTCACCACTCACCACTCACCACTATAATTTTCTTTGCGTCCTTCCCGCCTTTGCGTTTCAAATCCAGGATCACACAACGGGATCGCCGACGAGTGATCCCGACAGCATGGGAGCGGTCCGATGTGCGGTATCTGCGGTGAATTGAGGCTCGACGGCGCGTCGGCTGACCTGGAGACCATCCAGGCGATGATGGGCGAGCTGGTGCGACGCGGGCCGGACCACGGCGGGAGCTACAGCGACGGGGCGCTCGGGTTCGGGCATCGACGGCTCTCCATCATCGATCTCTCGGTGCGCTCCAATCAGCCGATGGTCGATGCCGAGTTGGGGCTCGCGCTGGTCTTCAACGGGACCATCTACAACTACCGGGCGCTTCGTCGCGAGCTCGAAGAGCGCGGCTACCGCTTCTTCTCCGAGGGCGACAGCGAGGTCATCCTCAAGGCGTGGCACGCTTGGGGAACCGACTGCTGCGCCCGGCTGCACGGCATGTTTGCCTTCGCGGTCTGGGACGCCAATCAGCAGGTGCTGTTTCTCGCGCGCGACCGCTTCGGGATCAAACCGCTCTATTGGTCCGAGCAGGGCGGGACGCTGCGTTTTGCCTCCAGCACACAGGCGCTTCTGGCCGGCGGCGGGGTGGATACGGCCATCGACCCGGTCGCGGTGCATCATCTTTTCACACTGCATGCCGTGGTCCCCGCGCCGCGCACCATCCTGCGCGGGGTGCGCAAGCTCGCGCCGGGACACTGGCTGCGGTTCGATGCACGCGGCGGCCGGACCGAAGGCACCTATTGGCGTCTGGACGCCACGCGCCCGGCCGAGCCTCGGAGCGAGGCCGATTGGTTGGATGCGATCCACGTCGCACTGCGCCACGCGGTCAAGATCCGCAGCGAGGTCGCCGATGTGCCGGTAGGCGTGCTGCTCTCCGGCGGGCTGGATTCAAGCCTGCTCGTTGCGCTGCTCGCCGAGGCCGGCGTGTCGGACCTGCGGACCTTCTCGGTCGGCTTCGAGGACACGCCCGAAGAGGCCGGGAGCGAGTTCCAATACTCGGATCTCGTCGTCGAGCGCTACGGCACCCGGCATCATCGTTTCCTGGTCCCCAACGCGCAGGTCCTTCAGCGTTTGCCCGAGGCGATCGACGCCATGACCGAGCCCATGTTCGGTCAGGACGCGGTGGCCTTCTATCTTTTGGCCGAGCAGGTCTCGCGCGAAGTCAAGGTGGTGCAGTCGGGTCAGGGCGCGGACGAGGTCTTCGGGGGCTATTTCTGGTATCCGCGCATCGCCGCCGAGCGCGAGGGTTCGCCGGTCGAACGCTTCGCGAAGCACTACTTCGACCGCGATCACGACGAATATCTGCGGATGGTCACCGACGCCTATGCAGGCGAGGACCACACCTCCGCCCTGATCGCCGAGCGCCTGGCCGATCCCGAGGCAGACGAGCTGTTGGACGCGGTCCTGCGTCTGGACGCGACGACCCTGATCGTCGACGACCCGGTCAAACGGGTCGACAACATGACGATGGCCTGGGGACTGGAGGCGCGGGTGCCCTTCCTGGATCACCACTTGGTCGAGCTGGCGGCACGCTGCCCGCCCGAACTCAAGCTGCGCGAGGGCGGAAAATATCCATTGAAGGCGATGGCGCGCGGCCTGCTCCCGGATGCCGTCATCGATCGACCCAAGGGTTACTTCCCGATGCCGGCGCTCAAATATGTACGCGGCCCTTTCCTCGAGCTGATGCGCGACGTTCTCGCATCACGCGCCAGTCGCGAGCGCGGACTCTACCGGCAGACCTATCTGGACCAGTTGCTGGCCGCACCGGACATGCACCACACCCGCATCCAGGGCAACAAACTGTGGCATCTCGCGCTGCTGGAGCTTTGGTTGCAGCGCAACGTCGACACACTCGGATGACGGGACGGCCACGCCGGAAAATGCTAAACCGCGCCCGGTGCGGTATGCGTCACGTGTTGGAATGGCTTGGCCGCACCATCTCCGACGACTGTCGGAGATGGCGAGGTTTAACGTATTGAAAAAATTAAATTATAAACCGCGTCTCACCGAGATCGAGGATATCTGCAAAGCCAAACGCAACGTGAAAATGACGCATATCGCTCCGGACGCGGTTTAGCACCCGACCGGGAGACATGACCCCTCCCCTTTCGGGGTCGCTTGAAAAGCCATTCACCGTCCCGAACCTTGTCGGATCGGTCGTCAACAAGAGCATGAGGTCAGCGATGGATGTTTTGGAGCGAATCGGCGAACAGGTGAAGACCAACCCGGTGGTCATCTACATGAAAGGCACACCCCAGTTTCCCCAATGCGGCTTCTCGATGCGGGCATCGGCCGCCTTGCAGGAATGTGGCGTTCCATTCGCCTACGTGAATGTTCTGCAGGATCCCGAGATCTTCGAGAATCTGCCGCGTTATGCCGACTGGCCGACCTTCCCCCAGATCTATATCGACGGCGAGCTGGTCGGCGGGTGCGATATCACGCTGGAGCTGCACGCGGGCGGCCAGCTCAAGACGATGATGGAAGAAGCGGCTGCCAAGCACGCCTGAGCGGTCGGACGCGGGGATCGGGGAGATCCGGTCCCCCGCGATCGTCGTCGCGCGGTTTCAGATCGGCTCCTTCTCTTCCCAAACCCGGACCGGGTCAAGTTCGCGCCAGCGATTCACGACGGTGCAAAACAGACGCGCGGTCTGCTCGGCGTCGTAGATCGCCGAGTGTGCCTCGCTGCTCTGCCACCCCAGACCCGCTTCTTTCGCCGAACGGGCCAACACGGTCTGGCCGAACATCAGGCCGGATAGGGTCACGGTGTCGAAGACACTGAAGGCGTGAAACGGGTTACGCTTGAAACCGGTTCGCTCGACGGCCGCCTTCACGAACCCGAGGTCGAAATGGGCGTTGTGCCCGACCAAGATTGCCCGATTGCACCCGGTTGATTTGACGGCCTTGCGGATCGGCGTGAGGATGCGCGTCAGGGCATCCCATTCGGAGATCGCGTCTCGGAAGGGGTGGTCGGGATCGATCCGATTAAAGGCCAGTGCGCTCGGGTCGATCTCCGAGCCCACGAAGGGCAGTACGTGACAGGCGATCGGCGCCGCCGGCTCGAGTCGACCGTCGGGAAGCATTCGGATGATGACGGCGGCGATCTCCAGCAGGGCATGCCGCTGGGCGTCGAAACCGGCCGTTTCGACATCGATCACCACCGGCAGAAAGCCGCGAAAGCGCGCGGCGATCCCTTCTCTCATTCTGGGTTCTTGGTTCATGGCGACAGCATAAGTGGCGCGCGGATGAATGCCAAACACAGTGATCGTGACGGCGCGGCGCCGGAGCGGAGTTTAACGGCCGGTCCGGGCGAGACAGGCGTCCCCGAGGCTCCCGGAACCGATCGTTCGGTCTGCCACACCCGGCGGCGCGCATGATGATCGCCCGAGTCCTTCTCGCCGCATGGCTCGCGACAAGCCACTGCGTGTGGGCCGAACCCGCGACAACCGTCGACGCACCCGTCGGGTCCCCCGCGACACGTGGCCTCCTCTACGAGATCCGCCCCCCGGCAGGCGCCCCGCCGAGCTACCTCTTCGGCACAATCCACAGCGAGGACGCTCGGGTGGTGGAGCTGCCCGCGCCGGTGCGCGCGGCCTTTCATGCGAGCCCGAGCATCGCCCTCGAGGTTGTCCCGGATGCCTCCGCCATCATCCGCGCGATGGTGACCATGTCCTATACCGACGGCCGTCTGCTGCGCGACGTTCTGCCGGCGGATCTCTACCTGGAGACCGCCGATGCGCTCGCCGAGATCGGGATGCCCGAGGAGGCGTTCAAGGATCTCAAGCCCTGGTCCGTCGTGACCCTGCTCAGCAGCCCGCCCTCCGAGACAGGCGAGTTCCTCGACATACTGCTCTTTCATCGCGCGGTCGCGGACGGCAAGCGGATCGAGGGTCTGGAAACCATGACCGAGCAGCTCGCTGTCTTCGACGATCTGGCCGAGGCCGATCAGATCACGCTGCTGCGCGAGACGCTGGCGTCTCGCGAGCAACTGCCGCTCGTTTTCGAGGCACTGATCGCTGCCTATATCGCGCGCGATGTCGATCAGCTACAGCACCTGAGTGAACAGCACCTCGCGGAAAGCGACCCCCGTCTTGCCGCACACTTCCAAGAGGTGGTCATCGATGCACGCAACCGCCGCATGGTGGATCGCATGGTGCCCCTGCTGGCCGAGGGCGGCTGGTTCATCGCGATCGGCGCCCTGCATCTTCCCGGCGATCAGGGCGTCGTTGCGCTGCTGCGACGGCGCGATCATGGCGTCACGGTCGTCTTCTGAATCGCGCCCGGCAAGGACCGAGCGAGGCACCGGCTTGTGATAGCATTTGCGCAACGTGTCGCGAGAGATCTGCTACGCATGAAGGACCGTGATTTGAACGCCTATCGACAACTGACTTGGCTGGGGATCGTGGTCATCCTGCTGCTCGGCGCGGGCTGCACCACCTCGCCGAGCCGGATCTCGGAGCCCCGCGACCCGCTGGAGCCCTTCAATCGTGCCGTCTTCCGGTTTAATACCGATTTCGACAAGGCGTTTTTCCAGCCCATCGCGAAAGGCTATCAGGCCATCACGCCGGACCCGGTCGAGCGTGGCGTGACCAACTTTTTCGGCAATCTCGCCGACGTCACCTCGTTCGTCAATAACGTGCTGCAATTCAAGATGTCTCGTGCCGGCAGCGACGTCGGGCGGCTCTTCATCAACTCGACGGTCGGCGTGCTGGGCTTCGTGGATGTTGCGACCAACGTGGGATTACCGAGCTACAAGGAGGATTTCGGTCAGACCCTCGGCTATTGGGGGCTCGATTCGGGTGCCTTCATCATGTTGCCGCTCCTGGGACCGAGCAGTGTGCGCGACGCCTTCGGCGATGTCGGCGATCTTTTCACCGACCCCTTGTTCAACCTCGATCCCCTCTTGAACATCGATAGGGATCACACCTACTGGAGCCTGATTGCGCTCCGGGCGATCGATAAGCGCGCCAACTATTTGGCGACCAGTCAGATCCTTGAGGATGCGGCTATCGATCCCTACATCCTGCTGCGCGACGCCTATCTGCAGCGACGTCACTATCGGGTGCACGACGGCAATCCGCCGAAGATCGAAGGAGAAGAGGATTTTTGGGACGAGATCGAGTTTGACTGAACCGCGTCCAGTTCGACATGCGTCGTTTTCATTTTGCGTTTGGCTTCGGAGATGTCCTCGATCCCGGTGAGACGCGGTTTAGTGCGTTGCGAATTTTCGCGATTTCCGGGATAAAGCCGGTAGGGTGGACAAGCGCAGCGCAGTCCACCTGTTCTCGCGCCGGCGCTGGTGGACTGCGCTGCGCTTGTCCACCCTACGGCGCTTGTCCACCCTTTCCAATCGGTGAGGTGGCCGGGTTGATGGGCAAACCCCGTTGGCGCAGCTGTCAAGCCATCAGACGCCAGGCGACGGCTTCACCGGCTCGTAAAGGCACCACCCGGCTGGGTCCGAAGGGATAGGACGCCGGAACGGTCCAGGGCTCGCGGCTCAGACGGATCGTCCCGGTGTTGCGGGGCAAGCCGTAGAAATCCGCGCCATGATGGCTCGCGAACCCCTCCAGACGCTCCAAGGCACCGGCCTGCTCGAACACCTCGGCATAGAGTTCGATGGCGGCGTGCGCGCTAAAGGCCCCGGCACAGCCGCAGGCGCTCTCCTTGCCCTCGATCGCGTGCGGTGCGCTGTCGGTGCCGAGAAAAAACCTCGGATGACCGCCGGTCGCGGCGCAGACCAGCGCGAGCCGATGCCGCTCGCGCTTGAGGATCGGCAGGCAGTACAGATGCGGTCGAATCCCGCCGGCCAGCATGGCGTTGCGGTTGTAGAGCAGGTGATGGGGCGTGATGGTCGCAGCCAGGGTCGGTGGCCCGTCGCGTACGAAATCGACCGCCTCGGCGGTCGTCACATGCTCGAAGACGACCTTAAGCTCCGGGAATGCGCGCACGATCGGCTCCAAACGCTCTTCGATGAAGCGCTGCTCGCGATCGAAGATATCGACCTGATCGTCCGTGACCTCGCCGTGCACCAAGAGCGGTAGACCGACGCGCTGCATGGCATCGAAGACCGGATAGCGTCCGAGCAGGTCCGTGACCCCGTTCTCGGAGTTGGTGGTCGCACCCGCCGGATAGAGCTTGCAGGCAAAGACCTGACCGCTTGTCTTGGCCGTGGTGATCTCTGCAGGGCTCGTCTCGTCCGTGAGGTAGAGCGTCATCAAGGGCTGAAAATCGCTGCCGGGCGGCAGCGCATCCAGGATGCGGGCACGGTAAGCCAATGCCCGAGCGGTATCCACGACCGGCGGCTTGAGATTGGGCATGACGATCGCGCGCCCGAAGCAGCGCACGGTATGGGCCAGCGCATCGGCCAGGACCTCGCCATCGCGCAGATGCAGATGCCAGTCATCCGGCCGGGTAATGCAAAGCTCCTTGAACTCGGTCATCTCAAATCAGCCGATAGCGCGCCCCGCAATAGGGGCAGGTCGCCTCATGGCTCGGCTCGTCTTCGATCGGCAGATAGACCCGCGGGTGCATGTTCCAGACAGGTGCACCCGGCAGGGGACAAGAGAGCGGCAGATCCTTGCGGCTGACCTCGATCAGCGCATGCTCGCTCGGCGTCTCGACGGCGGCGTTGGACATCGGCAAAGTCTCCATCGGATAAGATGAACGGGCAGGTACGGCCAAGGCGATTTCCGGGAACAAGAATCCCTACTGAGCTTGCCAAAAGGCGCTGTCGGGGCGAATGAATTCGCCCCGACAGGCCGGCAGATTCTTTCTCGGAAATCACCGAAACCGCGCCCAGAGCGAGATGCTCGTTTTCGATTGAGTTCGGCGTTTGGTGCATCCACGGCCCTTCGCGGGGACGCGGTTTAAAAGCATCTCTTTTTTAATCTCTTAAACCGCGCCGGCTCCAGCGGTCGTCAAATCCGCCGGGGCCGATCCCATCCAAAAACATCGCATACCGCGTCGGGCGCGGTTTAAACAGGCGCCAACCACTCCGGATGTGCTTCGAGCCGACCGTGCACCAGGTCGAAATACAGCGTCTGGAGCCGCTCGGTAATCGGACCCCGACCGCCGTTGCCGATGACGCGACCGTCGACCTCGCGGATCGGCGTCACCTCCGCAGCCGTCCCGGTAAAGAAGGCTTCGTCGGCGATATACACCTCGTCGCGGGTGATCCGCTTCTCAACCACCTCGATACCCAGCTCGCGCGCCAGCGTGATGATGGTGCGCCGGGTGATGCCGTCCAGGGCGGAGGTCAGGTCCGGCGTATAGAGCACGCCTTTACGCACGATGAAAACGTTCTCGCCGCTGCCTTCCATCACATAACCGGAGGCATCCAACAGGAGGGCCTCGTCGTAGCCGTCGCGCAGGGCTTCCTGCAAGGCCATCATGGAATTCATGTAATTGCCGTTGGCCTTGGCGCGACACATGGTGATGTTCACATGATGCCGCGTATAGGACGACACCCGAATCCGAATGCCTTTGGTCATGTTCTCTTCGCCGAGATAGGAGCCCCACTCCCACGCGGCGACGATGCAATGCACTTTGAGGTTGTCGGCACGCAGACCCATGCCTTCCGGGCCGTAGAAGAACATCGGACGGATGTAGGCCGAGTCGAGGTTGTTCTCGCGTACGGCGATCCGCTGGGCCTCGTCGATGGTCTCGCGGTCGAACGGCGCCTTCATGCCGAGGATATGCGCCGAATCGAAGAGGCGATCGGTATGGTCGCGCAGACGGAAGATCGCCGGGCCTTGCTCGGTGCGGTAGGCGCGCACGCCTTCGAAGACACCCATGCCGTAATGAAAGGTGTGAGTCAGGACATGCGTCTTGGCCTCCCGCCAGGGCACCATCTCGCCGTTGTGCCAGATCAGGCCATCACGGTCTTCCATCGTTGCCATCGTCGACTCACTCCGGTTGTATCGGGATCAGATCCCGTTTCGATTCGAGAGACCGCCCTCAGGACGCAGGCTCGTCCATCAAGGCGTGCCACAAGGACTGAACGCGCTCGCGTTCGGGCAGAAGATCCGCGTCCGCGACCGTTTTGGGCTGCTCCTGTAGGGCGCTGCGGTGATAGGCCGCGCGCAGCGTCTTGTAAGCGGCAGTCAGGTCTTCGGCCGCTCGCCCGGGCAGCAGATCGAGCCGTCCGAGTGTTTCGAGCAAGCGGACGTTATCCGTCCAGTCGGCCAGCGCCGGATGTTCCGACGCCCAGCGTAAGACCGCGTATTGAACCATAAACTCGATATCCGCAATACCGCCCGGGCCTTGCTTGAGATCGAACCGACCGCCGCCGCTCTTGTCGAGATTCGCGCGCATCTTCGCGCGCATCTCGCGCACGTCCTTGCGCAGCTGCTCGGGCTCGCGCGCGCGACAGATGATCGCGCGTCGCAGCGCGCCGAAATGCGCGGCCAACTGCGGATCGCCGGCAACCGGGCGGGCGCGGATCAATGCCTGATGCTCCCAGGTCCAGGCATCGTTCGATTGATAGGCGTCGAAGGCCGCGAACGAGCGCACCAGCAACCCGCGGTTCCCGTCCGGGCGCAGACGCATGTCGATCTCGTAGAGGACGCCCGAGGGGGTTTGGGTGGTCATCAAATGGATGATGCGTTGGCCGAGACGCGCGAAGAACTGCTCGTTGCTGATCTCCTTCGCACCGTCGGTCATCGCGGTTTGCGACTCGGTGCCGTGGACGAACACGAGATCCAGGTCCGACCCGTAGCCCAGCTCGATCCCTCCGAGCTTGCCGTAGCCCAGCACGAGAAAACCGGTCTCCTCGCCGATGATCTCGGTCGGGCGGCCGTGCCGTTGCATGAGGTGATCGAATGCCAACCGCAGGACGCGACGGATCGACACCTCGGCGATCTCGGTCAGATAGTCGCTCACCACCATGAGCGGGATGACCTCGGTCAGATCGGCTGCCGCGACACGCAACATGTTGCCCTGCGCGAACTGGCGCAGTCGCTCCATCTGCTGCTCCAAGTCATCCGCGTCGACGTGCAGCAGGAGCGCATCGAGCTCGGCCTCCAGATCGGCCCGCCGCAAAGGGGCATAGAGTCGACGCGTGTCGATCATCTCGTCCAAGAGCAGCGGATGACGCGCGATCCGATCGGTGAACCAGGGGCTCATGCTCGCCAGGCGTGCGAGCTGCGCGAGGATCACCGGGTGCTCGCTCAGCATCGCCAGATAGGACGTCCTGCGCGCGACGGCCTCGATCACCTTGAGCACGCGCTCGAGGGCGATGTCGGGCTGCTCGCTCGCGGCGCTCTCGCGCAAGACCATCGGCATCAGCCGCTCCATGCGATCGTGACCGCGCCGACTCAGCCCCTTGCGCGCGATCGCATCGCGAAACTGGATCAACCGAGCCTGGATCGCCTCGGGCTCGGCAAAGCCCGCCTCGCTCAATGCCGAGACCTCATGGGCCGCATCGCCCTCGCCGTGCCAGAGCGCGACCGAATCCAGCTCATGCGGCACCTCTTCCGTCTCGGGTGCGGCGAAGACCTCGTCGAACTGGCCTTGAACATGACGACGATGCGCGTCCAGGACCGCCTCGAAGGCCGGCCAGTCGGCAAACCCCATCGAACGTGCCAGGCGCGCCCGGCCCGGCTCGTCGGCGGGCAGCAAATGGGTCTGCTTGTCGCGATACGCTTGGATGCGGTTCTCGACCAAACGGAGAAAACAATAAGCCTCGTCCAGCCCCCGCACGGCGGACTCCGGCATCAACTGCCGCTGCGCCAGGAGTGCGAGCACCTCGCGGATGGGGCGGATCTGGAGATCCGCGTCGTGCCCGCCGCGGATGAGCTGGAACGCCTGACCGATGAACTCGATCTCGCGGATGCCGCCCGGACCCAGCTTGATGTTGGCGTCCATGCCGCGGCGATAGAGTTCCTTGGCGATCATCCGCTTCAGATCGCGCAGAGACTCGATGGCACCGAAATCCAGATAGCGCCGATAGACGAAGGGACGCAGCATCGCCATCAGCTCGCGCGAGTCGTCCCGGTCGCCGGCGACGACGCGCGCCTTGATCATGGCGTAGCGCTCCCACTCGCGCGCCTGCGTCTGGTAGTAGTCCTCCAGCGCGTTGAAGCTCATGGCGAGCGGACCGGACTCGCCGAAGGGTCGCAGACGCGTGTCGACCCTAAAGACGAAGCCGTCCACCGTTTGGCTGCCCAGCGCCTGCGCCAAGCGTTGGCCGAGTTTGGTGAAGAACTGCGCGTTGGCGAGCTTGCGTGGACCACCCTCGGTGACGCCGTTGGCGGCAAAGGCGAAGATGAGGTCGATGTCCGAGCTCAGGTTGAGCTCGCGGGCACCGAGCTTGCCCATGCCCAACACGACCATGTGCAGCGCGCGACCCGTCTCGTCGTGCGGCGTGCCGAGCTCGGCGCAGGTCCAGGTGTGGAGGCGATCCAGAGCCCCCTGGATGCAGAGGTCGGCCAGAGCGGTGAGATGCTCCAACGTCTCCGCCAGCTCCGCCCAACCGGCGATGTCGCGCCAGATGATGCGGATCATCTCGCGCCGGCGATAGCGACGCAGGGCTTGGTGCAGACCGGGCTCGTCCGTGACCGACGCAAGCGCGGCATCGAAACCGCGAGCCAGTGCGGCGGGATCCTGCGGATGCTCGAGCTCGCCGCTTGCGATCAGCTCGGCGAGGACCTCCGGATGACGGGCGACCGAGACGGCCACGTAGTCGCTGGCCTCCCAGACCCGCGCCCGCGCCTCGGCGAAGGCCGGGCCATCCGGGACCTCGACGCCCTGCTCTGCGGCCCAGTCGAGCCAGGTCTGCCAATGGGCCTCGGTCGCCGGGTCGAGATTGCGAAAATGATCCATGATGGCTCGATCAGAGCGGCTCGATGGCATAGCGCGCCGCAAGACGATAGGTCTCGGCGGGCTGAATCTCGATCACCTCCGAGGCGGTGTTGACCGTCTCGACGCAGACGAAACGCCGGTAATCCTCATCGTCGAGGTCGTCCATCGCCTTCGCCGTCTCGACCCAGGGGTTCCAGACCACGGCCGTTCGGCTGTGCTCGGATTCGATGCGGATGCGCCGATCCAGGGTCGGGTCGACGATGGTCAGGACCGAGGGCACATCCTCGTAGATGCGATTGACCTCGCGATCGAACGCAACCTGTCCCTCCTGGTGGATCACGGCATCCCCGCCGTCGGCGGCCTTGTCGATGTAGCTGCGTCCGTCCAGCCCCGTGACCCGAACCCGGCTTGCGTCGCCGACCTTGAAATAGGCGTGCAGACCTTGGGTGATGCTGAAGGGTCGGTCGCCGGCATTCAGGGTGCTCAAGGCGATCGACAGGGTTGCGCCGACATGGATGTCGACTAAGAGATTGAAGTATTGCGGCCAGATGGCGCGGGTCTCGGCGTCGTCCGCAATCCCGAGCTGGACCCGCGTGGATCCGTCCGCAAGCGACTCGGTCGCCAGCACCTGCCAGGGCCAGGCCCGCACGAACCCGTGGGCCGGCCGTCCCTTTGCCTCGGGATCCGGGCCGAACCACGGCCAGCAGATCGGGATGCCGCCCTTGATCGCCTTGCCCTCGGCAAAATAGGCCCGCTCGCTCACGAAGAGCAGGTCATCCGCCGCGTCGACCGGTCGGTACGCCAGCACCTGTCCTGCGTAGGGCGAGATCAGGGCCGTCGCCTGCGCGTTGGTAATCTCGATCATGGTCAGGCCGCCGCGGCCTTCGGTGAAGCGCAGGATGCCGTCGATGCCGTGCTCGGCGTTCAATGCTTCGATGTCCATGAATGATTCTCCAGGTCGGTGGGGCGATTCGTCTGGAAAGGCCCATGTGGCAAGGAATCCGGGGACCGGCGGGGCTCGCACACTCGGCATCCCCCATTCTCGGCGGAGGGCCGAGCGCGATCGCGACGGGTGGCCCGGAGCGTAGCTCCCGCGGCCCTGCTCCGCAAGGCACCCATGGTGGCGCCTTGCAACCGATCGGTTACTTAAGATCTCTCACGGAGACACGGAGACACGGAGACACGGAGGCTCGGAGAGCGACGAGAACGATTTCGCGTGTTCTCCGAGCCTCCGTGTCTCCGTGAGAGCATTGTTGGAGCCGACACTCATGTGCCGGATGGATGCCGCGGTGGCCGACGCGGGGCTTGCCCCTCCCGAGACAATCGATCCAAGATGTGCCGAAGCAGGATCCCAACCGAGTCTATGGACAAGATGTCAGTGAACCCGACGCCACCCAACCGCCACCGCGAATGGCTTGAAAGCCTCTACGAGCGCCTCGCCGAGGACGACGAGGGGCGCACCTGCAAAGAGATCAGCGCCGAGGCCTGTCACGAGACACCGGGCAACTTCCTGCACACCCTGATCGCCAACACGCTCAGCAACATCGCCGATCGCCTCGCGAGTGCCAAGACCACCCTGCCCTGGCTGCTCCTGCAGCTCGGTGCACCGGCCTGGATGCTCAGCCTGCTGGTGCCGATCCGCGAATCAGGCTCGATGCTGCCGCAGATCCTCATCGGTGAGATGGTCCGGCGCCAGGCCATCCGCAAATGGGTCTGGGTCTGGGGCGGCGTCGTCCAGGGCCTCTGTCTGGCCGCGATCGGCTGGGTTGCCGTCGCGCTCGAAGGGGCGACGGCCGGCGCCACCGTCATCGGCCTTCTGATCCTTTTCAGCCTGGCCCGCGGCGCCTGCTCGGTCGCCTACAAGGACGTGCAGGGCAAGACCATCCCCAAGACCCGCCGCGGCCGCCTGTCCGGCTGGATCAGCGCCATCGCGGGACTCGGCGCCATGGGTGTCGGCCTGGGGCTCGGCGCCGTGCAGGACGGCGCCGAGTCGACCGGCCTCTATGTCGCGCTCCTGGCGGGCGCGGCCATCCTCTGGTTGCTGGCCGCTTGGTCATTCAGCCGCATCGTCGAGTTCCCCGGCGCGACCGAGGGCGGCTCCAATGCGCTGGCCGAGGCCATCGCCCGGCTTGCGATCCTGCGTGACGATGCACCCTTCCGCAAATTCGTCATCGCCCGTGCGCTGGCGATGGGCTCCGGGCTCGCGGCCCCCTTCTATGTGGCATTGGCCCGCGACGATCTCGGCGGAGCCATTTCGCTGCTCGGCATCTTCATCGCCGTGGAAGGACTCGCCGGCCTGGTCAGCTCGCCGGTCTGGGGCCGCTGGTCGGATCGCTCCAGTCGACAGGTCTTTGCCGCGGCCTGCGGGCTGGCTGCGGTCCTATCGATTGCGGTCGCCGTCTGGTCCTGGCTCTCGATGTCCACCGCTGCAGCGATCTGGTTCTACCCGATCGCCTTCTTTGGGCTCGGTATCGCGCACGCCGGTGTCCGGCTCGGGCGCAAGACCTATCTGGTCGACATGGCCGAGGGCAACAAGCGCACCGACTATGTCGCGGTCAGCAACAGCGTCATCGGCGCTCTTCTGCTGGTCTCCGGCCTGCTCGGCGCATTGGCGGCAACCGTCTCGGTCGAAGGCGCCATTCTCCTGCTCGGGCTCGCCGGGCTGGCCGGGTCGCTGCTGAGTCTGCGGTGGGAGGAGGTATCCGGGTGATGTGAAGATGCCCGCAACCCATCGGCGTCGATGAAGGCCCGATCACAGGGAAGCTTGTGATTACGAATCGTTATTATTACTATCGTGCCTGTGTTTTTCAGAGCCGAGTCGATCGGGACGGAACCGAGATGAAGGTGTGTCATCAGACAAGCGGGCGCTTGCGGTTGCGCATTTCGGCCCTGCATCAGGATCGAGAGGTCGCGGCGCGACTGGAATCAGCGCTCCGTGGACAAGCCGGCATCGCGACGGTCCGGGCGAATCCGGCCTGCGCGAGCTTGGTGGTCCATTACGAGGTCGGGACACTGGACGCCCCGGCAATCCAAGAGCGTGTCCATGCCCTCTTGAATCCGGCCGCGTCGGTGACGGCGCCGCACGCGCCTCCGGTCGATCGCGCATTCCAGCGCTGGTGGTCTCGCGTACGACGGGGCCTGGCGGATTGGACGACAACGCTCGGTCAACCGGTGCGCGCGCTCGACCGCTTGCCGCTGCGAGGGCGAACGTCCGCGCGAGTACCGCCCCGCAAGACCGAAGCCCCCATTCTCCTGTGTCGGCTGAATCTGCGCCTGACCCGTTGGATGCTGCGCACCTCGGCGCGCGGCTGGCGGGAGGAGTTGTTTCCGGAGAGGCGCTCGATCGTAAGGGCGCGACCGTCGCGATGAGGCCGACACCGAGCTCCCGCGGATAGACGACCCACTCACCGGCCGATCGGACCGCGCTCAGGCACTGGCCTCGGCGCCGGCGGGACGGCGTCCGCGACCGGGAAAGAGGCGCTCGAGCCACCCCGGCTTGGGGGGGAGTGAGTCGAGCTTCTTCTCCAGCCCGTGGAGACAATCCTGGAGCGCCTCCTCGATCACCGGGTGATAGAAGGGCATCCGCAACATCTCCTTGACGGTCATCTGCTGCTGGACTCCCCAGGAGAGCAGGTGAGCGAGGTGCTCGCAACGCGGTCCGACCATCGCCCCTCCGAGCACCACGCCGGTGCGACGGTCTGCATAGAGATGCAGTAAACCACGGTTCTGGCCGAGGATGAGTGCGCGGCCGACCGGGCCGAAGCGCTGCTGGCCAAAGACCACCTGACTCTGGTCCAGCTCGGACCAGGGAACGCCGACGGAGGCGATGTTGGGATCGCTGAAGACGATCGCCATCGGTGTGCGGCGCTCGTAATGACGGTGTATCTCATGACAGGCGTTGTAGCCGGCGATCCGGCCCTGCTCGGCGGCAATCTGCAGGTTCGCGACCCCGCCCGTGGCATCGCCCGCGATGAAGATGGGGAGTCGCCCGATCTGCAGCGTCCTGGAGTCATAGAGCGGCACGCCGTGCTCGTCGACCAGACAGCCGATACCCTCCAGTCCCAGACCGGCCAGGTTCGGCCGACGCCCGATCGCGACCAGCACCTTCTCCACCACCTGCTCTCGATCGGCGGCGCGCACGCGCACCCCGCCCTCCGCGCGTTCGATCTGAGCGGGCGCGCCGAGCCAAATCGGAAACTCGCGCCGCACGATCTCGACGGCGGCCTGATTGATGATCGGGTCTTGCAGACGGGCCAAGTTGGTACTCGACTCGAATCCGACCACATCGACCCCGAGACGCCGCAGGGCCTGCCCAAGTTCCAGGCCGATCGGACCCAGACCGATCACCGCGAGAGACTTGGGCAGGCTCTCCAGCTCGAAGAGGTCCTCGACCGTCAGGATGGCGTCGCCGAACGACTCCCGCCAATCCGCCGGTACAACGGTCGATGCCCCGGTCGCGATCACGAAGGCACGCGCCCGGATGGTCCTGTCTCCGACTTCGATGGTGTGCGCATCGATGAAGCGCGCATGGCCATCGACCAGCTCGTCCTCCATCTCGTCGGTGGTGTTGGCGAGGACCAGATCCACGAAGGTGTCGCGCAGATCGCGGATATGCTCGAGCGCGCTCGCCCCGTCGATGCGCAGGGAATCGGCACCATCGATGCCGTACCGCTGGAAATGCTTGCGCATAGCGTAGATGTCGCCCAGGTGAATGGCGACCTTCGACGGCATGCAGCCAACCCGTGCGCAGGTCGTCCCGAGGCTGCCGCCGTTGACCAGGAGATAACTGTCCGTGACACGGCGGATCTCCTTCACGGCATTCAAACCGGCATGACCCGCCCCGATAACCGCGACATCGACTCGATCGGACATGGCGTACTCCTCCTGTGCAGATTGAAATGACGGGCAGTCAATCGCTATTCAGCCTTGCGCCGGCGCTTCTATGAGATCGGATTCCATGAGAAACCGCTTCACCCAGATCACAAGCCCTTATCGCCCATCCGGATAAAGATCAGATTTTCGGTAAAACGAAGCCTGCGGATACCGTTCTTGCGATGACGCGACTGGTCCAGAATGCAGAGAACCGAGGATATCCAATTCGGAGAGGGCGATGCGGCAGTTTACAGGCGACGGCCAGAGGATTGTCAACGACCCGTCACCGCGCCACGGATTAAACCACGCTCCCGTCGGGGACATGATGATTGCCGTCCGCAGCAGCAGCCCGGCACGATATGGCACTGTGGCGCCGGCGCTCGGTACACAACTGAGGGACCGTGCCGTGCAGAACATCGACGTCCTTGCCGCGGTTGAGCGACTCGGCCAGCTGAGCGAAAACGGCCTACCCACCGATCAAGAACTCGCACGCAAGAGGACGGAACTGCTGAACCGCCTCCGAGCGGGTGTGCGTTCGCCGAGATTCCGACGCGCCCGAAATCCGACTAAAAGACTCAAAATTGCAATCAAACCGACACCATGGACGTAACAGTCGCAACGTAACGTCGCGCGTCGCATGGGTCCACCGAGCTGGGTGCCCACCGCTCTCTGTTCTTCACTCCCCCATTGACGCCGAGCTGCGAGGCTTCAGATGCTGAACCACGACGACGACCCGATCAGTAACTCCAGTCAAAATAGTCACTTCAACGATATTCTGCAGGTCAACCTCAAGCGCCGGCAACTACTCGCTGGGGGGCTCGGAGCCGCCATTGTTGGCTTTTTCGGCGTACCGGGCCTCTCCATGCTGAGTGGCGTGCGCGAGGTTGGCGCGGGGCCAATCCGATCCCGCCCCGGCTTTGGCGGCATCGGTTTCGAGGGCATCGAACCGAACACTCGGGCGCTGGACCCTAATCTGATCGACGACGTGCGCCTGCCGCCGGGCTACAGCTACCAGGTGCTGTATCGCTGGGGCGATCCGATCGGGGCGCTCGGGCAGCGGCCCGGTGAGCCGGCCTGGCGCGACGATGCCAGTAACGACTCGATCGATCAGACGCTGCAGTCCGGCGACCACCATGACGGCATGCACTTCTTCCCGCTTCCGGGCCGCCTCGGTTCGAGCCGCGGCCTACTCTGCGTGAACCACGAGTACAACGACCAATTGTTCCTGTTTCCGGACGGCATGGACACCTGGAACATCGAGAAGGTGCGTAAGTCCCAGCACGCCCACGGCGTGTCCATCGTCGCAGTCTGGCGCCATCCGCGTACCGGGCGCTGGGAGGTCAAGCGCCCGTCGCCGTTCGCTCGTCGCATCCACGGCAATACACCGATGCAGATCACCGGTCCCGCGGCCGGCGATGACCTGCTGAAGACCGCAGCGGACCCGACCGGCACCCGCGTGCTCGGGACACTGAACAACTGTGCCCACGGTTATACCCCCTGGGGCACCTATCTGACCTGCGAGGAGAACTGGAACGGCTACTTCGCGAACCCGACCGGCGACGTCGAGGGACTGCCCGGAAACGATCAGAAGCTTGAGATCCTGGCTGGCCAGACCCGTTACGGCATCACCCAGACCGGCTTCGGTTACCGCTGGCACGAGCATGACGCGCGCTTCCGCGCCGACCTCAATCCCAACGAGCCGCACCGCTTCGGCTATGTCGTGGAAATCGACCCGTACAGCCCGCGCAGCATGCCCAAGAAGCGCACCGCACTCGGTCGCTGCAAGCATGAGAACGCCGAGCACGTGGTCGCCGCCAACGGGCGGGTGGTGCTCTACACCGGAGACGACGAGCGCAACGAGTACATCTACAAGTTCGTCACCGCCGGCAGCTACAACCCACGCAACCGTCGCACCAACATGGACCTGCTCGACGAGGGCACGCTCTATGTCGCCAAGTTCAACGACGACGGTACCGGCGAGTGGTTGGAGCTGACACCGAACAACCCGGCGCTCGACAACTGGACCCAAGCCGAGATCTGCATCCGCACCCGGCAGGCGGCCGATGCCGTCGGCGCGACAATGATGGACCGCCCGGAGTGGATTGCCGCCGACCCGATGGCCCCGGCCAACGTCTACTGCACGCTGACCAACAACAGCAACCGCGGCCGGTCGGGGATTCCGACGGGCAACAACCCGGACGGCACCACAAACGCCGGCTCGGCCCGCCCGCCGGTGAACAACGCCAACCCCCGCGGCGGTGACGCCGATACCACGGGCCCGGTGCCGGTGCCCACCGGCAACGTCTACGGCCACATCATCCGCTGGCACGAAGACGATGACGACAACACCTCGCCGACCTTCACCTGGGACATCTTCGTGCTGGCCGGTGACAGCACCCGGACCGATCCAAGGTTGCAGGGCAACACCATCGGCGACGATTTCAACAGCCCGGACGGGCTCTGGTTCGACGGTGCCGGCCGGCTGTGGATCCAGACCGACGCGACTACCAGCGGCTCGAGCTATAACCCTGGCGGCCTCAACGAGAACATCGGTACCAACCAGATGCTTTGTGCAGACCCCGAGAGCGGCGAGATCCGCCGCTTCCTGACCGGCCCGCGCGGCTGCGAGGTAACCGGTGTCGTCACCACGCCGGACCGCAAGACCATGTTCGTGAACTTCCAGCACCCGGGTGAGGGCGGCACGACGACCAACCCGACCGCGATCAGTGACTGGCCGGACCGCGGGCCGCGCCCGCGCTCCGCGACCATCGTCATCACCCGCGACGACGGAGGCGAGATCGGCGGGCTCTGATGCTGCGCGCCCCGGCGCCGTCTGGTGCCGGGGCGACTTCGTGACGCCGTTTACCTCAGCGATTATTGGAGTGAAGGGAGTCGGGTATTGGGTTTTGCGCTCGATCTCGGCTCAGCCATTCGGAATCCCGAGATCGGTTGCGGACGAAAAGGTCCTTCAGGCGTGGTTAAGGGTTCCGATCCGGGAACTCGATCACGGAGGTCGATTTGAGCGCCTCGACCTTGGCCATAAGATCTTGTTGCACCTGCTGGGTCTTCAGCTGTTTCTCGATGCGTCCCTTCACCTCCTCGAACGGCACGACTCCCGCCGCGTTTTTGCCCACGGCCTTGATGATGTGATACCCGAACTGCGTCTCCACCACCTCGCTGAGGTCGCCCGGCTCCAGACCGAACGCGGCACTTTCAAAGGGCGCGACCATTTGACCCCGTCCGAACTCGCCGAGGTCGCCCCCTTGCTGAGCACTAGGGCAGGTCGACTCGCTCTTGGCCAGCTCGGCGAAATCGGCACCGGACTTGAGCTTGTCGAGGATCTCGTCGGCCTTCCGCTTGGCAATCTCCTTCTCCTCGGCGCCTGTCCCCGCATCGACTCCGATCAGGATGTGGCTCGCGCGCATCGACTCCGGCTTGCTGAACGCCTCGGGATTCTCCTCGTAGAATGCTTTCAGTTGTGCGTCGGTGATCTCGATGTTGGACACCACCTCGTTCTGGACGAACGCATTGATCATAAGCCCGCGTTTGATTTGCTCACGCAGTCCGTCAGGGGTGATTCCCTTCTGTGCGAGCGCGTCGTTCCACTCCTCATCGCTCGGCGAACGGGACTTGATCAGAGCAAACTGCTCATCGACCTGTTGATCGAGATCGGGGATGTCCTGATTCATGGCGAGCTGATACAGGAGCTCGGAGCGGATCAGGTTCTCTTTTGCGGTTTCCTCGACGAGCCTGCGTTGATCGGGAGTGATGGCGTCCGCGGGGCCCATCCTGGCCAACAAGGGGCGGCTATTGCGATCCAGCTCTGCGCGAGGGATCGCAACACCGTTGATCCTGACGACGACATCCGCGGGGTTGCCGGACGCGGCGACGGTTTCGCCCGCCGGCACCGCCGCCGGAGGCGACCCCTGAGCATCGGGTTCGGAAGCGATGACGATGTGCGTGCCGCCGAGCGCTAGAGCGATGGCGGTGGCGGTGGCCAGTGCGGAGAACAGGTGCATGTTTGGAATCTCTGTGGTGTGGATCGAAGATAACGGAACAGTGAGCCGGTTATACGAACAGACCGCGCCCATGCACAATGACAAAACCCGTTGGCGTCTCGATCGGAATCCGGTCTCGGCGCACGCGATCCGATGCGGGAGTTTAGACCGAACTTGAACCGCGCCCGGTGCGCTATGCGTGGTTTGGTGGTTTGGATTGGCCGCGCCGGCTCCGACAACTGTCGGAGCCGGCGCGGCCAATCCAATACACTACGCATAGCGCGTCGGGCGCGGTTTAGTCGAGCGTACTCTGCCTGTTTGTCTTCTTCCATGGGCGTTCTTTGATCCTTTTCGCCTCGGCGTTGGACACGCGGCGTCGACCGCGGCACGCATCGGAGCAATAGCGGACCGACTCCCAACAGGTTGCCCAGCGTTTGCGCCAAGTGAAGGAGCGAGCGCAGGTCGCGCAGATCTTGGTCGGGAGGTGGGGCTTCTTGTGGCTCATGAGGTCGGCTCGGGGCTCGGGGGCTGCCTCTTTTTGCTGCCTATCTTCGTGGTGGTCGTGCGCGTCCGGCTTGAGCCGCCACTACGCCGACGACTGCCGTGAGTCTCGAAGATGGTTCGGCTTGCGGCGCGGGACTCGGCGCGGCGACGGATCGCGCCCATCCGGCGGCGGGCCTCGCGGGCGGCGGCTTCATGGTCGAGGATCGGGTACGGGTAGTCGCGACCGATCCCGCACCCGCAGGCGTCTTGCTCGGGTCCGGACATCTTCCATGGAGTGTGGATCCGGGCATCCGCTACATCGGCCAGCTCGGGAATCCAGCGCCGAATGAAGACGCCTTCCGGGTCCTGGTCTTGGGACTGCTTGACCGGGTTGTAGATGCGCAGCGTGTTGATGCCGGTGGTACCGGATTGCATCTGGACCTGGGACCAGTGGATACCGGGCTCGTAGTCGGTGAAGACGCGGGCTAGGTGCAGGCCCGGCTCGCGCCAATGCAGCCAGAGATGGTAGGAGCTGAAGGACACCAACATGGCGCGCATCCGAAAGTTGATCCAGCCGTTGTGGGTCAAGGCGCGCATGCAGGCGTCGACGAAGGGGAAGCCGGTTAGGCCCTGGCGCCAGGCATCGAGGCGTTCCCGGTCCGGTGTCGGATCACGGAGCCCATCGCAGGCGCGGTGCATGTTCTCGAACTCGATGCGGGGCTCGCTTTCGAGCTTTTGCATGAAATGACAGTGCCAGTGGAGCCGGCCCTCAAACGCCGAAAGTGCCTTCGACCAAGTGCTGCGTTGCCCGCTGGTTTGGACGAGCGCCGCCACCTGCTCCCGGTAATGGCGCGTTGCTTGGACCAGCTCGCGAATCGAGAGCGTCCCCCATGCGAGATGGGTGCTCAGGCGCGAGCAGGACTCGTATGCCGTCAGTGGACTCGACATCTCGCGGTGATAGGCTTCGCCGCGTTCGCGCAGGAAACTTTCGAGCGTTACGACGCCGGCTCGCCGACCGCCGGGTTGGCGTTGCGGGCAGGGGTCGTCGGCGATCCCGAGGTCCCGCGTGTCGGGAGTGGCACCCAGCCCGCCGATCTCCGACAGGGTCCCCAAAGGTCGGAGGGTCGGCGGAGGCTCCAATGGCATACGCATCCGGTGCTCCCAGATCTGCGACCATCGGTTGCGCGTTTCGAGGCGGCGGACCACACCGTTCTGGGGCCGCTCATGCCAGGGGATGCCTCGGCTGCGCAGCAGATCGCCGACGGCGATGTCACGCGCATAGGTCCAGCCGTTGCCGGTCTCCTCGTGCGACCAAACGGCCTGGATGGGCAGACGATCCAGCAGCGCGTTCAGCACCGGGATGGCCTCGCCGACTCGGATCACCAAGGGTTGTCCCAGCGCGGCCAGATCCGCTTGCAGCTCAACCAAACACTCGGCGATGAAGGCCCAGTGGCGACCGGAGGAATCCGGTTGGGACCAATATCCGGGCTCGGCGATGTAGAGCGGCAGGACGGGGCCGTGCCCTGCGGCCTCGGCGAGTGCAGCGTGGTCGTAGACCCGGAGGTCGCGCTTGAACCAGACAAGTTGCATGGGTTTCATTCGGGTTTAAACCGCGCCCAGCGCGGTATGTGATGTTTTTGGATGGGACCGGCCCCGGCAGACTTGACGACCGCTGGAGCTGGCGCGGTTTAAGAGATTAAAAAACAGATCATTTCAAACCGCGTCCCCGCTAACGGCTGTGGATGCACCAAACGTCGAACGCACTCGAAAGTGAGCATCTCGCTCTGGACGCGGTTTAGGCATCATCGATGCGCGTAAGACCATCGAGATGGCCTTGCCGGCGGGCATGCTCGCGGAAGGGGAAAAAGCCGCGGGTCGCACCGGGCCAGAGACTGCTGTCCCAGGTCCGGCGAGATCGGACGAGTGCGATGCCGTGCTTGGCGAGTCGCGCGTCGAGCTGATCGATGCGTTCCCGCCAGCGGCCGACCGGTGTTTCGAGCGTCACGACTTGGCGCACTGCGAGGCCGCACGCCCATGCCTCGGCCGCGGCCAGCCAATCGCCCTCGTCCAAGGCGTGTGTCGGGACCGCGAAATGCGCCTCGGCCCGAGACAGGGCATCGCCAATCGCAACGCGCGAGAAGTCGCCGACCGGAGGGGCTAGGTCGAGGGCCTCCCCGACCGTCTCGTCCCAGCCGCCGGCGACGCCTCGAAACCCGAGCTTCGACAGGTGAGAGACCTCCGGGGCGAGATCCTCCGGAGTCAGAAGCAGCCCGCTCTGAAGGTCTGTGGGCAGATCGACCGATGCGGAGAGCGCACGGGGCTTGAGATCGAGCGGCGGCTCGGTCAAGGGCAACGCCTGCTCGTCGAGTTCGCCTTTAGGGTCGAAGCGCCCGTCGGTGTAGCGGGCGATGTTCTCGGCCTGCGCCAGATAGTGCTTACCGCGCGTATGGAGTCCCGCCACCCAGCGCCAGGAGAGTGTGTTGGAGGCTGGATCACCGTCCAGAAGGTGACGCAGAAAAAAGGCCGCACCGAGGGTCCAGGGAAGACGCAGGGTGAAGATCCAGATGCTCGCGAACCACATACGGGCGTGGTTGTGCAGATAGCCGGTCTCGATCAGCTCGCGAGCCCAGGCATCGAAACAGGCGATCCCGCTCCGACCGGTGATCGCCTCGGCATAGCGGACCGACGTCCTCCCCGCAAGCCCGTCGCGGTCGTGCCGGAGCTGGTCGAGGTAGGCGTCCCAGACGTGCGGGCGGTGTTCGAGCCAGCCTTTCCAGTAGGTCCGCCACAGCACCTCGGAGATAAACTTGTCGACGACATCTCGCGGATGGGCGTCCAGAACTGCGGCGACCGCCTCGCGCTCCAGGATCAGACGATGCCGAAGATAGGGCGAGAGCCGCGAGACCCGATCATGCGGCGGGACGACCCGATTGCGCTCGCGCGCATAGGCGGCCCCGTGCGGAACGAAGGACGCCAAACGCGCAAGGCCGGCCGCCCGAGTCGGCGTCTCGGTCTGCACGACATGCCTCGGCAAGCCGAGTCCTTGCACCCCGGGTCGTGGCATCGGTCTCTCCGTCATGGTCGGAGAGCAGGACATGGATGACGCCGGGCGATTTTCAACCTGGTAGACCCCGCTCACCCGGAGTGGGTGTCGGTGCACGCTCACCGCGGTCGGCTCAGCCGTGGCGCCCACGCCGGTCGACGCGGGCCGACTGACCAATGTCAGGCGGCTTACTGACCCCAACATCCGCTCATCCACGCGTTTGATACTGGTTTTAACGACGTGTGAACCGCACGGATAATGAAATGGTGCCTCTGGTTCGATACGCGCGTCGATTCACGAAAGCTGCACGATAGGTTTCTATTCATTTAGTAAGCGCCTTCCTTATCGCAAGTGGGTATTATTAAGAAAGCCTTCTCGGCACCGAAAGCACCTATGGAAAATATTAGCCTCTATCGGTAGCTTGCATTATCGTTCATAAAGTCGTCATCGCGTCTTAATGGACCAAGGCGCGTTACAGGAACGACCTCAAAGGCAATGTGCTGGACGAGGGCACCCTGTACGTGGCCCGTTTCAACGAAGACGGCAGCGGCGACTGGCTTGCGCTCGACATCGGTGATCAGGACTTCCTCGCGGCGGCTGCCGCAGCAGGCGTGGATTTCCGGGATCAGGCCGACGTATTGGTCAACACCCGCTTGGCAGCCGATGTCGTCGGGGCGACCAAGATGGACCGGCCCGAGTGGGGGGCGGTGCATCCGCGGACCCGCGAGGTCTATATGACCCTCACCAACAACACCTCGCGCACCGAGGACAACATCGACGCAGCGAACCCGCGCGCGGTGAATCGGACCGGACACATTCGTCGGCAGTTTCACGAGCAACTGGCCGGACAGCGGCGCCGTATACCGGCATCCGGGCGATCCCGACGTGATGTCGAACCCCAACGGCCCGCGCCCGCGCTCGGCAACCATCGTCATCACCCGCGAAGACGGCCGCGTTGCGGGGCTGTGAGGCAGCGGCTTACGCCGCTAACGGGATCAACATCGGGCAGGGACGCCCATCCTCGTCATGCTTCGCCTGTCGCGCCGGTCGACCTCTTGACCGAGTCCGCCGATGCGGGCCCGGGTGTTCCTGAGTTGAACTTAAAATGACGCGTATCGCTCTGGACGCGGTTTAAGAGTTGAGTAGCTGCCGCCGCCAGCGTTGCCGAATCCACCAGACCAGTCCGCCAAGCAGTGCCAGGATCAGCAGCATCCAGCCGATCTGACGGAAGTCGTGCTCCAAGACCGATTCACCGAGAAGGATAAAGATGGCGGCGTAGATCATCGAGACGATCAGGGATACCCAGAAATAGACGGGAAAGGTTAAGCCGCTCAGACATAAGAGGTAGGTCTTGAGTGTTCCGGGGACTCCGGGGGCGGCCTTGACCAATAAAGCGAATCGAATTGCCTGTGCGGGGGAGGTCAGCTCGGGGAGCTTGAAGGATGTCCTAGCGAGCCGGGATTGTATCCAAGGACGCAAGTTCGTGTGGGCGAGCCACCAGCACAGAACCAGATTGGCCGCCATGCCGAGCCCCGAGCCGACGAGCGCGGTGCCTGCGCCGAAGGTTGCTCCCGCGAGCAGATAGAAGGGCGAGGTCGGAAACCCGATGGCGGGAAGGACCGCAAGCAGCAGGAAGAAGGCCAATGGGTCGGCGGTGCTCGTCCATTCCCAGAAGGCGGTATGGTCCCAATCGTAGGCGATCCACAACCACCATCCGATGAGCGCCAAGGTCAGAACGCCGAACAGACGAACGGACCAGACAACCCACGCCCGTCGTTTTGGCGCATCCGACCGCTCGCGTGCGCGCCCGGCGCCGGAGAATCGCCCAAGACAACCGCATCGCGTATCGCCGCGTTTCGATCCGCGTCCGATCCTATCGCCTGGAACGGGCTGCAGCGCCGCCACGGCACCGCAGCCCGGCGGTACGATCAGCGGTGTGGTGTCTCGGGGGGCGTGATCGTGATCGAGAGATTTTTTGGACATCGTTCGACGGCGCTCTTACGTTGATTCCACGGCCAGGACGTTGCTTGCCCGGCGATCGGCGTGATGTTGCGACCTCATGATAGGACCGCTTGCGACATTGGAAAATCCAATCTGAACGCGCGGCAAAAGCGGGTCCAGCGCACGGTCCGGAGGTGCGGCCGTTCGTCGAAGGCGCGCCGGTTCGGCACACGAGGGATCCATCAAAGACAGACCACGGCCTCCGGGCTATATCGTGAAACGCGCTGATTGGTTGTCCCACCGGTTTCCACTGCGCCGCTTCAGGTCCCGGTATCGACGCCATCGGCGGGCCCGCGGGCGGCGCCTATGTCGGTGTTGTCTGGAGTCTTGCGTCGCCGCCATTCCGGTTGCAGCGGGATACCCCGAGCGCCGCGGAGACGCGAGAAGGGGAACGGGGCGCGGTCGTCGACACAGGTCAGGTATCCGGCGATGTCACCCATGTAGGCAGACAGGCCTTCGTTGATGCTGCGCAATAGATCCATCGGGCGACCGAAGAGCACGATGGCAAGATATTGCAGGATAGCGATACCGAAGATGGTGTAGTTCAATATCTCGAAGAGGATGAAGAACAGCGCCATCAACAGGCCGCGTAGCAGCGTCACGCCGATGCGCTTGAAGATGTCCGGATGATCCGCGAACTCGCGGCTGTAGCCGTCTTGGGGTTGCGGTACCTCTGCGGCGGATCGGTGGGTTGGCGAGCCGTGGTCCAGTCGACGATGGTTCGGGGACTTCTGGTGCAGATCGTCGGGCCCGCGTCCAGGGTTGGCTGGTTGAATCAAAATAAACCTCCGGTTTGGTTGGGCAGTCCACGTTGGGATGGATGCCCGAAATAGTTTACCCAACCAGTGGCGGCGTATCAGCCCGAGGGGGCGTTTGCGGTGTAGGTATCTGACGCGGTCTCGAACTCACTCGTAATTCATCATCTCGCTCTGGACGCGGTTTAGATCCAACAAAAAAGCCCCGCCCCGGTCGATCACCGGGGCGGGGCTTTTATCTGCGAATGGACGCAGACGGGCAGGCTTACATCATGCCCATGCCGCCCATATCGCCCATGCCGCCCATTCCGCCGCCGCCCGGCATCGGGGCGTCGTCCTTGGGCTCGTCGGCGATCATGGCCTCGGTGGTGATCATGAGGCCGGCGACCGACGCGGCGTTCTGAAGCGCCGAACGGGTGACCTTGGTGGGATCCAGGATGCCCATGTCGACCATGTCGCCATATTCGCCGTTGGCGGCGTTGTAACCGAAGTTACCCGTGCCTTCGACGACCTTGTGCAGGATGACGGACGGCTCGCAGCCGGCGTTGGCGACGATCTGACGCAGCGGCTCTTCCATGGCGCGACGCGCGATGGTGATGCCGACGTCCTGGTCGTGGTTGGCACCGGTCAGGCCCTTGACCGCGGTCTGGGCACGGACGAGTGCAACACCGCCGCCGGGGACGATGCCTTCTTCGACGGCCGCACGGGTGGCGTGCAGGGCGTCTTCGACACGCGCCTTCTTCTCCTTCATCTCCATCTCGGTTGCGGCACCGACCTTGATGACGGCAACACCGCCGGCCAGCTTGGCAAGACGCTCTTGGAGCTTTTCCTTGTCGTAGTCGGAGCTGGTCTCTTCGACCTGGGCGCGGATCTGCTCGCAACGCGCCTTGATGTCGATCTCGGAGCCGGCGCCGTCGATGAGGGTGGTCTCGTCCTTGGCGACCTGCACGCGCTTGGCGGTACCCAGATCGTTCAGGGTCGCCTTCTCGAGCGACAGACCGACCTCTTCGGAGATCACGGTCGCGCCGGTGAGGATGGCGATATCCTGCAGCATGGCCTTGCGACGGTCACCGAAGCCCGGGGCCTTGACCGCACAGACCTTGACGATGCCGCGCAGGGTGTTGACCACCAGGGTGGCCAGCGCCTCGCCTTCGACATCTTCGGCAACGATCAACAGCGGACGGCCCGCCTTGGCGACCGACTCCAGCACGGGAAGAAGCTCGCGGATATTGGAGATCTTCTTGTCGTGCAGGAGGATGAAGGGGTCATCCAGCTCGGCGCTCTGGCTCTGCTGATTGTTGATGAAGTAGGGCGAGAGGTAGCCGCGATCGAACTGCATGCCCTCCACAACATCCAGCTCGTTGTGCAGGGAGGTGCCGTCCTCGACGGTGATGACGCCTTCCTTGCCGACCTTCTCCATCGCCTCGGCGATGATCTGGCCGATCGACTCATCCGAGTTGGCCGAGATGGTGCCGACTTGGGCGATCGCCTTGCTCTCGGTGCAGGGCTTGGAGAGGTTCTTGAGCTCCTCGACGGCGGCCTCGACGGCCTTGTCCATGCCGCGCTTCAGGTCCATCGGGTTCATGCCGGCCGCGACGGCCTTCAAGCCTTCGCGGACCATGGCCTGAGCCAGAACGGTCGCGGTGGTGGTGCCGTCGCCGGCGATGTCGGAGGTGTGGGAAGCCACTTCCTTCACCATCTGGGCGCCCATGTTCTCGAACTTGTCGCTGAGTTCGATCTCTTTGGCGACGGACACGCCGTCCTTGGTGACGGTCGGGGCGCCAAAGGACTTCTCCAGGACCACGTTGCGGCCCTTGGGACCCAGCGTGACCTTCACGGCGTTGGCGAGGATGTTGACACCCTCCATCATACGGGCACGGGCTTCACCGCCGAACTTGACGTCTTTTGCACTCATAGTGTTGATCCTTGATTCGATGCTTTGGAATTCGATGCTGTAGGGGATGCGGATCGAGCCAGCACGGCTCGCTCACGGGGCTTACGGCTGGCTTGGATGCGGGCTTCCCGGAGGGGAAGCACTCGGCATCAGCCTTCGACGACACCCATGATGTCTTCTTCGCGCATCACCAGGAAATCGTTGCCGTCGAGCTTGACCTCGGTGCCGGAATACTTGCCGAACAGGACGCGGTCGCCGACCTTCACATCCAGCGGACGGCTCTCGCCGTTGTCGAGGATCTTGCCCTTGCCCACGGCGATGATCTCTCCCTGGATTGGCTTCTCGGTGGCGGAGTCCGGGATCACGATGCCGCCGGCGGTCGTGCGCTCTTCTTCCATGCGACGGACAACAACGCGGTCGTGCAGGGGACGAATCTTCATGTGGTGGTCTCCTCGTGCGGTTGACGGGTTCGGAGCGCAGGTGAGCAGTCCGTTTCGGCCCGCTCTGTTAGCACTCATCTCAAACGAGTGCTAATAGTAGAGCCTTATCCTCGTCTGTCAAGCGCCGGAGGGTTCGACGGGCCTCAATCTTCGCGGCGGTAGTCGCCCTCGATGACCCTTGGACCCTCGGCACCTCCGGGAGGCGTGCCGGGCCGGACCGGGATCACACGGACATAGCGCCCGACGATCCAATGCCGCAGGGGCGGGACGAGCAACAAAAACCCGATCGTGTCGGTCATAAAGCCCGGAAGGAGCAGAAAGAGTCCCGCAACGAGGAGCAGCGCGCCGTCCAAGACCTCCAAGGCAGGCACTTCACCGCGGTCGGTCATCTCGCGCACCCGCATGAGCAGGCCGAAACCTTGGTGGCGGACCAGCCAGATCCCGACGATGGCGGTGAGGATGGCCAGGGCGATGGTCGGAAACGCCCCGATCTCGGAGCCGACCTGGATCATGATGTAGATTTCGATCATCGGAATTCCGATGATGATCAGTAGAAACAAAAAAGGCACGATAATGGTCTCCCGAAGTGGTCGGTCGGTCCGCGCTCGGTCGACCGAGTTCCCTTAAACCGACAAACATTATGGTAGAAGTAGGTCGATCCGTTGCAGGATAGTGGAACCCCGAACCTTATGAAACGCCGCCGAGCCGCCGCATGACGGCAGACCATCGCCTGATCTTCTGTACCTGCCCCGACGAGACCACAGCCGGGCGTATCGCCGAGGCGTTGGTTGACGAGCGCCTTGCTGCCTGCGCGAATCTGCTGCCGGGCATCATCTCGATTTACCGTTGGGCGGGGCAGATCCAGCGCGATCCCGAGGTCTTGATCCTGATCAAGACGACGACCGAGCGCGTCGCCGCATTGACCGAGCGCCTGCGCGAATTGCATCCCTACGAGATTCCGGAAATTATCGCGGTCCCCGTTACCGAGGGACTCCCCGACTATCTGAGCTGGGTAACGACATGCACCGACCACAACGACTGAGCCCCTGGATCGGGGCCGCCGTCGAACGGCGCCAAACCGCCATCGACAACACCGCCACCGAACAAGAGGATCCGGAGCATCGGCCGTCGCGCGTGACATCCACCGCGAGACGGCTCTTAAGCGTCGCCTTGGCCTGGTTGCTCCTCGCCGCGGCGGCGCCGACAGCGCTGGCGGAGGACGAATTCCTGATGCCCGATCAGGCCTTCCGCATCTCGGGCGAGGCGGACGGACCGGACGCGGTGCGGGTGCGTTGGGAGATCGCCGACGGCTACTACATGTATCAGAGTAAGTTCGGGTTCCAGGCGGACACCGTCGGGATCTCGACCGGCGGCCCGCAGATGCCCGCCGGGCAGACCAAGGAGGACGAGTTCTTCGGCAAGGTCCAGGTCTACCGCGACAGCGTCGAGATCCGGGTGCCGGTCACGCGCGCGACCGGCGCAGGCAACTTCCTGACCCTCGAGGCCACCTCGCAGGGCTGCGCCGATGCCGGGCTCTGCTACCCGCCGCATCGCCAGCGCCTGTTGCTCGAGCTGCCGGAGATGGCTGCCGCAATGCCTGCCGCCGCCGAGACCGTCACCGCCGCCGAGGCCCCGTTACCGATTCAGGGCAAGCCATCTCCGAAGGCATTGGCGGGCTTCGGCCAGTCGCTCGGCCTGGGTGCGGACGACGACATCCTCCCCGCCGAGGAGGCGTTCCTCTTCTCGGCCGAGGTCGCCGGCCCGGACCGGCTGCAACTGACCTGGGACGTCGCCGAGGGAACCTATCTCTACAGTCACATGCTCGAGCTCGCGCTCGAGGACGGAAGCGAGGTCGCCATCGGGCCGTTCGAGCGGCCCGTCGGCGACATCAAGAAGGACTCCATCCTTCCCGACGGCAGCGTCGGCGATATCGAGGTCTATCACGACCGGGTCGATCTGACCCTGCCCCTGCTGCGCGGGTCGAGCGAGCCGACCGAGGTGACCCTGGTCGCCAAGTACCAAGGCTGCGCCGAGATCGGCATCTGCTATCCGCCGCAAACGCAGAGGGTGACCTTGAGCTTGCCGGAGGCGCTGGTGACGGCGGTTCTGCCGACGGCCGCAGCGGCGGCCACGACGGTCGATGCGACGCCGGCAAATGCCGAGTCGGTTGTGGACGACACGGTCTCCGAGCAGGACCGGATCGCTTCCGTCCTCGCCAACAGCGGTGTGTGGGTGGTGATTGCGGCCTTCTTCGGGTTCGGGCTCTTGCTCGCTTTCACGCCCTGCGTCTTCCCCATGATCCCGATCCTCTCGGGCATCATCGCCGGACAAGGCCCGAACATCACCACGCGCAAGGCATTCACGCTCTCGTTGGTCTATGTCCTGGCGATGGCCCTGACCTATACGGTTGTCGGCGTGCTGGCGGGGCTCTTCGGCGCGAATCTGCAGGCCGCCTTCCAGAACCCCTGGGTCCTGACCTCCTTCGCGTTGATCTTCGTGCTGCTCGCGCTGTCGATGTTCGGCTTCTATGACCTGCAGCTGCCGTCGAGCTTTCAGTCCAAGCTTGCCGAGATCAGCAACAAGCAGGAAGGCGGCACCCTGATCGGCGTGGCCATCATGGGCCTGCTCTCCGCGTTGATCGTCGGACCCTGCGTGGCTCCGCCGCTCTTCGGCGCATTGATCTACATCAGTCAGACCGGGGACGCGGTGCTCGGCGGCATCGCCCTGTTCGCGCTGAGTATGGGCATGGGCGTGCCTCTGATCGCCATCGGCACCTCGGCCGGCAAGCTGCTGCCGCGCGCCGGCGGCTGGATGGATGCGGTCAAGGCGGTGTTCGGTGTCGCCCTGCTCGGCGTGGCCATCTTCATGCTCGAGCGGATCCTGCCGCCGGCGGTCGCGATGCTGCTGTGGGGGCTGCTGCTGATCTGCTCCGCGGTCTACATGGGCGCATTGACCCAACTGCCGCAGGCTGCAAGCGGCTGGAGCAAGCTCTGGAAGGGGCTCGGCGTCTTCCTGCTCATCTACGGCGCGCTCATGCTGCTCGGCGCGGCGGCCGGAGGGAAGGACACGGTCCAGCCGCTGCGTGGGCTCGCCGTGGGCGGCGGCGGTGGTGGCGCCGCGGAGGCGGTCTTTACCACCGTGAAGACGGTCGAGGATCTCGATCGCGAGGTCGCCAAGGCCGGGGCGCTCGGCAAACCGGTCATGTTCGACTTCTATGCGGACTGGTGCGTGACCTGCAAAGAGCTGGAACGCTACACCTTCAGCGATCCCGCCGTGATCGCGGAGATGGGCCGGTTTGTCCTGCTCAAGGCCGACGTCACGGCCAACGACGCGGATGATCAGGCCCTGATGAAGCACTTCGGCATCATCGGGCCGCCCGCGATCCTCTACTTCGACACCGCCGGGCAAGAGCTCAAGAACTATCGTTTGGTCGGCTTCAAGCCCGCCGATGCCTTCGTCGAGCACCTGCGCAGAGCCGTGCCATGAGCGCCGTTCGGGTTGGGATGGTCATTCTGCTTGCGGGTGGGATCAGTGTCGGGGCCGCCATCCTCGGCCAACGCTGGATCGAAGCGCCCAAGCGCGATGCGGGATTGTCGGTCCGCCAATCCGCGCCTCTTCAGACCTTGCCCGACTTCGGCCTAACCGACCTCGCCGGGCTGGAGGTCAGCAGCGAGGCGTGGGCCGGCAAGGTCGTGGTGATCAACTACTGGGCAAGCTGGTGTCCGCCCTGCGTGCGCGAGATGCCGCTCTTTATTCAAACCCAGGAGGCGCTGGGCGAAGCCGGCGTGCAGGTCGTCGGGATCGCCGTGGATCGCCTCGAAGACGTCGAGAAGTTCGTCGCCGACTACCCGGTCAACTACCCGATCCTGATGGCCAACCCGGAGGCGGTGGCCCTTTCCAAGCGTCTCGGCAACCGGGTCGAAGGGCTGCCCTTCACGGTCATTTTCGACCGCCGCGGGCGCCGCGTCTTCAGCCGCACCGGCGAGATCACGGCCGCCGAGCTCAAGGTCGAGCTCGACGCGCTGGTCAAGGCGGAGGATCGTCCGGCACCCGACGAGGACGCGTCTTAGCTGGACAACATCGCGTAAAATCCGCACAATTCGCGCCGATTTGCTGCCGATCCCAAAAGGACCGGCGGGTACACTGAGTCTCGGACGCGTTGGAGCACATTGACCGGATGGCGGCGATCCTGGTTCTGAACGGACCCAACCTCAACCTGCTCGGAACCCGCGAGCCGGAGCATTACGGCCGCACCACGCTGGCGGAGATCCACCAGGGCCTGGAGGATGCGGCTCGGGCTCAGGGCTTCACGCTGGAGTGCATTCAGAGCAACGCCGAGCACGTCCTGATCGAGGCGGTCCACCGTGCCGCGCACGACGGGGTTCGCTTCATCATCCTGAATCCCGCCGCCTTCACCCACACCAGCGTTGCCCTGCGCGATGCGCTGCTCGGGGTGGGGATTCCCTTTATCGAGGTGCACCTGTCCAACGTGCACGCCCGGGAGCCGTTTCGGGCCCATTCCTATTTCTCCGACATCGCCGTCGGGGTGATCAGCGGACTCGGGGCCGAGGGCTACTTTTCAGCATTGCGCGCGGCGGCCGGTCGGCTCGCGCCGGACCTTTCCAACGAGAACCATTGACCATGGATATCCGCAAGGTAAAGAAGCTGATCGAGCTGTTGGAGCAATCCGACGTCGCCGAGATCGAGATCCACGAAGGCGAGGAATCGGTCCGCATCAGCCGACACGGCAGCGGCGCCATGCCGATGTACATGCCTCAAACCATGCCGATGGGCATCGGCGCCGCGCCGGCTGCGGCGTCGGCAGCCGGAAAGGCATCCGATGATGACGATGCCGAGGAGATGGAAGGCGAGGTCGTGCGCTCGCCGATGGTCGGCACCTTCTATCGCGCGCCGTCTCCCGGCTCCAAGTCGTTCGTCGAGGAAGGCCAGACGGTGAAGTCCGGCGATACGCTCTGCATCATCGAGGCGATGAAGATCCTCAACCAGATCGAGTGCGAGCAAGGCGGTACCATCAGACGTATCCTGGTCGAGAACGGTCAGCCGGTCGAATACAACCAGCCGCTGTTCGTCATCGAATAAGGGCGGAGGGCAATGCCCCCGTCGTCAAGCGTAGGCGCCCTCCCCCGGTGCGCCTCGCCTCCTCCAGCAAAGACATCGCCACCATGCCTGCAATGATCGAGAAGGTCCTGATCGCCAACCGGGGCGAGATCGCGCTCCGGATCCTGCGCGCCTGTCGCGAGCTGGGCATTAAGACGGTCGCGGTGCACTCCGAAGCGGACCGCGACCTCAAGCACGTCCTCTTGGCCGACGAATCGGTCTGTATCGGCCCGGCCGCATCGTTGCTCAGCTATCTCAACGTGCCGGCCATCATCAGCGCGGCCGAGGTGACCGACACGGTCGCCATCCACCCCGGCTACGGTTTCCTCTCCGAGAACGCCGATTTTGCCGAGCGGGTCGAGCGCTCCGGCTTCATCTTCATCGGCCCGCGACCCGAGACGATCCGCCTGATGGGCGACAAGGTCTCGGCGATTGCCGCCATGAACAAGGCCGGCGTGCCCTGCGTGCCCGGCTCCGATGGCCCGCTCGACGACAACAAGAAGCGCACCCTCGAGATCGCCCGCCAGATCGGCTATCCCGTCATCATCAAGGCATCCGGCGGCGGCGGCGGCCGCGGCATGCGGGTCGTGCATTCCGAGGCGACCTTGCTGAACGCCATCTCCCTGACCAAGGCGGAGGCGGCCGCGGCCTTCAACAACGACATGGTCTACATGGAGAAATATCTGGAGAACCCGCGTCATGTCGAGTTCCAGGTGCTCTCCGACCAGCACGGCAACGCCATCCATCTCGGCGAGCGCGACTGCTCGATGCAGCGCCGCCACCAGAAGGTTGTCGAAGAAGCGCCCGCGCCCGGCATCACCGAGGCACAACGCCGCGAGATCGGCGAGCGCTGCGCGGAGGCCTGCCGCACCATCGGCTATCGCGGCGCCGGCACCTTCGAGTTCCTCTACGAGGATGGCTGCTTCTATTTCATCGAGATGAACACGCGCGTGCAGGTCGAGCACCCGGTCACCGAGATGATTACGGGCGTGGACATCGTCAAAGAGCAGATCCTGATCGCCGCCGGCGAGCCGCTGCGCTACAAGCAGGACGACATCGTGATCCGCGGGCATGCCGTGGAGTGCCGTCTCAACGCCGAGGACTCGGAGACCTTCATGCCGAGCCCCGGCAAGATCACCGAGTTCCATGCCCCGGGCGGCCCCGGCGTGCGGCTCGAAACGCACATCTATACCGGCTACACGGTGCCGCGCTATTACGACTCCATGATCGGCAAGCTGATCACCCACGGCGAGGATCGCGAGTCCGCGATTGCGCGCATGTGCAATGCGCTGCGCGAAACCGTAATCGACGGGATCAACACCAACATCAAGCTGCAGCGTTCGATCCTGAGAGACGGGGCGTTTCTGGCGGGCGGGGCGAATATCCACTATCTCGAAAAGAAGCTCGGCATGTAGGACTGAACCGCGTGTCGAGCGACATGGGATGTTCGGGGTCAGGCCAGCCTCGGCGCGATTCGATGGTTTGGCGCGACGCGATTCAGGGAGGTTAAGGTGATTTCCGGGAATAGTCATCCCGACAGCGAGTGCCTGGAAGGCATCGAGTCCTTGATGCCGTCACCCTCTCGTCCATGCCTCTTGGGTTCCCCAACCGGACGCAAGACTTCGGCCCCACACCCGGGTAAGCCGACTTCAGTCGGCCCCCGGGGAGGCGGACTTCAGTCCGCCGTGCGGGCGTGCTCGGGGGGGCCGACTGAAGTCGGCGTACCCGTGCGGTCGCGGTCGGCGACCTGGACACTGCCGATGTGGCCGAAACGATGATCGAGGCTGACAACGACAACGACAACGACAACGACAACGACAACGATAACGATAACGACAACGAGTAAATTTTTTTCCGGATATCACCTAAACCGCGTCCAGAGCGACATGCGTCATTTTCACGTTTCGTTCAGCGTTAGGGGCTTCCTCGATCTTGGCGAGACGCGGTTTAAAAGCAGTGAATGCTTGTGCCGGCTTCGAGGCAGTTGGCTCTCGGGGCAGAATCGGACTCCGCTCGGTCACCACGCAATATAGTCAACTTTCTATCTTCTTAAACACTTAAATCGCGTCCGCTCCGGCGCATGTGGACTCGTACGAGGTCGAGACCGAATGAACACTGCGCATATCCTGCGGGACGCGATTTAAATGGGCTGGCTGCAGCTTTCCATCGAGGTCTCGAAGCCGGATGCGGAGCAGATCGCCGCCTTCCTGGAGGATGCCGGCGCTCTATCCGTGACCCTCGCCGATGCTGCGGACGAGCCTCAGCTCGAGCCTGGGCCGGGGGAAACACCGCTTTGGTCGCAGGTCAAGATCTCGGCGCTGTTCGATGCGGATGCCGAGAGCGAGGCATTGGTCGGCCGCTTGGTCGATCAGCTGGCTCGTGAGCATGGCTCCGGTCGTGCCTGCGCGCCTCTTGTCGAGCGGATCGAGGATCAGGTTTGGGAGCGCGTCTGGCTCGACACCTTCAAGCCGACCCGCTTCGGTCGGCGTCTCTGGGTCTGTCCGCACGGACAGGATCCGGATGATCCCGAGGCCATCGTCGAGGCCGTCGTCGTTGCGCTGGATCCGGGTCTGGCCTTCGGGACCGGGCATCATCCGACCACCGCGCTTTGCCTGGAGTGGCTCGACGGGACCGACCTGGACGGCAAGACGGTCCTGGATTACGGCTGCGGCTCGGGGATCCTGGCGATTGCGGCGCTGCGCTTGGGCGCTGCACGTGCGATCGCCGTCGACCATGACCCTCAGGCGCTGGAGGCGACGCGGGACAATGCCCTCGCCAACGGGGTCGCCGACCGCCTCGCGATCTACGGACCGGACGAGGTGCCCGAGCTGATGGTCGACGTGACCGTCGCCAACATCCTCGCCGAGCCGCTGATGTCGCTGGCCCCTCGGCTCGTCGCGTCGCTGCGGCCCGGCGGCGTGCTGGCCGTCTCGGGCGTACTCGCCAATCAGGTGGAGGGCGTCCGCGCGGCCTATGCCGAACCGATCGCGCTCGCGCCGACACGCCTGCGCGAGGATTGGGCGTTCATCTGCGGGACGCGTTTGTAGGTACGGGGGGGTTGTTCGTTGGCTGGAGCGCGGGGTTCGCTCCGAGGATCCCGACCTCATCCCGGTTCCTTTGAATCGTTTCGAGGCATTGCTCATCGGACCGGCCGGAGCTGGTAGGGTGGACTGCGCTGCGCTTGTACACTCTATCGCCAGGATCAACGACCTCGCCGGTTTGGAAACGAAGGCTCGCTTCGAAACATGCCTGGTTCAATCGCACCGACGGTATCGACTCCTCCCATGCACCGCGCCTTCACCATCGGCCCACACCGATTCGAGAACAATCTAATCCTCGCGCCGATGGCCGGGATCAGCGATCGGCCGTTTCGCGTGCTCTGTCGGCGCCTGGGGGCGGGACTTGCGGTCGCCGAAATGGTCTCGTCGAACACTGCGCTTTGGGGTACGCGCAAGTCGGTGCGGCGGCTGGACTACGCGGGCGAGGCCGGTCCGGTATCGGCGCAGATCGTCGGCGCGGATCCGCTCGACATGGCCGAAGCGGCCCGGATCAATGTCGACCTTGGCGCCGACATCGTCGACATCAACATGGGTTGTCCTGCGAAGAAGGTCTGCAAACGCGCGGCGGGCTCCGCGCTGTTGCGCGACGAGGTCCTGGTCGGGCGGATCCTGGAATCGGTGGTCGCTGCGGTCCCCGTCCCGGTCACCTTGAAGATTCGCACCGGCTGGTCGCCCGAGACCCGCAATGCCGTGCGGATTGCGCAGATCGCGCAGGAGTCCGGGATCGCCGCCTTGACTGTTCACGGGCGTACGCGCGCCTGCAGTTACGGGGTGCCCGCCGAGTACGACACGATCCGTGCCATCCGTGCGGCCGTGTCGATACCGCTGATCGCCAACGGCGACATCGCGAGCCCCGAACGGGCGAAACAGGTCCTGGACTGCACCGGTGCCGATGCTATCATGATCGGACGCGCGGCCCGGGGGCGTCCCTGGATCTTCCGCGACGTCGCGGCCTACCTAACCTCGGGTACCCTGCCGGTCGAGCCGCAAAGGCACTGGATCCATGCGCTCCTGCGCGAGCATCTCGATGCCTTGTATCAGTTTTACGGCGCCCATGCCGGCGTGCGGATCGCACGCAAACACATCTCCTGGTACTGCCGTCACTTACCGGGTGCAGCGGCCTTCAGAGACATCGTCAACGGGACACAAACCCCGGCGGAGCAGTTGTCGCGGGTCGCCGCGTTCTTCGAGCAATGCCCCGAAACGGAGAATCAAGCAGCATGAATTCAGTCGCCTTGGACACTGTATCCGAACCGACATCGACGGGGCTGCACGTGGTGGAGGCGGGTCGCACCGATCCATTGAGCAAGTGTGTGGAGGATGCCCTGCGCTTCTATCTGGAGAACATGGCCGGCCATGACGTGGCCAACCTTTACGCCCTGGTGCTCGAGGAGGTCGAGCGCCCCATGTTCGAGACCGTTCTGGACCACACCAACGGCAACCTGAGCCACGCAGCGAAGATCCTCGGCTTGACGCGTGCCACCCTGCGCAAGCGGCTCGCCGCTCACGGGATCGAGCGCGCGCGCTGAACCCGCATCGTCGGCCGCACCGCCGGCCTCCTTTCAGATCATCAGACCCGGATCGACCCACATGCAATCCATTCATCGCGCCCTGATCAGCGTGTCCGACAAGACCGGCTTGGCCGCTTTCGCCCGCGAGCTTGCAGCCAAAGGTGTGGAGATTCTCTCCACCGGCGGGACCGCTCGACTCCTGACCGAAGAGGGCATCCCCGTCACCGAGGTCTCGGACTACACCGGCTTTCCCGAGATGATGGACGGTCGGGTCAAGACACTGCATCCGCGCATCCACGGCGGAATCCTCGGTCGTCGCGGCGTCGATGATCGGGTCATGCGCGAGAACGAGATCAAGCCGATCGATCTGGTCGTCGTGAATCTCTACCCCTTCGAGCAGACCGTGGCCGATCCGGCCTGCGACCTGGCCACGGCCATCGAGAACATCGACATCGGCGGCCCGACGCTGCTGCGCGCCGCGGCCAAGAATCACGCGAGCGTCACCGTGGTGGTCGATTCGGCCGACTACCCGCGCATCGCCGCCCAGATCGCCGAGCACGGCGGGGTGAGTGAGGCCACGCGCTTCGATCTGGCAGTCAAGGCCTTCGAGCACACCGCCCGCTACGACGGCGCGATCGCGAACCATCTCGGCGCGCGGCTCGCGACCGACGTGCCCGGTGCCTTCCCGCGCACCCTGAGCCTGCAGCTCGGCCGCAAGCAATCCATGCGCTACGGCGAGAATCCGCATCAGAACGCGGCCTTCTACGTCGAGTACGGCGACCTGGAAACCAGCATCGCCACCGCCAGCCAGATCCAAGGCAAAGAGCTGTCCTACAACAACATCGCCGATACGGATGCGGCGCTCGAGTGCGTGAAGCAGTTCTCCGAGGGTCCGGCGTGCGTCATCGTCAAACACGCCAACCCCTGCGGCGTCGCCCTGGGCGCCAACCTGCTCGAGGCCTACGAGCGCGCCTACAGCACGGACCCCGAATCGGCCTTCGGCGGCATCATCGCCTTCAACGGCGAACTCGACGGCGAGACCGCCCGAACCATCGTCGAGCGTCAATTCGTCGAGGTCATCATCGCCCCCCGCGTGACCGCCGAGGCGAGCGCGGCGGTCGCGGCCAAGAAGAACGTCCGTCTGCTCGAATGCGGCGACTGGGACAGCGAGCTGGTGCATCGACTCGACTTCAAGCGGGTCAACGGCGGGCTCCTGGTCCAGGATGCGGACCTGCGTCTGACCGAGTCGCTGAAGACCGTCACCGAGCGCGCGCCGAGCGAGCAGGAGCTGGCTGACCTGCTCTTCGCCTGGCGGGTCGCCAAGTTCGTCAAATCCAACGCGATCGTCTACGGCCGCGACGCCATGACGATCGGTGTCGGCGCCGGCCAGATGAGCCGTGTGAACTCCGCTCGCATCGCCGCCATCAAGGCCGATCAGGCGGGTCTCGTGGTCGCCGGCGCCGTCATGGCTTCGGATGCCTTCTTCCCCTTCCGCGACGGGATCGACCAGGCCGCGGCGGCAGGGATCACGGCCGTGATCCAACCCGGCGGCTCCATGCGCGATGAAGAGACCATTGCCGCGGCCAACGAGCATGGGATCGCGATGGTCTTCACGGGGATGCGGCACTTCAGGCATTGAACCGCGTCCGGCCCGACATGCAGTGTTTTCGTTTCGGCTTGGCCTCGGAGCAACCAACTCACGCCGGAGTCGACGCGGTTCAAGAGATTTTTATTTTTAATGATTTGAACCGCGTCGACTCAGAGTTCTCGGGTCACTCCGACATTGATCTACACCATCACCTCCTTGACTGACACAGGACGCGGTTCAATGGGCATTCATCCGACGGCCATCATCGAAGAAGGCGCCGAGCTGCATCCCTCGGTCAGTGTCGGCCCCTATTCGATCATCGAGTCCGGGGCCGTCATCGGCGAAGGCTGTCGGATCGAGTCGTGCGTGCGCATCTTCGGCACGACGCGGATGGGTGCGCACAACCGCGTCTGTCACGGGGCGACGCTCGGCTCGGAGCCTCAGGATCTCGGCTTCAAGCCGGAGCTTGCGCGCCCGCTCGTGATCGGCGACCACAATCACTTCAAGGAAGGGGTGAACGTCAGTTGCGGCATCAAATCCGAGGCGGGCACACTGATCGGCAGCCACAACTACTGGATGGCCTTCTCGCATGCAGGCCATGACTGCATCGTCGGCGACCACAACATCTTCGCCAACACGGCCACGCTCGCCGGTCATGTCGAGGTGGCGGATCGGACCTTCCTCTCGGGGCAGGTCGCCGTGCATCAATTCTGTCGGATCGGCGCCTACGCGATGGTCGCCGGGGTGACGGGTGTCGCGCAGGACGTGCCGCCGTTCGCCTTGGTCGACGGTCACCGGGCGCGCATCGTGGGGCTCAACGTGGTCGGCTTGCGCCGCGGCGGTTTCTCGCAGGAGCAGCGCACGCGCATCAAGGCCGTCTATCGGCTGGTCTTTCGTTCCGGTCTGCGCTCCGGCGAGGCACTCGCCCGAGCCGAGCAGGAGTATCCCGGACCCGAAACCCAAGCCATCGTCCAATTCATTCAGTCGAGCCGACGCGGCGTCGTCTCGTTTTAAACCGCGCCGGCTCCAGTGGTCGTGGAATCTGCCGGGGCCGCTCCCATCCAAAAACATCGCATGCCGCGCTGGGCGCGGTTTAAAAGGTGAAGAGACAGGTATGAAGATCTTGATCGTCGGCAATGGCGGGCGTGAGCATGCCCTTGCCTGGAAGGCCGCACAATCGCCGCTGGCCGAACACGTTTACGTTGCACCCGGCAACGGCGGGACCGCGCACGAGCCCAAGGTGGAGAATCTGCCGATCGCGGCGGACGACGTTCCGGCATTGGTTCGCTTTGCGACCGAGCAGGCAATCGACCTGACCATCATCGGCCCGGAGGCACCGCTGGTCGCGGGTGTCGTCGATGCCTTCAAGGCGGCCGGCCTGCGCTGTTTCGGACCGACCCGAGACGCCGCTCAGCTCGAGGGCTCGAAGGCCTTCACCAAGGACTTTCTCGCGCATCACAGCATCCCGACGGCGTCCTATGGCGTCTTCACCGAAACCGAGCACGCGCTCGCCTATCTGCGTCGGGTCGGCGCACCGATCGTCGTCAAGGCCGACGGGCTTGCCGCGGGCAAGGGCGTTATTCTGGCCGAGGATCTTGCGACCGCGGAGGCAGCGGTTGAGGATATGCTCGGTGCCGGGCGCTTCGGGAGCGCGGGCAACCGCGTGGTCATCGAGGAGTTCCTGACCGGCGAGGAGGCGAGCTTCATCGTCATGGTCGACGGTACACACATCCTGCCGCTTGCCACCTCCCAGGATCACAAGGCCCGCGACGACGGCGACCGCGGACCCAACACCGGCGGCATGGGCGCCTATTCACCGGCGCCGATCGTCACCCCTGAAATCCACGATCGCGTGATGCGCGAGGTGATCGAGCCGACGGTCGCCGGACTCGCCGCCGAGGGCATCCATTATGTCGGTTTCCTCTACGCGGGGCTCATGATTGCCGCTGATGGGACGCCCAAGGTGTTGGAATATAACTGCCGGCTCGGCGATCCGGAGACCCAGCCGCTGCTGATGCGTCTGGAGTCGGACCTGGTCGAGCTGTGTCTCGCCGCGATCGACGGTCGTCTCGATCAGGTCACGGCCGTCTGGGATCCGCGACCCGCGCTGGGCGTGGTCATGGCGGCCGGCGGTTATCCGGATGGCTACGAAACCGGCCACCCGATTTCCGGGCTGGGCGCTGCGTTGCCCGCGGACGTCCAGGTCTTTCAGGCCGGCACAAAGGCGGATGGAGCGGAGATCCTGACCAACGGCGGACGTGTCCTTTGCGTCACTGCACTCGGAGACAGCGTCTCGGCCGCCCAGTCACTGGCCTATCAGGCAGTCGAAAAGATCCGTTGGGAGGGCTGTCAGTTCCGGCGCGACATCGGCTATCGGGCGATTGACCGCGAGCGGTCGACATGCGCCTGATGTGTCGCTGGACCTCGCCCGACAACTTAACGCGCCACGTCATGGCGTACTTGCCGACCGATCAGGGTTCAGTGCGCCCGGACTGGACCTGCCTCTCGGGCTGCACCGGGTAGAAGGTCTTATCGAACAGTTGCTCGGTGCTGTAGGGGCATTGGTCCGGAAAGGTGCTGGACGGCAGACAGCTTTCGTCTTATCAGCGGTGTGCCGACACCCCGGACGTGCCCTCGGGGCTCAGGCGCGGATCACGGCAATCGCTCGGCCCTGCGGACTGGTCGCGGTGTGGCACGCGGTCCGCTCGGCGATCGGTGGTTGATCGGAACGGCGGTCGAAGATCACCAGCCAGCCGGTGTCGAGCCCCAGACCGGCCAGATAGCCGTCCAGTTGCACCAGACCCTCGACCAGTGGATCGGCCTCGTGGTCATGCCAGACCTTCAGCTCCAGACCCAGGGTCACCGCGCCGTAACGCAGACATAGATCCATGCGTCCCATGCCGATGGCGTATTCGCGCTTCAAGGCCCCGCCGCCGTTGACCACCCGATGCAGGAAGGCCATCAGCACCAGGTGCGGGGCGATCTCGTGATAGGGGGCGCTGCCCAGCAACGGCTGACCGTGGCGGCGCCAGAAGGCGAGGAAGGCCGCAAGCAGGGCGTCCGGATTCAGGCGGCCGTCGGCATCGAGCCAGGTGGGGCTAATCTGCGGGAGGGAGGCCTGGGGGGTGAAGGCGAGCATGCGCGGCAGCACCTCGCGGTAGATGGGATTGGCCACCACCAGGCCGCTGCCACCGATCTGGCGCAGCAGACCCAGGTCGAGCAGGTACTGGATGTCGTCGTCGGGGACGTCACCCAGGGCCGTCCCCGCCAGCATCGGCTCGATGACGCGGCGCACCCGGGGTTCCCGGAGTTTGTGGGCCAATTGATCCAGATGGGTCACGCGCTCGAGGATCATCGCCTCCTTGGCCTGGTCGATCAGCGCCACCGTGATCGGTTTGGCGCGGTCGCGGCCGGCGGGGAGTTTGAAGCAGGCGCGATAGGCTAGGGCATTGACCAGCCAGGGCTGGCCTTGGGTCAACTCCCAAACCCGATCCAGCGCCTCGGGGGTGAACACCTGCCCGGTCTCGGCGGTATGCTCCAGCAGCAGAACCCGCGTCTCGGCGGCGCTGAAGTCCCCCAGGCGGAGCGATTCGGCCTTGATGTTGAATGCACTGCCACCGGTGATGGCCTCGCGCTCGGAGCTGGCATGGATGCGATAGTCGCGCAGGTCGCGCACCCCGCACAGAATCACGGTCTGCGGAAAGGCCGTCGGACGTTGCGGATAGCCGGCGCGCAACTGGCGCAGCAGCGAGAGCAGGGTGTCGCCGATCAGGGCATCGACCTCGTCGAGCAGCAGCACCAGCGGCTGGGACGTCTGTTGACACCACTGCCCCAGAAAGACGTTCAGCGCCGAGCCGGGCGGGGTGGTGGCCAGCACCTCGCGCGCATGGCTCGGACGTTCGTCGTCGCCGAGCCAGACCTGGGCCGAGTTGGCGACATCGGTGACGATGGTCGCCATGGCGTCGGCGATGCGCTCGCGCCAGGCTTGCGCACCTTCCAGATTGGCATAGACCGCCCGATAGCGCCCCTCACGGTTCAGATGCTCCATCAGCGCCAGCAGGCAGCTCGTCTTGCCGGTCTGGCGGGGCGCATGCAGCAGGGAGTATTTCTTCTGATCGATGAGGGCGAGGATCTCGTCCAGATCCCAGCGCGACAGTGGCGGCAGGGTGTAGTGGTCGTCGGCACGGACCGGGCCTTCGGTGTTGAAGAAGCGCATCGGGCGGATTCATCGGCAGCAGGGCTATGGGGGAGCATAGCACCGCGGTTGGCCGCCCGCCGCGCCGGACCCCGCCGACGACCGGCGCGGCAGCCTCACCATTGGCCAGATCCGTCTTGGCGTCATCCTCCCGTTCAATCCGCCACGCCGAGGTCGCACTCCGTATCGTCCAGCGTCAGTATATGGATGCGGCCGGCGCGGGAGGGCGTTGAACGGCAAACATCGCGACCTCGTTGCGGATGAATCTACCGGTCTAGCCCGAAAACCGTGGCCTGTCCCTGAGGTATCCTGAGGTATCCCCGAGGTATCCCTCTACGCAAATCGCACCGGGCGCTTAATAGAGTTAAAAAAAAGCCCGGCGGGGAGCCGGGCTGGAAACGTCTCATGATGAGAGAGACGAGGAGGACACTGGTATCGATCTTTAAAGTCTCGGGCTCCGCGTGTCGTCGGTAGTCCCGGAACATCGATGTTCTGTTTTCCGACGTTCGATCTCTAAACCGCGCCTCGCCGAGGTCATTGTCTGCGGCGAGGCTGATCTCAGCTGGTGCCATCTTAACGGCACCGGGCGCGGTTCAGATGTGACGAGCGCCTCAATGCATGAAGAGGCCGCCGTTCACCGGAAGGTTCGCGCCGGTGATGTAGGCGCTCTCGTCGCCGGCCAGGAAGGCGATCGCCGCGGCGATCTCCGTCGGCTGTGCCATGCGGCGCATCGGCACACCCGAGATAATGCTGTTGCGCACGGTGTCGTCCATCGCCAGGGTCATGGCGGTCTCGACATAACCGGGCGAGACGGTGTTTACCGTAACACCCTTGGATGCGCCTTCCTGGGCCAGGGCCATGGTGAAGCCGTGCATACCGGCCTTGGCGGCGGAATAGTTGGCTTGGCCGAACTGCCCGCGCTGTCCGTTGACCGAGGAGATGTTGATGATCCGACCGAAGCCGCGATCCAGCATCCCTTCCCAGACGTTGCGTGTCACGTTGAAGACGCTGTCCAGGTTGACCCGCATCACGGCATCCCACTGCGCATGTTCCATCTTCTTGAAGGTCTTGTCGCGGGTAATCCCGGCACAGTTGATGAGGATGTCGACCGGGCCATGCTTGTCGCTGATCTCTTTGATCATGCGCGCGCTGTCTTCAAAGGACGACACGTCCGCGGCAATGGTGTCGATGGCGAAGCCTTCGGCCTCGCGATCCTTCTTCCAGGCTTCCGCAGCAGCGGCCTCGGAAGGATGATGATTGGCAACGACCGTGCAGCCGTCTTGTGCCAGACGCGTACAGATCGAGGTGCCGATTCCGCCGATACCACCGGTCACGAGTGCGATGCGGGCCATGTCTCTTTTCCTCCAGGTTTTTATTGGTGTGTGTCTTTCGTCGGGGTCCGGAGCGATCAACGCGCGATCCGCTCACGGGGTTCAAGATCTTCGAATAACAAGCTATTCGCAAGTCCCCTGCGAAGGAGACTTGCGAATGGCGGCCCATCCTTGGGCTGCCGGGTCCGGTCAAGCGTCACGGACTGCAGATTTAGGCAGCCGGAACACTCTTGCGCAGGTCGGCGGAAACGTCGGCCAGGCTCTTCTCCATCCAGGTGCGATAGTCGTCACGGACTTCGGTGACGGCCTGCATGCTGGTCTTGCCTTCGGCCAGGACGCGCTCGCTCAGCTCTTTGGTGGCCTCGACCTGGCCCTTGAAGAACTCGTTGTAGCCCTTGGACTCGGTCGCGAGCTTCATCACACGCATGGCGTGCTCCATGTAAAGGCTCATGGCATCCATTTGACGCGCCGACATCTTCTCGAACATGCGGACGTTCAGCTCGCCGAGGCTGGTCAGGCGCTCGACGTTCTTGCTGGTGAGTTCGTTGACGGTGTTCAGGGTGTCGTTGGTGCTGGTCATAGTCGTTGCTCCGATGTGTTGTGCAGTGCAGCAATTGTTGCAGTGCACAATAGTCGTCCGATCTGCCTCTGTCAACCCCGAATCCTTCAATCAAAAACATTGAAGATGTGCTCAGGTCGACGACCCGTCCCGGCCTTTGCCTTCGACGTCTGTGGGGGTCGGTGTCTTGCGATCGGTCTTGCCCCGTGGATTGCCGCCGAGATCGAATCCCGCCGCGCGCATCAGCTCGCCTTGGATCTCGGACCACAGCTCGACGTTTTTCTGGGTCATGCGTGTCATGGCATCGAACGGGGTCTCGCCAAGCGAGCGAACCAGCTCGTGATGCTGTTTCGAGAAGAGGTCCAGCGAGCCCTCCAGATAGCGGGCAAACATGCCCTGGAGGGTACCGCCGTAGAAGCGGATGATCTGAGACAACATGGTCGCGCTGAACAGCGGCTCTCCGCCGCTTTCCTCTTCGAGCATGATCTGCAGCAGGATGGAACGCGTGATGTCGTTGTCGTTCGCCGTGTCGACCACCTTGAAGGCGGTGCAGCTCATGACGAGATCACGTACGTCCGCGAGCGTAATGTAACGACTGACTTCGGTGTCGTAGAGGCGCCGATTCGGATACTTCTTGATGATGCGCTCGTCGTTCATGGGCATCTGGCCGTGTCGTCCTTCAGTCCGAAGAAGTGTACCCCAGTCGAGACGGGTTACGACCTGCGGGGCCCGGCATCCCTCGCCGGGGGACTCCCCGCTCGGGCTCCGATCAGACCCGCTCGACGGCCAGAGCCACGCCTTGACCGCCGCCGATGCAGAGGGTCGCGAGACCCTTCTTGGCATCGCGCTTCTGCATCTCGTAGAGCAGGGTCACCAGCACGCGAGCACCGGAGGCACCGATCGGGTGGCCGATCGAGATGGCACCGCCGTTGACGTTGACCTTACTCAGATCCCAGCCCATCTCGTGATTGACCGACATCGCCTGCGCGGCGAAGGCCTCGTTGGCCTCGATCAGGTCGAGATCCCCGGGCGTCCAACCGGCCTTCTCCAAACACTTGGTCGAAGCCGGGATCGGGCCGGTGCCCATGATGGCCGGATCTACACCGGCGCTTGCGAAGGCGACCAGGCGGGCCATCGGCTTCAGACCGAGCTCCTTGGCCTTGGACTCTTTCATGACAATCACCATTGCCGCCCCGTCGTTGATACCCGAGGCATTGCCGGCGGTGACCGTGCCGGCCTTGTCGAAGGCGGGGCGCAGCTTGCCGAGCGTCTCGGCCGTGGTGCCGGGGCGCGGAAATTCGTCGGTGGCGAAGACGACCGGGTCGCCCTTACGCTGCGGGATGGCAACCGGAATAATCTCGTCGACAAAACGTCCCGACTTGATCGCCGCCTCGGCCTTCTGCTGCGATGCCGCCGCAAACTCATCCTGCGCATCGCGGGTAAATTCGTACTTCTTGGCGATATTCTCGGCCGTCACGCCCATGTGATATTGATTGAAGGCATCCCAAAGACCGTCGACGATCATGGTGTCCTTCATCGACCAGTCGCCCATGCGTTGGCCTTCGCGCGAGCGCGGCAGGACATGCGCGGACTGGCTCATGCTCTCTTGGCCACCGGCAATCACGATATCGGCGTCGCCGCAGGCCACCGCCTGCATGGCCAGATGAACGGCCTTCAGGCCGCTACCGCAGACCTTGTTGATGGTCATGGCCGGCACCGAGTGCGGAAGGCCCGCGTTCAGGGTCGTCTGGCGCGCCGGATTCTGGCCTACGCCGGCGGTGAGAACCTGGCCGAGGATCACCTCGTCGACCTGATCCGGGGAGATTCCGGTGCGCTCCATCAACGCCTTGAGCACGGCGGCCCCGATGTCGGTCGCGGGGAGTGACGAGAGGCTGCCGCCAAAGGTGCCGACTGCGGTACGGCCCGCATCGACGATCACGATGTTGTCGCTCATGGTGTGAATGCCTTATGAATAATTGGAGTGGACGTCAAGTCGAATGTGGCTGGTCGTTCAGCGAAGACCCGGCCGCGGGATCTAAAATGCCCCGCTCGCGCCGATTGAGCAACCCCGAGTTTACGCTGCTTTGTTGCAGTGCACAAATCGACGTGCTAACGTGTGACGCAAAGTGACCCAAAGGAGGGCAAAACCATGAGTAATGAAACCTTTTTCAACGACAGCTGGATGGATCTGCAACGCAAGTACTGGGACAGCTGGACCGAGATGAGCCGCAAGGCGATGGGCACGGAGGGCGGCATCGGCCAGCTCACCAACCCCTGGGAGAGCGCGCTCGACAACTGGTGGAAGGCACTCGCGCCGGCCGCGCCGGATGCCTCCAAAGACTTCATGGGAAAAATGATGGAGCAGGGCAAGGTCTTCTTCCGTTTCGGGGAGGCATTTGCCGGCGGGAAACCGGGCGACGGCGTCTCGCCGACCGACGGCATGGCGTTCTGGAACAAGGCGCTGGAAGACATCCAGAAGGGCTTCAGCGGCTCGATGGACGACGGCGGCAACGTCATGCAACGCATGATGTCCTTCTGGGAAATGCCGCTCGACAACTGGCAGCGCATGATGTCCTCGATGTCGCCGATGCCCGGCGATGCCCTGCGTTACATGCCGCACGACCAAGTCAAGGATAGCTTCAACCGCGTGCTGTCGGCCCCCGGACTGGGCTATACCCGCGAGGAGCAGGGCCAGTATCAGGAGTTGATCCGCGCGTCCATGGACTACCAGAAGGCGCTGCAGGAGTACAACGGCTTCTATGCCCAGCTCGGCGTTAAATCCGTGCAGCGGATGGGCGGCTACATCCAAGAGGTCATCGACAGCGGCAAGAGCATCGATTCGGCCCGTGCCCTTTACGATCACTGGGTCATGTCGTGCGAGGCTGTTTACGCCGAAGAGGTCGCGACGCCGGAATACGCGAAGATCCACGGCCACCTGGTCAACGCCCAGATGGCCCTGAAGAAGCGCATGGCGGTGTTGGTCGACGAGAACCTCGGCGCTATGAACATGCCGAGCCGAAACGAGCTGCGCACCCTTCAGGATCGCCTGCAGGAGACTCGGCGCGAGAACAAGAAGCTCAGCCAGGGCATGCGCGCGCTCGAGCGCCAGGTTGCAGCCCTCGCAGGTACCCCGCTCGAGGCGCCCGCAACCGCTATCAGGTCTGTTGCGCCCGCCAAGACGCCGGTGCGCAAAAAGTCCGCGACCAAAAGCACCAGCACCGACTAGCTCGGGCCGTCACCACAGCATTCATGCGCCCTGAGGCGCCCGACAAACCGGGCGCCGCAGACGCGTATCCAACGATTACCGCGAGGAACCCAACCGTGATGCTCCCGATCGATATCCGGCCCGACAAGCTCACCCAAGAAATGCTGGACTATTCCCGCAAGCTCGGGCAAGGCATGGAAAACCTGCTCAACGCCGAGAAGATCGACACCGGCGTGAGCCCTAAGGAGCCGGTCTATGCCGAAGACAAGCTGGTGCTTTACCGCTACGACACGCCCGAAGGCGTGACCCCCGACCCGGTCCCGCTGCTGATCGTCTACGCCTTGGTCAACCGGCCCTACATGACCGACATCCAGGAAGACCGCTCGACGATCAAGGGTCTGTTGGCGACCGGGCAGGACGTCTATCTGATCGACTGGGGTTACCCGGATCAGGCCGACCGTGCCATCACGCTCGACGACTACATCAACGGCTACATCGACCGCTGCGTAGACCATATCCGCGAGGCGCACGGGGTCGAGAAGATCAACCTCCTCGGCATCTGTCAGGGCGGTGCCTTCAGCTTGATGTACACCTCGATGCATCAGGAGAAGGTCAACAGCCTGGTGACCATGGTCACCCCGGTGGACTTCAAGACCCCGGACAACCTCCTGTCCGCCTGGGTGCAGAACGTCGATATCGACCTCGCCGTCGACACCATGGGCAATATCCCCGGCGAACTCTTGAACTGGACCTTCCTGTCGCTCAAGCCCTTCAGCTTGACCGGTCAGAAATACGTCAACATGGTCGACGTGCTCGACGATCCGGACAAGGTGAAGAACTTCCTGCGCATGGAGAAATGGATCTTCGACAGCCCGGATCAGGCCGGCGAGACCTTCCGTCAGTTCATCAAGGACTTCTATCAGCGCAACGGATTCATCAACGGCGGCGTCATGCTGGCGGGCCAGGAAGTGGATCTGAAGAACGTCTCTTGCCCGGTGCTCAACATCTATGCGATGCAGGACCACCTGGTGCCGCCGGATGCCTCCAAGGCATTGAAGGGCTTGACCAGCAGCGCCGACTACACCGAGCTCGCCTTCCCCGGCGGGCACATCGGAATCTATGTCAGCGGCAAGGCGCAGAAGGAGGTCACCCCCGCCATCGGGAAGTGGCTGAACGACCACTCCGCTTAAACCGCGTCCAGAGCGAGAGGCTCACTTTCGAGTGAGCTCGACGTTTGGTGCATCCACGGCCTTGACGGAGACGCGGTTTAATATATTTTCTAGTATCTTAAAGCGCGCCTTCTCCAGCGGTCGTCAAAAACTGCCGGGGCCGATCCCATCCAAAAACATCGCGTTCCGCACCGGGCGCGGTTTAATTCCATGCCCCAAGGCCGCGCATCGCGCGGCCTGCGCTCCCCGCACGGGCTGCCGCGTTTACGCGGCAGCCGACCTCATCGCCGGACGTGCCTCCGAGCCTTCATCGACCTTCTCATGGACCGGCTCCATCGCCTCGTCGACATAGCGGTACCCCGGCCGCCGCGTATCCTCCTTTACCCGCCGATAGAGCCGCCATACCCGCCAGGCGTAGGCGAACAAACCCCCGTAGGTGGTCGCGACCTCCCCGACACGGCGCGGGTAAAAGACCCATACAGGCTCGATCGGCAGCTCCGAGCGCCGCTCCGTGCGGATCTTGCGACGCAGAAACCCGCCCTGCAGCGGATGCACGCGCTCGAACCTGAAGCAGCCGTAGAACTCCAGTGCGATCTCCATGATGCGCTTCGGATTGCGGTTGAAGGCCGCGGCGCGCCGCATCAGGGTCTCCAGGTGCGCCATCGAGTAGTAGCTGTCCCACGCGCGGCGATAGACGTCCTGCCACTCCGGCGCGCTCATCCGCGGATGGGTCGTGCAGACATGCTCGAGGTCGTAGCGGTTGAGATCCGGGTCGAGCGGAGCGCCCTTCGCATGCAGCGCCTGGTGGTCGGCGGAGCCGGGCAGCGGGGTCAGACAGAAGAACTCCAGGATGTCGAGCGGCAGCTCCCGCTTGATCGTCTCGATATCGTCCAGGATGCGTTCCGGCGTGTCGTCCGGAAAGCCCAGGATGTAGCCGCAATAGGTCGTCACGCGTTGCTGCTGCCAGGCCAGCAGCATGTTGCGGTAGTTGGCGATCTTGTTTTGTTTCTTGTGCGCGGATTTGAGATTGTCCGCGTTGACGCTCTCCAGCCCGATGAAGACCCGCGACACGCCCGCGGCACGTGCCTTGGTCACGAACCCCGGCAGGGTGTGACACATGGTATCGACCTGGATGGTGAAGTTGAGCTTCACCCCGAGCTCGCGGCGCAGCGCGGCGATGCGGTCGAAGATCGGCTCCCAATTGCGATTGCGTGCGAAGTTGTCGTCGGTGATGAAGTAATGCCGAATGCCGTGAGCCAGGTTGGCGCGCAGCAGCTGCTCGATGTCGTCCGGGTCGCGGAAGCGCGATTTTCGGCCCTGCACGTTGATGATGGTGCAGAAGCTACAGAGGAAGGGGCAGCCGCGCCCGGCATCGAATGTCCCGGGCATGGGGGCATAGCGCCGCGCCACCTCCGGCGGGAGATAGGGCATGGTCTTGCCCTGCAGGTCCGGGAGCTCCGCCATGTGGTTGTAGAGCGGCTCCAGACGCCGCGCGTAGGCGGCACGGAGCAGGTCGGCAAAATGCTCCTCGGCTTCGCCGGCGAACAGGGTGACGCCCAGATCCATGGCCCCTTGCAGCTCCGGGGGCACGCCCGGGAGCATCGCCAAGGAGCCGCTGACGTGAAAGCCGCCCATGACGACCTGCAGCCCTGCCGCGCGAAAGCGTCGGGCCAGATCCATCGCGCGGGGGAACTGGTTGGACTGAACCCCCACGAGGCACACCAGACCCCGACCGCCGTTGCCTTGGATGCGACGGATGATTCGCTTCACCGGGACCGGCATGTTGGTCTCGTCGTAGGCGTTGACCTCGATGTGCACGCCCTCGCCCAAAACGCGGGATTGGTCGGCCGCGCGGGTCAGCCCGTAGAGGCTCGCGAGCGAGTTGGACGGGATCCATGCCTTGACCCACTGGATCACATAGCCGGCGTCGTCGTAGTGCGACGGCTTGATCAATTCCACATGAAAACGGGTCGCGCTCGCGCTGTTCGGATGCATGATGGTCCCTCGTCGACGGAGAAAGGGATGACCGGCGATGACTGCCTCGCCCGTGTGCCACGCACCGGGGGAACGCGGGTGCGCGGGCCTCGATCATCGTTTTGGCCGCATCGGCAGTGTCCAGATCGCCGCCCGGGTACGCCGACTTCAGTCGGCTCCCGCGCTCGGGCGACTGAAGTCGCCCGAGCGCGCCCGTACGGCGGACTGAGGTCCGTCTCCCCGGGAGCCGACTAAAGTCGGCGTACCCGGGCGTGCGGCCGGAGTTTGGCATCCGGGCGGGGAACCCGGGATGCCTGGACGAAAGGATGACCAAAGCCGGTGCGCGGAAAAACGAAGGCGAAGATTCAGGCGTCCAGCGCAGGTTCTGCGGTCGATGCTAGTCGCGATGAGAGACACGGGCAAGCCTCGGAGGCCGCCGCTGGAGGTTCCGGATCGGCATGGGCCGCACGGGGAACCAACACGCGTGCCCCGCCCGACCCCGCGGGACTGTCGCCGTCGCCTCCACCCGTGGCATGATCCCGCGCGAGATCGACCGGGGATCATTCCGATACCCCGGGCTGACGAGGTTGTCGGGCATGCAACGCGAGATCACAGAGACCGCACAGGGGATTCACGCACGGCCGGTCGCTACGGCACTCGCCGCATCGCTCATCGACCGCGACCACGCCCCCGTGCCGCAGAACGGCCCTGTCGGCGCAGCCGCGGACGGCGAGGACCGGCGATGAGCAAGCAGGACCGGGACGCGACGGACTTCGATGAGGCCGTCCTTGCACATGACGAGGCCGTCGCGGCGGCGATCTCTGCAATGGGGCTGGCGATTTGGGTCGGTACCGAGCCGACCTTCACCGACCGCTTCTCCGAGGCCCCTGAGTGGCTGAGTAGCGCGTTGGGCGAGGATAAGGCGACCCGCGCCGAGCAGCTCTTGTGCGCCATGCAAGCCCGCATGGGCGGCCTGGTATTGCGTACCGAAGGCCGACAATACCCCGGCGAGGATCAGCCGCGCTGGAGCCTCGGACTCTATGCGCGGCGCGATGGCACGCCCGTTTGGCACGGACCGCCCGATCCCGCACTCGGCAGCCCCCCCGAGAGCGACTGCGATCTTGATGGGTTGCGCAGCGAACTCTGCACACGCCTGCGCGAGATCGGCTGCGGTGTGCGATCCTTCGCCGGAGACGCGGGTTGTCTCCATGTGGTCGCCCTGTTTCCCGCCGCCGGCAGCGCGGCTCTCGAGGACGACCCGCGCAGCAGCCTCATCGGGGAAGGGCTCGCGGACCCCGGTCGTGCCGACGACGCTCTCGACGACGCGAACGCGGCGGATGGGCTCCCCTGTTTCGTCCTAGACCGCATCACCTGGCAAGGTGCTGCGGTGGCCCGGATCGCGCTGCCCGATTGTGAGTCGGTCGAGCAGTTTTCCCGTTGTCTCGACGCGATCGGCGCGGCGGCCACCGACGCCGGCCTACCGGCACTTCTGCTGACCGGGCACCCGCCACCCGTGGATGCGACCGTCTCCTGGACCACGATCACGCCGGATCCGGCGGTGATCGAGATCAATATGGCGCCTTATGCCGACGTGACCGGGTTGCTCGCTGCCACGCGCACACTCTATGCTGCAAGCACCGAGCTGGGACTCGCCCCCTACCGCCTCTATTACAACGGCTCGGTTGCGGATTCCGGCGGCGGCGGACAGATCACCTTCGGCGGACCCAGCCCGCAGGAGAGTCCCTTCTTCGTCGCGCCGCGCGTCCTGCCGCGCCTCGTGCGTTATCTGAACCGACATCCGGCCCTGTCCTATCTCTTCGCCCACGACCATATCGGCGGCTCAGGACAAGCGGTGCGCGCCGACGAGCGCGGGCGCGACGCCTTCCGCGAGCTGGGCCTCGCACTCGCCTTGCTGGAGCGCGGACCGCCTCCCGATGCCGAGACGCTGTGGTCGGGACTGTCGCAACTGTTGACCGATGCCGTCGGGAACAGCCATCGCGCCGAGCTCAACATCGAGAAGCTCTGGAACCCCTATATCCCAGGACGCGGAAAGCTGGGTCTGGTCGAGCTGCGTGCCCTGCGCATGCAGCACACGCCCGAGCGTGCTGCGGCGCTCGCCGCCCTGTTGCGCGCCATCATTGCGATGCTCGCTGTCCGAGAGTTCGATGCCCCGCTGTGCGATCACGGCGATGACCTGCACGACCGCTACGCCCTGCCCTATTACCTCGAACGCGACCTCGAGGAGGTGCTCGGCGATTTAAGCGCGGCGGGCCTCGGCCTCGGGGCGCCCTTGGCCGAGCTGCTGAGACGCAACAGCCTGCGTCTGATTGCCCGGGTGCGGCATCGCGACTGCGAGCTGACGATCCGTCGCGCGGTGGAGTTTTGGCCCTTGATCGGCGACGTGGGTCGACAGGATCAGGAGACCTCCCGCTTGGTGGACGCGAGCACGACGCGCGTGGAGATCCGCCTGTGCGCCCTGGACCGGGCAGCCGCCGAGGACTTCGCCGATTGGCGGATCGCCGTCGGCGACGTTCAACTCCCCTGGCGACTGGAGCAGGATCCGCGGGGGCCGGCGAAGGTCTTCGGTCTGCGCTATCGCAGCTTCGTGCTCTGGCAGGGGCTGCACCCGGCGCTGCCCGCCCAAGGCCCGCTGTCGCTGACGCTTTGGCACCCCGCGCACGCCGATGCCCTTCACGCCACCCTGCACGACTGGCGACCGAGCGGCGGCGGCTACGACGGTCTCCCCGCCGACCTGGCCGAAGCCGCCGCGCGACGGGCCGAACGCTGCGTCGTCGAACCCGCATCCCCGCCCGCGCAGGAGACATTGCGCGCGCCGCCGCCCGAGGCCCTCACGCCCTATGCGTTGGATCTACGCTGGCTGGGGCTGGGGCTGGGGCTCGGGAGCGGTACAGAAGAGTCCGCGTGGAGCGAAGGGGCATGAGCCTGTCGGCAGACGTCCAACGCTGCGCCGATACACTGGCAGCGCTCGAAGCCGCCATCGGCTGCGCCCTCGTGGGTCAGCCTCAGGTCGTGCGCGAATCCGTGGTCGCCTTGGCCGCGGCCGGCCACGTGCTGCTCGAAGGCGTGCCCGGTGTCGGAAAGACGCTCTTGGTGCGCGCGCTCGCGGCCGCCGTCGGCGGGCGCTTCTCGCGGATCCAGTTCACTCCCGACCTGATGCCGAGCGATGTGACCGGACATGCCGTCTTCGATATGAAGAGCGAGGCGTTTCGGATTCGGCGCGGCCCGATCTTCTGCAACCTGCTGCTCGGCGACGAGATCAACCGGGCACCCGCGAAGACCCAAGCCGCGCTGCTCGAGGCCATGCAGGAGCAGCAGGTGACGATCGAGGGCACCCCGCTCGCGCTCACCCCACCCTTCTTGGTGTTCGCAACCCAGAACCCGATCGAGCACGAGGGGACCTATCCGCTGCCCAAGGCGCAGCTCGATCGCTTCCTGCTCAAGGTGATCGTCGATCACCCGGATGCGGACGAAGAGCTGGCGATGGTCCGCCAGATCACGCACGACCGGGTCGGCGACCGGCTCGACGTTTCGGGCGTGCGCGAGGTGCTGAGCGCCACCGATCTGCTGGATCTGCAGCAGGTCACCGCGCGGCTGCGGATCGACGACGGTGTCCTCGCCTATGCCGTGCGCTTGGTCCGCTCGGCGCGTGATTGGCCCGGTGTGGAGACCGGACCCGGCCCTCGTGCCGGGATTGCGCTGGTGCGTGCCGCGCGCGGACATGCGCTCGCGGGCGACCGAGATTACGTCACGCCCGACGACGTCAAGGCGATGACCCCCGCCGTACTGCGCCACCGGCTAGCACTCGGCGCCGATCTGGAGATGGAGGGTCTCGGCCCGGAGGATATCCTGCGTGATCTTCTTGCCGGCGTGCCTGCCCCACGGACGTAAACCGAAACCGCGTCCGTGCCGATCTCCATGAGGGCCGAGGAGCCTGCACACGCGCGAAGCGGCCCCCGATCATTCGAGACCTGGCTTGGCATGAGACCACGCACCCCGCTGGTCGTGGCCCTTGTCGGCTGGACCTCGTTGGGCCTGGCCGCCGCCTGGCTCCCGCAGGCCGGTCTTCTCTGGCAAGGCGTCGGTATCCTGCTCGGGGCCTGTGCCGCGGCCGACCTGCTGGCCCTCGTCCGGCTGCCCTCGCCCGAACTGCGCGGCCGTATGCACGGCGTCCTGTTGCTCGGTGCGCCGGGCCGGGTTCGCCTCACGCTCGCCAATCCCTCGCTCCGACACCTTCGGTTCCGTCTCCATGATCTGCACCCGAGCATGTTCGCGGTACAGGGTCTGCCGCGCGAGATCACTCTCGAGGCCGGCACAACCGCGCAGATCGATTATCGCCTGACCCCGTCGCAGCGCGGGAGCTTCGCCGTCCCGGGTTGCGAGATCGCCTTGCGCTCGCCGCTCGGTCTCTGGGTCGGTCGACGCACCCTGACCCTGTCGACGACCCTGCAGGTCTTCCCGAATCTTGCCCGAATCGGCCGCGACGCCCTGCCCGCGATGCAGGATCGGCGCACCTGCACCGGGGAGCGACGCCGGTCGAGACGGGGTGAAGGGGCGGAGTTTCTTCAACTGCGCGACTATCATCGCGGCGACGGCTTACGACGGATCGACTGGAAGGCGACGGCGCGGATGCGTAAGCTTATCGCCCGAGAGTACGAAGACGAGCGCGACCGACATCTCGTCTTCCTGCTCGATACGGGGCGCCGGATGCGCCATCGCGATGCCGATCGCTCTCATCTGGACGAGGCATTGAGTGCACTGCTGACGGTCGCCTTTGTTGCCATCGCGTATGGCGATGCCGTGGGACTCATGACCTATGGCGGGTCGCGACGCTGGTGCGCTCCGCGCAAAGAGGCGCAGACCATGCGCCGGCTGCTTGAACAGGTGTACGACATCCAGCCGAGCCTCGAGGTTTCGGATCCTCTGCAGGCGGCGCGCGAGCTGCTGCATCGGATGCCGCGACGGGCCTTGGTGGTGATGATCACCAACAGCCGAGACGAGGATCAGTCCGGGCTGGAGCTGGCGGCGCGCTTGCTTGGACGGCGTCATCTGTTGATGGTCGCGGACCTGCGCGAGTCGGCTCTCGATCGGAGCCTGGAGAGCGAGATCACGGACCTGCCGGGCGCACTGCGTTTGCATGCGGTGCATGGCTGGCTCGCCACGCGGCGACACCATCGGGAGCGTTTGCGCCATCTGGGCGTCGAAATCCTCGACCTTTTGCCGGCGCAGCTGCCGGGCGCCTTGGTCGAGCGCTATCTCGCGATCAAGCGCGCCGGGAGGCTGTGATCTAAACCGCGTCCCGAGCGAGATACGCCTTTTCGAGTGAGCTCGACGTTTTGTGCATCCACGACCCTTAGCGGAGACGCGGTTTAGAATGATATATTTTTTAATAGTTTAAACCGCGCCGTCTCCAGCGGTCGTCAAGTCCGCCGGGGCCGATCCCATCCGAAAACGTCGCATGCCGCGCCGGGCGCGGCTTAAGTGCGAACACCCGCACACCAACCCATCCATCTCAGGAGCCAAAGAATGCGTTATCTGCTCGGCGCCCTTGCGCTAGCCGCGTCCATCCCCGTTCAGGCGGCCATCCCGGCGACACCGGTCATGACCCTCTACAAGTTCAACGGCCCGATGGAGGTGCCCTACTACAACGCCGACAGCTTCGCGCGCTCGGGCGCGACATCCCCCGCCGGAACCCTCACCCAAGGCACCTCCGTGATCCCCTGCCTGATGATCCGAAACGGCAAACCCTTGACCGACGGCTCGGGGACGCCGTTCGTGGGATTCGAGGTCGTCGTCGACCCGAGGAAAGCGAGCCGCAGCGATACCGAGCGTTTCAGGAGTGCCGTCGCGGCGCGCAAGTCGATGAAGGTTCAAAACCATCACTGCCCATCGAGCGTGAAGAACGTCATCAACGTGCGCGAGCTCTATGCACTCGAGAAGGCACCCTTCTTCGATCCGCCCTCCAGCGGCCGTGCCGGCAGCCCGGGCGGCGCGAGCGAGCTGGACCGCATCGTGCGCAGCTTCCACGCATCGAGCCAATGCGAGGGTGCGAATCGCAACCTGACCGGGCGCCGTGCCGCACTCGACCGTGCCTGGGGCGACTTCATCCGCAGCAACGGGCGGCTCGGCTCCGATGCCACGCTCGCGCGTGCGAAGCATCTCGACTACGTCATGCGAACGGCCATCTACGAGGGCCATCTCGAGCGCGGCTGCAACGCCTATGGGGCCTGCGAGCGCAACATCATCGTGCTCTCGATCCGCAACCGCGCGGTCGGTCAGTGTCTGACCCGGCAGGGATGCAAGTTCCCGGGCGACTTCCAGGGGGTCTCCTCCTCCGTGTCCCAATACAACATCTGGGACGAATACCTGACTCAGATCTCAGGCCTCACCGCCTGCTACCTGCGGCCCGATCTCGCAGACAATGACCGCTATGCCAAGCTCCAAGCCATGTATACCCAGTCGGTCGGGGATGCCGAGCGGATCCTCTTCGGCAGCGAGCGCGATCTGCAGGCGATCTTTCCGAACAATCGTCTGGCCGATCTGACCTCGATGCGCCACTACTATCACGCACCCGCGATGGGCAAGTGCTTCCCCACGCACGACCGCGTCGAGTACATGACAGGCGCGGTCGCCCGCAACGGGGGCGATTTCGCGCTGATCGCCAACACGCGGATCAAGGTCGGACCCGCGAGCGGAGATGGCTATCGGTTCGAGGAGTTCCGCTTCGACGAGACCCCGGAGCGCGATATCGTCCGCACCGAGAACAATTATCCGGGCTTCATCGTCGACGGCCGCAAGGTCTCGCTGCGCACGCCCCGATCCTGCCCGCCCTACGGGATCCCGAGCGGCTGCCGCTCGGGCAACGTCGGCCGCTACCGTACGACCCCGAGCTGGCTCTCAGCCGGCAAACCGGTGGAGATCACCTGCAGCATCCAGGACCGGGGCGAGTCCTGCCGCAGCCCCGCCACGACCCGAACGGCCAGCGTCGGCGGCGTCTGCGACAAGGAGATGCGTCCGGTTGCCGGCGTGCATTGATGCGAGGCATGACGTGATGAGCGCACTTCCCGCAACCTACCTCGGCATCATTACGCCGCTGATCGAAACGGCCAGGGAGATCCTCGAACGCGGCGAGAGCCTGAGCCCCTTCGCGTTCGTCGGCAACCTCACGACCGGAGAGACCTTTCCGGTCCTGCTGAGCACGGCCACGGAGGAGGAAAAAGACGCCGCGGCCGCCATGATTCGCCGGCTCGCCGAGCTGCACGAGGCCGATTTCATCTTCATGATCATGGAAGCCTGGTCCCTGCCGCCGAGCAAGGTCGGTCAGTTCAAGGAGATCATCGAGGAATACGGCTCGATCGGCGCCTCGCCCTACCGGGTCGACGTCGCCTCCTTCGCGCTCGAGACCCGTCACGGACTCTGGGTGACACAGATCCCGATCGAGCCGAAGGGCGCCTCGAAGACGCAGCGCACCTTCGGCCGACCGGAGTTCCAGCACTTCACCGAGGCCAATGGGCGGTTCGTCGACCTCTTGCCCGTGAAGGACGGCGAGCGGGAACCGCCCCGAACGCTGCATTAAACCGCGCCCTGTGCGGTATGCGATGTTTTTGGATGGGGCCAGCCCCGGCAGATTTGACGACCGCTGGAGCCGGCGCGGTTTAAAGTAATAAAAAGATTAAATTTTAAACCGCGTTTCGCCAAGATCGAGGAAGCCCCCGACGCTGAACACAGCGTGAAGACTACGCATTTCGCTCTGGACGCGGTTTAAACCGCGCGCGGCGTCGCCGTCATTCCGAGCGAGGCGGCGAGCAACCGGACCAAGCCGGCCTCGATCTCGGGCATCGACACGTCCGGGACCAGATCCGACACCCGGGTGACGGCAAGGCCGGGATAGCCGCAGGGGTTGATCCGACCGAAGGGGTCGAGATCGAGGCTCACGTTCAGGGCGAGTCCGTGATAGCTGCAGCCGTTGCGGATGCGTAGACCCAGCGAGGCGACCTTGGCGCCCGCGACATAGACACCGGGAGCGTCCGCACGGCGCTCGGCCGCCACCTCCAGGGTTGCGAGCAGGTCGATCACGGCCTGCTCCAGGAGACCGACCAAGCGCTTGACGCCGAGCCCGGCCCGACGCAGATCGAGCAGAATATAGACGACCAACTGTCCGGGACCGTGATAGGTCACCTGCCCCCCGCGGTCCACCTTGATCACCGGGATTGGGCCAGGGTCCAGCAGATGCTCCTCGCGGCCGGCCTGGCCGAGTGTGAACACGGGGGGGTGCTCGAGCAGCCAGAGCTCGTCCGGGGTGTCCGGGCCGCGCAGGTCGGTGAATTCGCGCATCCCCTCCAAGGTCGGAAGATAGTCCCGAAGGCCCGGTAGACGACGCACCAGGAGCGGACGCGAGCCATCGTTGGCCGCGCTTAGGCTGCCTCCAGAGTGAAGTGCGCCATTTTCATGTTGTGTCGGGCTCAAGGATTTTTCCGACCTTGTGGAGGCGCGGTTCGAAATCTAATTCTCTGAATACTTTAAACCGCGCCAGCTCCGACAGTTGTCGGAGCTGGCGCGGCCAAGTCAATCCAACACACGACGCATACCGCATCGGGCGCGGTTTAAATCACCCAAACGACCGACTCGTGTGCGGTGAGATCGCAGTAGATGGCATCGAGCTGCGCGCGGCTCTCGGCCTGGATGGTCAGGGTCACCGAGATCCACTTGCCGCCGCTGCTCGAGCGGGCGCTCACGTCCGCCGGCTCGGGTCGCGGTGCATGCCGGCTGACGATCTCGATCACCAATGCCTCGAAATGCCCGTCGGCACGCCCCATCGCCTTGATCGGAAAGCGGCAGGGAAAGACGAAAACGGGCTCGGACGCGTCGGGTTCGGGCATGTCCGGCGCCGGCGCCCGGGACGAGATCGGTTTCGACGGGGGCTTAGATTCGGCCATCTCGCACCTGGATATCGGCCTGACTCGATCAGAACAATCTGAGAACACTGTCTTTGGCCATCTGCCAAAGACCGCCCTTGCCGACCTCTTCGAGCGCAACCAAAGGCACGCGATTGATTTCTTCCTCGCCGAGCATAACCACGATCTCGCCGACCTGTGCACCGCGTTCGATGGGGGCGGTCAGGCTATCGACCGATTTTTCCAGGCGCGCGCTGAGTTCGGCGTAACGCCCGCGCTGGAAGGTCGCGAAGACATCCGCCTCGGGGCCGACAGGCAACATCTGCTTGTCGCCCATCCAGACGCGCAAGGTTTCGACCGGCTCGTCGGCGGGATACAGGCGATGGCTCTCGTAGAAGCGAAAACCGTAGTTCATCAGGGCAAGACTGGCCTCGGCCCGCGCATTGGGCGTGGGCGAGCCCATCACCACCGAGACGAGCCGCATGTCGTCGCGCTTGGACGAGGACACCAGACAGTACCCGGCGGCCTGGGTATAACCTGTCTTGATCCCGTCCGCGGTCTCGTCGCGACGCAGCATGGGGTTGCGGTTTTGCTGTGTAATCCCGCCGAAGGTGAACTCACGCGTGCTGTACCAGGCGTAGAACTCGGGGAACTCCCGAATGATCGCCATGGCGACCGTGGCGATGTCGCGCGCGGTGATATAGAGCTCCGGATCGGGTAAACCATGCGGATTGGTGAAGTGGCTTCCGGTCATCCCGAGCCGCTGTGCGTGGGCGTTCATGAGCCCCGCGAAGGCATCGACGCTCCCCCCGACATGCTCGGCGAGTGCGACGCTGGCATCGTTGCCCGACTGTACGATCATGCCCATGAGCAGATCTTGGATCGTGACCTGCTTGCCGACCTCGATGAACATCTTCGACCCGCCGGTGCGCCAGGCTCGCTCGCTGACGTAGGCATTGTCGGTCAGGGCAACCTTGCCGGCCGCAATCTCTCGGAACACCACGTAACCGGTCATGATCTTGGTCAGACTCGCCGGCTCCAAGCGCTCGTCCGCATTCATCTCGGCGAGGATCTGCCCGCTGTTGAAATCGAGCAGCAGGTAGCCCTTGGCCGCGACCTGGGGCGGATCCGGGACGGGTTGCCGGGTTTGCGCCATCGCAGGCGAAAGCGCAAAAACACAGATCAGCAACAACAGCGTGGAGACTAACTTCATGTGGGACTTCCGCAGGTCGGGATGGGAGGCGCTTGACCGGATGCATTCTAACCGCCGTCCGACGTATTTGGCATCCGCATCGGGGCGGGGTCGGCCCCGGAAGCCTCGCGCGCGCCTGCGATGTCGTGGGTGCTTACGGCGGGGTGTGGACCTCGGGCGTGGGAGCAAACGAGGGCCTCCGGTCCGGACTCGGCTGCCGACGGATCCGTTCGGATCCAGCACGTCGGCGCGAATTTATTCGCACCGACGCGCCGGCCACCACCGGATTTCGGCTCAGCGGATGTCTCCCGGCTGATCCTTGCTCAGATAGGCTTCTTCCTCGGGGGATAGATCCACCTCGTCGAAGCCGTTGATCATCGGCATCAGGTGTTCGCGGAAGGAGTGCCCGATCGTGAGCATGTAGACATGGATGAGCACGAACGCCAGGATCAGAAAGGCCGCTGCCGTGTGTACCATCGCGACGTCGCTGAGCCACTGCGTGGCATCGGGCAGGTTGCGCCAGGCGAAATAGGAGAGATAGGCGAGTCCGGTGATCCAGATCGCCGGAAACAGCACGATCTTAAGCATGAGGTAGGCCAGCGCCTGCAAGGGGTTGTGCTTGCGCCAATAGGCCTTGCGGTAGGGGTGGCGCTCGCCCTTGAAGATGCCGTAGCTGTAGAAGCGCAGCACGCCCCACATCCCGGCTGCGGACGGGATGAAGTGGCGCCAGGTGCGCGTCGTAAAGAGCCAGAAGACACTGAAGATCCACAGCAGGAGGAGCGCGAAGGCGGCCGAGGTATGCAGGGTGACCGCGTCTTCGAAGCTGAAGAGACTATGGAAACCATGCACCCCGAAGCCGGTGATCAAGAGTGTGACGATGAGCAGCATCTGGGACCAGTGCCAGAAGCGCTCGAACAGGCTGAAGATCTTGACGCGGCGTGTGGCCATCAGTGGTGCTCTCCTTTGGAGCCATGGGACGGCGAGAAGAAGCGAACCAGGCCGTGGATGAGAATGCCGCCCAAGGTGCCGGCGACCAGAAGCGTCCCGATGATGTCCACCCAGCGGTTACGGTCCCGGCCCGGAATGTAGACACCCTCGACCGAGGTCAACCGACTGCGGGTCGGGATATGGCAGTCGCCGCAACTCAGTGCCTGCTCCTTGGGCGCGACCATATGGGTGATGGGCCACCAGGAGATGGTCTGGATGAAGCCGAACTCGCCTGAATAGGGCAGTCCGAAGTCGGCCATGCCCTTGGCGATCGACTTGCCCATCTCGTAGTTGCCCCAGTAGGCGGCGTCGTCCTCGCCCCACAGATGGGTGTAGACCAGGGTGCCGTTGCCTTTGTCGTAGGGCTGCCAGGTTTGCATGCGTTTGAAGGGCCAGATCCGAGATTTCGGATCCTCGCGCGAGCCGGTGAAACCGTTGATTTCGATGGACTCGGCCTGCGGATCGAATGTGGTGTCGATGGTGGTGTAGAGCATCTGGCCATCGAACCAGCCATAGCTGGGGGGAAAGTTTTCGTCGAAGGTGAAATCGCCCTTGATCGACTTGTAGGTGTAACGGTGGTCGCCGTTGCCCTGGATGTAGCCTTCCTCGTGATAGCCCTCGCCGTCCCGCGTCTTGCCGGCGGTGCGCCAATCCCAACTGACGACGGTTGCGACACCGCCGCGCGCGATCTCGGGGATGTGGCAGGTCTGGCAGGCAATGCTCTGCACGTGATCGTTGAGCTTGAAGGCCGCGAGCGAATTCACCGGATGCGGCGAGAGTCCGTGACAGGACTCGCAGGTGGCCACGTCGCTGCGTTGTCCCGGCTTGCCCATGCCCTCGGTGTCTTTGGAGATGACTTGGTAGCGGCTGCCGGCCCAAATATGGCGGTTGGTGACGTGGCAGGCGGTGCAGGCGAAGTTGAGACCGTCGACACCCATGTGGACGTCGAGTGTTCTCGGCGGGTTCTTCAGGGCCGTGGACAGGTCGCCGTGCTTGACGTTGTCGCCGCCGCCGCCGTTGAAGTGGCAGGCCCCGCAGTTGGCGCGTTGCGGAAGTCCCACGCTGCGTGCGACCGCGGCCAGGTCGATCGGGGGCTTGCCCTCGAACATGACCGAGCAGGCCGCATGTCCGTCGCTGTTCGGGGTCTTGTAATAGGTGCCGGTGGTTTCGTGGCAGACCAGACAGTCGATGTTGGTCTCGTCGGTGAAGTCGAAGCTCTCGTCCTTCCAGCCGTAGCCGGCGTGGCACTGGGCGCACATCCCTTCATTGCCGCGGGAGTTGGTGCAGAAGTTGTTGATCAGATACCGTTTGCCGAGCTGCTGGCCGGTCTCCTCGTTGGTGTAGGACCAGGTCCAGTGGATGTTGCGCATGAAGTGATCGCCGGCCTCGGTGTGGCAGCCGAGACAAGCGACCGTGACCTCGGGTCCGGAGCTGAACGGCCCTCGGAGCTGGTCGAACTTGGTGTGATCGGCGGTGCCCCCTTGCAGTGGGCCGGAGATCTGGGGAGCCGGAACGGCTGTCGCCGGCGGTGTCGGCCAGTTATCCCGGGCACTTGAGCTTGCGCTGAAGAGTGCGATCAAAAGAAGGCCGGCGACGGCGCCGATCGAGGCTCGCATGGTGTGGCTCCGGAAGGTGAGCTGGGGCCGGTTCTATGCCCGGTCGTGGTCAGGACATGCGCTACCGCTACCGCTGCCGCCCGCCCGATTACGCTCTGGCAGACTAGTTCAGATGCGTCGCTTTTTCCCTGACGAGGCGCAATGATTTTCGTGGTATCCCGAGTGCGCGTGGGTTTTCCGGGAGGCAGGGCCGACGATTCGTGTGATGCGGCTAAACCGCGCCCGGTGCGGTATGCGCCATGTGTTGGAATGGCTTGGCCGCGTCAGCTCCGACGACTGTCGGAGCTGACGCGGTTTAAGAATCCTTTCTTGGCCGCAGCGACAACCACTTTCGTCCCGTCCGACGCCCTTCATATCCGGCTCGCAATGGCTCTGGTCAGGTCATCCTATGGAAGGGGGAAAGGAGCGATTTCCGGTAATATGTCGGAAGCATCCCGGCCGCTTCATACCGTGCCGGGCGAACCGGTCGTTCATGCTCGGAGTGCTGGGCGATTCCTTATCCGATGTGCTCCACCAAAGGTCGCGAAAGCAGCAATGACAGATGCGGATCCGGTCGAGACCTTCCTCAACGCTCTGCTGGCGATGGACCGCGTCGCGGCGAAGCGGGCGCTCGGCGGCCCGGGCGAGGCCGCTGCCCGGCTCGATGTCGTCGAGCGTTTGGTCGTGCCGTCCCTCGAGCGTATCGGGGATCTCTGGGAGCGCGGCGAGGTCTCTCTGTCGCAGGTCTATATGAGCGGTCGGATGTGCGAGGAGATGGTCGACGCCATCCTGCCTCCGTGCGATCCGCGTCGGGTGGATCAGCCGCCGATGGCGATCGCTGTGCTCGACGACTATCACCTGCTCGGAAAACGCATGGTGTATTCGGTCCTGCGCGCCAGCGGCTACGAGTTGAAGGACTACGGTACACTCGACGCCGATACCCTGGTCAGTCGGGTTGTTCGCGACGGCATCGTCGTGCTGCTGATCTCGGTCTTGATGCTTCCCTCGGCGCTGCACATCAAAAGAGTCCGAGAGGCGATGGATCGGGCCGGTTGTCGTCCGTTCATCCTGGTTGGCGGCGCGCCCTTTCGTTTCGATACCGAACTTTGGCGGGAGGTCGGCGCCGACGCCATGGCCGGTACCGCGGCCGAGGGCGTCACCCTGGTCCGCAAGTTCCTTGACGACCTGCCCAAGGAGCATCGCGCATGAGCACTCGCCCCATGACCTCGCTCGAACGCGTACTGACCGCGCTCGGCCATCGGGAGCCGGACCGGGTTCCGCTGTTTCTCCTGCTCACCATGCACGGTGCCCAAGAGCTCGGACTCTCCATCGAGACCTACTTCTCGCGACCGGAGTATGTGATCGAAGGTCAGCTGCGGCTCCAACGCAAGTATCGCAACGATTGCCTCTACTCCTTCTTCTACGCCTCGGTCGAGACCGAGGCGTGGGGCGGGGATGTGCTCTATACCGACGACGGCCCGCCCAATGCCGGCCGCCCCGTCATTCGGACACCGGAGCAGATCCGCACGTTGGAACCGCCGCGGGTCGCTGATTGTGCCTGTCTGGTCAAGGTGCTGGAGGCCACCCGTGGCCTGAAGGCGGCAGGCGACGGCGAGACCCCCATCATCGGCGTGGTCATGTCGCCCTTCTCGGTGCCGGTGATGCAGATGGGCTTCGAAGCCTATCTTATTCTCATGTTCGAGCAGCCCGACCTCTTCGAGCACCTGATGCGTCTGAACGAGGCTTTTTGTATCGACTGGGCGAACGCCCAGTTGGCCGCGGGTGCCACGGCCATCTGTTATTTCGACCCGGTCTCGTCCTCGACCATCGTCTCGCCCGAGCACTTTCGCAGGACCGGGCTTCAGGTCGCGAAGCGCACGCTGGCCGGGATCAAGGGGCCGGTGGCGATGCATTTCGCATCCGGTCGCTGCACGCCGATCCTGGATGATCTCCCCGACACCGGTGCGGCGGTCATCGGCGTCAGCGTGCTCGACGATCTCGCCGCACTCAAGCAGCGTGCGGCCGGTAAGATGGCGTTGCTCGGAAACCTCAACGGTGTGGAGATGCGACGTTGGACGCCGGAGCAGGCCGAGGCGCAGGTCAAGGCGGCGATCGCCGCGGCCGGTCACGGCGGCGGATTCATCCTCTCCGACAACCACGGCGAGATCCCCTACCAAGTCCCTGAAGATACGCTGTTGGCCGTCTCCGAGGCGGTTCATCGCTGGGGAGCCTATCCGCTGGCTGTCTCCGGCGAGCGCGCAAGCGCCCCGCCACCGAAGGTTCCGCGGAGCTGACCGTGGGGGAAACGCTTTGTCTGAGGGTCTGCAGCCATTTTCGACAGGATGTCGAGACCGCTCTCGCGGGCCTCGGCGAGGAGGGGGTGCGCGTCCAGGCATATCCCGCCGTCTGCACCCTGCGTCCCGGACGGTGCAACCTCGCCGAGGTACGCGAGACGCCGCCGCCCGAGGGTTGCGACGGCGTTTTGGTGCTCCTCGGGTGCGATGCCGCGACGCGTGCGGCGCCGCTGGATCCCCGCGTGCATTTCGTGAAGCTCGACCACTGCATTCACCTCTTGGCGGGAGGCGATATCCTGGAGCCCGAGATGCGGGCCGGTGCCTATCTCGTCACGGCCGGCTGGCTCAAGCAGTGGCGCGAGCATCTGCGCGAGATGGGCTTCGATCGGGAGACGGCGGGAGAGTTTTTCCGCGAATGTACGCGCGAGCTTCTGCTCCTGGATACGGGCAACGACCCGCACGCCGTCGGGGAGCTCGAGGCGCTGGCTCGGTATCTGGGTCTGCCGTGCCGCAGCCGCTATGTCGGATTGGACTATCTGAGGCTCTTTCTTTCCGGTGCCATTGCCAAGTGGCGCAGTCTCGCCGCAGAGGCGAACACCAAAGAGGTCCTGGCACAGGCCAACCGCAAGGTCGCCGATTACGCCATGGCCTTCGACCTATTGGTTCGCTTGTCGCATATCACCGATGAGGAGGCCACGATCGCGGCGATTCAGGAGCTCTTCGCGATGCTCTTCGGGTGCACCAACCTGGTCTACGCCCAGGTGGAGGAGGGGCGGGTCAAGGAGATCTTCGCCGCGGAGGAGCAACCGCGGGATCGTCTGGATCTCCAGCAGGCGCTCGATGCGCTGCACGAAGGCTATCTGATCATGCCGTCCGGGAACGGTTTTTTCCTTCGGATCGACTATAAGGATGCCGTTCTGGGGTTGATGCTGGTGCGCGAGATCCCGTTCCCGGCCTATCGGGATCAATATCTGAATCTCGGCCTGGCGATCTCCAACCTTTGCGGTTTGGCGATCTCCAATGCGCGCACCTTCGTGAAGCTGCAAGAAGCCGAGCGGAACCTGCGCCGTGAGCGCGACATCAATGCCCGCTTGTTCCAACAGGTGCGGATCTTGGCCGATACGGATCCCCTGACCGAGCTGCTCAACCGCCGCCGCTTTTCCGAACTCGCAGCGGTGGAGTTTGCCCGTGCCAAACGCTATTCCAACCCGATCGCGGTGATCATGCTCGACATCGATCACTTCAAGCAGGTCAACGACACCTACGGACACGGCGTCGGCGATCAGGTCCTCAAGGCCATTGCCGAGCGGCTTCGCGCGGTTCGCGTGTCGGACATCCTGGCCCGCTACGGGGGCGAGGAGCTGGTGGCGCTATGCCCCGAGACCAGTGCGCGAGAGGCCGAACGTCTCGCCGAGCGACTGCGTCTGGCACTGTGCGAGCACGACATCGACACCACGGAGGGGCCGATCCCGATCACGGCGAGCATTGGCGTGGCGACGCTCGGGGGTGGCGTCGAGAACCTCGACGACCTCGTCGATCATGCCGATCAGGCGCTGTATGCCGCGAAAACCGCAGGACGTAACTGTGTCCGGATCTACGGCGGAGCTGCCGATGTCCCCGAGCCATGACCCTCGGCAACGAGATCATCGTCAGCCAGAATCTAAACCGCGCCCGGTGCGATATGCGTAGTTTGTTGGATTGGCTTGGCCGCGCCAGCTCCGATGACTGTCGGAGCTGGCGCGGTTTAAAATATTAAAAAGATTAGAATTTAAACCGCGTTTCACCGAGATCGAGGATGTCCCCAAAGCCAAACACAAAGTAAAAATGACGCATTTCGCTCTGGACGCGGTTTAGTCCTATCGATCGACTATCTCGCGAGGCAAGGTTCGGCCTGCGTTGAGCTTGTCGAGACAATCAAGCGCGCGCAGATGATCAAGCAGCGGCAGATCGACCGTCAGATGGCCCACCTGTACCATCATCTTTAGGGCGGGTCGCGACGGGTCTGTCCGTTGTTTGAGCCGAGCGGGTTATCGGGCGTCGGGGTGCGTGCTCGATCGCGGATCGAGCGCCGTCGTGGTGAGGAACTCGCGTATCGCTCGGTGATACGCTTCGGGTTGCTCGATCATCGGAAGATGGCCGCAGTCGTCGAGGCAAACCTCCCGGACGTTTCGGATCCGTGCCGCAAGGGCGTGGGCACCGGATGGCGGCATCACGGGATCCGCATCCGCATGGACCAACAGGGTCGGCGTCGCCATGGTCTCCAAGGCGGTCAAGAAGGCCGGACTGCCCGCCCCGATCGCACACTCCAGCGCGCTGAGCGGATCCGTGCTCAAAAACTCCCTGACACCGACACGCACCGTTTCCTCGTCCGCGGGGAGCTGGCGCAGGACGTGGGCAGCGATCGCGCGATACACCAACGGTTGAGCGCCGAACCAGTCGATTGCCGGGCGCGAGAGCGCGATCCAGGGCCGGGACATGGCCAGCCAGGGCCGCCAAAGCGACAGGGCGAGGTTCATCTGATGGTAGGTCTGCGTCAAGGCGAGACGCTCGAGCGCGTTTCGGGCGATACCCAAGCTGGTCAGCATGAGCCGATCGACCCGCTCGGGACGGCGCGCCGCGACCAGGATCGCGACGCCAGCACCCCAAGAATGGCCGTTGAGGTCGAAGCGATCCAGACCCAGGCGGTCGGCGAAGTCGATGACCAAGTCTGCCAGTGTTTCGGGTCCGGTCGCGCCGGGTCGAGCGGGGGTATCCCCGTGACCCGGAAGATCCAGGGCATAGAGATCGCGGATGTCCGAGAGGTGTTCCGCGGTGTGCTGCCAGTGTCGCGAGGATCCGCCCCACCCGTGGATCAGCAGGAGAGGCGGTTTGCCGGTGGTGACCTGACGATAGACGACGGGGCCGTCGGCGAGCGTCAGGCGATGCCGGGTCGAGAAGTCCATCGGCGTTGCTCCATCAAAACGGGCTGCGAGGCCAGGGTTTGCGTCTCGAGGTACCCCGGCGATGTGCGGCGCAGCATAATGTCCGTCCGATAGGCTCGCAAGACCCCGTCGGGACAATGCGGCAGCCCCGGATCACTTCCCAGAAGGTATGGCTATGACCAAACGCACGACAGCTTCGGCGGGAATCATCGTCGCTTTCGCGACTGCATCTGTTCTGGTCGCGAGCTGTTCGGGCTCGCGCGAGGATGTGCGCGTGAGCTTCTGCAAGGCGTTGGTGACAACACAGGTCGGCTCGCCGGGCTCGATACGCTGGACCGGCGTGGAGACGAAGCCCCGCGGCCATTCGGGACTTACAGTTCAGGTGGGGTTTGAGTCCGACGGCGTGAGCCGGCCTCGGCAAGCGACCTGTCACTATCGTTACAATGCGGTCGAGGACACGGCGTTGACGCTGAGCGATCCCCTGTCTGTCTATTCGACCTCCCCGGAGACGATGACAATCGACGGCGAGTCGCTCTCCAGACCCGCACTCGCCGAGGCGGTCAAACAGGCGATGATTGCCCATGGTAAGGCAATCATCGATCGCGCACAGCAGGGGATCGAGGATGCGGCGGCCATGGCGCGCGACCGGCTCGGGTCCGGCAGCGGCAACTGAGGTTCGGCGTCGCGAGCCGATCGGAGCGGAAGGGTGGACTGCGCTGCGCTGCGCGTGTCCACCCTATGGGTCGACCTTGAATGCAGAAAATGCCGGACGGCCGACGGTGCTCAGAGCAAGCGTTCGATGGCCTGGATCATCGGTTTGCTCTCCGGGCCGGTTCGGCTCGGAAAGACCTCGACAACCTTGCCGTCTCGGTCGATCAAGTACTTATAGAAGTTCCACTCGGGGTAGACGCCGGTCTCCCCGGCCAGATGCTCGAAGAAGGGGGCCGCGGTACCCTTGCGAACCTGCACCTTTTCAAACATCGGAAATTCCACCGAATAGGTCAGGCGGCAGAACTCCTGAATTTCCTTCTCGGTGCCGGGCTCCTGATTCGCAAAATCGTTGGACGGGAAGCCGAGCACCACCAATCCGCGATCGCCGTATTCGCGGTAGAGGGCCTCGAGGCCCTCGTATTGGCCGGTGAAGCCGCATTTGCTGGCGGTGTTCACCGCAAGGATCACCTTGCCCTGATAGGCATCGCAAAGGCGCAGGGTCTCGTCGCCGGCGAGACGACGCATCTCGAAATCGAGCGCCGGGGCGCAGGCGGCGGAAGCCGCAGCGGGCGGCAGAAGAGCCCCGAGCATGGGGAGCAGGACGAACATTCGCATCTTCGACACCTCATCGGGTTGTTCATGACCTAGACAAGTTGTCAAGTATGGCGGTCAATCCCTGAACACAATGGCCAGCCGTCGCGGACATTCGTCGCAGCTCGGCGCCTCGGCGGATCTACTGCTCTTGATCACATCGCCTCGGCGCTGATTGCGGCGTCCGCCCTGACTCTCGGTCCGTCGCCGCCGAGTGGCGCATCGACGATCCCCTCCTCGATCCGCTCGAGCAGGTAAGGGAAGAAGGGATTCCACGACAGGCGTACCAGCGAGTCCAAACTCATCACCAGGACCCCGCGCTCGCCGCGGATGGCCAATGCCCCGAGATGGGCACCGAAATCCTCGTCCTCGTTCGGCTCCAGCCCGTAGAGCGAATCGTCGATCGGAAACGGCAGCGCGACGTGCGAGAGCGAAAAGACCTCGCGCGGATAGGTCAATCCCAAGGCACTGGTCCGCTCTTGGATTTCGCCCGCGTCGATCACACGCTCGACGACCTCGCTGCTGTCCGGGCCGGCGTTGGCGATCACGGTCGTCTTGAAAGCGCGCGGCGTCGGCGGCAGCAGCCGCTCGAGTGCCGTCTCTGTTCCGGGTCGGATCAGTGGCCCGAATTTGGTGTTGCGGTTGATATCGAAGAGCACCAGCTCGCTGCCGTTCTGCGGGAGCTGCGCGTAGAGGCTCGTGACGATGGCGCGCGTGCTGACGGTGAAATCGACCACGGATTGGAAGGTGATGATCGGCGGGAGGGCGTCGAGACGCCCGTCGCGCGCATGGCGGGCGATGCGTGGTTGCAAGGCACGCGTCAGGAGCGACGATTGACGTGCCCCGTTGACCGGAAAGGAGTTGTATTTGAAGGGATTGAACTCGGGGATGACGCCGAGCCAAGCCGCACTTGCGAACGCCGGAAAGATCGCGGGCAAGCCGGCGAATCCCGCAAATCGAGCCATCTCGGTGATCCCGATCATCGGCGTGATCAGGATGACCCGATCCGCTTGCCGTAAGGAAGGATCCTCGACGGCGTCCAACGCGTACTTCAGGGCGAGCGCCCCGCCGTTGGAGAAGCCCACCAACTGCAGGGGGGCCGAGGGCCCGATCCGGCGCACCGCCTCACGCACGGCCAAGCGCGTCGCGGCCGACCAATCCTTCCACTGTACGTTCGTCAGTCCGGCCGGGACGGTCCCGTGTCCGGGCAGGCGGATCCCGATCACGACATAGCCCGATTCGGAATAGTGTCGGCCGATGTGACGCAGGCTGTAGGGCGAGTCCGTCAGGCCGTGCAGCAGGACGACCGCGCCCCGGGGCTCGCCCTCGGGCTCGAGGACATAGGAACGGTTCCAGTCCCGGACGAAGCGCCCCGGATAGAGCGGGCTTCCTTCGAAGTAGCGGTTGGAGGGGATGCGCTCCTGCGGTGCGAGCTTCTCGGTGACCTCCGCGCGTACCTCATCGAACAGCCTCTGCTCCCGCGCCAGATACGCGTCCCAATCGGCCTCGTCGAGCTCCTCGGCCGCCATCTCGTTCGGGACGAAGGTGTGCCACGGGGCGAGCGGTGCGCTTTGGTACGCGTCGAAGGTACGCACGGCGAGGAAGGTCAATGCACTCACGGCAATGAGCTGTGCAACCAATTTCAGGATTCGGGCGGTCCTCGCAAGCATGGGACGGTTCCTCAACAGGCGCGATGGTCGGTGCCGCAACGCAACATTAGGTTTCCGAGGTGCCGCGCGCGGCGTCCGGGTTCACCGCATCGACGACGAAGCGCACGGGGACGTCGTCGCGCTCGGAGAGGCAGATCAAAAGCGCTGACCCGACGGCGCCGAGTCCGAAAAAAAGATCTTGGTCGGTTTCCCGGTTGGCCAAGTCGTCGTTTCCGTCACAGTGCCGGCCGGCATCGTCACCCTCCTACCGGAGAATCTGAGCTATGATCGCGAAGCCGGATTCCGGCTCGAAAGGGTCGGAAACGACCACAACCCTGTGCGCGTCCGACTGCCGGAAGATACGCTGAAGGCCGTCGGTGAACAAGCCGACCAGGGCCGTGATGCTCCGGCGACGTTCCGAACGCGAGCGGCCGATCCCGTCGATCGACTGCGTTGACGGGGCGTTGACCGGATGGCCGGGCGGCCCCGTTCGACCCGCTCGACGATAGGTCACCGATCGCTCGATCATGAAGGAAACTGCCCGTTCGCGTGGCGTTGACACTGAAGATTAGGAGAGACCAACTTGAAAACGATCGCTATCCCTTTGGCTTTTGTGGCTGCCGTTGCGCTCTCAGGCTGCGGAAATACCACGGGGGCCCGTGTCGGAACCGGCACAGCACTCGGTCTTGCAACCGGCGCTGCGATCGGGGCGTTCAGTGCCCAGGCCGGAGCGGGCGCGTTGATCGGTGCCGGTGTCGGAGCGCTCGGAGGCTATCTCGTCGACGAGCATAAAAAGGGCAATCTGTAGTCTGGCTGTGCGGGACCGCAACCCGCCCGCACCGCGTTGATTCCGAGACATCCGAGAGTTGTCTCAGCTTGGCCGCGCGAGGGTTTTCCGCATGAACGGGAAACACTCGGGTCGACCTTTGAACCCTGATCGGAGGAAACATCCATGAGTGATCTGATTGTCGTTTCGTTCCCCGAGGAACATCTGGCGTTCGAGTTGCGCGCCGAGCTTGCCAAGATGCAGAAGGCGTATCTCATCGACATGGAAGACGTGGTCGTCGTGACCAAAGACGATTCCGGTAAGGTCAAGCTCCATCAGGCCGTGAATCTCTCCGCGGTCGGCGCGGTCGGCGGCGGCTTCTGGGGAATGTTGATCGGTTTGGTCTTCCTCAACCCGCTCCTCGGCGCGGCGGTCGGGGCCGGTGCCGGTGCGCTGTCCGGCAAATTTTCGGATATCGGCATCAACGACGATTTCATGAAGGGATTGGCGCAGAACTTCCAACCCGGCTGCTCCGCGGTCTTCATCCTCGTGCGCAAGGTCACGGCGGACAAGGTCCTCGAGGGTCTTGCGGAGTTCAAGGGCAAAGGCAAGGTGCTGCAAACCTCGCTGGAAAAAGATCAGGAAGAAAGTCTGAAGGCGTTTCTGGAGGGCGCGAGCTGAGCCGAGCTGAGCCGAGCTGAGCTGCGTCGGGGCGGGCGGTTCCGGACCGCCTTGCCCCGGACGCTCATGCGAGCGGGTCTCGACACCCGAGCCTACGATGCCGGTTATTCCCTGTCGATCGCGTCTCCCGGCGCGGGGGCGAGCGTCTGTCTGTCGGACCGTGCAGGTTCGAAACTCCAGAAGAGATCGACACTCTGGCTCGCCCCGCTCTGGGCTTCGAGCTGAATGCGATCGGTGAGGTTTCGACGCAGCCTGAACCGATTCCGGGCATCGCCGAGCCCCGTCTGGTATTCGAGGAAGGTTCCGGGAGCGATGTACCGGCCGAAGGCGAATGCCGCGCTGTGGTCGGCGGCGGTGCCGCCGGGCGCGATTCCGGTGGCCAGAAAGGTGATCGCGTCGGACTGGCTCATCGCCGGGTCCGTGTTCGAAAAGAAGGTGAATTGCGGGTCGGCGAGTGTGCCGATCACCCGGACGTTTGCGGTTGTTCTGCCGCTTCCGCGCTGCACTAGAAAGAGCAGTCCCGGATTCCGGATCGGGTTTCGGACCCAGATCAGCTGACCGCGTGAAATGCTCAGAGGCGCGACGAGATCGGCCGCGATCCCCAAACCGGTCGGAATCCGGTATTGGCCGTCGCGAATCTGCAATTGCCCGTCGCCCGAGAGGTCGCGGCCGGGGGTTTTGATCAGGTCCAGGTTCCCTGCAAGACTGCCGGTCAAACCAAAGGCATCCAGGCTCACTCCATCGCCGACGCGCAGCCCGATGGCGAGATCGATCGGATAGCGGGGTGGGCGGTCCGTCCCCTTGATGACGACGTCGTTCGAGGGCCTCACCGTCCCGGCAGGAAGCGCGCGTGGGCTGATGCGCGCCTCCGGGATGAGGATCTCGCCGCGCACCTGCGCGCCCTGTACGGTTGCATCCAGATCGAGCCTCGGCGACACCCGCACGAAGTATTCGCTCGTGTCGACGAGGACGAGCCGCTCTCCGGTCGCCCGAAGCCGCGCACGCGCACCTTCGGGGCCGAATCCGCCGTCGCCGCCGATCTCCAGACGCCCGTCGCCGACGTCGGCCCCGCCCGAGAGTTGGATACGCCCCGCCGAAGCGGCGCGTGCCGACAGCGTCAGGTCTGAAACATCCAGGCCGAGGAGAGGGACATTGAAACCCCCGCGCTCGACCCGAACCTCACCGCGAAGATCGGGCATGCTGATCGTGCCCCCGAGCGCGACATCCGCGTTGAGATGGCCTCTCAAGCGCGAGAGTTGGGGGATCGGGTCTCCGAACCGTTCCAAGCCGTCGAGTCGGGCGCGGATGCGGCCGCTCAGCGGCTGCGCGGGGCGGATCGGATCGTCGAGCCGCCAACCGGTCAGCTCCAGATCGACATCGGCCTGGCCCAATCCCTCCAGCGGGAGGGCGAGACGGCCTCTCAGGTTGCCGGCCGTTGCGTCGATGTCGAGTCGGGTGCCCGACAGCCTGATGACCTCTCCCGCGCCGCGGGTGCTCGGCACGCGCAGCAAACCCGTCGACAGGGTTGCCGCGGCGCGTCCTTCCAAGCTCGCTCCGTTGGCCACGAATCGTCCATCGAGCGCGGCGTCGCCTTCCAGCAGGAGATCCGACGGCAAGAGGGGCGCGAGAAGTTCAAGATCGAGTCGGTCCAGAGCAACCCCGAGCGTCACGGCTGCGTCCGCACCTCGCGAGATTTCCAGACAACCGCCGGATCCCCGCGCATGCCGGACGCAGAGTGGTCCGACGGCAAAGGACGGCCAGGTCACCGCGAAGGGACTCGGCCGCCCGAGGTCCCAGGTCTCGACATCGAGGCTGTCCAACCGCAACGCGGTCATCTCTCCCCGATAGCTGCCGGTGTCCTCCAGGCCGCCCGCGAGGCTCAACGCGACCGAAAACGGATCCCCCGCCAGGGAAAGATCCAGCCGATGGTCCGCTCGGCGGCCCTCGCCGCGGATCGAGAGATGCTTCCAACGGCGGCCCTCGATCAGAAGATCCTGTCCGTCCAAGCGGATCTCCAGACGTCCCTCGGACGCGAGATCCAGGTCGGCGAGGGCCGACAGACGCGCGATGCCCTGTTCGGCGAAACCGACGTCTGCGGCGTTCAGCTCGACCTGCAGACGCGGCGAGCCGACGGCGCCGGAGACCGAGCCTGTGGCTTGGACTCGGCCCGCTGCCCCAGGATAGAGGCTCGCCAGGTCGGGCGAGTCGAGTGCGAAGCGCAGATCGAGCGACTGATCCAGCGCGCCGTCGATCTGCAGTGTGCTCGGCCCGGATTCGGCGCGAAAGCCATCGATGGCCAGTCGGCCCTCGGCGAGCGCAAAGTCACCGGTCGCGGAAACCGGATACCCCCGCAGCTCGCCGCTCAGCCCTTCGAGTGCCGCCGTTAAGGCGAGACCTGTCTCGGTGAGCCGGCCGCGGCTGGCGACCTTTAGATCGAGGAGGCCCGACCAGCGCTCCGGGTCGGCATCCACGACGAATGCGGCGAGCAACTCGGCAGGGTTCAGTGCCGTGCCGCTCAGGTGCATGTCCCAAGCCGGTGCCGTGGCCGGAGCGTCGGGTCCGGCCGCATTCGATTGTGCTCGGGCTGACGCGACCTCGGCGCTGCTGTTCAGATCGATCAGGCCCCGCGCCGAGAGCTGCATGCGCGAGCCGATACGGCGCAGATCCAGGGACCGGATCTCGAGCGCAAGGTCTTTCCACAGCAGATCCAGCGAGGCGGTGAGAAGGCCGAGAGCTGGCCGGTCGGCGGGTTCCACTTGGATCTCGCCGACAACCGAGGTCGATGCCCGGTCTCCCCGTATCGCGAGGGTGCCGCTGAACGCCACCTCGCGCAGATCGGCGTCGAAGGCGGGCAGATCCAGGGCCACAAGCCCGAGCGTGCCGCTCCACCGCGGGTGCCCGAGCGGATCGCTGATCTCGAGATCGAGATCCAGGTCGACCGAACCGGTTACCGTGCTCAGGACGGCGAGATCCGCCAGGTCTCCGTCCAGACGGGTATGGCCCAGCAGGTGCGCGCTCCGGGTCGGCCGCAGCTCCCAGTTCATGTCGAGGTCGAGCGGGTAAGCCCCGGTCAACCGAGCCATGCCGCTGCCCTGCGCCTCGAACGCCGGCTCGATCAGGACGACCCCGACGCGCTCGATGGACAGCAGGCCGTCGGCGAGCCGTCCGGAGAGCTCGGCCCGATCAACTACGGCAACGGCTCCTTCGCTGTTCGCCGTAAAGATCCGCAGGCGCTCCACGCGTGCGGAGACCAGCTCGATGGACAGCGGCAAGAGAAGATCGGGCAGTACAAGGAGGTCTTCCGAGTCACGCACGCGATCGCTCGGAATCACGTCGACGTCCGTCGCACGGAACTCGGCGATCGAGAGGGTTCCTCCGAACACGCGCAGGGGCGACCACGCGAGGTCGATGCGGCCGATGCGGATCGCGAAGGTCGGCAACTGGATCGAGAGATCGGAGGCGGCGATACGACCGAAGAGTCGGCCCTCGACCAGGCCAACGTGAAAGCGCTCCGGGTTCAGCTCGGTGACCAGATCCAGAAGCGTGCGCAGACCGGACTGGGTCGCGCTCAGCCAGAGCAGGAACAGCATTAGAACGAGAGGAAATCCCGCAAAAGGGCGCGGATTCTGGACGCGAAAGGGGCGCTGCCGTCGAGGCCGATGCGAGACGAGGGCGGTCGTGATAGCGGGTTGCGCAGGGTCGGGATCGGATTCAGCACCGAGCACCGGCCGATGCGCATCGACCGGCGCCCGTGGGTCATCGGAATCGGGCAGGTCGGTCATCGGTGCCGTAGAAGCCTGTCGAGGACGACCGCCGCGTCGGCCCTACGCGCGACGCGGCGGGATGACCGAGCGTACAGACCCGGTTTAGACGACGACCTTGCCCCCGCCGTACTCGGGCGAGCCTTCGGTGACTCGGAACAGCAGCCAGAGGCTGAAGACCATGACCACAAGCTCGGCCAACAGGGTCATCACCATGGACATCAGGCTGAGCATGTCGACAGCCGAGACCCAGCTAGCCGGTCCGGCCCCGGTGGTCTGGAAGACCGGAACACCACCCTGCGGCGTGGAGAGGAAATAGAACAGCAGGTGCGCCACCTCGATGAACATCACGATGATGGTGAAGAGGATCGCCACGCTGCTTGCAACCAGACCGACCCAGACGGTTCCGGCCAAGTCTTCTTCCGAGGGGGACTGCTCCGGGCCGGCGATCCGCTTGGCGATCCGGGTATAGCGATAGAACCAGAAGGTGGTGAAAACCAGGATCGCCAGGCTTCCCATCGTCAGATATTCGACGATCGGCAAACCGGCACGCGGTCCGGTGGGCGATTGTGCGAAGACGAAGGTGTAGCTCATGAGCACGATCGGGATCGCCCCCACCACGATCTGGATCCAGAATCCGGTCCAGCCCAGCCGCGTAAACGATCTCGCCAAGCTGATGCGCGGCAAGGTTCGGGTCTTTTGCAAAGTACTCTCGATAAACTTCTTGAACATGTCGATCTCATCCTTAACCGGGGTTGGCTGTCAAAAAACCCGCGAGCGGGCGGTTTTCATCAACACGCATCGAACACCTTCGACGTGGCTCCGGCGGCCTCGCATTGCATTGAGACTGAGCACCACACCCGCCCCCCGTGCGACTGCGTCGATCACCGGAACGATGAATCAAGATACCGAGGAACTCGCCTATCGCCGTTTTGGTCGCCGTCTTGGCGGGCGATTCGGATCTCTCGGAAACCCCCGGATCGGCGGGGGAAAAGCATAGTCGGGCACTCGCATTGCCGCAAGGCGTTTGTGGATTTCGGACGATGTCGTTCTCCTGCGGGTTCAGGGTTGCGGCAGCAACGGGTTCATTGTTCCGGGCGTTCGAGCGATGTTGACGCAGGCGCCTCTCGCTTCTCCTCCAGATCCAATCGCCGCGCCAGCCATGGGATGGTCCAGCCCTGCAACACGAGCGAGGCGATGACCACCATGAAGACCACATTGAAGAAGTTCACGTCCACGGGGCCGGGACTCACGACCGGAATGATCGCGAGAAAGATGGGGACGGCGCCGCGCAAGCCCACCCAAGAGATAAAGATGCGCTCTTGGAGACTGAATCTGAAGGGTGCCAGACTGACGGCCACGGCGAGCGGCCGGGCGATGAAGATCAGAAGAAATGCCACGCCGGCCGCATGCATGATCTCGCCGGTGAACTGATGCGGCGAGACCAGCAAGCCGAGCATGAGAAACATCAGGATCTGACTCAGCCAGGCGAGGCTGCCGTGCGTGATGTTCAGCTCTTCCCGGCGCAACCCGCTCACGCGATCCATCAGGACGACCCCGCACAGATACACTGCCAGATAGCCGCTGCCGCCGATCAATTGGGTCCCGCCGAACAGGGCCATAGCGCCGGACAAGGCCAGCACGGCAAAGAGCCCGCTCGCCAGATCCAGGCGGTTGATCAGCCAGGCGAGGATCAGCCCTCCGAGGAGCCCCGCGATAGCGCCCACACCCAACTGCAGCGCGAAGGTCACGCCCAGCGCCCACGACAGCTCGGCACCTCCGGCATCGACGAAGGACACCAGGACGATGGTCAGAAAGATCGCCATCGGATCGTTGAGGCCGGACTCGACGACGATGGTCTCCATCACCCGACCCTTCAGCTTGATACCTCGTCCTTGCAGCAGCAGGAAGGTCGCCGCCGCGTCCGTCGATCCGATGACGGCGCCGAGCAAGAGGGCCACCAACAAGGAAACGCCCAGCAGCCAGATCGACACGCCGACCACGGCAGCGGTGATCACTACGCCGAACGTCGCGAGCATCAATGCCGGACCCCAGGAGACCCGGATATCGCGCACACGGGTGCCCAAACCGCCCGAAAACAGGATCACCGCCAGTGCGATGCTGCCGACATGGTAGGCAAGCTCGAAGTCGTCGAATGCATAACCCCCCGGCCCGTCCTGACCGACGAGCATGCCGATCCCGAGAAAGATCAGCAGGATCGGTGCGCCGAGGCGGATTGCGAGCGGGCTCATGAGGACACTGAGCAAGACCAGGCCAGAAGCCATCAACAGGAACAGTTCCAGCGACTCGATCACACACTGCTCCTGCTGATAGGCCCCAACCCTATACCGATCATTGGAAAGGGATGCCTGCCTTCGCGACAATGCGGGACGCAAGACCCTGGAAGTCGCTGTAACAACTCTTCACTGCCTCGATGTGCGCGCCGATGGCACCGTCGGCGGACTTGAGGAAGAAGATCGGCTTTCTTGCCTCCATCGCCATCGGCATCAGGCTGCGGTAGTGTTTGAGCAAAGAGAGGCAATAAGGGTCGCGATCCACGGCTGGGGAGGTATGACCCCCGGGGTCGTCGAGGACGGCCTCGCGATACACGGTGGGGATGCGATCCATCCAGCGCTTGTAGGCTTGAACCGGGCGGCTGTCCCGCAGGCCGTGCTGCATGACGATGTAGCCGATCGGCTGCATGCTTCCTTTGGGCAGCGACAGGCCAGCGGGGGCTTTGGAAACGAGGTCGCCCCAAATGGCACCCCACTCACGCAGGGTCGGGCCAAGGTTCTTGAGACCTTGCAGCGAGAACAGGTCGGGTGCCAGGGGGATACAGACTTGGTCCGACGCGATCAACGCCGCACGGTTGATGGCGCCGAGGTTGGGTCCGACGTCGATTAGGACCAGCTCGGCGCTTTCTGCAGTGCCCGCTTGGATCAGGCGGTGAAAGGCGGTCATAGTGCGAAAGGCCGATTCGTCGCGGTTATGGCAGCGAGGCCAGGCATCCGAGAGCTTATCCTCGAAACGAGACAGGCCAAGGTCCCCGGGTATCAGGCCGAGTTTCTCTGCGACACGTTCGACATGGGGGATGGCGATATCCCCGATGCCCCGCAATATCGGGCGAATGCTTCCGAAAACCGTATCCGGATGATCGTCATCCGGCCAAAGGGCTTCCAGCCGCTCTTCGTCCAAGAACATGGCGGTCAGGTTCGCCTGGGGGTCCAGGTCAACAGCGAGGGTATCGATGCCGTGGTCGGCGCACATCCAGGCGAGGTGATAGACCAGCGATGTCTTTCCGACACCACCCTTGTTGTTGAAAAAGGCGATGGTCTTCATTCCGGCCTCCGGAAAATTTTGACCAAGACGCTGTGCTCGTCGAACTGGAATTCGGCAGGCGGATTTCCGTTCTGCGCCAGCAGGGACTGAGCGCGCAGGACGCCGTAGCCGAACCGGTTGACGAAACCGAGCGACTTCATGGCCTCCGCAATGACGGGGTTGCGATAACTGTTGCGAGTGGGGAAATTCTGGGGCGTCGCCTCGCCGTAGAGACCGCCCGGGCTTTGGATCTCGATGTGATCGCTGAAGGCATAGAAACGAATCGGGGTGTTACTGTCGTAGTTGCGGTGCATCACCGCGTTCATCAGCAGCTCGCGCAGAGCCCATTCCGGGTAATCGGGCAGCAGCCGTTCCCGCAGACCGCTCACGGGTCGCATCCCTGTTTGAATCAGCTGTCGAAGGCGCGCCTCCATCTCTCGCAGGGTGCTGGTCAGGTCGCCCGAGACCTCGGCTTGATCGACAGGCATGTCGGTCAGGTCGGTACCGGGAAGCCGCAGGTATTGGATGTAGGCGCCCGGAAAAAAGAAGCGCGGATTCTTACCGAAGAGGAGGATGCCTGCGTTGGTCAGGCAGCCTTGGTCGATGTCGTACAACCGCAGGGATGCCAGCTGTAGATCGATCGGCCGGTTATTGGCGGCGATGGTCTCCGGATCGAGGGACTCCCTTCGATAGGCGTCGAACTGGCCGAGGGCGAGGTCTTCGATGGCGGATTCGCGGCATGGTCTGGCGTCGAAAGAGCGCGTCAACGAGACTCTGCGCTCGCTCAGGATGCGTTCTTCCTGCTCGTTGGCGATGCCTTTACGCGGACCGATTCGGATATAAACCCGACCTCGATAGCGGACCGGCGGTAGGTCCGAGGGCTGGACCTCTACGACCGCAAGGTCACCGCTGTCCAGGGAATATCTCTGAACGATGAGGACTGGTTGGGGCAACACATTGCCGTCGGAACGGATCGCTGCCAGGTTCTTCAAAAGCTCGTCCGTCACCTTGAGACCGCAGCACGCGCCATCGTCCGTCGCCCCGATGAACAGATACCCCGGAAATCGGTGATTTGGCAGATCGTTGGCAAAAGCGCAGATGGCCTCGGCGAACTTGTCGGTCTTGTTGACCGAAGTGGTTCGCTCGACGTAGTCAGCCTCGAGGTCGTGGAGGAGATCGATCAGTTGCTCTTGGGTCAACATTTGGACTTCGGCGTCTCCGGCGCGGCGTTCGTCGACAAGCGTTTCTTGAGCCCGCCTGCGTGGGGGCAACCGCCAAACGATTGCGACGGGCTTCCTGGCGGTTGAGAGAATCGGGAGACGTACGATATCAGCGAATGTGAAGGATAGGTCAAAATGGTCGCCTGGTGTTCAAGTATGAGGATTATTAGGGTCGCATTTGATCCCGCTGGGCTGATTACGTCGCGTTTCGACTGGAGTGCCTGCCGGCCAAGGGTCGGCCGCGCGCGTATGCGGATATCGAGGGTTCCTCTCGGGCCTCAGTAGCGCTTCAGCAAATCGTCATAGGCATCGAACCCAACCAGCTCGCGCAGCGTGCGGAAGTCGACTCTTCGCTCCGGTGTCCGTCCGGCGGCCAGGTCGGCGAGGGCCTCGCGCATCGCGAAGACGGCGGCGCTCAAGAGGGTCAGCGGATAGGCGGCGATGCCGTAGCCGATCTCGGCGAGCATGGCGGGCGGTAGGATGGGCGTGATGCCCTCTTCGAGCATATTGGCCATCTTGATGCCCGGTACCTGTTTGCAGAAGCGGCGCATCTCGGCCTCGTCACGCGGTGCTTCGAGAAAGAGGATATCGGCGCCGAGGTCCGCGAATGCCTGCATCCGCCGGATCGCCTCTTCCAAGCCGAGGGCATTGCGCGCATCCGTGCGCGCGACGATCAGGGTGCCTGCTCCGGCGTCGCGTGCATCCACGGCGGCGCGTACCCGGCGGATCGCCTCGTCGCGTTCCACGACCTCCTTCACCCCGGTGTGGCCGCAGCGCTTCGGCATGACCTGATCCTCGATCATGACGCCGGCGAAGCCGGCACGGGCATACTGATCGACGGTACGTCGGACATTGGCCGGATTGCCGTGGCCGGTGTCGCCGTCGCCGATGACCGGGATTCGCACCGCATCGCAGATGCCGCGTCCCTGGTCGAGCATCTCGGTCACCGAGATCAGCCCGGTGTCGGGCAGCGCGAGGCGGCTCGCCGAGACGGCGAAACCGCTCATGAAGGTCAGCGGGAACCCGGCCTGCTCGATCAATCGCGCCGACAGGGCATCGAAACAGCAGGGCATGACGAGCATGTCGCCACGATCCAGGAGTGTGCGCAGCCGGGCGGCGGGCTCGTTCAAGGGAGTCGATCCTGTCGTTTTTTGCAGAGGGCCGAGTATAGCCGCGGGCGGCGCTATGTGCGGCTGCGGCCCACGTATGGGGTGACTTGACGATTGATACGCGGAAGTCTATATCAGGCGTATATACTTTTTGCGCCGAAGGTTCCGATGGAAACTGCAAAACTCTTTCTAAATGGCAGCAGCCAAGCCGTTCGCTTACCCAAGGAATTCCGCTTCCGGGGTGACGAGGTGGTGATCAAGCGCCTGGGCAATGCCGTGGTCCTGTTGCCCAAGGAAGATCCCTGGCAGGTGATGTTCGATGCCCTGGCGGAGTTCCCGGATGACTTGACACTGACGCGTGAGCAGCCGGATGTGCAGGAGCGGGAGCCGATCGCGTGATCGTCCTTCTGGATACGGACATCTGCATCTATGCGATCAACCAAAAGCGACCGGAAATCCTGCGGCAGATCCGAAACTATCGAATCGGCGAGGTCGGTATCTCGTCGATCACCTATGCGGAGCTGCGTTTCGGCGTGGAAAACAGTAGCCGCGTCGACGACAATCTGGATCGGCTGGAGCGCTTCCTGTTGCCGCTGGAGATCCTTCCGTTCGACGCCGAAGCGGGGCGCCGCTACGGACGGCTTCGCGTCGAGCTCAAACGCGCAGGTTGCCTGATCGGCGCGAACGATCTCCTGATCGCGGCCCATGCCGTGAGTCTCGACGCAACCCTGGTGACCAACAACATCCGCGAGTTTGCGCGGGTCGAGGGGTTACGCGTCGAGCAGTGGGGTTGAGTGATTGCGCCTGCGCATCCATCTGCGCGTCATCCCGAAGATCTTCCCGGACGTCGACGCAACCACACCATGATCGCATTCACGGCCTATTTCGACGGGGGCTGCCCGTTGTGCAGCAAAGAGATTGCCCATTACCGCCGGATCGACAAAGCCGGCGCAATCCGTTGGGTCGACATTACCGATGACGGCGGCGCGTTGGCCGAAGCGGGGATCAACCGGACGGACGCCATGCGCCGCATCCACGCCAAGGAGGCCGACGGCCGCATCCTTATCGGAGTGCCTGCCTTCGTCGCGATCTGGCGTCGACTGCCGGGCTACCGCCGTCTCGCGGCCCTGGTGCAGGGTCTGCGCTTGGTCGGGCCGCTCGATTGGGGGTACGCGCACTTCGCGGACTGGCGGTTGAGTCGCCGCTGTAAGGGCGGTGCCTGCACCTTGACGCCGTGAGGGTGTCGTTGGTCTTGCCGCTTGCGTCCAGCTTTCAGCTTTCAGCTTTCAGCCTTCAGCTGTCAGGCGTGGGCCTTTATCTGTAGAGCTGCTTCCCGGACAAATGACGCTGCGCGCGATGATGGAATCGGCACATTACAGGTAGGAGGCAGACAGCTGACAGCTCACGCAAACCTAAAGAAGCCCTCGCTCAGCCAGCGAAGTCCCCTCACCGTCGCCGATGATGACGTGATCGAGAACACGCACATCGATCAGACTTAGGGCTTCTTTGAGACGCTGTGTGATCCGCAGGTCCGCCTGGCTGGGCTCGGCGACACCCGAGGGGTGGTTGTGGGCGAAGATCACGGCGGCGGCGTTGGTGGCGAGCACCCGTTGTACGACCACCCGAGGATGCACGCTGGCCCCGTCGATTGTGCCTTGGAACAGCTCGTCGTAGCTGATGACACGGTGTCGGTTGTCGAGGAAGAGGCAGGCGAAGATCTCGTGCGGCGAGCCGTAGAGGCGCAGCTTGAGATAGTCGCGTGTGGCCTCCGGGCTGGTCAGGACGTCTTGACCTCGAATCCGCGAGAGCAGGTAGCGGTGGCTCAGCTCGAGGACCGCCTGAAGCTCGGCGAACTTGGCGGTGCCGAGCCCCTTGCCCTCGCAAAAGCGCTTCTTGTCTGCGGCGAGCAACCCGACGAGACCGTCGAAATCATTCAGCAGCTCTCGCGCCAGATCCACAGCACTCTTGCCGCGCACGCCGGTGCGCAGAAACAGCGCCAGCAGCTCGGCGTCCGAGAGTGCGCCCGCCCCACGCTCCAGGAGCTTCTCCCGCGGCCGTTCACCCTCCGGCCAGTCCTTGATCGGCATGCGACCTCCGTCGATGGGTTGCGTTAAACTGCGGCCTGTTCCGCAGACGCAGTGTACACGTTTAGGTCATGGATCCAAGCCCCCGTAATCAGGTGCTGCTCGGTGTCGGCGGCGGCATCTCCGCCTACAAATCGGTCGACCTGGTCAGGCGCCTGCGCGAGCGCGGTTATGCCGTGCGGGTGGTCATGACGCAGGCGGCGACGGCGTTTGTCGGCCCTCTCACCTTTCAGGCGGTCTCCGGGCATCCGGTGCGGACCGACCTTCTCGATCCGGCGGCCGAGGCCGGCATGGGCCATATCGAGCTGGCGCGCTGGGCGGGGCAACTCCTCATCGCCCCGGCGACCGCGGACCTGATGGCCCGCTTGGCCGCCGGGATCGCCGACGACCTGCTCACGACCTTGGCCCTGGCGACCGAGGCGCCCTTGATCCTCGCCCCGGCGATGAATCAACAGATGTGGCGTCACCCGGCGACCCAAGACAACCTGGCCCGACTGGTCGCGCGCGGCGCGCGAATCCTGGGACCCGGTGTCGGCATCCAAGCTTGCGGCGACCAAGGCCCGGGACGGATGCTCGAGCCGCTTGAGATCGTCGAGGCGCTGAGCGGCTCGGACCTGCAACCGCTGGCCGGCGTTCGGGTCCTCCTAACCGCCGGTCCGACCCGCGAGCCGCTCGACCCGGTGCGCTACCTGGGCAATCGCAGCTCCGGGCGCATGGGCTATGCCCTGGCGGCTGCGCTGACCGATCTTGGCGCTCGCGTGGTCCTGGTCAGCGGACCGAGCGCCTTGGCACCGCCTGCGGTGGCCGAGCTGGTCAAGGTCGAGACGGCCTTGGAGATGCATGCCGCCGTGACAGCGCGCACCCGCGACTGCGACATCTTCGTCGCCACCGCTGCGGTGGCGGACTACCGGCCCGCCGAGCCCGCGGGGAGCAAGATCAAGAAGGCCGCCGATGCGCTGGAGATCCGGCTGGTGCGCAATCCGGATATCCTGGCCGAGGTCGCCGCCCTGCCGACGCCGCCCTTCACGCTGGGCTTCGCGGCCGAGACGGACGATGTCGAGCAATACGCCCGCGGCAAGCTGAAGGACAAGCGGCTGGATATGATCGCGGCGAATCGGGTCGGAGGAGACTCGGGCGGCTTCGAGCGCGACGAGAACGCGCTGCTCGTACTTTGGAACGGGGGGCAGCGCGTGCTGCCCATGATGTCGAAGGTCGAGCTCGCGCGCGAGCTGGCCATGCTCCTCGCGGAACACTATGCCGAACGCCATGCTGCATCCTCTTGAGGTCAAGATCCTGGACCCGCGCTTGGGCCGTGATTTTCCCGTGCCGACCTATGCGACCCCAGGCTCGGCCGGGCTCGATCTGCGTGCCATGCTCCAGGCCCCGCTCGACCTTGCACCCGGCGCGGCCGAGCTGCTGCCGACCGGCATGGCCGTGCACATCGCCGAGCGGAACGTCGCCGGTTTGATCCTGCCACGCTCGGGTCTCGGACATCGACACGGCATCGTGCTCGGCAACCTGGTCGGTCTGATCGACTCGGACTATCAGGGGCCGCTCATGGTCTCCTGCTGGAACCGCGGGACGGCGCCGTTTCGGATCGAGATCGGCGAGCGCATCGCCCAGCTCGTGCTGGTGCCGGTCCTGCAGGCTGAGTTGAGGATCGTCGATGACTTCGACACCTCCGTGCGGGGCAGCGGCGGGTTCGGGCACACGGGCCAGCACTGACGCGCCGCCGCCCATGGCCGAGGTCACCCCCGCCGCGCCGCCCGAGATCTTCCGCGCCTACGACATTCGCGGCATCCTCGAGCGCCAATTGACACCCGAGATCATGCAGGCGATCGGTCGCGCCGTCGGCAGCGAGGCCGCCGCGCGTGGCGATCGCACGGTCATGGTCGGACGCGACTGCCGCGCCTCCAGTCCGGCCCTGAGCCGAGCCCTGATCGCCGGGATCCGCGCCGCCGGCATCGATGTCGTCGACCTCGGCATCGCCCCGACGCCCCTGGTCTATTTCGCCTGCTGCGAGGCTTGCCCATGTGCCGGGGCGATCGTCACCGCCAGCCACAACCCGCCCGATTACAACGGGGTCAAGGTCGTCTTCGGCGGCACGAGCGCGGATGCAGCGACGATTCAGGGCTTGCGGAGACGCATCCTGGAGGGCGACCTGACCAGCGGGGACGGTGGTCTCATCGAGCGCGATATCTCCGAGCGCTACCACGAGCGCATCGTCCGCGACATCCACCTCGCCCGGCCCATGCGGGTCGTGCTGGACTGCGGCAACGCTACCGTTTCCGCGATCGCGCCTGCCGTCTTTCGCGCGCTCGGCTGCGAGGTGATCCCGCTCGACTGCGACCCGGCCGCCGGGATGGGCGAGCGGGTCCCGGATCCGGCCCGCCCCGAGTGTCTCCGGGCACTCTCGGAGCGGGTGGTGCTGGAGGGCGCCGATCTCGGGCTCGGGTTCGACGGTGACGGTGATCGTCTGGGCGTGATCGATGCCGGCGGCGGCTACATCGCGGCCGACCGGGTCCTCATGTGTCTCGCCGTCGATGTCCTGACACGGCATCCGGGAAGCGAGGTCATCTTCGACGTCAAATGCACGGGCCATCTCGCCGAGGTGATCCGTCGCGCGGGCGGTCGCCCGGTGCCATGGCGCTCGGGTCACGCACCTCTGAAGGCCCGGCTGCGCGCATCCGATGCGCAGATCGCCGGCGAGCTGAGCGGGCACATCATGTTCAAGGAGCGCTGGCTCGGCTTCGACGACGCACTCTATACCGGAGCCCGGCTCTTGGAGATCCTGTCGCGCGATCCTCGCCCCACGGATGCGATCTTTCGCGACTTTCCCGGCGGCATCGCGACCCCCGAGCTGGCCCTGCCGTTGCCCGAGGGCGAGGCCGAGCGGATCATGGCGCAGGTGATCCTGTTGGCCGATCGCATCGAGGATCTGGTGGTACAGACCATCGACGGTCTGCGGCTCGACGGCCCGGCCGGCTGGGGTTTGGTGCGGGCCTCGAACACCTTGCCCAAGCTGATCTTTCGCTTCGAAGGCGACGATCCGGCCGCGCTGCGGGCCATGCAGGAGCGGTTTCGCCTGCTCATGGCCGAGGCCGCGCCCGGGCTGGCGCTGCCCTTCTGACTTATTCCGACCCATTCCAACCCGAGCAACACCAAGCCATGTCCATCCTCAACGAACGTGCCCACACCATCGCCCACGTCCTGATCGAAGCGCTGCCCTATATCCGGCGCTTCCGCGGCAAGACCATCGTGATCAAGTACGGCGGCAATGCCATGGTGGACGAGACCCTCAAGCAGGGCTTCGCACGCGACGTGGTCCTGATGAAGATGGTCGGGGTCAATCCCGTGATCGTGCATGGCGGCGGGCCGCAGATCGGGTCGCTGCTCAAACGACTCGGCAAGGCGAGCGAGTTCGTTCAAGGCATGCGGGTGACGGACGACGAGACCATGGACGTGGTCGAGATGGTGCTCGGCGGGCTGGTGAATAAAGAGATCGTCAACTTCATCAATCGGCACGGCGGCTCCGCGGTCGGCCTCACCGGGAAGGACGGCGACCTGATCCGCGCTCGCAAGCTCCTGCTGCGGCGCGATGCGCCCGAGCTGAAGGCCACTGAGATCATCGACATCGGCCATGTCGGCGAGGTCGAGAGTATCGACGCCTCCGTTGTCCACATGCTGGTCGAAGGTGACTTTATCCCGGTCATCGCCCCGATCGGCGTCGGCGAGGACGGCCGCTCGTACAACATCAATGCCGATCTGGTCGCCGGCAAGATCGCGGAGGTGTTGAAGGCGGAGAAGTTGCTGCTGCTGACCAACACGGTCGGTCTGCTCGACGCGGAAGGCAACCTGATCCCGGAGCTGGACATCGGACGGGTCGAGACCCTGATCAAGGAAGGGGTGATCGCCGGCGGCATGCTGCCGAAGGTGCAGTGCGCGCTCGACGCCGTGAATGGCGGGGTGAAGTCCGCGCACATCATCGACGGGCGGGTGGAGCATGCGGTCATGCTGGATCTCTTTACCGACGAAGGTGTCGGGACCCTGATCCGCAGTCGGTGAGGTGGGGTTCAGGGTTCAGGGTTCGCTCGTGACACCCGCTCTGCGGTGTCACGCATGCTCCGCGGCGCTCCGCGCCACGGGGCACGATGGCCGGAGTGACTCGGTGAAACCGATCGTTTCGGAAAATACCTAAACCCCGTAGCGTGCCCGGTAGGCCCGCACGGCCTCGGCGAAGGCATCGAGCTCGGGCTGCTCGTCGAGGTAGGTGACGAGGTCGGTCAGGCTGACGATGCTGTAGACCGGGATGCCGAAGGTCGCGGTCACCTCGGCGACGGCGGAACGTCCGTCCTGTCCCTGCTCCTGGCGGTCGAGTGCGATCACGACCCCGGCCGGCTCGGCTCCGGCGTCGCGGATGATCTGCACCGATTCGCGCACCGAGGTGCCCGCGGTGATCACATCGTCGATGATGAGGATCCGCCCGGCCAATGGACTGCCGACGATGATTCCGCCCTCTCCGTGATCCTTGACCTCCTTTCGATTGAAGGCGTAGGCCGTGTCTCGGCCGGATTGCGCGGCGAGTGCGATGCTGGTCGCCGCCGCCAGCGGGATACCCTTGTAGGCCGGCCCGAACAGCACGTCGAATGCGGGTGCGGAATCCAGGATGCAGCGCGCATAGGCGCTCCCGAGCCGGGACAGCCGCTCGCCCGTGTTGAAGAGGCCGGCATTGAAGAAGTACGGGCTTTGGCGCCCGGACTTGAGCGTGAAGTCGCCGAAGCGCAATGCGCCGATCTCGGCGGCGAAGGCCAAAAATTCGCGTTGGTAGTCTTTCATACGGGGTTCCTTTCGAACCTATGAGCTGATGGGCGAACTAAACCGCGTCCAGAACCACATGCGTCGTTTTTATTGTGCGTTTAGCTTCGGAGATATCCTCGATCCCGGTGAGACGCGGTTTAGACTTTATTTTTGAATACTTTGAACCGCGCCAGCTCCGACAGTTGTCGGAGCTGGCGCGGCGAAGCCAATCCAACAAACAACGCATCGCGCACCGGGCGCGGTTTAAGACGAGGCACCGAGCATGATCGAGACCCCGCTTGGGATCTACCTGACCGCATTTCTGGTCGGCCTGCTGGGCGGCGTCCATTGTCTGTCCATGTGCGGCGGCCTGGTGGGTTCCTTAACGTTGGGTTTGGACCCGCGGATCCGTCGCGACCCCTGGCTGATGCTGCCCTACCAGGTCACCTACAACCTGGCCCGCATTGCGGGATACGCCACCGCGGGTGCGCTCTTCGGCGGACTTGGCGCCTTGCTGCTGCAGCTCGACGCCTTTCAGGTCATGCAGCGTGTCCTTTACGGCCTCGCCGGAATCGTGATGATCCTGCTCGGGCTCTATCTCGGGGGCTGGTGGCGTCTCATCGCCGTGGTCGAGCGCGCGGGCGCCGCACTTTGGCGGCGTCTCGAGCCGTTGGGTCGACGCGTCCTACCGGTTCGCACCCCGCTGCAGGCCGCAGCGCTCGGTTATCTCTGGGCCTGGATCCCCTGCGGTCTTGTCTACAGCGTCCTCATTACGGCGGTCGCTACCGGAAGCGTTCTGAACGGGGCGCTCGTCATGCTGGCCTTCGGCGCCGGCACGCTCCCGAACCTGCTCGGCATCGGTCTCCTGGCAGGCGCTGCCGCGCGCATCTCCGAGCGCGTATGGGTCAAGCAAGTCGCCGGGCTCTTGGTTATCGGTTTCGGCGTCTATGCCCTCTGGCAGCTCTATTAAATCGCTATTCAAGCGCGCCCTGGAGTGATATGCCCCGTTATCAGATGGGTCGGTGTTGTGCGCACTGGAAATGCCGGCGCTGGCGCGGTTTAAGTATTTGGATTTTTTAACTTAAACCGCGTCAGCTCCAAGGTTCGTTGATGGCCGCATCCATCCGATTCAAGCTCAACCTCTCCTGTCGCGAGGAGACGCGGTTTAATCGATGAAGAACTGTTGCTGCAGCTCGATCGCCGTCGGTTCGCCGCCTGGGGGGGTGACCTGGATCGCAAAATCCACGATCTGGAGGTTCGCGATCGGAAACTGGCCGACGTAGGAGACGCCTTCGCCGACGCGGATCTCGCGCATCGGGATCACGCTCGCAGGCGTGTCGCCGGTGCGTGCAGTGGCCTCGACGCGCGCGGGGACATTTGCAGGCGTCCCTTCCGGGTTCGGCTTGACGACCGAGACGGTCAGAATACCGTTGAGCTTGCTGCGCTGGATCCGGTAGAGAGTCGCGATCTCGGGATTAAGCGTCTCGGCCGTCATGGCATTGGCGTAGATGCTGTACTCGCCTGCCATGACCGGGCCTTCAGCCGACGCGGTGTGAGCAGCGAGCAAGCCGGCGGCAATCAGGATCCCAAGGGTCCGTTGAATGATCATGGTGAAACCTCGTTTGGGGGATGAGATGAACCGCGTCCGTTGCGACATGCGTTCTCGACACGTGGGCTCGGACGTCGATGAATCAACGACCGTCCCAGTCGACGCGGTTCAGGAAGTTAAGAAAAAATCTCTAAACCGCGCTAAACCGAGTCCAGAGCGATATGCATCCTTTTTTGGATTGGAGCCGCCTCGGCCTGATCCTTGAGCGTCGGAACTCACGCGGTTTGGCGCCGAGACGACAGAGTTGCTGCAGCACCGAGGGCAGGATGCAACAGGCCATGTCACGGCAAGCGCGGTTTAACCGGGATCGGGAATGTCCGTGGCGCTTCAATCCGCAGCCGCTTGTATCGCGACTGCTCGCCGCCGATGACGGACACCTTGGACGGCGCCACACCGAAGGCATCGGCGATGAACTTGCGCAGCGCAGCATTCCCCTTGCCCTCGACCGGAGGTGCCTTGATGGCGACCCGATAAAAATCGCCCTCCGGCCCGATGAAGGCATCCTTCGGTGCGCGCGGTTTGACGCGCAGCGCCAGCTCCAAGTCTTCCCCGTCCCATCGGTACCAAGACGCGGCGTCGTGCGCGATGGCCGGCGCCCTGCTCGAGCGCGGCCTCAGAACGGACTGCCGACCAGCCATTTGAGCGGCGGGATCAGCAGCATTTCCAGAAGGATCAGCCCGATGATCACCGCCATGGGCGAGAGGTCGATCCCGCCGATCGGCTGAATCAGCCGTTGTGCCGGGCGCATGATTGGATCCGTCAGGCGCGTCAGGAGCGCGACCGCGGGGTTGTAGGGGTCCGGATTGACCCAGCTCAGGATGACGCGAATCAGGATCCCGAACAAAAAGATGTTGATGAAGAGCTGGATGACTGCCGGCACCGCCCAACCCAGCGCACCGAAGAGGGAGACGTTCAGCCCCAGCACCAGGACCAGCAGACCCAGCTCGACGGACTTGAGCAGCCAAGCCAACGCCAAGGCGGCCAGATCCATGCCGGCATAGCCCGGGATGACCTGACGCAACGGGCGCAGCACCGGCGAGGTCAGCTTGACGACGAACTGAGAGATCGGGTTGTAGAAATCGGCCCGCGCCCATTGCAGCAGGAAGCGGATCGCCACCAGCGTGATATAGAGCCCGAAGAGGGTCTGGATCAGAAAAACGGCGGGGTTGGTCAGATAGGAACCGCTCATGATTGCTCCGACAGGCTCCGTGAGAGTTCGACCGCGCGATCATGCGCGGCGTGCGCGGCGCGCTTCATCAGGGCGTGCAGATCGGCCTTGAGCAGGTGCTCGAGTGCACGTTCCGTCGTACCGCCGGGCGAGGTGACGCGCTCGCGCAGCTGCCCGGGCGTGTCCTCGCTCTCCACGGCCATCTTGGCCGCCCCCAGCGCGGTTTGGATGGTCAGGAGGCGGGCGGTCTCGGCGTCCAGTCCCAGCGAGATGCCGGCCTCTTCCAACGCCTCCATGAACAGGAAAAAGTAGGCCGGGCCGCTCCCCGAGAGTGCAGTCACCGCGTCGATCTGGGCCTCGCTCTCCACCCAGCGGGTTAAGCCGACCGCGCGCAGGATGGTCTCGGCACGGTTACGGCCTTCCTCGCCGACCTCCGGGCTGGCATGCAGCCCGATTGCACCCGTCTGCACCATCGCGGGTGTGTTGGGCATGGCCCGCACGACCGCCAAGGTGCCCCCGAGCCAGCGCTGAATCGCCTGCTCCGGTACTCCGGCCATGATGGAGATCACGAGCGGGGCGCGTGCCGATGCGGCATCGGCGATCTCGGTGCAGACCTGTGCGGCGAGCTGCGGTTTGACGCAGAGCACGAGCGTGTCGGCGTCGGCCAGCGCGTCCCGATTGTCAGCGAAGACCCGGACCCCGTAGCGTGCCTCGAACATCTCGCGGCGATCCGGCCCTGGCTCGGCCACTTGGAGCGCGTCGGGTGCGTAGCCGTCGGCAACGAGACCGGCGATCAGACTGGTGGCCATGTTGCCGCCACCGATAAAGGCAATCCTGGTTGTCGTCATGTCGAGCCCTAAAGAGATCGTAGGTTAAACCGCGCCCGGTGCGGTATGCGTCGTCTGTTGGATTGGCTTGGCTGCGCCGGCTCCGACAATTGTCGGAGCCGGCGCGGTTTAAGGTATGAAAAAATATACAATCCAAAACGCGTTCCCGCTAAGGGCCGTGGACGCACCAAACGTCGAACTCACGCGAAAGTGAGCATTTCGCTCTGGACGCGGTTTGAGGAACCATCAGCCGACATTATACGGCCGCGGCCCGAAGACTGCCGTGCCGACCCGAACGAGGGTCGCGCCTTCGAGGATCGCGGCCTCCAGGTCGTCGGACATGCCCATCGACAGACACGCAAGCGGGCGGCTCGGGGTAGCCAGCCGATCACGCAGCAGACGCAGGGCGCGAAACGGTGTGCGTTGAGCGTCTTCGTCCTCGGCGGGTGCGGGGAGTGTCATGAGTCCACAGACATCCAGGCGGGGCAGCGCCTCGCAGGCGGCGATCAGGGCCGCGACTTCGCTCGGCTCGACACCGCCCTTGGTGTTCTCGCCGCTGACATTGACCTGGATGCAGACCTTCAGCGGCGGCAGGTCGGTCGGACGTTGCTCGCTCAGGCGACGGGCGTGGGTCGGATCGGACAGGCCGTGGACCCAATCGAAACGGGCCGCGATCTGACGGGTCTTGTTGGCTTGGATCCGGCCGATGAAGTGCCACTCGATGTCGGTCAGGTCGGCGAGCAAGGCGATCTTCTCGATCGCCTCCTGCACATAGCTCTCGCCGAATGCCCGGTGACCGGCCGCATAGGCCGCGCGCACGGCCTCGGCGCCGTGGGTCTTGCTCACGGCGAGCAGCGCAACGCTGCCCGGCGGGCGTTGTGCCCGCTCGACGGCCGCGCGGATGCGGGCTTGCACCTCGCGCAGACGTTCCTGGATGCCGTCATCGCCGATCGCTTCGTCCGGTTCCATCATCCCGGCCCTTTTAGACGTCGGCGCCAACCGACGCCAAAAGGCCCTGCAACGCGCGCAGGGCCTGACCCCGATGGCTCAGCCGGTTCTTGGTCTCCGGATCCAGCTCCGCGGAGCTGCATCCATGCGACGGCACCCAAAAAACGGGGTCGTACCCGAAGCCGCGCTCCCCGCGAGGAGCGGTGAGGATCGAGCCCTCCCAGGTGCCCTGGCAGATGAGTGGCGTCGGATCGGCGGGATGGCGCAGATAGACCAGGACGCACTGGAATCGGGCGGTGCGTTTGGATGCTTCCACCCCTTCCAGGTCGGCCAGCAGCTTTTGCAGATTCGCGGTATCGGATGCGCCGGGTCCCGCATAGCGCGCGGAATAGATACCGGGTGCGCCGTCGAGCGCATCGACTTCCAGGCCGGAATCGTCGGCAAGGGCGGGAAGATCGCTGTAGCGCGCGGCGTGCCGCGCCTTGAGGATGGCGTTTTCCACGAAGGTCAAGCCCGTCTCTTCGACGTCCGGCACGGCAAAATCGCTTTGAGGGACCGCCTTGATGCGGGCGCTCAACAGCAGCTGATTGATCTCTCGAACCTTTCCGGGGTTGTTGCTGGCCAGGACGAGGGCCTCGCCGGCGTGCGGAATACTCATGCAATTCTCCTTGTCGGCTGACGGGGTGCGAGCACCCCGATCATGCGCTTTCCAGCGCGGCGCGCTGAGCGGCCTGGATCTCGCGGATGCCGGCGGCGCCGATCGCGATGAGTGCGTCGAGCTCGGCACGGCTGAAGGGCACGCCCTCGGCGGTCCCCTGCACCTCGACGAAGCGGCCTTCGCCGTCCATCACCAGATTCATGTCGGTCTCGGCCGTCGCATCCTCGGCATAGTTTAGATCGAGGACCGCAACACCCTGCACGATGCCGACCGAGACGGCGGCGATCTGCGTGCGCAGCGGATCGGTCGTGATCTCCCCGCGCGCCAGCAGCCCGTCGATCGCGTCGCGCAGGGCGACCCAGGCGCCGGTGATTGATGCGGTGCGGGTGCCTCCGTCGGCCTGCAGGACGTCGCAGTCGAGCGTGATGGAGCGCTCCCCGAGTGCATTCAGATCCATCGCTGCGCGCAGCGACCGACCGATCAGGCGCTGGATCTCGAGCGTGCGCCCGCCCTGTTTGCCGCGCGCCGCCTCGCGCGGACTGCGTGTATCGGTCGCGCGCGGGAGCATCCCGTATTCGGCGGTCACCCAGCCTTTGCCTTGGCCCTTGAGAAAAGGCGGGACCTGTGACTCCACGCTCGCCGTGCAGAGCACGCGCGTCTCGCCGAACTCGACCAGTACGGAGCCCTCCGCATGGCGGGTGAAGCCGCGGGTCAGTCGGATCGGGCGCAGCTCGTCGGGGCGGCGTCCGGACGGTCGCACAAGGGCGTTTGCAGAGGTGTCTGTCATGGCGATGCTCGATCTCGAAACCAGAAAGGGTTTGGCGTGGCGGGACTATTCGGATGCGCTCGGCGGTGTGCCCGAAACCCTGTCCGGGCTCGAGGCCACCTCGTCGAGCACCGCCGCGAGGAGCTCTCCGGCATCCTGTGGACGGTCGCCGACCTGCATCGACATCGACCAATCGACCAGCCTGAGCAGGGGGAAAGGATACCGGGTTTTCAGCTCCACCGTGGCCGGAATCAGGGTGTCCTCCTTTTGACGCTCGGGTGCGGGGGGCGGCGTGCGTCCTTCCATGCAGGCGCGGATGCTGGCCCCGACCGCGTAGACATCGGTCCAAGGTCCGATGTGACCGTCGCGCATGTACTGCTCGATCGGCGAATAACCGGCGGTGACGACCTGTCCGCCCCGGGCGCGGCTCTTCGCCAAGGGGTGAACGGCGCCGAGATCGAGCAGCATGGGTCGATTGCCATGCCTCAGGTGGATGTTGCCGGGTTTGACGTCGAGATGGACCATGGAGCGGCGATGCAGCAGCGACAAGGCATCGAGGACCGGGACGAAGACATCGAGGATGAAGGTCGTGCTGAGACCGCCGCGTCGCGCCTGCACATAGGCTCCGAGATTGCGCCCGCGCTCGTTGGGCATGACCAGATAGCCGGTATCGTTGGCGAGAAAGAAATCCAACACCCGAACGATCGAAGGGTGCTTTAAGGATGCGAGGGCCTTCGCCTCCTGAAAGAACAGTTTGCGCCCTTGATGGAGGTTCTCGGCGAGCTGCGGCTCGCTCGCCGTCACGCGCCGAGCACTGTCGCGCCGCGCGATCTTCTTGGGCATGTATTCTTTGATGACAACCTCTTCGCCCGAGTCCTCGTCATAGGCGAGGTAGATGAGACTGAACCCACCCTGCGCGATGGTCTTCACGACCCGATACGGACCCAGCAAGGTGCCCGCGGGAAGGCTGTCTCGGGCGACGGCCATGATGGTGCCTGTCAGTCTCCGTTGAGGTTTCGGCGGCACGCAGCGTGCCGCGGGAGCGTCGAGCGCCCGGGACGGAATCCTGCGCCCGCGCGCGCGACAAGGCAATGGATCGGCGTGCAGGCGCGGTCGATGCCCGTCCGTCGGGCACCGGTCCGGGCTCCTTCCTAGCCTGTCGGAAATAGGTTGAGCACCGAATCTAAACCGCGTCGCACCGAGGTCGCGGATATCTCCAAAGCCAAATCCCAACTGCCCAGAGGATCGGCCGGCAGTGACGCCGACGGTCGTCGCGAAGCGGCGACACCCCCCGGGATAGACGACTTGCAGTCGTCCTCTTCAGCCGGCCCGACGGCCCGCGAGGTCGCGGTCAACGCGACGCACGCGAGAACCGCGCCGAACGCGCTTCGGCACCGGTGTCCGTTTTGCTTATCCGTTCGCGATTTTCCTCTCCTTTCAGGTGTTGCCCGACGCGACGGTCGTGCGAGCGAGGCCCGTGGAAGAGGACGACTGCAAGTCGTCTATCCCGGGGGCACGCCGCTTCGCGACGTTGCTTCCGGCCGACCGGGACTCATGCGTCGCAAAAGGCTTTTCGCCTTTGCGTCGGACAGGTCGACCCGGATAATGGCCCCTCGAGTCCGAATCCATGCGAGCGGTCTTACGCACTCGGCCTCGCTGCCGCTCGACGAGCGCGAGCGCCGACGCCCAAATCGTCACCCGCACACCACAACATCACCACCCAAGGGACGACCCCATGATCAAAAGTATGACGGCCTTCGCGCGCGAGTCGCGCTCCGGTGATTTCGGCGAGCTGACGTGGGAGCTGCGGGCCGTCAACCACCGCTATCTCGAGCCGCATCTGCGGTTGCCAGAGGAGCTGCGCGCGCTCGAAACCAGCGTGCGCACCCGCCTGGCCGCCCGTGTCCAACGCGGCAAGCTCGACTGCAACCTGCGCTACGTCCCGGCCGTCGGACTCTCCGGAAGCCTGCGGGTCAACCGCGCCTTCGTCGAGCAGCTCCTGGCTGCCGGGCAGGAGGTCGGCGCCATCATCGGTCGCGGCGTCGAGCCCTCGCCCTTCGAGCTGCTGCGCTGGCCCGGCGTACTCCAGGAGCAGGACCGCGATCTGGACGAGGTGACGGCCGCCGCGCTGGATCTGCTGGAGCGCGCCATCGACACCTTGCTCGCGACCCGCGAGCGCGAGGGCGAGCGTCTCGAGCGACTGCTGGTCGATCGCTGCGATCGCCTGCAGGAGAGCGTGGTGCGCGTGCGTGCCCGGATGCCCGAGGTGATGACGAGTGTGCGACGACGTCTCGCGGATCGACTCGCCGAGCTGCGCGCCGAGCTGGATCCTGCCCGTTTGGAGCAGGAGATGGCCTTGGTCGCGGCCCGCCTGGATGTGGACGAGGAGATGGACCGTCTCGAGGCCCACGTCGCCGAGGTTCGGGACGTGCTCAAACGCCGCGAGCCGGTCGGGCGCCGCCTGGATTTTCTCATGCAGGAGCTCAATCGCGAGGCCAACACCCTCGGCTCCAAGTCGGCCGATGTCGAGGTCACCCGCGAGGCGGTCGAGATGAAGGTTCTGATCGAGCAGATGCGCGAGCAGGTGCAGAATTTGGAGTGACGGGGCGGTTCCGCGAGACGTCTCGACGCTCCCGACGGCGATCTTCTCGCCGGAGCCGGTCTTGAAATATTAATGCGAATCGTTATTATTCTGTGGCAGTCGTCCCATCCTGATGTGTGCCTTGCTTCATCCTGCAGGGTCCATCGGGACCAACCATCTCCTCCTCTCAATTGAAGGTCATCGCGATGCTCAACAAATGTCTAGTAGCCGCTCTGCTGGTCGGTATGGCCGCGGGTGCGTCCGCGCAGACCGATCGGGTCGAACACTTCAAGGGCCTTCCGGCCGATACGCTCGAGCAGGCTGTCGCGAACTTCTCCGAGTACAACGGCAAGCTGAGGGCGATCCTCGACAAGGGCGATCTCGAAGGACAGGATCTCGCGACCGTCCATGAGCTGACCTACACCCTCGAAACCGCGCTGGCGAAGATCAACGCCGAATTGACCGCTTTGGCCGAGACGTTGGAAGAGGTACACATCGCCTCGGAAACCGCCGATATCGACACGGTCAAGACGAAAGGGCGCGAGTACCTTTCGGTTGCCGCAGAGGTTATTGACTGATGGACGTGCGGATCCGCGCCGCAGCGCTGGCCTCCGTCGTTCCGGGGGGCTGAGGATCCGGTCCCGCATACCGGCCTCGCTCCTTGGGCCGGCCGCCCAAACCGTCACGAACTCGCGATACCTGCCCTAGCTCATGACACCAGCCCTAGCTCGTGACACCCGCTCTGCGGTGTCACGCATGCCCAGTGGCGCTTTGCGCCACGTGCCACGACGGCGGGAGTGCCGAACAAGGCCCGCGGTCTGCTCAGGAGGCGCAAAACAAATGACCCCTGCGCAGGCACAGGGGCCATCGGTCGGGGCATCCCGAGAATGAAACCGCGCCCAGTGCGGTATGCGTAGTTTGTTGGATTGGCTTTGCCGCGCCGGCTCCGACGACCGCCGGAGCCTGCGCAGTTTAAATTGTTGAAAAATAAATTTTAAACTGCGTCTCACCGATGTCGAGGACATCTCCGAAGGCAAACGCAACATGAAAATGACGCATGTCGCTCTGGACGCGGTTTAATTCTTGGGCAACGGCTCGGTGGGAGGACTATTGGCGACCACCGGGTCGAGATAATCGATCAGCGCCTTGAACCCACCCTCCAGGATGAATACCCGATCAAAGCCGATATGGCGCAACGCCGTGCCCGCTGCAGCGGCCCGGATCCCGGATTTGCAGATGACCACGACCGTGCGATCCGTCGGAATCCGTTCAAGATTTGCGGGGAGAAAGAGCTCATTGAGCGGAATGCTCAGATCCTCCGGCAGTGCGGTGCTGAACACATTGGCCTCCGCGGGAGTGCGGATATCAATCGTGGCGACCGGTTCGCCCCGCTTGATCATGTTCACGAAGGCTTCGGGCTTGATGCAGTTCAGCCCCTTGCCGGCCTGTGCGCCCTGCGCCGGTGCGAAGAGCTCGGCGTAGCTGCCGGCGAGATTCGCATCGTAGGTCCAGCCAGTCGTGCCGAATCCGACCATCAGCACGAACAGGGTCGTTAAGGCGATCGATCGAGCTTGAAACATGGCGCACCTCCTGACGTTGTTTGGTCAATGCCTGCATATAAGCATATTCAGAAGCATTGATAATTCTCGGCACATAGAGGGTTGCGCTGAGCTACATCAACTTGCTCGATGATTTTCCGGAATGGCTCAAGCCCCTTTGCGGTTTGTCATTGCGATGGCGACCGATGCCGTTCAACGGCCCCCTTGAGTGGCCAGGGTTGATCACCCTGAGTCGCCGTGCATGCGAGGGTCCGTGCGTGACACCCTTCGGGCAGGTGCTTGGGGTGGCCGACGCGGCGCAGGCACTCCAACTGTGCCTCGACCTGGGTGCACCTCAAGCGCAGCTTCGTCGACTTGGCGAGCGGCGAGGTCGCGGTTTCGCAGGAGCCGGTGCCCGACAGCCCGAAGCAGTACGTCGGCGTCACCTAACCAATGTTTCGGATACGCGCGGCTTTGGTGGATGAAGAGCCGCTCCCTGACTTTCGGCGACGTCAACACCGCCAATGAAATTCTCTACCTGACCGAGGTGACCGACCCCCGCACCGGCTCGATCGTGCCGCTTGGGTGCTCGCTCAACGGCACTGCGCACCGTCCGCCCGAGCGCGGCGACCTTTTGGTCAATCTCGCTGATCGCGAGAATCCGGAATGGCGCGCCGGGCATGTCGCCGCGGTTGGATCGCGAACAGGGCTTGGTCGCGCCGGCCGAGGAGGACTAATACAACCGGCCATGGGAAAATCCGCAGGCTTTCGCGCGGCGCATCCAGCTCTTCGAGATCAACGGCCGCTTCACGCTGTTGGATGTTGAGCCGAACAGCTGCTCCAGTGCCGATGGCGGTCGCATCGCCGGCTGGGTGTATCCGGTGCACTGAGCATTCCATAAGACGACTTCCGCCGATTCTCATACCGAGCAGGTCGGTTGGATGAGGATCTCCCGATTCAGGCGGAGGGGGTTGCGCTCCGACCGATTCCGATGTCCCGCCCAGGTCTACGCATTCCGAACCTACCCCCGACCGGTCCCGGATGCCTCAAGACTGGCGTGACCTGCCCAGGGGTCGCGACAAACCCGCGTGCCCGCGTTGCCCGGAGACATGTTCCGATGCCAAACAGCCCGAGCGCAGGTCAGAGGTTGAAGATCGACGAGTATTGCAGGAGCGCAAGACCCGACAGACTGCTGATGGCGGTAAAGGCCGCGCGCACCAAGGGTTGCTGGGTGAAGGGCCTGAATGCGCCGTCCGAGATCCCTTGCACTTCGTCTCGTAAGAAGGCGAGCTGTTCCTTGCAGCCTGCATAGCCGGAATCGTCCAAAGTCTTGCGGATTGCGTGGTCAAGCTGACTCTTCGCATCGTCTCGAACCCGCTCGGCGGATTGTCGCAGCACCCAGGCACAGCCGGCGGCATAGAGGGCTGTGGCCCCGACCACGACGATCCAAGCGGCGGGCATGGACCAGGCATCGAACACCGGATGACGGGCCGCGATCAGCAGAAGAAGTACCCACATTGGATACCAAACCAGATTCCCAACCGGCCGCGTCACCTCCGCGATCAACTTGACATCCAACCAGACGACATCCGTACCTTGCGGTGCGCACGGAGGCTCGCGCTTACCGTCGTGAGAGTCTTTTCGGACCAGCCACGCTTTTCGGGGCTTCTGAACATAACTGGCGAGGTTCATGGCTTCAAGTGTTTGGGGAGGCCAGAAAACTGGCCGACTGAGCGCGTCCGCCAGCTTCCGCGTCCGTTTCGTGGCGTCGACCATCAGGAACAGGAGTCCGAGGAAAGGGATTAGCACGCTCATGATGACGACGAAATCCAGGGTCCAAGAGAGATCGCTGCGTGTCGGCCGGTTGGGCATCCCGAACGCAAGCATCAACACAAAGGCCAAGACGAAAAAGAGGACCGTCTCGGGGGCGATACGCCTCAAAGTCGCCGGGATACTGCAACCCGATCGGAACTCGCTCCAGATCTCCGTTGCGCAGCGAGGCGTCACCTGGGGGGCGGGGTCCGAGAACACCCCTGCGCACCCCGGATCGTTCTTCGGTCGCCCTCTGCCGGATTGGGTCGCGACCGCAGGATTATCTGAATCCGTGGGCGCGAGATGAAAATTCCTCCCGATTTCCTCCATGCTCAGCTTTTGGGTCTGGAAGGCCCGAACAAAGAAATAGATTGCGAGCAACCCGGCGACGACGCGGATGATCTCGCTTGGCCAGATGCTGACGCCTTCAAGGATCGAGAAAGGCTCCCCTCCTTTCTGAAGGTCGTCGAACACGAAATAGCCCGCCACGGCCAAAAGGCTGCCCACCACCAGCACGATCAGCAGCCACAACCGCTTCGGAGACATCCAATGGAGAAATATGACTACCCAAATGCCGAACGCGGCGAGCGCGGCCGGCAACGGTCCGAGCAAGATCGCCCAGAACAACAGAATGACTACGAAGACCGTGGTCGCCAGACGCGAGTAGCCGGCGGCGCGTAAACCACGGGGGCTTTCATTCGCGGAACCGCCCGGGCTGTCGCGCTCCGCGGATGGTGCATTACGATTCCCTTCGCGCTGTTGCTCGCGGCTCGACTGGAGTCGCCAAGCCGGGTGGAGATTGACCCCAACCCAATACTGCATCTGATCCCGTCTGACGACCGCGATAAACAGGAGGCCACCGAGCAGCAAAGAGGCTGCGACCAGACGCAAAGTTGTCCATGGGAGTCCATCCCCCGAGTCGGGCTCAGCTGAGTAACCCTTTTGTGCTACTAGGTAGAAACGGCGGCGCTCGTCTTCCGGGTGTGCATTTTCGACAGAGCAAACCGAGCTCCCGGTATCCGAGGGAAACTCCGCTCCGCCGCCCAGCTCGATGGCCTGGGTGCGCCCGATCTCGAACAGACGCGGGCGCGGACGTGGAAGCGGTGATTGAAGAGCGTCCGGACATTGATTCACCGTCTCCCCCCGACCTCCAACGATGAGTCGGGTGGCCAGTAGGGAAGCAGCTTGGTAACTATCGCGCAGCGGCGGAACGCTCAACTGACACGCATCGCTCAATGTCAAACCGAAGCCGGAGGCCACGATCAAATTCCGGGTATAGGGGTTGTGCTCGGGGTGCCACATGTCCGCTTCGATGTCGGTCGTGAAGAAAACCGCATTCGGGAAGGCGGGCTTGAGTGCCTGCAGCACCAAAATTTTGTCGTAATAGTCGTTGCCGAGCACGCCGATCGCCTGGATGCCGCATTGGCGCTTGAACCGGTCGCGAATACTGCATGCCGAGCGTAGCGCTTCGTCCTTGATTAGGAGAGCTCCGCGCATGCGGCGCAGATAGTCGATCTGCGCATCGCCCGCTGCACGCTCGATGCCACCCGAGTTGGATGTGCTCGCGGCTGCCGTGCTGGCTCCTGGCGTTTGTCCGTCAATCCCTCGGAGGTAGCCGAACGAAACGAATTCGCTCTTGCATGTCTCCATGGACGTAGTATCAGGGATTTCGGAGCCCGTGTGCTTGGGTTGGCGTCCCTTCCGTTCGGATTCGGGTTCTTCGTTGCACGTCGCGACGCACCACTGCCGCTGGACTGCGTCTCTTAGGCGACGCGAATAGGCTGTGTCCAATTGACCGACGATGGCTATGTTTTCCGCATTCGCCACGCGACGCGTCTTCAACTCGCAGACTAGTAGCTCGGCCAACCGGTCGTCGTCGGCGATGGTGCGTCGCAGCACGATGTCGCAGGCGCTGGAGGTGTCGGTCCATCCGCCGCGGTACGATGCGTCGATTGGTATGGTCGCATTGGGCGACCAGAGCTTGTCGAATGGGATGTCGCCGGGGAGGCACTCGTTTTGAGGAACCTCCGCAAGGATGCGCTGTAGGGTCGTCGAGTCGGCCGGACCCATCACGTCGATATGGACGCAATGGCAGGTGCGAATCGTTTCCAGCAACTGACCCATTCGCTGGATCAGGCCATCTTCAAGCGGTTTCGGCTTCTCTTGGTTGTCACTCGAGGAATCTTTCCCGGTCGGCGCGGCTTGGGGACATGTTGCAGCGAGCTCCGTGGCTGACTTGCTTCCCGCGCTGGATCTAAAACCGTCCTCATCCAGCCACAGCAGCACGAGGCTCTCGCCCGTTTCGGACGGGGGCCGAGCATTGAGCGTGAGCCACTCGTACGGCACATACTCCGGCAGACCCTGAATCCCAAGCTCGAAGTAACCGACATGTTCGTCGTCTTCTGGTTCGAAGTGATCTAGCATCAAACCGGACAAGATAGCGTAGCGCACGCGCCGCCGCGCCTCCGCGGCACCGGATGAGGGCCCGCCTGACGCCATGACGGCGAAGATACGTACCGTCTTTCCCGCGGCGATCCGACTCTCCATGCCTTGAATAAATTGCTTACAACTCCGACGTGGCGGGGGGGCATCGGTTGGGGACATTTTCTTGCAGGCTTGCTGCGTCAAGACTGACATCCCGCGTGCTCCGTCTTCGCTACGCACTTCCTCCCCGATCGTCCAGCAGCGCGAATCCGCGGCCCGCGCTTCCTTGCGTACCGCCACGACTGCCGCGAAGGGGTCCTGCCAGAGCCGTGCATCAACGTCCTGAACTCCGGCATAGCCCACTCCCTCGCGCGGCTCGGGCGGCCGATCCGGCTTGAACGGAAGCTGCACCCAACTGATCAGCCCGATCGAGATCAGAAGTGCAATGACCAGACCGCCCGACCAGAGACCGGGTGTCGACGGATCCACGTTCGATTGCATCAGCGTCCTCCCAGGTCCCAGTCCGGCCGTTGTCGGCCCGAAGCTGCGAAGGCAAAGCAGGATCACTAAAACGCATCGATCCACCGAGAGTGTAGCTTTGGGTTACCACTCCGGATAAGGTTTCAACCTTTGAGTTTTCATGGTTTTGACCCTTGACGGCCAGTCAAGCGGATCGCCGACCCTTCGGGGGCTCCGGGACCGCGCACCGAGCGGGTGTCTAGTCGCTTCCCGCACCCAACAAACGACATGCACCCTTTCAAGCTCGATGCCGTCGTCAATGATCCAAACTGCGCTAGCGCATCGGTTCAGGAATATATCGTATGATATAAGATGCTTATAAGATCACGCGGATGCTTATGAAGCCCGAGCAGGTACGTCGCCTTCGCATGACACTGGACCTGACGCAGCAGCAATTTTCAGATCTGCTCGGGGTGTCGTTCGTCACGCTGAATCGCTGGGAAAACGGACAGTCGAAGCCCTCCGCAATGGGTTTGGCTAAGTTACAGGATCTCGCGGCTCGAACCGACAGCGGGGCAGCGGAAGCGGGCGCTTTAGGGGGCCGCTCGGTGTCTTCCGACACGTCAGCGGAGCTTCCACGGCTGGACTTTCTGGGTGACGCCAACGCGCTTCGCGTACTCGTCGAAGGCGAGCGGCTGTCCTACGGGCATCTGTTCAACCCTGTCTTCGCAACCGAGATCAGCGAGATCGACCCTCTGCCGCATCAGCGGATCGCGGTCTACCGGCGCATGCTGCCCCAACACCGCCTGCGCTTTCTGCTGGCCGACGATGCCGGTGCCGGCAAGACGATCATGACCGGGCTCTACGTTCGCGAGAGCTTGTCTCGCCGGACGATCCGGCGGGTCATGGTCGTGGCGCCGGCCGGTTTGGTGGGCAACTGGTACCGCGAGCTGCGCAAGCTCTTTCAGCTGCAGTTCAAGATCGTGACGGGCGGCGACACCAAGAACGGTAATCCGTTCGTCGGCCCCGGCAGCGACCTCGTCGTGGTGAGCCTCGACAGCCTGCGTTCGCCGCGTTTGTTCAACGCCCTGCGCGACTCGCAGGTCGCCCCTTACGACCTCGTCGTGTTCGACGAGGCGCACAAGCTTTCGGCCAACCGCGACCTGGACGGATCCTTCCGCGCGACCGACCGCTACCGCCTGGCCGAAGCGATTGCGGGGGTGCGGGAGCTGCCCGATGAGTGGCGCCTACCTTGGGCGGCGCATCACCTGTTGCTGCTCACGGCAACGCCGCACATGGGGAAAGAGTACCCCTACTACTGTCTGTGGCGGCTGCTCGAGCCCGAGATCTTCAGCACCGAGACCGCTTTCGCAAACTTCCCGCGCGAGTCCCGCGACCGCTACTTCGTCCGCCGCGTCAAGGAGGAGATGGTCGACCTTTACGGGAAGTCCTTGTATGCAGAGCGGTTCTGCGACACGGTGAGCTACGACCTCTCGCGGGGCGCGATCAGCGAGCAAGCACTGTACGACCGCACCACGGCCTACATCCGCGATTACTACAACCAGGCCCGCCTGCTGAACCCGCAGGCCGCACGGTTCGCCATGACCGTGTTCCAGCGGCGCATGGCCAGCAGCACCTGGGCCTTGCTCTGCTCTTTCCGAAACCGCCTCGCGAAACTCGATGCCCTGATCGACGACATCCAGTCCGGTCGGGTGCCCGAGGTAGAGCTCCGCAGTCAGCAGAAGCGCCTGAAACGCAAGGTGCGCGAGGGCCGGCTGGTGGACGTCCTGGCCGCGAAGACGGCAGACGAGGAGACCTCGACAGACGGGGCCGAGGAGAATGAAGAGAGTGAGGCCGAAGCGCTCGGGACGTTCGTTGCAACCAGCTTGGCGGAGCTCATGGACGAACGCGGCCAGGTGCAAGAGCTGATGACCCTCGCTGAGACCGTTCATGCGAGCGGCCAAGAGTCAAAGTTCGAGCGCATGGCCGAACTGCTGCGCGCGCCTCAGTACCAGGACCAAAAGGTCATCGTTTACACGGAACACCGGGACACGCTGGAGTTCCTGAGCCGACGGCTCGAAGGCATGGGCTACGCCGATCAGGTGGCCTACATCCATGGTGGGCTTGGCTTCGAGGAGCGCGACGCCCAGGTCGAGCGCTTCCGCAGACCCCATGACGCCGAGGGCAAAGGTGCGCGCTTCTTCATCGGCACCGACGCTGCGGCCGAGGGCATCAACCTCCAGTTCTGCTGGATCCTGTTCAACTACGACGTGCCATGGAATCCGGCGCGGCTCGAGCAGCGCATGGGCCGTATTCACCGCTACGGCCAGAAACGGGACCGCGTCGCGATCGTCAACCTCGTCGCCGGCAAGACGCGCGAGGGCCGGGTCATCAAGACCTTGCTCGATAAGCTCGAGGAGATCCGCAAGCAGCTCGGCTCCGACAAGGTGTTCGACGTGGTGGGCCGCATCTTCGAAGGCATGGCCATCACCGACTACATCCAGCGAGCCGTCGAGTCCGACGACGAGGCGGACAAGAAGGCACTGGAGCTCTCCGGTCAATTGACGCCGGAGCAGATCAAGGCCATCGAGGCGCGCGAGGCGTCTATCTACGGCCCCGGCGGCGACGTGCGCAGCGATCTGCCCCAGCTGCGCGAGGCGATGGCCATCGAAGAAATGCGCCGCCTGCTGCCCGGCTATGTTCGCCGCTACCTCGAACACGCCGCTCCGGTCGTCGGCATCGACTTCGTCGGTGATCTCGATGAGCACTTCTTCATGCGACCGTGCAAACGCGGGGTGCTCGACAGCATCCTTCCCTTGCTCGAAACCTACCCCGAGTCGGCGCGTAACCGGTTCACGGTGTACCGCCCCGATGACGGGCGCGATGCCATCTTCCTATATCCAGGCGAGCCCGTCTTCGAGCGCCTCTCGGCGATTGCCATCGAGAGCGCCCGCAACCAGGCGCTGCGTGGCGCGATCTTCACCGACGTCGGCGCCACCGCCCCGTACTTGTTTCATGTGGCACGCGTCAGCGTCGAGCGCGGCGTCGATCCGGGGCTGCCGGCTTTCCACAGCCCGGAGGCTATCGAGCAGCGCTTGGTCGGGCTCAAGCAGTACGCCGACGGAAGACTGATCGAGACTCCGGTCGAGCACTTGCTGCTCCTGAAACCGACGCCCAAGCCCAGTCCCGGAAGCGTCGTCTTCCTGGCCCAAAGCGACACCTGGCGCCTGGCCGCGCAGGAACACATCCGGCGCGACCTGGTTGCCAAGCTGGCGGACCTGCAGCGCATGAACGCCACGACGCGACTCGCGGAAACCGAGGAGTACCTGCAACGGGCGTTCGACTACCAAGAGTCCGAACTGGCGGCAGCGCGCAAGCGCTTCACCGAAAAGGCCCGCGACGGCAACCGGATCGCCCACGCCGAGCTGGATCGCATCAAGGCCCAGCAGAAAAGTCTGGCCCACCGCCGTGAGCAGGCATTGCTGCAGGCGCGGCGCGAGGTCGAGCTGATTCAGCCCGGCCGCGTCGAGATGCTGGCCACCGCGCTCATTCAGCCATCCACCGATCCCGACGACATCAAGGCGCGTGATGCCGAAGTCGAACGCATTGCCGTCGAGGTGGCCATCGCATTCGAAGCGGCCCAAGGTGCGGATGTGCGTGATGTGTCCACGCCCCCGAAGGCGCGCTTGGCCGGCCTGAACGACTACCCCGGCTTCGACCTCATGTCCAAGCGCGCCGGCGAGGAACGCGGCATCGAGGTGAAGGGGCGTGTGGGTGTCGGCGAGATCGAGCTGACCGAGAACGAGTGGGCCCGAGCCTGCAACCTACGCGAGCGCTACTGGCTCTATGCCGTGTTCGACTGCGGGGGCGTCCAGCCACGCCTCCTCAGGGTGCAGGACCCCTTCGCCAAGCTGATCGCCAAGGCACGCGGAAGCATGGCCATCGCCTACAGCGACATCGCCAACGCGTCGGAGGCCGTCGAATGAGTCCCGAGGGCCGGAAAGAGAAACGCCCCCGCGATGGAGGCGTCGGGCCGAAGATGCGATCTCCGGCGGGGTTGAACCTAGACGATACCGCAGGTGCCGGAGCCATCAATATGCACAACAACGACAAACGGCTCATTGAAGTCGCCTTTCCGCTTAAGCAGACATCCATCGACTCGGTGCATGAAAAGAACGTGCGCCATGGGCACATCTCGACGCTGCACATCTGGCCGGCGCGTCGCCCCCTTGCGGCCTGCCGCGCGGCGCTGATCGCTACGCTGTTGCCCGACCCGGGCGACAAGGAAAAGCGCGACGAGCTGCTGAAGCGGCTTGGCGGAACGCTCAAGAAGACGCTGAAGAAAAAAAAGATGCCGAACGGTCGCGTGGAGGAGATCGAAGCTCTGGAGACCGAGGGCGGCGTGTTGCACTGGGGCAACGAGTCCAGCCCGGACATGGATTGGTTCCGGCAGCAGATCCGGCTGGCTTACGGCGGGCGTGCGCCTCGGGTGCTGGATCCCTTTGCCGGTGGCGGGGCAATTCCGCTCGAGGCGATGCGGCTCGGCTGCGAAGTGACGGCTATCGACATCAACCCGGTGGCCTGGTTTATTCTGAAATGCACGCTTGAGTACCCGCAAAGGCTTGCCGGCCAAAAACGAAGGTTGCCCGACTTCGCCTTGCAGGACGGCGAGCTCATGGCCGCCTATCTCAAGGCTCAAGGGCTCACGCCGTCCCAGGTCAAGCGCCACCTGCGCGAGCTGGCCGACGCATTGGCGCCGCGTGCCTCGGATCAGACCCTGGGAGGGCTCGATTACGGGGAAACCCTGGGCTTGCTCGATCACCCAAAGCTCGCCCCGACCCTTCTGGACGCCGATCTGGCCTGGCATGTGCGCGCTTGGGGGAGCTGGGTGTTGAGGCAAGCACGCCGAGACATGGCGCGCTTCTATCCAACCTATGCCGAATACTGCACGCTGAAGCCCTACGCCCGCGTGCCCTTGGATAGGGACGAGCCGCTCAGGCTCGTACCCCTGAACGATGCCGGCGAGCCTCAGATCGATCTGCTCAATGCGGGTTTCGACCCAGAGTATCTGGACAACCCGGCCAATCCACGTTGGATTCCTAAGCGAACCACCGCCTATTTGTGGTCGCGGGCAGTTACGTGTAAAGCATGCCGCGCAGAGATTCCATTGCTGAAAACTCGATGGCTTGCAAAAAGTGACAAAAAGCGGGTCGTCCTTGTCATGCGACCGCTTGAGAGTATGTCTGACGTTGAGTTTTCTATTGACTCGCACGCGAAAGAACACGGTGGAAATGCGGCTCAGCGGCGCGAGCATGATAAACGTGTTGGCTCGGGAACCATGTCCCGCGCTGGTGCGACCTGCCCATGTTGCGGGACCATTATGACGCCGGAGGATTTGAGACTTGAGGCTCGGTCAGGCCGACTAACGCATCGGCCCATCGCGGTCGTGACAGAAGGACTCAATGGTAAGGAATATCGATTGCCTACCCAAGAGGAGTTGTCGCGTGCAGCAATCGCCCTCGACATGCTGAATTATGTATCGCAGAATCTTCCGTATGGTCTCCCTACGGAATCTATTCCCTTGGGAGCAAGCCGGTCCGCTGGTGGATCTGCGTTTACTGTTAGCCTTTATGGGCTTGATGAGTGGGCAAAGTTGTTTGCCCCAACGCAGCTGGTCACGCTTTGCCGTTTCGCACAAGAGATTCGTACGCAGAGCGAGGTTATCAACCGATATTATTCGGCGGACTGGGCCGCTGCACTTATTTCATACCTTGCTTGTACTTTTAGTCGGACAACTGACTACTTGGCTTCACTCTGCGTATGGGAAAAGAGCGCGGAGGAAGTCAAGCATACATTTATGAGGTGGGCTCTACCCATCACATGGGACTTCGCGGAAGCCAATCCTTTCGGTCCCGCTGATCGCTACTGGCGTGGGGCGGTATCGTCTGTAGCAGGTACGATTGGGAAGCTTCATGAAACATCTTGGAAGGACAGCTGCGCTCCAACCGTAATTAGGGGGTCGGCGATCCAGGCGCTTGAGCCTGTTTACGACGTGATCGTTACTGATCCACCATATTACGATGCGATCCCTTACTCGGATTTGATGGACTTCTTCTATGTTTGGCTCAGAAGAACCCTTTCCGGTGTGTCTAAGGAATTCGACGATGCATTTGCCTCTGACCTAGCCCCCAAGTGGGACCATAAACGAAATGATGGCGAACTAATTGACGATGCTGCGAGGTTTGGTGGAAGTCGCGACGCATCAAAGCGAAACTACGAAGACGGCATGGCGCGGGCCTTCATTACTTGCCATAAGGCTTTGCTTCCAGGTGGTCGGCTAGTCATCGTCTTTGCACACAAGCACCCCAATGCTTGGGAAACCTTGGTAGCGGCAATCATCAAGTCAGGCTTTGTTGTCGACGGTAGTTGGCCGGTCATGACGGAGATGCCTGGTGGCTTGCGCAACCTTAGGCGTGCTTCGCTCTCATCTTCGGTCTGGTTAGTCTGCAGGAAGCGAGACCCGATGGCGAAGGCGGGCTGGGACACCCAGGTACTCAACGACATGCAGTCCAGCATCACGACCAAGCTGCGCGACTTCTGGGACGCCGGCATCCGCGGACCCGACTTCATCTGGGCCGCCACCGGCCCGGCGCTGGAGTCTTACAGCCGCTACCCGGCGGTGAAGAAGGCGTCCGAGGCGGGTGGGGTGATGTCGGTGACGGACTTCCTGGGCCACGTGCGGCGCCTCGTGGTGGATTTCGTCGTCGGCCGCGTGCTGTCGCATGGACAGGCCGAGGCGACACCGGGCGACCATCCGCTGGACGATGTGACGACCTACTACCTGCTGCATCGCAATGACTTCGGCCTGAAGGAAGCACCGGCCGGTCCGTGCATCCTTTACGCCGTGTCCTGTGGTTTGTCGGAGCGCGAGCTGGCCGACCAGTACGAGCTGCTGGCCCGTAGCGGTGGTGCGGCAGATGTCGAAGACGAGGAAGCCCCGAATAACGACGAAGACGGCGATGAAGAGAAAGCCGCATCCTCGGGTGGTGGCGGTAAGTACAAGCTCAAGGACTGGCGTGCTCGCAAGCACCGTTCACTGGGAATGGAAACGGCCAGTGGCCGAGCGATTCCGTTGATCGACCAAGTGCATAAACTCATGCAGTTCTGGGTGGCGGGCGACGTCGTCAAGGTCAACGCGTTCCTGGACAGCCGCGCGTTGCGCCATAGCCAGGTGTTCATCCAACTGATCCAGGCATTGATCGAGAAGAGCCGCGCCGAGGGCTGCACGGAGGAGTGCTCGATCCTGGAGCGTTTGCAGAACTATCTGCGCTCGGTGGGTAGCACGGCACAGACTGAGCTGGGTTTGGGAGGATGAGGATGTTTGCCGACCCGCAAGAACTGCTCCGCCACATTGCCTTAGGGGAAGATTCGACGCTCGAGCTCAAGGAGGTCCGCGTGGAGTCCGGCCGAGTCGTTGCCCCCCATCGCAATGGATTGGCTGATGAGCTTGCCGCCTTCGCCAATGCGCAGGGGGGCATCTGTGTTCTGGGCGTGGAGGATGGCTCGCGCAGAATCCTCGGCATCGCGACGGAGGATCTCGATCGCGTCGAGCAGCACATCCAAGCCGCTTGTCATGATTTGGTCGAGCCCCCGCTTGCGCCTCACATCGAACGTATGTGGATACCCGATGACCAGGGTGGCGGGCAGGCGGTGATCAAGATCGAGGTGCCACGCAGCCTGTTTGTCCACCGCAGCCCTAGCGGTTATCTGCTGCGTTCGGGCAGCACGCGCAGGCAATTGACGCCGGAGCAATTGGCTCGGTTGTTTCAGCATCGCAGCCAGACCGGATTGATCCGTTTCGACGAGGAGATCGTCCCGGGTGCCGAGTTGAATGCGCTCGGCGCGCCACTGTGGCGTCGCTTCAGGCCCGCGCGCTCGAGGGATACGCAACCGGTGTTGCTCGGCAAGCTCGGTATGGCCCGTCAGGATGAATCGGGACTCTGGCGGCCCACGGTGAGCGGGATCTTGATGGCCTGCGCCGATCCATGCCGATTTTTGTCCAGCGCTTACATCCAGGCGGTTGCCTATCGCGGGACCACGGTGGTTCCGTTCGACGACAACGACATGTATCAGCTCGACGCGCGGGACCTCACCGGCCCACTGGATGCACAGGTCATCGAAGCCTGCCGCTTCGTTTACAGGAATATGAAGGTCGGTGCGGTGAAACGGACCGGTCGCAAGGATTTGCCGCAATTCGACATGACCGCGGTGTTCGAGGCATTCGTGAATGCCGTTGTGCACCGCGATTATTCCTTGCATGGATCGAAGGTTCGCCTGCGCCTGTTCGCCGATCGATTGGAGCTGTATTCGCCGGGCGGGCTGCCCAATACCCTTGACCCGGAGAGCCTGCCTTACCGTCAGGTCGCGCGCAACGAAACCTTGGCCAGTTTGCTCGCGCGTTGCCCGATACCAACGGATGCCGGCTGGATCGAAACGAATCGCACGACGTTCATGGACCGGCGTGGCGAGGGTGTGCCGGTGATTCTGGCACGTAGCGAGAAGCTGTCGGGCCGTATACCCGAGTATCGCCTCATCAACGACAGCGAGCTGCTGCTGACCATTTACGCCGCCAATCGCGGAGGCGAAACCCAATGAAGCGAGGCAACACCAAGCCCTGGCACCAGGTCGTGCAGTTGCGCGACGACATCACCAACCAGGAACTATCGCAGAAGCAGTTTGCCGCCGACCTGTACGACGTGGTAACGGGCCGCAACCCGGGCGTGTACCACGACGCCGAGGAGTTTTTCGCGCTCACGTACCCCACGGTCAAGCTGCGCGATCTCGCGCGGGACGTCACGCACCGCTTGGCGGGCAAGTCCGAGAAGGCGGTGCGTCAGCTGCACATGACCTTCGGCGGCGGCAAGACGCATTCCCTCATCACGCTGGTGCATCTGGTTCGTGATCCCGCGACCCTGCCCGATATCCCGGCTGTGCAGCAGTTCAAGGCGCACTGCGCGCTTGAAGGGGGCTTGCCCAAGGCACGTGTGGCTTCGGTGGTGTTCGACCGGCTGGACGCGGAAAAGGGCATGGAAGTCACCGCGCCCGACGGCAGCGCGGCGACGGTCAAGATGCCCTGGAGCGCGATTGCGTGGCAGCTCGCCGGCCCGGCCGGCATGAAGCTGCTGAAGGACGACGGCACAGAGCGCGCCACACCCCCTGCGACCGGCGTGATGGAGGACCTGCTCAAGCTCGCACGGGATGACGGAGCGGGTGTGCTGATCCTGTTCGATGAGGTGCTGTGGTTTGTGCGCGTGATGGCGGACGTCGACCCCGCGTGGATCGGTCGCATGCGTGAGTTCATGCACAGCCTGACCCAGGCGGTGGCCAAGGTGCCGCAGTGCTGCCTGGTGGCCTCGCTGCTGGCGTCCGACCCCGGCAAGATGGACGAACTCGGCAAGCAGATCAGCAAGGAGCTGTATGACGAGTTCAAGCGGGTGGCCGACGAGGGCATCCAGCCGGTCGAGAGCCAGGACGTGCCGGAGATCCTGCGGCGGCGCCTGCTCAAGCTGGAAAGCTACACCGACCGGTCCGAGTGGCCCAGCCAGGTGTTCGGCGCGCTCAACGGGGTGCAGGGGATCGACGACTACACGGCGAAGAACCGCGCAGCCGAGGAAAAGCGCTACACCGACGCCTACCCCTTCCATCCTGCGTTGATCGAGACCCTGTATCAAAAATGGACGCAGCTCGAAGGGTTCCAGCAGACGCGCGGCATCCTCAAGACCTTGGCCTCGGCGCTGCGCGACGCGGTCAAGTGGGACCGGCAGCCGCTCATCGGCGCGCAGATCTTCCTGGTTGAACCGCAGGCCGATGGGCTGAGTGTCGCGGCACGCGAGCTGGCGAACGTCGCGCAGCTGGAGCAGTACGAAGGCCGCCGCCAGAACTGGACGGCCATCCTGGAGGCTGAGCTGGGTCACGCACGCAAGGCCCAGGACCGTTTGTACGGCGTCCAGCAGCGAGAAGTCGAGCAAGCGGTGATGGCGACCTTCCTGCACTCGCAGCCCATCGGTCAGCGTGCCACCACGCGTGATCTCAAGGTGCTGATTGGCGTTGGAGCGCCTGACCGGATCGAGTTGGACAAGGGCTTGTCACGCTGGTCCGACGGCTCCTGGTATCTCGACGATACGTTCACCGGCGACCGCGAGGGTGGCTTGCCGAAGGTGTGGCGTCTTGGGTCCAAGCCGAACCTGAAGCAGATGCACCACGATGCCCGCCAGAACGTCAGCGCCACCCTGGTTGATGAGGTTCTCGAGAAGGAGATTCGCGGTGCGGGCAAGCTGACCGAGAGTGCGCGCGGCGCCGGTGCCAAGGTACACGTGCTTCCGGCGCGCCCTGCCGACATCGAGGACGACGGCGAGTTTCACTACGCCGTGTTGGGCCCGAAGGCGGCGAGCAACGGAAAGCCCAGTGCCGAGGCCAAGCGCTTCATCGATGAGACGACCGGTCCCGAGAAGCCGCGTGCGCAGAATCGCAATGCGGTCGTGCTCGCGGTGCCGTCCAAGGATGGCATCGACGTGGCCCGCGAGAAGGTCCGCGACCTGCTCGGCTGGGAGAAGGTCCGCGAAATGCTAAAGGAGCGCAGCGACATCGACACGGCTGCGACGACTCGCCTGGAGGGCAATGTTCGCGCCGCGCGCGGCGAGATGGTGTCGCAGATCGTCATGGCCTACAGCATCGCCGTGACGGTCAACGACAGCAACGAGGTGGCCGCGTACCGCATCAATGTCGACAACGATCCCTTGTTCCCCAAGATGGTGGCGGACAAGCGCCTGCGGATCGAGAGCACTGCAGTGAACGCCGAGGCACTGCTGCCCGGCGGGCCTTTCGACCTGTGGAGTGCCGGCGACAAGGCGCGTTTCGTCAAGGACCTTGTCGGCGCCTTCGCGGCCACGGCCAGGCTGCCGAAGATGCTGAATCGAGAGGCCATTCTGGAGACGCTGCTCCAGGGGTGCGAGGCGGGTGAGTTCGTGCTGCGGATCACGCGAGCCGACAAGTCGACTCGGACCTTCTGGAAGTGCCGCCCTGATGACAACGCGATCCAGGACTCGAGTCTGGAAGTCGTCCTCTCGGATGCCGCAGTGCTCTCTGAATTGGATCCGCAGCTCCTGGCACCGGGCAATCTGCCCGGGCTTTGGGGCAAGGAGCCGGTGAGCCTTGCCGATCTGTCGGCGTACTTTTCCGGCAAGTACTTCGTTGACGTGGACAAGGGCGGCTACACCGAGAATCTGCTGATCCCGGCCGCAACTCTGCAGGCGATCACCGATTCGGTCACAAGCGCCGTCAAGGCCGGCCGGGTTTGGCTGGTCAACGGGACGGTCAGTGTGCTGGCGGAGGATGTCCCGACCGGCTTCGTCAACGACACGGCGCAACTCTTGTCGCCGCCCCTTCCGCTGGCCAGCGTCGACGTCCTGTCGGCGCAGTTGCCCGCGGCATGGCAGGGTGAAGCAACCAACGCGCACCATATCCATGTTGCGCTGTCGTCGAAGGTAGGCAAGGTGTTGCCCTGGACGCGGGTCGTCGGCGCACTGACCGAGGCATTCAGGCTGGGGTTGATCGAGCGTGCCGTCGACTCCGGCGCATGGCCATGCGATCTCGGCGGTGCCGCGGCGGTCAAGATCGTGGCGGGCAAAGGCGAGGCCAAGGAGCCGACTTCGCCTGATCGGTATGGATCGAAGGCGGCCACCGCCGATCTCCAGACCCATGAGGTGCAGGATTTCGCCGACAACATCGACGCCCTGCGTGAGGCGACGGCCGGTCATGTGCTGCGAATTCGAGTGACGGTTGAGATCGGCGACGGCGGCCAAATCGAGCAAGCGGTCTTGGATAAGGCAAACGCGATCCTTGCGCAGGTCAAGGCGGGTTGGAAGACCGAATAGCAGACACGCAGGAAGGGATGGATATGCGTTTGACCCGATCTTACGGGTGATCGAGCCGGATCTGCGTGCGCGCCCGGCGCGCACGCGATATTCTCATGAGGTCTTTCCGGGTCGCCGGGGTTGCGTTCAGGCCGGCCTGTCGTGCCTCGTCTCGACATTCGAAGTCATTCCGGGTGCCCAGGCAGTCCCGCATCCGTGCGGCCGCGGCAGACATCGGTCGAAAAACCACTCTCTATAAGCAGTCGAGCGCATCCATGAGCGAAGGCATCCTCTTTATCGTCTCGGCCCCTTCCGGCGCCGGGAAGACCTCATTGGTGAAGGCGC